>NZ_JBHSBM010000017.1:759064-770776 GCF_042650625.1 Planomonospora corallina
GGACGCCCGGCGCCGCCGGTGCTCCGGTCAGACTCCCAGGGACGCGTCCATCAGGCGGGCCACGGCGGCGTCCTCGCCGCTGAGGTCCACCCGGGCGTGGGCCTGCCGGCCGAAGCAGAACAGCAGCAGCTCGCTCGCCGGGCCGGTCACCTCGATCCGGGCGCCGCCCGAGGGGCCGCCGAGGGCGACGCCGCCGCCGATGCGGTGCAGCGCGACGCCGACCGGAGAACGGCGCAGCAGCAGCCCCCTGGCGGCCCGGACGCGCCTCCAGAACAGCTCCTCCAGGTCGGCGGGGAGCGTGCGGGGCTCCCACGTGCGCTGGGCCCGCCGCAGGTCCTCGTGGTGGACGAAGAGCTCGATGGTGTTGACGGCCGCGTCCATGCCGGGGACCAGGCCGTAGATCCCCGCCGGGCCGGAGCGGACGAGCTCGACCAGGCCGGCGAAGCCGTGCCGGGCCTTGAGGGACTCCTGCACCTTGGCGGTGTGGCCGGCCAGCGCGGGCAGGGCGATGCCGGGGAGGGCGTCGAGGCGGCGCTCCCGCAGGACGAGGTGGGAGGCGAGGTCGAAGGCGGTCCAGCCCTCGCAGAGCGTGGGGGCGTCCGGGCCGAGCCGCAGGAACAGGTCGCTGAGCTCGGCGCGTTCGGCGCGGGCGTGCGTCATTCCGTGATCCTAACAAGACCGTTGTGCGAGCAACCGGAAAGGGCGTCCGCCCGGTGATCGCGGAGGGCCGCGGCGCGGTGCGGCGACGAGGGCACGGTGCGGCGACGAGGGCACGGCGGGTGCGGCGGGACGGCCGGTCGTGCGGCCTGACGGGGTGCGGGACCGGTCCGGCGGGGCGGTCGCGAGCGCGTTCCGGCGGCCGGGGCGCCGCGAGCCGGCGATCATGGAATGCGCCGGGGCGGGAATAACGTGTCGGTCCGGCGTGATACTCACTTAGAGACCGACATCCCCGTCGAAAGGACACCCCCACAAGTGGCGAGCAAGGTGACGTCCGCCGTCATGCGCCAAGGGCTCCGCGTGCTGGGGGTGGCCATCCGGGCGGAGAAGGCCGTCTTCGCCGCCGCCGTGCTGTTCAGCTCGCTCTACGGCGCCATGACGGTCGCCTCGTCGTGGGCGCTGGGCTGGGCGATCGACAACGCCGTGCGGCCCGCCTTCGCCGCGGGCGAGGTCGCCGCCGGCACGCTCTGGGCGGGCATGCTGCTCATCCTCGGAACCGCGGTGCTCAAGGCGCTGGGCGTGGCCGGCCGGCGCTTCTTCGCCGGCGTCATGCAGTACCGCATGCAGGCCCGCTCCCGCCGGGAGGTCACCCGGCAGTACCTCCGGCTCCCGCTGGCCTGGCACCACCGCCACCCGACGGGCCAGCTGCTCTCCAACGCCAGCGCCGACGCCGAGGCCGCCTGGGCCCCGCTGGCCCCGCTGCCGATGGCCGTCGGCGTGGTCGTCATGCTGGTCACCGCCGCGGTCGCGCTGCTGCTCACCGACCTGATGCTCGCGCTCGTCGGTTTCCTGATCTTCCCGGCCATCGCCCTGCTGAACCTCGTCTACCAGCGCAGGCTCAGTCCGCTGGCCACCCGCGCCCAGCAGTTGCGGGCCGAGGTCAGCGAGATCGCGCACGAGAGCTTCGACGGGGCCCTGGTCGTCAAGACCCTCGGCCGCGAGGACACCGAGACCGCCCGCTTCGAGGCCAAGGTGCACCGGCTGCGCGACGCCAACGTCGAGGTCGGGCGGGTGCGCGGCCTGTTCGACCCGGTGCTGGAGGCCCTGCCCACGCTCGGCGTGCTCGCCGTGCTGCTGGTCGGCGCGTTCCGGCTGGAGAGCGGCGAGGTCAGCGTCGGCACCCTGGTCCAGGTCGCCTACCTGTTCACCCTGCTCTCCTTCCCGATCCGCGCGCTCGGCTGGGTGCTGGCCGAGCTGCCCCGCGCCGTCGTCGGCTACGAGCGGGTCCAGGCGGTCCTGACCGCCACCGGCTCCATGGAGTACGGCACCGCCACGCTGGACGCCGAGGGCCCGGCCCGCCTGTCGGTGCGCGGCCTCGGTTACGCCTACGGCGACTTCCCGGTCCTGTCCGGAGTGGACTTCGACGTCGAGCCGGGCCGCACGGTGGCCGTGGTCGGCCCGACCGGCTCGGGCAAGTCCACGCTGGTGCAGACCTTCGTCCGGCTGGTCGACCCGGCGGAGGGGGCGGTGCTCATCGACGGCACGGATCTGCGCCGGGCCGCGCGCGGCGCGGTCAGCGACGCGGTGGCGCTGGTGCCGCAGCAGGCGTTCCTCTTCGACGACACGGTGCGCGGCAACATCACCCTCGGGCTGCGGGCGGACGACCAGGAGGTCTGGGCGGCGCTCCGCCTGGCCCAGGCCGAGGGCTTCGTCAGCGCGCTGCCGTCCGGGCTCGACACCATGGTCGGCGAGCGCGGCACCAGCCTGTCCGGCGGCCAGCGCCAGCGCCTGGCCCTGGCCCGCGCCCTGGTGCGCCGTCCCCGGCTGCTCGTCCTGGACGACGCGACCTCCAGCGTGGACCCCCAGGTCGAGGCGAAGATCCTGGCCGGCCTGCGGGACGCGGCCGCCTCGCCGGCGGCCTCGACCGTGGTGGTCGTCGCCTACCGGATGGCCACCATCGCCCTGGCCGACGAGGTCGTCTACCTCGAGCACGGCCGCGTCGCCGACCGGGGGCCGCACGAGGAGCTGATCGTCCGCTGCGAGGGCTACCGCAACCTGGTGACCGCCTACGAGCGCCAGGAGGCCGAGCGCGTGGCGCTCGCGGAGGACGCGGAGGACGCGGAGAGCGCAGTGGGCGCAGCGGACCCGGGGCCCGGCGGCATCGAGGACATCGACGGCATCGACGGCATCGACGGCGCCGACGGCGCCGACGGCGCCGGAGAGATCGGCACGGACGAGGAAGTGAGCGCGTGACGGCAGTCCAGACGCCCCCGGAGACCCGGGGGCTCCAGAGCGTCGAGCGGTCCGCGCTGGCGACCGTCCTGCACGGGCTGTCCCTGACGCCCGAGTTCCGCAGGGGGCTGGCCGGCACGCTCGTGCTGGCCGTGTTCGCCACACTCGGCAAGGTGATCGTGCCCATCGCCGTCCAGCAGATCATCGACACGGGCCTGAAGGGCCCGGTGCCCGACGTGCCGTTCATCCGCACCGTCGTGCTGCTGTGCGCGGCGGCCGTGGTGGTCACCGCGGCCTGCGGTTACCTGATGAACGTCCGCCTCTACCGGTCGACCGAGACGTCCCTGGCCACGCTCCGGGTGCGGGCCTTCCGGCACGTGCACGACCTGTCGGTGCTCACCCAGAACTCCGAGCGGCGCGGAGCCCTCGTCTCGCGGGTCACCGGCGACGTCGACCAGATCAGCGCCTTCATGCAGTGGGGCGGTCTGATGATCATCGTCGCGGCGGGCCAGCTGCTGGTCGCCAGCGTGCTGATGTTCATCTACTCCTGGCAGCTCGCCCTGCTGGTCTGGCTCTGCTTCCTGCCGCTCATGGTCGCGCTGCCGCGCTTCCAGCGATGGCTGTCGGCCGCCTACACGCGGGTCCGGGAGCGGACCGGCGACATGCTCTCGGCGGTCGGGGAGTCGGTCGTCGGAGCGGCGGTGATCCGGGCCTACGGCGCCGAGGCGCGCACGGCCGAGCGGCTGGACACCACGATCGAGGCGAACAAGGCGGCGCAGGCCCGCACCCAGAAGATCGTCGCGACCGTCTTCCCGCTCACCGAGGTCGTGGCCGCGGTCGCCATCGCCGGGGTGGTGCTGCTCGGCGCCTACCTGGGCGTCGGCGGCGAGATCAAGGAGGGCGCCCTGGTCGCCTTCCTGTTCCTGATCACCCTGTTCGTCTCCCCGATGCAGATCGCCACCGAGGTGCTCAACGAGGCGCAGAACGCCATCGCCGGATGGCGGCGCGTCCTGGGCGTGCTCGACACCCCGCCCGACGTGGCCGATCCCGGCCAGGAGGGCGCGGAGCTGCCGCGCGGCCCGATCTCCGTCTCCTTCGAGCGCGTCGGCTTCGCCTACCCCGGAGGGGAGCCGGTGCTGCACGACGTCTCGGTCGACATCCCGCCGCGCTCGCGCGTCGCGGTGGTGGGGGAGACCGGCTCGGGCAAGACGACCTTCGCCAAGCTGCTCACCCGGCTGATGGACCCGGTCTCCGGCCGGATCACCGTGGACGGCGTGGACCTGCGCCGGGTGCGGTTCTCCTCGCTGCGCGAGCGGATCGTCATGGTGCCGCAGGACGGGTTCCTGTTCGACGGCACGCTGGCGGAGAACATCCGGTTCGGGCGGCCGTCGGCTACCGACGCGGAGATCGAGCTGGCCATGACCGAGCTGGGCCTGGCCGACTGGCTGGAGGGGCTGCCCGCCGGGCTGGCCACCGAGGTCGGCCAGCGCGGGGAGTCGCTCTCGGCGGGTGAGCGCCAGCTCGTCGCGCTGGCCCGCGCCTACCTGGCCGACCCCGACCTGCTCCTGCTGGACGAGGCGACCTCGGCGGTGGACCCGGCGACGGAGGTACGGCTGGCCCGCGCTCTGGAGGGCGTCACGCGGGGCCGTACCGCGGTCTCCATCGCGCACCGGCTCTCCACCGCGGAGGCGGCCGACGAGGTGCTCGTCTTCGATCGCGGCCGGATCGTCCAGCGCGGCCCGCACGCCGAGCTCGTCGCGGTGCCCGGCGTCTACGCCGACCTGCACGCCTCCTGGGTCTCGGCCGCCCGCTCGTGAACGGCGGGCGGCAGGGAATGACAAGATCTGAAAATAGCGACAAAAGGGACATTTTTCAGGGTTAAAGCGCACTCCTGGTGGCAGTGGCCCGGTATGGACGCGAATCCCGACCGGTCCGACGCGGACGTCGACCTGCTGCCTCCGGGGGTGCGCGCGGCTGTGGCCGAGAGCGACCTGATGGACGATCTGGACGACTTCCTGGTCGACGACGACGATGACGACGACCCGGTCCTGCTCCGCAAGGACGGTCGTCCGGTGGACACCTGGCGGGAGCACTACCCCTACGACGAGCGCATGTCCCGCGACGAGTACGACCGGATCAAGCGCCTGCTCCAGATCGAGCTGCTCAAGCTCCAGTACTGGATCAAGGACACCGGCGGCCGGCTGGTGATCCTGTTCGAGGGGCGCGACGCGGCGGGCAAGGGCGGCACGATCAAGCGGTTCATGGAGCACCTCAACCCGCGCGGCGCGCGCGTGGTGGCGCTGGAGAAGCCCAGCGAGCGCGAGAGCACCCAGTGGTACTTCCAGCGCTACATCGCCCACCTGCCCGCCGCGGGGGAGATGGTCTTCTTCGACCGCTCCTGGTACAACCGCGCCGGGGTGGAGCGGGTGATGGACTTCGCCACGGCGGAGCAGTACCTGGAGTTCATGCGGCAGGCGCCCGAGCTGGAGCGCATGCTGGTGCGCGACGGCGTCCACCTGGTGAAGTTCTGGTTCTCCGTCTCGCGCAAGGAGCAGCGCACCCGCTTCCTGATCCGCCAGGTCGACCCCGTGCGGCAGTGGAAGCTCTCCCCGATGGACCTGCAGTCGCTGGACAAGTGGGACGAGTACACCGAGGCCAAGGAGGACATGTTCCTGCACACCGACACGGAGGAGGCGCCGTGGACGGTGGTCAAGAGCAACGACAAGAAACGGGCCAGGGTGGAGGCCATGCGGCACGTCCTGAACCTGTTCGAGTACGAGAACAAGGACCACGCCGTCGTGGGGACCCCCGACCCGAGGATCGTGGTGAAGGCCGCCGACGTGCTGGTGGACGACCGCACCCGTTAGGGTCCGCTATGGTCGGGATGTGCGCGATGCCCGGCCCCTGCTCCTGCTGGACGTGGACGGGCCGCTGAACCCGTACGCGGCCGAGCCGCGCCCCGACGGCTACACCGCGCACCTGATGCGGCCGCTCGGCTGGGAGGACCAGCCGGGCCCACTCCGCGTCCTGCTCAACCCGGGCCACGGGGCCGCCCTGCTCGCCCTGCCGTACGAGCTGGTCTGGGCCACGACCTGGCGGCACGAGGCCAACGCCTGGATCGCGCCGCGGCTGGGCCTGCCGTGCCTGCCGGTCGTCGAGTGGCACGAGCTCCACTGGGCCGCCCGCGGCGACGGCGTGCACTGGAAGACCCGGCAGCTGGTGGACTGGGCGGACGGGCGGGCGTTCGCCTGGGTGGACGACGAGATCGGCGAGGCCGACCGCGAGTACGTGGCCGCCTGCCATCCGGCGCCCGCGCTGCTGCACCGCGTCGACCCCGCCGTCGGCCTGCTGGCGGAGGACTTCGCCCTCCTCGGGGACTGGGCCCGCGAGACCGCCGGGGCCCGGGCGGTCTCCGGCCGTGACGGGCGGGACCCGGCAGGGGGCGGCCAGGACGAGGACGATCGGGGCGAGGACGACCAGGCCGGCGGGTGCGGCAGAATGACCGCATGCCCCTTGACCCCGTGATCGCGGCGCGGCTGAAGCGCACCGCCGACGGGCTGGTGCCCGCCGTCGTCCAGCAGTACGACACCGGCGAGGTGCTGATGCTCGCCTGGATGGACGACGAGGCCCTGCACCGCACGCTCACCACCGGCCGCGCCACCTACTGGTCGCGCAGCCGCCGCTCCTACTGGGTGAAGGGTGAGACCTCCGGCCACGCCCAGCACGTCAAGTCGGTCGCCCTCGACTGCGACGGCGACACGCTCCTGGTCAAGGTGGACCAGGTCGGCGCGGCCTGCCACACCGGCGACCGGACCTGCTTCGACGCGGACGAGCTGACGGTGACCCGGGCGTGAGCGCCCGGCGGGAGCTGTGGACCTGGGCCGCGCTCTGCGCGGCCGGGGCCGGGCTGGTGCTGCTGGCCGCCGGGCGCGGCTGGGCCGAACCCGGCTCCGGCGCGACCTGGGCCGATGACGCCGGGCCGTCCGTCCTGACGGGCTCGGCGATCGTGCCCTTCCTGGGCCCGGTGGCGCTGGCCGCCCTCGCGGCGGTGGTGGCCGTGCTCGCCACGGGCGGCGCGGTGCGCCGCGCGGTCGGCGTGGTGATCGCGCTCTGCGGGCTGGGTGTGCTCGCCGGCGTCTGGTACGGGGTCGGCCGAGGCGTGCCGGCCGCGGTGATGCCGGACAGGGCCGCGGGGGAGGCGGCGGGCGGGTACCTCGGGATCCACTGGGTCTGGCCCGCGGTGGCGGCGGCGGGCGGGCTGCTGCTGCTGGCCGCCGGAGCGGTGGCCGCGGCACGGGGGCCCCGCTGGCCCGGCATGTCCCGGCGCTACGACCGTCGGGGACACGGCGGGGACGGTCCCGCCGGGGGCCCGGTCACCGAGCGGGTGCTGTGGGACGCGATCGACCGCGGGGCCGACCCGACCGCGGACCCCGAGGACCGCGCGCCCTGAGGGCGCGGACCCTGAGGGCGCGGACCCTGAGGACCGAGTGCCCTGAGGGCCGCGGACGCCGGGGCCGTCGGTTCCGGGGACCTGGTTCCGGGACTCACGGGCGCCGGGGCCGCGGGAGGCGGCGGGCGCCCGGTCACAACTTGCCCACGGCGCGGTTCCGGCCCTGTGGGGACGGATACCGTGTCACTAAGCTTTGCGCCCGCAGAGTGCGATAAGGGGAATTCCATGAGCTACGGGAACCAGCCCGGTGGGTACGAGCCGCCGAAGGGCGGAGGCTACGGTCCTCCCGGAGGGAACGGCGGGTACGGCGGGCCGCCCGCCGGGGGCTACGACCCCTACGGCTACGACCCGTACGCCTACGGCGCTCCGCCGCCGCCCCGGCCCAACAACGGCATGGCCGTCGCCGCCCTCGTCCTGGGCATCGTGGGGCTGTTCGCGTGCGGGGTGACCTCGATCGTGGGCATCGTGCTCGGGCACGTCTCGCTGAGCCAGATCAAGAGGACGGGCGAGGAGGGCCGCGGCATGGCCATCGCCGGCCTGGTCCTGTCCTACGTCGGCGTGGCCGCCTGGGTGGCCGTCGCCCTTCTCTACCTGGGGATGCTGGGACTCTTCTTCGGCGCGGCGTACTCGGGCGTCTGACCCGCCCGGCGGACGGCCGGAGCGGCGGGTGCGGGCGGCGCGAACGGGACCGCGGGGGGCGGGGCCGGAGGCCGGGAGCGGTCGGCCGGGGCGCGGGGGGACACCGGGGGAGCGGAGATGACGGGGACGGCGGCCGGGGCGCGGGGCCCGGGGCGGCGCGGATGGCGCGCCCTGCCGGCGCCGCTCGGCGCCGCGGCGGCGGTGGCGGCCGGGGCCGCCTTCGTGGGCGCGGTGGACCCGAACGAGCCGGGCCGCTACCCGGCCTGCCCGTTCCTGACGCTGACGGGGCTGTACTGCCCCGGCTGCGGCGGCCTGCGGGCCGTGCACGCCCTCACCCGGGGAGACCTGGCCGCCGCGTTCGACCTCAACCCGGTCCTGGTGCCGCTGGCCGCGGCGCTGGTGCTGCTGTGGGCGTGCTGGACCGTCGCGGCCTGGCGGGGAACGGCCTTCCCGGTAAAGATCACGCGTCCCGGGTACGCATGGGCGTTTCTCGTATTGATGGTGACGTTCTGGATCGGGCGAAACCTACCGATCGGGGAATTCCTGGCCCCATAGCGGTCCCGCGGCGGAACGCACGCCCGCCCCTGTGGCGGTTCGACCTCGGTCAGGCCGATAGCATCGGCAGGACAAGGCAACCGATCGGGAGGGACCTGACCCGTGAGCGAGCGGAGCGAGCGAGCCGTCAGACGCAGCAGCTTGCGAACGAGGGCGACGGAGGAGACCCCGGGGGGTCTCGGCGAGCGGAGCGGGCGGACCACAGGCACGGCGGCGCCCGCGGGCGTGACCTCCGGACGTCGCGGGGAGGCCGCATGAGCGTGCTGGACGAAATCATCGAGGGCGTCCGGGCCGATCTGGCCGAGCGGCAGCGGACCGTGTCGCTGGCCGACCTCAAGGAGCGCGCCGAGCGGGCGCCCGCGCCCCGTGACGCCTACAAGGCGCTGGGCGGCGACCAGGTGGCCGTCATCGCCGAGGTCAAGCGCTCCAGCCCGTCCAAGGGCGCGCTGGCCGCGATCGCCGACCCGGCGGCGCTGGCCGCCGACTACGAGGCCGGCGGCGCCCACGTCATCAGCGTGCTGACGGAGCAGCGCCGCTTCGGCGGCAGCCTCGACGACCTGGCCGCGGTCCGCGCCGTCGTCGACATCCCGGTGCTGCGCAAGGACTTCATCGTCACCTCCTATCAGCTCTGGGAGGCCCGCGCGCACGGCGCCGACCTGGCGCTGCTGATCGTGGCCGCGCTGGACCAGAACGCCCTCGTCTCGCTCATCGAGCGGGCCGAGTCGATCGGGCTGGCCCCGCTGGTGGAGGTGCACACCGGCGAGGAGCTCGACCGGGCGCTGGACGCCGGAGCCAAGATCATCGGTGTCAACGCGCGGAACCTCAAGACCCTCGAGGTCGACCGGGAGGTCTTCGCCGACCTGGCCCCGAAGATCCCGGACGGCATCATCAAGATCGCAGAGTCGGGTGTGCGCGGTCCGCACGACCTGCTCGCCTACGCCAGGGCCGGGGCCGACGCCGTCCTGGTCGGCGAGAGCCTGGTGACCGGAAGGGATCCGCGGGCCGCCGTGGTCGACCTGGTCACCGCCGGAGCCCACCCCGCATCCCGACCCGAGGGGCAGTAGGACAAGTGACAGCGACGCACGAGACCATCCTCACCGCGGCCGACCTGGCCGGACACGGCGTGCACGGCGACGACCCCGACCTGAACGGCAAGTTCGGCGTCTTCGGCGGCCGCTACGTGCCCGAGGCGCTCATCCCGGCGCTGGACGAGGTCGCCGCCGAGTACGACCGGGCCAGGAACGACCCGGAGTTCCTGCGCGAGTTCGACCACCTGCTGCGCACCTACGCGGGCCGGCCGACCACCCTCACCGAGGTGCCGCGCTTCGCCGGGCACGCGGGCGGCGCCCGGATCATCCTCAAGCGCGAGGACCTGACCCACACCGGCGCACACAAGATCAACAATGTGCTGGGGCAGGCCCTGCTCACCAAGCGCCTGGGCAAGAGCCGGGTGATCGCCGAGACCGGCGCCGGCCAGCACGGCGTCGCCACCGCGACCGCCGCCGCCCTGATGGGCCTGGAGTGCGTCATCTACATGGGCGCCGTCGACTGCGAGCGCCAGGCGCTGAACGTGGCGCGGATGAAGCTGCTCGGCGCGACCGTGATCCCGGTGCACAACGGGAGCAAGACCCTCAAGGACGCCATCAACGAGGCCTTCCGCGACTGGGTCACCAACGTCGACAGCACGCACTACCTGTTCGGCACGATCGCGGGCCCGCACCCGTTCCCCGCGATCGTCCGCGACTTCGCCCGCATCATCGGCGTCGAGGCCCGCCGCCAGATGCTGGAGCTGACCGGCGCCCTGCCGGACGCCGTCTGCGCGGCGGTCGGCGGCGGGTCGAACGCGATCGGCATCTTCCACGCCTTCATCGAGGACAAGGATGTGGCGCTGCACGGCTACGAGGCCGGCGGCCGGGGCCTGGAGACGGGGGAGCACGCGCTGACCCTCACCGAGGGCTCGGTCGGCGTGCTGCACGGCTCGCGCACCTACGTCCTGCAGGACGAGGAGGGCCAGACGATCGAGTCGCACTCGATCTCCGCCGGTCTCGACTACCCCGGTGTCGGCCCCGAGCACGCCTGGCTGAAGGACACCGGCCGCGCCGCCTACCACGGCGTCACCGACGCCGAGGCCATGGAGGCGTTCGCGCTGCTGGCCCGCACCGAGGGCATCATCCCGGCGATCGAGTCCTCCCACGCCCTGGCCGGAGCCCTCAAGCTCGGCCGCGAGCTGGGCCCCGAGGCGACCATCCTGGTCAACCTCTCCGGCCGCGGCGACAAGGACATGGGCACCGCGATGAAGTACTTCGACCTCTGACGAAAACCTCTGACGAAACCCCGCCGGCCGACCCGGCGTCCCTTCCGGCCCCGCGCCGGAGGGGGCGCAGGGGCCCCGATCCGCAACGGAACCGAACCATGACGACTCTCCAGACGGTGTTCGCCAAGGCGAAGGCGGACGACCGCGCCGCCCTCGTCGGATACCTGCCCGCCGGATTCCCGACGAAGGACGGCGCGATCGCGGCCGCCACCGCCATGGTGGAGGCGGGCTGCGACGTGATCGAGATCGGCCTGCCGTACTCCGACCCGCTCATGGACGGCCCGACCATCCAGGACGCGGTGCACCGGGCGCTGACCAACGGCACCCGCATCGCCGACGTGCTGCGCACGGTCGAGGGCGTGGCGAAGACGGGCGCGGCCACCCTGGTCATGACCTACTGGAACCCGATCGACCGCTACGGGGCCGAGCGGTTCGCCCGCGACCTGGCGAACGCGGGCGGCGTGGGCACCATCACCCCGGACCTGACCCCGGAGGAGGCCGGGCCCTGGCGCGAGGCCAGCGCCGCGGCGGGCATCGACACCGTCTTCCTGGTCGCCCCCAGTTCCACGGACGAGCGCATCAAGGCCGTCGTCGAGTGCTGCACCGGCTTCGTCTACGCGGCCTCGCTGATGGGCGTCACCGGCGCCCGCGACTCGGTCGGCTCGGCGGCGCGGGGCCTGGTCGAGCGGACCCGCGCCCACACCGACCTGCCGGTCTGCGTCGGGCTCGGGGTCGGCACCGGCAGGCAGGCCGCCGAGGTCGCCGGCTACGCCGACGGCGTGATCGTGGGATCGGCCTTCATCCGCCGCCTGCTGGACGCCGCCGACGAGGCCTCCGGCCTGGCGGCGGGCCGCGGGCTCGGGGC
>NZ_JBHSBM010000017.1:770785-774278 GCF_042650625.1 Planomonospora corallina
CCCGCCCGGCGTGCGCGCCTGAGCGTCCGGGCGCGGGTCACCGCGCCCGGGAACGGCCGCCCACCGGGCGGCCGTTTTTCGTTTCTGATCGAATCACCGGCGCCTCATGCACATAAGTGCAAGGAATCGTCGTTGTTTGTCCATGGTCGGCGGTACGGGATCACGGCAGGGTGAGCCGGTACCGAACGGGAGCCGAAACCCGCGTGGCCTGGAAGGAAACGACGATGGGCAAGCTGAGCAGGAAGGGCGCCGCCGCCGCGCTGATCGTTGCGTCGCTGGCCGCCGCGTGCGGCGGCGAGGACGCCGGGAGCGCCGGAACCCCCGAGAGGGCCGCGGCGTCCGGGCCGGTGACGCTGGAGTTCTGGGGCTGGGCGCCCGGCTACGACAAGTCCGTGGAGCTGTGGAACGCGAGCCACCCGGACGTCAAGGTGGTCTTCAACACCGTCCCGTCGGGCGGCAAGGGCGGCTACCAGAAGATGTTCTCCGCGGTGAAGGCGGGCAACGCGCCGTGCCTGGCACAGGTGGGCTTCGAGTCCGTGCCGACCTTCCTGTCCGAGGGCGCCCTCGAGGACGTCTCCGCCCACGCCGCGGGCGCCGAGGGGAAGTTCTCCGACTTCTCCTGGAACCAGGTCGTCTACGGCGGGAAGGTCGTCGGCATCCCGGTCGACGTCGGCCCGCAGGCGCTGTTCTACCGCACCGACGTCTTCGAGAAGTTCGAGATCGACGTCCCGGCGACGTGGGACGAGTACCGGGCGGCCGCGGAGAAGCTGCACAGGGCCGACCCGTCCTACCGCATCGCGAACCTGTCCACCGAGAGCTACTGGTTCGCCGGCCTCGTCAGCCAGGCGGGCGGCACGTGGTTCGACATCCAGGGCGACTCCTGGAAGGTCGGCATCGACGGCGAGGCGAGCCGGAAGGTCGCCGCCTACTGGCAGGACCTCGCGGACCGCGACCTGGTCGCCACCGACGCGCCCTGGAGCCCCGAGTGGTTCAAGGGCCTGGCCTCGGGCAAGACGGCCACCGTGCCCGGCGCGGTCTGGATGACCGGGATCCTCGCCGAGAACGCCAAGGACAGCAAGGGCAAGTGGGCCGTCGCCCCGATGCCGCAGTGGCAGGCGGGCGGAGCCTCCTTCGGCAACGAGGGCGGCTCGACCACGGCCGTGCTCAAGGGCTGCGAGCACCCCCGCGAGGCCACCGAGTTCGCCACCTGGATGAGCACCGACCCGGCCAGCCTGGCCAACCTGATCACGGTCACCGGCATCTACCCGGCCGCCACGGCGGGCCTGGAACTGCCCGAGGCCAACCAGGAGGTCGAGTTCTTCGGCGGCCAGAAGATCTACGACGTCTTCAAGGCGGCCGCCGCCGCCACCGACCCGGGCTGGAAGTGGGGCCCGATCATGACCCAGACCGACGCCACCTTCCAGGACGCCTTCGGCAAGGCACTCCAGGGCGACGGCACCCTGGCCGAGGCCCTGGCGGCGGTGCAGCGGAAGGTCGTCGCCGACTTCACCGCCAAGGGCCTGTCGGTCGCCGCGGGCTGACGGGGCTGACGGGGCTGATGGAAGCCGGCAGGGCTGACGGGGCCCGGCAGGGCTGACGGGGTTGACCGGCCCGCCCGCGGCCTCCGCCCCGCGGACGGGGGCGCGGGGGCCGCGGGCGGCGCCTGCGAGAAGAGGCAGGGGAACCGGGGAGCCGGGGAATCCGAGGAATCCGAGGAATCATGGTGATGACCGCACAGACGGCGGAGCGGGAGACCGCGCGCGCACGGCCGGCGCCGGCGCGGAGGAGACGAGGGCCGGGCCGGGCGCGCGGCCGGGCGGCACTGGTGCTGCTGGCCCCCTTCGGGCTGCTGTTCACCTGGGTGTTCGCCGCCCCGATCGGGTACGCGCTGCACCAGAGCCTGTTCACGGTCAGGCGCTCCGGGCTCGGCCTGGAGGCGCCGGTCCGGGTCTTCGCCGGGGCGGGGAACTACCTGCGGGCGCTGACCGACGAGGCCGTGCTCGCCGGCGTCGGCCGGGTGCTGCTCTTCGGCGCCGTCCAGGTGCCCGTCATGCTCGGCCTGGCGCTGCTGCTGGCGCTGCTGCTGGACGGCGCGTCGGCCCGGTTCAAGCGGTTCTTCCGGCTGGCGTTCTTCCTGCCGTACGCGATCCCCGGCGTGGTCGCCGCGATCCTGTGGGCCTACCTCTACCTGCCGTCGTTCAGCCCGCTGCACTCGCTGACGGGCGTCGACTTCCTGTCGTCCGGTTCGGTGCTGTGGTCGACGGCCAACGTGGTGACCTGGTCCTGGACCGGCTACAACATGATCGTCATCTTCACCGCGCTGCAGGCCGTACCGAGGGAGCTGTACGAGGCGGCGGCCATGGACGGCGCGGGCGCGCTGCGGATCGCGCTGCGCGTCAAGATCCCGCTGGTCCGGCCGGCGCTCGTGCTGACCGGGGTGTTCTCCATCATCGGCACCCTGCAGCTGTTCAACGAGCCGACGGTGATGCGGGCCATCACCCGGAGCGTGACCAGCGACTACACCCCGGCGATGGCGGCCTACCAGGCGGCCTTCGGCGCGGGCGACTACAACTACGCCGCGGCGATCGCGGTCGTGCTGGCCCTGACGACCTGTGTGCTGTCCTACCTGTTCCTCACCCTCGGGAGGTCCGCTCGATGAAGCGCCCCGGTGTCCCCGGGCAGGTGTTGGTCACCGGCGGCCTGTTCGTCGTCGCGGCCTACTTCCTGCTCCCCGCCTGGTGGCTGATCGTCGCCGCTACCAAGAGCAGTTCCGACCTGTTCTCCAGTCCCGGCTTCTGGTTCGCGGAGCGGTTCTCGCTCGGCGAGAACGCCGGCCAGGTCTTCGCCTGGCAGGACGGCGTGTTCGCCCGCTGGCTGCTCAACAGCCTGCTGTACGCCGGGGGCGGGGCCCTGGCCGGCACCGTGCTGGCCGCGATGGCGGGGTTCGCCCTGGCCAAGTACGGCTTCCGCGGCCGGGAGGCCGTCTTCGCGGTCGTCGTGGCGGCCGTGCTGATCCCCGCGCCGCTGCTGGCGCTCCCGCAGTACCTGCTCACCTCCGCCGCCGAGCTGGACGACACGTTCTGGTCGGTCTTCCTGCCGAGCGTGGTCAGCCCGTTCGGCGTCTATCTGGCCCGGATCTACGCCGCCGCCTCCGTTCCGGACGAGCTGCTCGACGCGGCCAGGGTGGACGGCTCCGGCGAGCTGCGCGCCTTCTGGACGGTCGGGCTCCGGCTGATGCGCCCCGCCCTGGTGACGATCTTCCTGTTCCAGTTCGTCGCGATCTGGAACAACTTCTTCCTGCCGCTGGTCATGCTCGCCGACGACGAGCTGTGGCCGGTGACGCTCGGGCTGTTCTTCTGGAACGGCCAGCAGAACCACACGTTCTTCAACCTCACCGTCACCGGCTCGCTGATCTCGGTGGTCCCGCTGGTGGTGGCCTTCGCACTGGTGCAGCGGCACTGGCGGGCGGGCCTGGCGGGCGGGGGGGGCAAGA
>NZ_JBHSBM010000017.1:774288-790535 GCF_042650625.1 Planomonospora corallina
CCCGGTCCCCGGACCGGGACCGGCGGGCTCAGCCCAGCTCGGGCCCCGGGCGCACCTCGACGGCAGGTGCGTCCGGGGCCCCGTCCAGCTCCAGCACCGTGATCTCGTTCTCCCCGGCGCGCAGCAGCGGCGCCGGGAGGTAGAGCGTGCGCTGCGGCCCCCGCTCCCAGTAGCGGCCCAGGCAGAAGCCGTTCACCCAGACGTACCCCTTGCCCCAGCCGGGCAGCGCCAGGAAGCCGTCGGCGGGCTCGGCGGCCTCCAGGACGCCCCGGTGGAAGGCCGGGCACCGCCGGTCCGCGCCCGTGCCGTACGGCACCGCGGAGACGTCGTCCAGCGGGATGGGCCAGGCCGTCACCCCGTGCAGGTACTGCCGCTCGTGCCGGACCGCAGCCACCCCCTTGGTCTCGCCGAGCAGCGGCCCGTAGCCGGTCCGCCCCATCGACTCCACCAGCAGCTCCACCGTCGCCGGTCCCGGCACCGGCACGGGGTGCTCGCGCCCCCGCTCCAGGACCGCCACCCGCTCGCCGTCCACGTACAGGTGCGCGCGGTCGCGCAGCCCGTCCACCGCCAGCGGGTACGGCTGCCGCGGCCCGGGCACGGCCAGCCGGTAGAGCACCAGCCCGTGGTCCAGGCCGAGCTCCTCGAAGGTCGGCGGGGTGCCGGAGGTGACCGGGGGCCCGGCGAGCGCGGGCAGCGCGTCGAACAGGGAGACGGACTCGGTGAGCGCGACCCGGCCCGCGGGCAGCACCGGTGGGAGCGGGGGCGGCTCGGGGAGGCCCCCGGAGACACCGCCGGGGAGGCCGCCGGGGACAGCACCGGGCACGCCGGCGGGGGCGGCGCCGTACCGGGTGAGGATCTCGCGGAAGCGCCAGAACTTCTCCGTCGGCGCGCCCCGCTCGTCGATCGGCGCGTCGTAGTCGTAGGACGTCACGACCGGCCGGTACTCGCCGTCGGCGAGCTCCCCGGCGCGGTTGGCTCCGGCGGCGGTGCCGAAGTTGGTGCCGCCGTGCGCCATGTAGAGGTTGACCGAGGCGCCCAGGGCCAGCAGCCGCTCCAGCGTGTCCGCCGCGTCCGCCGCGTCCCGCACGGTGTGCTCCCGCCCCCAGTGGTCGAACCAGCCGTTCCAGAACTCCATGCAGAACAGCGGGTCCGCGGGGCGGTGGCGGCGCAGGGCCGCGAAGGCCTCCTCCGGGCGGGAGCCGAAGTTGACCGTGGCGAGCACCCCGGGGATCGACCCGCCGGTCAGCATGTGGTCCTCCGGCCCGTCGGAGGTGAACAGCGGCACCTCCACCCCGCGCGCGACCAGCCCCTCGGCCAGGTGCCGAAGGTAGACCGCGTCGCTGCCGTAGGAGCCGTACTCGTTCTCCACCTGGACCATGATCACGTTCCCGCCGCGGGTGACCTGGTGCCGGGCGACGACCGGGACCACCGCGTCGAAGAACCGGTCCACCCGGTCCAGGTACTCCGGGTCGCGGGTGCGCACCCTCCGGCCCAGCGCCGCGGTCAGCCAGGACGGCAGCCCGCCGTTGTCCCACTCGGCGCAGATGTACGGCCCCGGCCGGACGATCGCCAGCAGGCCCGCCTCCGCCGCCGCGGACAGGAAGGCGTCCAGCTCCGCGAGCCGGCGCAGCTCGCCGGGGCGCGGCTCGTGCAGGTTCCACGGGACGTAGGTCTCCACCGTGTTCAGGCCCATCGCCCGCAGCGTGCGCAGCCGGTGCGGCCACTGCTCGGGCCGCGTCCGGAAGTAGTGCGCGGCCCCCGACAGGACGCGGAACTCCGCCCCGTCGAGCAGGAACACCCCCTCTCCGACGGTGAAATGCCGGACAGGTCGGACTTCGGTTACGATCTCCCAGGTCATAGCCGCTCAGCCTGCCGACCACGCGGGGGAGAGGCCATGGACAAACTCGGGCGGTTGTTGGACTGAAGGGCGCACACCCGGTGGCGGAGAGGTCGACGCACTGGTGGCACTACCTGACGCCCGGTCCCGCCCACCGCAGGCTCGGCCTGGTCTGCCTGGGCGTCGGCACCCAGCACGGCCGGCTGCCGACCGTCGGGCCCCGCGTGTGGGACAACCACGTGGCGGTGCTGGTCACCGAGGGCGCGGGCTGGTTCTCGCAGGCGGGCGGAGCGCCCGTCGAGGTCAGGGCTCCGGCGGTGCTCTGGCTCTTCCCCGGCGTGCCGCACCACTACGCCCCGCACGAGCAGGGGTGGTCGGAGTGGTTCGTGGACTTCGACGGGCCGGCCGTGCAGGCCTACACCGACCTCGGCTTCATCGACCCGGAGCGGCCGGTCGTGCCGCTGCGCGACGCCGAGCCCGCCCGGCACGCCATGGCGCGCATCGCCCGGGCCTGCCGGCGGGGCAGTCCCTACCTGGAGGTCGAGACCTCCGCGATGGTGCACGAGGTGCTGGTGGCCCTGCGGCGCGCGCGGGCCGACGAGGACCCGCAGGGCGAGCCGGTGCTGGAGCACCTGACCCGGGACGCCTGCCTGCCGATCCCGGTCGCCGAGCACGCCCGCAGGCTGGGCATGCCCGTAGCCGACCTGCGCCAGGTGGTGCGGCGGCTGACCGGGTGCAGCCCCAAGGACTATCTGCTGACGGTCCGGCTCAACCGGGCCAAGGAGCTGCTCTCCTCCGTCGACCTGCCGGTCGCCGCGATCGCCCGGCGGGTCGGCTACGACGACCCCGCCTACTTCACCCGGATGTTCACCCGCCGCGTCGGCCTGCCGCCGAGCGAGTTCCGCGCCCGGCAGTTCCGCGGGTTCCCGCCCGCCGCGGGCTGAGCCCGGGGGGCACCCGTCCCGCCGCCGTCCGGCACCCGTTCCGCTCTTATCCGGCGCTTATCCAGGTCGTGATGAGGTTTCGGGCGAATGCCCGGCGCGTCCCGCCGGGGGGCCGTCACGACCGGGACCCGCATAGGAGACGATGTGCTCGTGACTTCTGACAAGACCGTGCCGCCGCGGCCGCACGCGCTGCGGACGGCGCTACCCTGGGTGACGACCGTCTCCCGGCTGGTGCTGGGCGGCGTGCTGATCGTCGCGGGCTGGGGGAAGATCGGCGCGCCCGTTCTCTCCGTCCAGGCGGTCAAGGCGTACGAGCTGCTCCCCGAATCGGTCGCCACGGCGGTCGGCTACGGCCTGCCCATCGCGGAGATCGTCATCGGGGTGCTGCTGGTCCTCGGTCTGCTCACACGGGTGGCGGGCATCGTGTCCGCGCTGCTCATGCTGGCGTTCGTCATCGGCATCGCCTCCGCCTGGGCGCGGGGGCTGCGGATCGACTGCGGTTGCTTCGGCGGCGGCGGGCAGCTCGCGGCGGGCGAGAGCCCCAGCTACCTGGTGGACATCCTGCGGGACTTCGGGCTCTTCGCGCTCGGTGTGCTGATCGCCTGGGTCCCGCCCGGCCGGTTCGCGCTGGACTCCGTGCTCGGGGTGACCACGGCCCGCGGGGCCGGGACGTACGACGACGGTGACGACATCGACGAGGCAGAGGGCCGGCACCGGCCCCTGGAGGAGGAGAGCCGCTGATGGGCAAGGCCGCACGGGACCAGTCGGCCCGTGACCGGATCAAGGCGCAGCGCGAGGCGGAGCGCAGGCAGGAGCAGCGCAAGCGCGTCGCGACCATCGTGACCGTCGCGGTCGTGGCGATCGCCGCGATCGGCGCGGGAGTGTGGTTCTCCGTGCAGAGCAGCAAGCCGGAGGAGGCCACCGCGGCGCTCGCCCCGGTCGCCGTCCAGAGCGACGGGTCGGTCGTGATGGCCAAGACCGGCGTGGACAAGCCGGTGCTGGACATCTACGAGGACTTCCAGTGTCCCGTCTGCAAGGAGCTCGACGAGCTCAGCGGTCCGACCATCAAGAACCTGGCGGCCGAGGGCAAGGTCAAGGTGGTCTACCACCCGATCACGATCTTCGGTGAGGGCGTCACCCGGGACAACTCCGTGCGCGCCGGGGCGGCGGCCCGCTGCGTCACCGACGGCAGGCAGTGGATGGCCTACCACGACAAGCTCTTCGACGAGCAGCCCTCCGAGACGGTCGAGGGCTTCAAGACCGGCGACCTGGTCGCCTGGGGCAAGGAGGTCGGCGTCACCGCTCCGGACTTCGAGCAGTGCGTCACCTCCCAGAAGCACGCCCAGGCGCACATCGGCTACACGGACGCGCAGATCAAGAACGCGAACCTGCAGGGCACCCCGACCCTGAAGCTCAACGGGACCGAGCTCGGCAACACCGCGTTCAACCCGTCCGAGCTGCGCCAGGCCATCCTTGACGCCGCCAAGTAGGCCGGGACAGCCGGGACACGGTAACGTCACCTGACATGCCCCTCGCCTCGATTCCCAGCCCCTCCCAGGGGGTCTGGCACCTCTTCGGCGTGGTCCCGATCCGGGCCTACGCACTGTGCATCGTGCTCGGCGTCATCGTCGCCGTCATCATCGGCGAGCGCCGCTGGCGCGCCCGCGGCGGCGCGCCGGGCACGATCGTGGACCTCGCCGTCTGGGCCGTGCCGTTCGGCCTCGTCGGCGGGCGTCTGTACCACGTCATCACCGACTGGCACCTCTACTTCGCCGAGGACGCGCCCAACGAGCCGATCGAGGCGCTGTTCGTCTGGCAGGGCGGGCTGGGCATCTGGGGGGCCATCGCGCTCGGCGCGCTGGGCGTGTGGTTCGGCTGCCGCAGCCGGGGGATCTCCCTGTCCGCGGTGGCCGACACCGTCGCCCCCGGAATCGCCGTGGCCCAGGCCATCGGCCGCTGGGGCAACTACTTCAACCAGGAGCTGTTCGGGTCCCCGACCGACCTGCCGTGGGGCCTGGAGATCGACCCGGGCCGCCCGGGCACGGTGCCGGGGGAGGACACCTACCACCCGACGTTCCTGTACGAGTCGATCTGGGATCTGGGCCTGGCCTTCGTGCTGATCTGGGCGGGCCGGCGGTTCGCGCTCCGCCACGGGCGCGTCTTCGCGCTCTACGTGGCGGGCTACACCCTCGGCCGCTTCTGGATCGAGGGGCTGCGAGTGGACCCCGCCCACGACATCCTCGGCCTGCGGCTCAACCAGTGGACCTCGGTCGTCCTGTTCCTCGCCGCGCTGGCGTACTTCTGGTGGGCCCGGAACAAGACGACCGAGGAGTCGGTGGGGGCGGTCTCCGAGGACGGGACCGGCCCGGAGACGGCCGGCACCGGCGGTACGGCCGGGGACGCCACAGGGGACGACACAGGGGACGCCGCAGAGAACGACACAGAGAGCGCCGCTGAGGATTCCACAGGGGACGCCGCGGGGACGGCCGGACCGGTGGACCCGGCGCATCCCGCGGACGAGGCAGACGGCGACGAGCGGACCGGCCGGGCCGAGGAGCCCGGGCAGGCCGCCGGGGACGCGTCCCCGGCAGGGCCGGACGGCGCCGCCGAAGTGAAGGCCGCCGACGCGAAGGCCGCCGGCAGGGAGAAAGAGAAGTCGTGAGCGGAGACGGCTCGTCCCGGCGCGCCGAGATCCACCACGAGCACCGCGACGTCAGCGGCGGCTGGCTCCGGCCAGCGGTGTTCGGCGTGATGGACGGGCTCGTCTCGAACTTCGCCCTCATCGCGGGTGTCGCCGGAGGCACCGGCGACACCGGGGTCATCGCCCTGGCCGGGATGGCGGGACTGGCGGCCGGCGCGTTCTCCATGGCCGGAGGCGAGTACGTCTCGGTGGCCAGCCAGCGGGAGCTCGCCCTCGCCGAGATCGACGTCGAGCGCCGTGAGCTCCAGCGCCATCCCGAGGCCGAGGAGGAGGAGCTCGCGCGGATGTACGAGGCGCAGGGCGTCGAGCCGGCGCTCGCCGCCGAGGTGGCCCGGCAGGTCTCGCGCAACCCCGGCACGGCCCTGGAGGTGCACACCCGGGCCGAACTGGGCGTCATCCCGGGTGACCTGCCCTCGCCGTGGCTCGCCGCGGGCTCCTCGTTCGTCTCCTTCACCGTGGGCGCGGCCCTGCCGCTCGTGCCCTACCTGCTGGGGATCGGGAGCCTGGTGGCCTCGGCGCTGCTCTCCTGCGCGTCCCTGTTCGGCGCGGGCGTCCTCGTCTCCACGGTCACCGCGCGGAGCTGGTGGTACAGCGGGCTGCGCCAGCTCGTCGTGGGCGGGGTCGCCGCGATGCTGACGTACGCCCTGGGCAGCCTCATGGGGGGGATCGCGCTGTGACGACACCTCCCGGCGGTCGCAAACGCCGCCGCGCCTCCGGCAGGCGCGGCGGCGCCGAACGGCCCTCCTCCGAGCAGCACGCGCCGCAGGGGCAGGAGTACGCCGAGCGCCACCCGTGGGACGAGGCCGAGCCGTACCCGCCGCAGCCGTACCCGCCGCAGGAGTACGCCGGGCGGCGTGCGCCGTCCGAGCAGGCGCCGGCCGGCGGGTTCCCGGTGGACTGGTTCGCGGCGGGCCCCTCCGCCGCCGGGCCGGTCCCCTCCGGTCAGGTCCGCTCCGCCGGGGCCGCCCCGGACGAGCGGACCGGTACCGGTGAGCAGGCCGCCGCCGGACAGGACCCGGCCGGCCAGGCCGGTTCCGGACGGGCGGCGGGCAGGCGGCAGGGGGCGCGGCGCTCCTCGAGGAGGGACGCCGGGCAGGACTCCGGCCGGGAGCCCGAGCGGGGGTCCGCAGGGGACGCGGGCGCCCCCGAGACCGCCGCCGCAGGCCGGAGGAAGGCTCCGGGGGCCTCGAAGGCACGGGCCAGGGGGCGCCGGCACGGCCCCGGGCACGACACAGGGCACGAGCCGGAGGAGGAGGCGAGCATCCCCTGGCTGGCGGCGCGGGGATGGAGCGCCGCCAAGCAGAAGCGGCTGCTTGTCACAGCCTCGGTGGCGGGAGCGGTGGCCGCGATCGGCGCCTTCGTGCTCGCGGTCGAGGTGATCGGCAACGACTACGTGCCGGAACGGACCGCCGCCTCGGCCGCTGGCACCGAGCCCCGGCCGGACGCCTACCGGGGCTGGCCCTCCTCGAAGGTGTTCGAGCCGATCACGCAGCGGACGGCCGACCCCCGGCCGCTCACCGTCAAGGACGTCTTCGCCGAGAAGACCCTGACGGAGGGGAGGCTCACGCTGAAGCTCGCGGGCACCCGCCTCGACGCGGACTGCTCGGCGGCGGTGTGGGGGCAGGCGCTGACCGGGCAGCTCGCCCAGGCCGGGTGCACGCAGGCCCTCCGGGGCGCCTACGTCAGCGCCGACCGGGGCTACGTCGCCCAGTACACCCTGTTCAACCTGCGTGACACGGCCGCCGCCGACGCGCTCGTGAAGTCGCTGACCTCCCTGCACCGGGGCGGCTGGGTCCGGCCGCTGGAGTCGGCGCAGGTGGTCTTCCCGGCGGACGGGCACACCGAGGGCAGCGGCCACGCGATGGGGCACTACGCCGGCCTGGTCTGGATCGCCCGGGCCGACGGGGCCGAGCCCGGCGCGAAGGACGACTTCGTCTCCCTCGCCCTGGCCGTCAGGGGCGCGGAGAAGGCCGTGTTCCGCAGGGTCGTCGCCGCCACCCCGGGGTCGTAGCGCCGCCCGGCGCCGGTGGCGGCGGGGACCGAGGGCGGCCCCGTCCCGCACCCGGCGGGGAGCGTCCCGGCCCCGGTGCCGGGGGCGGCGCCGGGATCACCCGCACCCGTACCCGCCGGAGCGGGGAGCGCCTGCCCGGACCGCCGTCGCGCGACCCGGCCGGCGCAGTAAGCTCGGTGCCCATGCGCAAGTGGATCGCCGTCGCCGCCGCAGCCGTGCTCGCCGCCGGGGGAGCGGCCTCCTGGTGGCTGCTGCGCGAGCCGGAGGGGGTACGGCCGGCGACCTTCCGGAGCGAGCTGAGCACCGCCCACTACGACCCCATCGCCACCCGCGCGCTCGACCCGGAGCCGCTGACCACCGCCGAGATCTTCGCCGAGGGCCGGGTCGCCTCCGGCGGGGTCACCCTGGAGGGGGGGCGCCCCGAGTCCCTGGCCGACTGCGCCTCTGCCGTGTGGGGGAGCGCCGGGACGGCCGTGACCGGGTGCACCCAGGCGCTGCGGGCCGGCTACACGACCGCGGACGGCCGGATCGCCGGGCAGTTCCTCGTCTTCAACCTGCCCGACTCCGGCGCCGCCGACCGGCTCGTCACCGCGCTCTCCCGCGACGGCTTCGTACGGCCGGCGGCCGGCCTGCCCGAGGCGTTCGACGGCGCCCGCGGCTGGGCCCAGGCCCGGGCGCTGGGCCACTACGTCACCGTGAGCTGGGTCGCCCCCGTGGGGGGCGGCCGGGTCGACCTGACCCACCCGCAGCTGGCCGTCGACGGCCTCGGCCTGGCGCTCCAGCGACGACTGCTGTAGCGGGCCCGGCGAGGGCCGCCGCTTGCCCGGACGGGCCCGGCGAGGGCCGCCGCCGGCCGCCCGCCGACGGGCCCGCACCGGCTATCCCTCGGTGGCCGGTGCGGCGAGGGAGGCCGCCACGGCGGCGGGCAGGTCCGCCAGCCGGTGGGCGGGCAGTTCCAGGACGGTCGCGTCGGCGGCCCAGGGGGCGGCCTGCGCGACGACGGCCCGCGCCTGCCGCTTGGTCAGGTCTCCCCGTGCCGTGATGAGGGCCTCGCGCCAGGTGTTGGCGAGCTTGCCGTGGGCGTTGTCGAGGACGCGGCGCAGGACCCGCTCCGGCCCCTCGGAGGGGAGCGGCCGCCGTACGGCCTCGACGGTCCGGCCCGACGCCGTCAGCTCGTAGACGGCCGCGGCCGGCCCGGCGGGCGCCTCGGCGGGCGCCGCCGTCCAGGCGAGGACGCGGCGGGCCCGGGTGGCGAGCAGGAGCCGCGGGAGCAGCGCCTCCATGCCGGCCGGCACGGCGATCGCGACCTCGGCGGCCTCGGCGGCGTACGGTTTGGCGAGCCAGGTCGACAGGCGGGCCCGGGGGGTCTTCGGCAGCACGTCGCGCGGCCACTCGCCCACCAGCACCCCCGGGGCGAAGCCCTCCGGCAGCGGGCCCGGGGCCACGTCGGCGGGGCGGGACTCGACCGACTGGGGGCCGTGGGTGTAGATGGCGGCGCTGAAGGCGTCCACGCGGGCGGCGACGGCGGGCCAGGTCTTCGTCGTCGGGCGCAGGACGTACAGGTCGGCGGCCGAGCCGATGGCCTCGGCGCCGTGGTAGCGGTTGAAGTCCGGGTGGATCGCCTCGCTGACCAGGTTGAGCGCGCCCAGCGCGTGCTGCACCTTCAGTGCCAGCGCCGGGGTGTGCTCGCCGGCGCCGTACGCCAGCAGGATCCGGCTGCGCTCGCGGTCCCCGATGCCCTCCGCCGCCCGGGCCGCGAACAGGCCGATGCCCTCCGGCGTGTACGGCGGGTCGGTGAAGGCCAGGTCCGCCCAGCCGCGGACGGAGGCGGGCAGCCCCAGCCGCAGGTCGGCCCAGCGGGTGCGCACCTCCACCTCCAGCCGGTCGGCCTGCTCGGCGATGTAGGCCAGGATGCGCTCGTCGACGTCCACCACGGCGACCTCGGCCGCGGGGCACAGCAGCGCGGTCGCCAGCGAGGTCAGGTCGTGGTCGCCGACGAACAGCAGCCGGGCCCCCGGCAGCCAGAACCGGGTGTCCATCAGCAGCGCCCGCCGGACCACGGTCTCGGGGGTCGCGGCCACGTGGTCCAGCGCCTGCCGGCCCCGCGGGGCCTTGGCGACCAGCTCCTCCATCCGGGCCAGGAGGCCGGCGTGCCCGTCCAGCAGGTGCGCCACCGGGTCGGCCGGGGCGGCGGGCGCGGCGGCGAGGCCGGGGAGGGGCTCGCGGAGCCGGAACCGGTCGCCGGAGCGCTCCAGGTCGGCCGCGCGCAGCAGCGCCTCGACCGCCCGCCGCGAGGTGGCCGTCTCCCGGACCAGGTCGGCCAGGGTCCACCACCTGCCGTCGCCGAGCAGCGCCAGCGCCGTCCGCAGCCGCCTGCCGTCCACGCCCGCGCTCCGGAGCAGTTCCTCGATCCCGTCCATGCTCCAACCCTAGAGGCCCCGGCGGGAGCACCCCTCCCACCGGGGCGGGCCACGGGGGCGGGCGGGAAATCCGGCGCCGGAGGAATACGGCTCTCCGTTTTTCTCGTTGACGAAAACGGTGACCCGCATAAAACCCTGTGATAGGGGGCGGGTAGGCAGGTTTCCGGCAGGGTACGGTAACCTCTACGCACCACGCAGCAGGGCCAACGTCGTCCCTTTGCTTACTCCACACGAAGCAGAAGAAGACGACGGGAGGGATTCAATGCCTGCTGCCCGCCTCGGCTTTCCCGAGCCCCAGGGCCTGTACCACCCCGCGCACGAGCACGACGCCTGCGGTGTCGCCATGGTCGCGGACGTGGCCGGACGCCGCAGCCACGACATCGTCGCCAAGGCCCTGACGGCGCTGTGCAACCTCGACCACCGGGGAGCCCAGGGGAGCGAGCCGGACACCGGTGACGGTGCCGGCATCCTGACGCAGGTCCCCGACGGGTTCCTGCGCGCGGTGGCCGGCTTCGAGCTGCCCCCGGCGGGCTCCTACGCCGCCGGCGCGGCCTTCCTGCCGGCCGACCCCGAGACCCGCGCGGCCGCCGTGCGGCGGATCGAGGAGATCGCCGCCGAGGAGGGCCTGACCGTCCTCGGCTGGCGCGACGTCCCGGTGGACCCGGGCCTGCCGGGCCCGAGCGCCCGCGCCGTCATGCCGTTCTTCCGTCAGCTGTTCGTCTCCTCCCCGGGCGGCGAGTCCGGCCTGGAGCTGGACCGGCTGGCCTTCTGCCTGCGCAAGCGGGCCGAGCACGAGGCGGACGTCTACTTCGCCTCGCTCTCGTCGCGGACCATCGTCTACAAGGGCATGCTCACCCCCGGCCAGGTCGAGCTCTTCTTCCCCGACCTGACCGACGAGCGCTACGAGACCGCGATCTCGCTGGTCCACTCGCGCTTCTCCACCAACACGTTCCCGTCGTGGCCGCTGGCGCACCCGTACCGCTACGTCGCCCACAACGGCGAGATCAACACGGTCAAGGGCAACCGCAACTGGATGCGCGCCCGCGAGGCCATGCTGGAATCGGCGCACCTCCCCGGCGACCTGTCGCGGCTCTTCCCGATCTGCGACCCCGACGGCTCCGACACCGCCTCCTTCGACGAGGCCCTGGAGCTGCTCCACCTGGCCGGTCGGTCGCTGCCGCACGCGGTGCTGATGATGATCCCCGAGGCGTGGGAGAACCACACCGAGATGGACCCCGCGCGGCGGGCGTTCTACGAGTTCCACGCCTCGCTGATGGAGGCCTGGGACGGCCCCGCCTCGATGACCTTCTCCGACGGCACCCTGGTCGGCGCGGTCCTCGACCGCAACGGCCTGCGCCCGGGCCGGTTCTGGGTCACCGACGACGGCCTGGTCGTGCTGGCCTCCGAGGCCGGCGTGCTCGACATCGACCCCGAGCGCGTGGTCCGCAAGGGCCGCCTGCAGCCCGGCCGGATGTTCCTGGTGGACACCGCCCGCGGCAAGATCATCGAGGACGACGAGATCAAGGCGGAGCTCGCCGCCGAGCTGCCCTACGCCGAGTGGCTCCACGCCGGGCTGGTCCGCTTCGAGGAGCTGCCCGCCCGCTCCCGGGAGATCCCGACCCACGAGGCGCTGATCAAGCGGCAGCAGACCTTCGGCTACACCGAGGAGGAGCTGCGGGTCATCCTGGCGCCGATGGCGAGGACCGGCGCCGAGCCGATCGGCTCGATGGGCACCGACACCCCCGTCGCCGTGCTCAGCGAGAAGCCCCGGCTGCTGTTCGACTACTTCAGCCAGCTGTTCGCGCAGGTCACCAACCCGCCGCTGGACGCCATCCGCGAGGAGCTCGTCACCTCGCTGGCCAGCACCATCGGCCCCGAGGGCAACCTGCTCGACCCGGGCCCGGCCTCCTGCCGCCAGCTGGTCCTGCCGTACCCGGTGATCGACAACGACGAGCTCGCGAAGATCATCCACATCAACGACGAGGGCGCCCTGCCCGGCTTCCAGCCGCACGTCGTCTCCGGCCTGTACGAGGTCGCCGGCGGCGGCGAGGCGCTGCTCCACCGCCTGGAGGAGATCCGCGCCGAGGTCTCCGCCGCCATCGCCGGCGGCGCGCGGGTCATCGTGCTCTCCGACCGCGGCTCCTCCGCCGCGCTCGCCCCGATCCCGTCGCTGATGCTCACCGGCGCGGTCCACCACCACCTCATCAACGAGAAGACCCGCACCCGGGTGGGCCTGGTCGTCGAGACCGGTGAGGCGCGCGAGTGCCACCACATGGCGCTGCTCATCGGGTACGGCGCCGGCGCGGTCAACCCCTACCTCGCCATCGAGACCGTCGAGGAGATGGTCGACGCCGGCGCGCTGGACGTCGACCGGCACAAGGCCGTGCGCAACCTCATCAAGGCGTACGGCAAGGGCGTGCTGAAGATCATGTCCAAGATGGGCGTGTCCACGGTGGCCTCCTACACCGGCGCGCAGATCTTCGAGGCGCTCGGGCTCGGGCAGGAGGTCGTCGACGCCTGCTTCGCCGGGACCACCTCCCGTCTGGGCGGCGTCGGCTTCGACGTCCTGGCGCGGGAGACCGCCGAGCGGCACCGCCGGGCCTACCCGCGGGTGGCCAACGCCCACCGCCGCCTGGAGGTCGGCGGCGAGTACCAGTGGCGCCGCGAGGGCGAGCCGCACCTGTTCAACCCCGAGACCGTCTTCAAGCTGCAGCACGCCACCCGCACCCGCCGCTACGAGATCTTCAAGGAGTACACGGGCCTCGTGGACTCCCAGGCGGAGCGGCTGATGACGCTGCGCGGGCTGTTCAGGTTCAAGGAGGGCGTGCGCGAGCCGGTCCCGATCGAGGAGGTCGAGCCGGTCAGCGAGATCGTCAAGCGCTTCTCCACCGGCGCGATGTCCTACGGCTCCATCTCCGCCGAGGCGCACGAGACCCTCGCGATCGCCATGAACCGGCTGGGCGGCAAGTCCAACACCGGCGAGGGCGGCGAGGACCCCGAGCGGCTCTACGACCCCGAGCGCCGCTCGGCGATCAAGCAGGTGGCCTCCGGCCGGTTCGGCGTCACCAGCGAGTACCTGGTAAACGCCGACGACATCCAGATCAAGATGGCCCAGGGCGCCAAGCCCGGCGAGGGCGGCCAGCTGCCCGGCCACAAGGTCTACCCGTGGGTCGCCAAGACGCGGCACTCCACCCCGGGCGTCGGCCTCATCTCGCCGCCGCCGCACCACGACATCTACTCCATCGAGGACCTCGCCCAGCTCATCCACGACCTGAAGAACGCCAACCCGGCCGCCCGCGTGCACGTCAAGCTCGTGGCCGAGGTCGGCGTCGGCACGGTCGCGGCGGGCGTCAGCAAGGCCCACGCCGACGTCGTGCTCATCTCCGGCCACGACGGCGGCACCGGCGCCTCCCCGCTGACCTCGCTCAAGCACGCCGGCGCCCCCTGGGAGCTGGGCCTGGCCGAGACGCAGCAGACGCTGCTCCTCAACGGCCTGCGCGACCGCATCACCGTCCAGGTCGACGGCCAGCTCAAGACCGGCCGCGACGTGGTGATCGCCGCGCTGCTCGGCGCCGAGGAGTACGGCTTCGCCACCGCGCCGCTGGTCGTCTCCGGCTGCGTCATGATGCGCGTCTGCCACCTCGACACCTGCCCGGTCGGCGTCGCCACCCAGAACCCCGAGCTGCGCCGGCGCTTCAGCGGCAAGCCCGAGTTCGTGGTGAACTTCTTCGAGTTCGTCGCCGAGGAGATCCGCGAGTACCTCGCGCAGCTGGGCTTCCGCTCCCTGGACGAGGCCATCGGCCACGCCGAGCTGCTCGACACCGCCCGCGCCGAGCACCACTGGAAGGCCGCGGGCCTGGACCTCGCCCCGATCCTGCACCAGCCGGAGCTGCCCGCGGGCGCTGCGGTGCGCAAGGTGCGCGAGCAGGACCACGGCCTGGACGCCGCCCTGGACAACACCCTCGTCCAGCTGGCCGAGGGCGCCCTGGCGGACGGCACCCCGGTCACCCTGGACCTGCCCATCCGCAACGTCAACCGCACGGTCGGCACCATGCTCGGCCACGAGGTGACCAGGCGGTACGGCGGGGCGGGCCTGCCCGACGACACCATCGACGTGCGGTTCACCGGCTCGGCGGGCAACTCCTTCGGCGCCTTCGTCCCGCGCGGCATCACGCTGCGCCTGACCGGGGACGCCAACGACTACCTCGGCAAGGGCCTGTCCGGCGGCCGGATCACCGTGCGGCCGCACGAGGACGCCCCGCTCGACGGCCACATCATCGCCGGCAACGTCGCCCTGTACGGCGCGACCTCCGGCCGGGTCCACGTCCGCGGCGTGGCGGGCGAGCGGTTCTGCGTCCGCAACTCCGGCGCCACCGCGGTCGTCGAGGGCGTCGGCGACCACGGCTGCGAGTACATGACCGGCGGGCGGGTCGTCGTGCTCGGCCCGACCGGGCGCAACTTCGCGGCCGGCATGTCCGGCGGCATCGCCTACCTGCTCGACCTCGACCCCGCGCGGGTCAACCGCGAGATGGTGGAGATCGAGCCGCTGAGCGAGGCCGACTCCGCCGAGCTGCGCGAGCTGGTCGAGGCGCACCTGGCGGAGACCGGCTCCCCGCGGGCCAAGGAGCTGCTGACCGACTGGGACCCGGCACGCTTCAGCAAGATCATGCCGACCGACTACAAGCGGGTCCTGCGCGCCGCCGAGGCCGCACGGCTCGAGGGCAGGGACATCGACGAGGCGGTCATGACGGCCGCGGTCCAGGGATGAGGGGGGTAAACACCGATGGCTGACCCGAAGGGCTTTCTGAACCACGGGCGCGAGCTGCCGGCGCGCCGCCCGGTGGACGTGCGCATCCGCGACTGGCGGGAGGTCTACGAGGACTTCCCCGAGCGCAAGCTGACCGCGCAGGCGTCCCGCTGCATGGACTGCGGCATCCCGTTCTGCCACAACGGCTGCCCGCTGGGGAACCTCATCCCCGAGTGGAACGACCTGGTCTACCGCGACGGCTGGCGCGAGGCGATCGAGCGGCTGCACGCCACCAACAACTTCCCGGAGTTCACCGGGCGCCTGTGCCCGGCCCCGTGCGAGGCGGCGTGCGTGCTCGGCATCAACTCCGACCCGGTCGCCATCAAGCGGGTCGAGGTGGAGATCATCGACCGCGCCTTCGCCGAGGGCTGGGTCACCCCGCAGGCCCCGGCTACCAGGAGCGGCAAGCGCGTCGCGGTCGTCGGCTCGGGCCCCGCGGGCCTGGCCGCCGCCCAGCAGCTGACCCGGGCCGGGCACGACGTGGTGGTGTTCGAACGGGCCGACCGGATCGGCGGCCTGCTCCGCTACGGCATCCCCGAGTTCAAGATGGAGAAGCGGCACATCGACCGGCGGCTCGCGCAGATGCGGGCCGAGGGCACCGAGTTCCGCACCGGCGTCAACGTCGGCGTGGACGTCACCGCCGCGCGGCTGCGCGAGGAGTTCGACGCGGTCGTCCTGGCCGGCGGCGCGACCCGGTGGCGGGACCTGCCCGTCGCCGGGCGCGAGCTGAACGGCATCCACCAGGCGATGGAGTACCTGCCCCTGGCCAACAAGGTGCAGGAGGGCGACCTCGCCGACTCGCCGATCTCCGCCGCGGGCAAGCACGTCGTCGTGATCGGCGGCGGCGACACCGGTGCGGACTGCATCGGCACGGCGATCCGCCAGGGCGCCGCCTCGGTGACCCAGCTGGAGATCATGCCGCGTCCGCCGGCGTCCCGCCCGGGCAGCCAGCCGTGGCCCACGTTCCCCATCCTGTTCAAGATGGAGAGCGCCCACGAGGAGCTGGCCGACAGCCGGGGCGAGCGCGTCTACGCCGTCTCCACCACCGAGTTCGTCGGCGACGCCGCCGGCAACGTCCGGGCGCTGCGCCTGGTCGAGGTGGAGGGCCCGGCGAGCGGCTTCGCGCCGGTCCCCGGCACCGAGCGGGAGATCCCGGCCGAGCTGGTCACCCTGGCGATGGGCTTCACCGGCCCGGAGAAGGGCCCGCTCCTGACCGACCTGGCCGCCGAGGCGGGGGAGGGCTTCTACGACGCGCGGGGCAACGTCGCCCGGGACAAGGGCTACATGTCGGCCGTCGAGGGCGTGTTCGTCGCCGGAGACATGGGCCGCGGCCAGTCGCTGATCGTCTGGGCGATCGCGGAGGGCCGGTCGGCGGCCTCGGCCGTCGACCGGTACCTCACCGGCCGGACCGCGCTCCCGGTGGCGATCCCGCCCACCGCCCGCCCGCTCGTCTGAGGCTCCGCCGGCCCGTCCGGCTCTTACATTCCTTACATTCCTTACAGCCCTTACAGCCCTTACGGCCCGCCA
>NZ_JBHSBM010000017.1:790541-790740 GCF_042650625.1 Planomonospora corallina
CGGGTTGCTTTGCGGGATGTATGCCTGAAAGATGCTGGTTCGAGGTCTTTCGGGGCATGGAGGGGTGATGAGGCGGACCAGGCTCCGGACGGGACCGGCCGTGGCGGCGACGGCGGTCGCGGCGATGGTCGCGGCCGCCCTGGCCGGCTCCGGCGCGCACCCGCTCACCGGGTCCGCGCCGCTGCCGCGTGGCTTCTTC
>NZ_JBHSBM010000017.1:790816-871754 GCF_042650625.1 Planomonospora corallina
CCCCACCGCCGTCCCCGCCCCTGCCGCCACCGTCACCGGCGACTCCCGCGAGTACCTGGTCTTCTACACCCCGGGAGCCCGGACACGGGCGCTGCGCGCCGTCACCGAGGCCGGGGGCACGGTCCTGTCCACCGAGCCCAGGCTCGGCTACGTCATCGCCACCGGCCCCGGCGACCGCTTCGCCGAGCACCTCGCCGCCGACGCCTCCGTCGCGGGCGTCTCCTCCGACCGCCGGATCGGCGCCGCCACCGCCCGGCCCGCCCGGCCCGCCGGAGCGGCCCCCGCAGGAGCCCTCCTTCCCGACGGCGGCGCGCTCCACCGGCAGGCCGCCGAGCCGCTCGCCACCCGCCAGTGGGACATGAAGATGATCGGCGCCACCGCCGCGGGCTCCCACGCCACCGTCCCCGGCGACCGGCGGGTCCTGGTCGGCGTCATCGACACCGGTGTCGACGGCAGGCACCCCGACATCGCGCCGAACTTCGACCGCGGGCGCAGCCGCAACTTCGTCACCGACCGGCCCACGGACCCGACCGGGGCCGAGCTCGACGGACCGTGCGAGTTCTCCGGCTGCAAGGACCCCGCCGACTGGGACGACGACGGCCACGGCACCCACGTGGCCAGCACCATCGCCTCCCCGGTCAACGGTCTCGGCGTCGCCGGGGTGGCCCCCCGGGTGACCCTGGTCAACCTGCGCGCCGGGCAGGACTCGGGCCTGTTCTTCCTCAAGCCCAGCCTCGACGCGCTCACCTACGCCGCCGACACCGGCATCGACGTGGTCAACATGAGCTACTACGTCGACCCGTGGCTGTTCAACTGCGCCGCCAACCCCGCCGACTCCAAGGCCGAGCGGCTCGAGCAGCGCGGCGTCATCACCGGCATGCAGCGCGCCTTGGACTACGCCCGGGCGCGCGGCGTCACCCTCGTCGGCGCCCTCGGCAACGGGGCCACCGACCTCGGCAGGCCCAGGACCGACACGACCAGCCCCGACCACCCCGCCGACGCCGCGCGGGTGCGGAAGATCGACAACTCCTGCCTCAGCGTCCCCGCCGAGTCCGAGGGCGTCATCTCGGTCTCCGCGGTCGGCCCCGGCGGGCAGAAGGCCTACTACTCCGACTACGGGATCGAGCAGACCGACCTGTCCGCCCCCGGTGGCGACGAGTACGGCGGCGGCGGGGGGTACGACGTCACCAGGACGGTCCTGGCGGCCGCGCCGGAGCACGTCCTGCGCGCCCGGGGCGCGATCGCGCGGGACGGCAGGCCCGCCGACCCCGGCGTGGTGCGCGACTGCCGGAACGGCGCCTGCGCCTACTACCAGTACCTCGCGGGCACCTCCATGGCGGCCCCGCACGCCACCGGCGTCGCCGCGCTCCTGGTCAGCCGCTTCGGCGTGCCGGAGCCCTCCGGCACGGGAGGGCTCACCATGCCCCCCGCCGAGGTCGAGCGCCTGCTGTACGCCAGCGCCACCGCCAGGGCCTGCCCCTCGCCCCGCGCGCACGTCTACCGCTACGAGGGACGCAAGGAGACCCACACCTGCGAGGGGAAGAAGTCCCGCAACGGCTTCTACGGCCGGGGCGTCGTCGACGCCGCCCGGGCCGCCACCGTCCCGCGGGGCTGACCCGGCGGCCCCGGAGCGTCCTGACCGGATCCGGGAGCAGGCCGTCCGGCGGACCCCCGGCGGTGGCCGCCGGCGGGTGGGCACTCCGGCGTCCTCCGAGGCCCGCCCGATGGCCCCGGGCCGTTCCCCGGAGGCCCGCCCGATGGCCCCGGGGGCGGATCCGGCTTATCGTGAAGCATGGCGTATCGCCTCCTCGGGGAAGCCGCGATGATCGTGCACTTCCTCTTCCTCGTCTTCATGGCGGTCGGCGGGTTCCTCGCCTGGCGCTGGCCCCGCCTGATCGCGGCCCACCTCGCCGTGGCCGCCTGGGGCATCGTCTCCGTCGTCACCGGGGTGGAGTGCCCCCTGACCGTCGCCGAGGACTGGGGGCGGCGCAACGCGGGCGAGCTGGGTCTTCCGTCCAGCGGGTTCATCGACCACTACATCGAGGGAGTGATCTATCCGGAGGAGTACACGACCCACGCCCGGCTGGGCGTCGCGTTCCTCGTCCTCGTCTCCTGGCTGGGCTATCTCCGGCTCGTCCGCCGCCGAAAAGTACGAACGGCGCCATCGGGACACGAAGGGGTCGGTTCACCACCTCCGGTCACCCCGAGGTAGCGTTTCGTCATCGATTTTTTCTCCGACGCTATGACCACCGCCACATCCGAGTGGTCTGTACCAATTAGGCTAGGACCCGTGACTCGTCGCGCGAAAATCGTCTGCACTCTCGGCCCAGCCACCTCCTCCCCGGAACGCCTCCGCGAACTCATCGCCGCAGGCATGGACGTGGCCCGCTTCAACCTCAGCCACGGCAGCCACGAGCTGCACAAGGAGGTCTACGACAGGGTGAGGGAGGCCGCCGCCGAGCTCGGCCGCGGCGTGGGCGTGCTCGCGGACCTGCAGGGGCCCAAGATCCGCGTCGGCAAGTTCGAGGAGGGCCCGGTCCGCCTCGGCTTCGGAGACGTCTTCACGATCACCACCGAAGAGGTCCCCGGCGACCGCGAGCAGGTCTCCACGACCTACACGGGCCTGCCCAAGGACGTCCGGGCCGGCGACACCATCCTCGTCGACGACGGCCGCCTCCACCTCGAGGTGACCGGGGTCGACGGCCCCCGCGTCGTCACCCGGGTCGTCATCGGCGGCATGATCTCCGACAACAAGGGCCTCAACCTGCCCGGCGTCAAGGTCAGCGCCCCGGCCCTCACCGACAAGGACGAGGCCGACCTCCGCTGGGCGCTGCGCACCGGCTTCGACATGATCGCGCTCTCGTTCGTGCGCCGCCCCTCCGACGCCCACGTCGTGCGCAACATCATGGAGCAGGAGGCCGTCCGCGTCCCGCTCCTCGCCAAGATCGAGAAGCCGGAGGCGGTCGCCTGCCTCCCCGAGATCGTCGACGCCTTCGACGGCATCATGGTCGCCCGCGGCGACCTCGGCGTGGAGCTGCCGCTGGAGGAGGTGCCGATCGTCCAGCAGCGCGCCATCGAACTCTGCCGGGAGAAGGCGCACCCGGTCATCGTCGCCACCCAGATGCTCGACTCGATGATGAACGCCCCGCGCCCGACCCGGGCGGAGGCCTCCGACGTCGCCTACGCCGTCATGGACGGCGCCGACGCCGTCATGCTGTCCGGGGAGACCTCGGTCGGCACCTACCCGATCCAGTCGGTCGAGACGATGAGCCGCATCGCCACCGCCGCCGAGCGGTCCGTGCTGGAGGCCACCCACCGCCTGACGCGGCTGCCGGAGACCACCGGCGGCGCCATCGCCCGGGCCGCCGCCGAGGTAGGCGCGATCGTCGGGGCCAAGGCCCTGGTCGCCTTCACCATGTCGGGTGAGACCGCCCGGCGCCTGGCCCGCTACCGCTCGCCGATCCCGCTGCTGGCCTTCACCTCGGCCCCGCAGGTCCGCAACCAGCTCGCCCTCGTCTGGGGCGTGGAGACCTTCGAGGTGCCCTTCGTCCACCACACCGACGACATGGTCCGCCAGGTCGAGGCGGCCCTGCTCACCCAGGCCCGGCTGGAGAAGGGCGACAAGGTCGTCATCGTCTCCGGCTCCCCGCCCGGCCACGCCGGCACCACCAACTCCCTGCGGGTCCACACCATCGGCGCGGCCGTCTGAGGTGGCGGGACCCGCATGAGAAGGGGACGGGGCGGGGCCCCGTCCCCTTCTCCGTGCCCCGGGGGAGGGGCACCTGGTCCCGGGGCCCGGGGCCGGACGCCGGGTCTTCCGCCCGCTCTCGCGTCACCCCCGCGACGGGGGCGTCTGCCGGGAGTGCGGGCCCGGAGTGGAGTGCAGCACCCCCTCGCCGGAGGGGTGCGGGGCGTCGCACGGCTCGGGTGAGGGGGCGGGCTCCCGTGCGGCCACGGACGGGTCGGCGTCCGCGTGGCCGCGGCCGTAGGCGGCCTCCCCGCTCCTGTCGGTGCCGGTCTCCTCGCCCAGCAGCCTGGCGATGGCCCAGCTCACCCCCAGGAGCGCCAGGAACATGACGAGCTTGCGGACGGAGAAGAGCGGCACCCGGGCGCCGGTGACGCCCAAACCGATGGGAGCGGCCATGTGGGGCCTCCTGTGCTGGCGTACGGCAGGCCCGTCGGCACGGCGGGCCTCTCCATCGCCCCGGAATACCCCATACGTGATGTTCTATGTATTAACCGGATCGAACCCGGCACGGGATGTGGCCGTTTCGGAGTTCTGGAGGCCTCCGCCGCTGGTGCGGGGGTGCGGGGGTGCGGGGAGTCCGCCGCGGACGGGCGCGCGGCACCGGAGGGCTCTGCAGCCATCTGCGCCCTCTGTACCCCTCTGTGGCCATCTGTGCCCTTCTGGGGTCCTTTTGCGGCACCGGAGGGCGCTGCGGGTCGGCGGCCGGTCCCGGGGAGGCGCCGGGGCGGGAACGGCGGAGCCCCCGGACCTGAGGGTCCGGGGGCTCCGATGCCCTGAGGCGTCGCCTGGTGCCCCGAGTGGGATTCGAACCCACACTAGGTGGTGTTTGAGACCACTTCCTCTGCCATTGGGATATCGGGGCATATTTGCCAATTTGTCCAGATTGTACCTGGCGGCTGTGATCTTAGTACATGAGTAGATCAATCGCAGGTACCGGCGTGGTTCTAATCTAGCGGACCTCGGTACGCTCTTGCTCGTGAGTACGCAGCGGCGAGTGGTGATCGCGGAAGACGAGGCGCTGATCCGCCTCGACCTCAAGGAGATGCTGGAAGAGGACGGATACGCCGTCGTCGGGGAGGCCGGAGACGGGGAGACGGCGGTCAAGCTGGCGGCGGATCTCAAGCCCGACCTGGTCATCCTGGACGTGAAGATGCCCGTCCTGGACGGCATCTCGGCCGCCGAGCAGATCGTCTCGCAGCGGATCGCGCCGTGCCTGATCCTGACGGCCTTCTCGCAGCGGGATCTGGTGGAGCGCGCCCGTGACGCGGGGGCGATGGCCTATCTGGTGAAGCCGTTCACGAAGTCGGACCTGGTCCCGGCGATCGAGATGGCGGTGAGCCGGCACGAGGAGATCGCGGCCCTGGAGCGGGAGGTCGGGACCCTCTCGGAGCGGCTGGAGACGCGCAAGCTGGTGGAGCGGGCCAAGGGCCTGCTCATGGCCGAGCACGGCTGGACCGAACCGCAGGCGTTCCGGTGGATCCAGAAGGCGTCGATGGACCGGCGGCTGAGCATGCGGCAGGTCGCGCAGATCGTGGTCGACGGGGCCTCCGGCCCGGAGCGGGACCCGCAAGGGGAGCAGGAGGCCTGACGCGGGCTGTCAGATCCGCCCGTCCCGCCCCGCCCCGGCATCGTCTCCGCGAGAGCCCGCACGACCCCCTCCCCGGGGGGCGGCCGTGCGGGCTCTCGCATGTCCACAAGGTGGGACGGGAAAGATCGCAGGTCGCCGGTGACCACGGCCTTTCCCCAGGTAGATGGTTAGGATCGGTGCCGTAACGAACAGGTAACGGTGGGCCTTCATGTACCGACCTGTGACATCTGCTGGCTGTACTAGCCGATACGACCCCCTGGCCACCCCGTCAGGGGTGGGCATCTGTGAACTCCGTCCTGACGAAGGACTGGGTGAAAGGAAGGCAACCTTGCGGTCCAAGACTGCTCGCCTCGGTGGAGCGCTCGCCGCCGGTCTGGCGCTCTCTCTTACCCTTGCCGCCTGTGGTGGGGGCGACACGGGGACTTCGTCCGACGGAGGCGACGCGGGTGCGGCTCCGAGCACGGTGAAGATCGGTTTCATCGGCGACCTGACCGGTGACAACGCCGCGATCGTCATCCCGCCGCGGAACGGTGCCCAGCTCGCGATCGACGAGTACAACGCGAAGAACCCGAAGACCAAGATCGAGCTCGTCCCGCTGGACTCCAAGGCGGACCCGTCCACGGCGGCGAACCTGGCGAAGACCGCGGTCACCGAGCACAAGGTCGTCGGCATCATCGGCCCGGCGTTCTCCGGCGAGTCGCAGCAGGTGCAGCCGATCCTGGAAGAGGCGAAGATCCCGAGCATCTCGCCGTCGGCGACCCGCACGGCGCTGGCCGACGCCGGCGCTTCCTACTGGCACCGGGTCGTGGCCAACGACGACGTGCAGGGCCCGGCCGCGGCCGAGTTCGTGGCGCGCGCGGTCGCGCCGAAGAAGGCCTTCGTGATCGACGACAAGTCGGCGTACGGCCAGGGCCTGGCCCAGGCGGTGCAGAAGGCGCTGGAGGGCAAGGCCGAGGTCCAGACCGACTCGTTCGAGGCGACCGCGACCGACTTCTCCTCGACGGTCAACAAGGCCGCCGCCTTCAACCCCGACTTCATCTTCTTCGGCGGCTACTACGCCCAGGGCGGCCCGCTGATCAAGCAGCTCCGGGACAAGGGCGTCAAGGCCCGCTTCATGTCGGGTGACGGCGCGCTCCACACCCAGCTGATCGAGGGCGCCGGCGCCGAGCAGGCCGAGGGCACGCTGCTCTCCTGCCCCTGCAAGATCGCTTACGCCTGGGCGGAGCAGGACGAGAACGCCAAGAAGTTCACCGAGACCTTCAAGAGCAAGTTCTCCGGTCAGCTCCCCGAGATCTACGCCACTGAGGGCTACGACGCGGCGAGCGGCTTCATCAAGGCCATCGAGGCCGGCAACACCACCCCTGAGAAGATCAACGAGTTCCTGAAGACCGTTGACTTCGCGGGCCTGGGCAAGCAGGTGAAGTTCACCGAGAAGGGCGAGGTGGCGGACACCAACGTCTACATCTACCAGGTCAAGGGCGGTTCGATCGTGTCCGTGGGCAACTCCAAGGACGCGTCTCTGAGCTAGTCCGGACCCTGGCGGTCATCGTGCACGCGCTGGAGCGAGGGCGCCGCGGCGCCCTCGCTCCTCGCGTCCGCGGGGTCGTCACTTCCTCCTGAAAGCGACGAATGTGCTAGATAACTTCGACAACCTCGTCACCCAGTTCTGGCCGCAGACGGTCGACGGCCTCATCAAGGGCTCGATCTATGCTCTGGTCGCCCTCGGCTACACGATGGTCTACGGCGTCCTGCGGTTGATCAACTTCGCGCACTCCGAGATCTTCATGATCGGCACCATGGCCTCGCTGACGGTGCTGACGACCATCGGCATCAGCTCTCCGGTCAGCGGCGTGGCCCTGATCGGGCTGCTGATGCTCATGGCGGTGGCCGGAATGCTCGCCTCGGGCGGCACGGCCGTGCTGCTGGAGCGGATCGCCTACCGGCCGCTGCGCAGGCACGGCTCCTCCAAGCTGGCGGCCCTGATCTCCGCCATCGGCGCCTCGCTGTTCCTGATGGAGTTCTTCGCCCTCGTCGCCATCCCCTGGCTGTTCGACCGGGAGGGGCAGGGCCGGAACATCATCGGCGTCAAGCGCTTCATGGACCGCGAGGTGGTGTTCTCCATCGGAGACCTCACGGTGACCAACGACCAGCTCATCGTCCTGGGTGCCGCGGTGATGATGATGATCCTCCTCGACCTCCTGGTGAACCGCACCAAGATCGGCCGGGGTATCCGCGCGACCGCGCAGGACCCGCAGACCGCGGTGCTGATGGGAGTGAACATCGACCGGGTGATCCGGACGACGTTCCTCATCGGCGGCGCGATGGCGGGCGTGGCCGGCATGCTGTGGCTGCTGAAGTACGAGAACACCCGGTTCAACATCGGCTTCCTGCTGGGCATCAAGGCCTTCACCGCAGCCGTGCTCGGCGGCATCGGCAACGTCCGCGGCGCGCTCGTCGGCGGGTTCGTCCTGGGACTGGTCGAGAACTACGGCGCGTCCTTCTTCGGCAGCGCCTGGCTGGACGTGGTGGCGTTCGCCATCCTGGTCTTGGTGCTCATGTTCCGTCCCACCGGCATCCTCGGCGAATCCCTCCAGGTGGCCCGCGCATGAACAAGCTCCGAGAGAGTTCCTCCACCTTCTTCGACTCGGTCCACGACCGCTGGGCCAACATGCCCGGCTGGCAGCGGGCGATCGTCTACGTCGGACTGTTCGTCCTGGCGCTGGCGCTCCCGTCGCTGCCGGTCGAGTCCGTCATGTCGCCGCACGTGGCCTGGGCGGAGCTGCTGTTCTTCCCGGTCGGCGTCTACGTCCTGCTCGCGCTCGGCCTCAACATCGTGGTGGGCAAGGCGGGCCTGCTGGACCTGGGCTTCGTCGCCTTCTTCGCGATCGGCGCCTACCACCTGGCGTACATCGGCACGAAGACCGAGTGGAGCTTCTGGGCGGTCCTGCCGATCGCGGTGCTGATGGCCGGCGTCTCCGGCATCATCCTGGGCGCCCCGACGCTGCGGCTGCGCGGCGACTACCTGGCGATCGTCACGCTCGGCTTCGGTGAGATCGTCCGCATCGTCGCGGTGAACACCGAGGAGATCGGCGGCACGAACGGCATCGCCGGCATCCCGCACCCGCCGAACATCGAGGGCGTGGCCCCCTTCGGCGAGGAGATCTTCAAGTACGGCCTGCTGGACGCGAAGCCGTACTACTACCTGCTGGTGCTCCTGTGCACCGCCATGATCATTCTTACGGTCCGCTGGGACCACAGCCGGGTGGGCCGGGCCTGGGCCGCCATCCGGGAGGACGAGGACGCCGCGGAGGTCATGGGCGTGCCGACCTTCCGGTTCAAGCTGCTGGCGTTCGCGACCGGTGCGGCCTTCGGCGGCGCCACGGGCGTGTTCTGGGCGGGCAAGGTCGTCTCGATCGTGCCGCAGGACTTCCCGTTCATGCTCTCGGCGACGATCCTGGCCGCGGTGGTGCTCGGCGGTTCGGGGAACATCCCCGGCGTGATGCTCGGCGCGTTCCTGGTGGCGTGGCTGCCGGAGCGCTTCCGCGGCCTCGAGGAGTACCGGATCATGGTCTTCGGCGCGGTGCTCGTGCTCATGATGGCCGTCCGGCCGGAGGGCCTGATCCCGTCGCGGCAGCGCAAGGCCGAGCTCAAGGAAGGAACGGGCGGCATGGGCAGCCTGGGCGGCGAGGTCGGCGGCCCGGACAGCGTCGAGGCCGCGGAGGTGGCGAAGTGAGCGAGGCCAGGGAACTCCTCAAGCTCGACAAGGTCCTGATGCAGTTCGGCGGCGTGACCGCCCTGCGGGAGATCGAGCTGACCGTGCGCGAGGGTGAGATCTTCGCGCTGATCGGCCCGAACGGCGCGGGCAAGACGACGGTCTTCAACGTGATCACCGGCGTCTACCGGCCGACGAGCGGTCAGGTGCTCTTCGACGGCACCCGGATCGACGGGACGAAGCGCTTCAAGATCACAAAGCGGGGCATCGCCCGCACGTTCCAGAACATCCGGCTGTTCCACAACATGTCGGCGCTGGAGAACGTCATGGTGGGCGCGGACGCGCACCACAGGGCGGGCGCGATCAGCGCGGGCCTCGGCCTTCCGCTGTACCGGCGCGAGGAGCGCGCCGGCCGCGCGCTGGCCGAGGAACTGCTGGACTTCGTCGGCATCTCGGGGCGCTCCCACGAGTTCGCGAAGAACCTGCCGTACGGTGACCAGCGCCGCCTGGAGATCGCGCGGGCGCTGGCGACCAACCCGAAGCTGCTGCTCCTGGACGAGCCGGCGGCCGGCATGAACCCGGCGGAGAAGGTCGCGCTCCAGGGACTGATCCGCAAGATCCGGGACGCCGGCCGTACGGTCCTGCTCATCGAGCACGACATGAGCCTGGTGATGGGCATCAGCGACCGCGTCGCGGTGGTCGACTTCGGACAGAAGATCGCCGAGGGTCTCCCCGCCGACGTGCAGCGGGACCCGAAGGTCATCGAGGCGTACTTGGGGGCTCCCGCAGATGCTTCTTGAGGTCAAGGACATCAACGTCCACTACGGAAAGATCCAGGCGCTCCACGGCGTCTCGATCGGGGTCGACCAGGGAGAGATCGTCACGCTGATCGGCGCCAACGGCGCGGGCAAGACGACGACGCTGCGCACGATCTCCGGGGTGCGGCCGCTGACGTCGGGGAACATCGTCTTCGACGGCCAGGACATCTCCAAGATGCCCGGGCACAAGCGGGTGATCGCGGGCATCGGCCAGGCTCCCGAGGGGCGCGGCGTGTTCCCGGGCATGACCGTGCACGAGAACCTGCTCATGGGCGCGTACGCCCGCAAGGGCGACTTCGGCGCGGACCTCGCCGAGGTGTACGAGCTGTTCCCCCGCCTGGCCGAGCGCCGCACCCAGCTGGGCGGCACGATGTCGGGCGGTGAGCAGCAGATGGTCGCCATCGGCCGGGCGCTGATGACGAAGCCGAAGGTCCTGCTGCTGGACGAGCCGTCCATGGGACTGGCACCGATGATCGTGGCGCAGATCTTCGAGATCATCAAGAAGATCAACGAGCGCGGCACGACGGTGCTGCTGATCGAGCAGAACGCCGCGCAGGCGCTGCAGATCGCGGACCGGGCCTACATCCTGGAGACCGGCAGGATCGTGAAGAGCGCTCCGGCCGCGGAGCTCCTCAACGACCCCGCGGTCCAGGCCGCCTACCTGGGGGCGGGGCTCGAGCACTGAGCGGCACGGAGGGAGGACCGGCGCGGTGGCCGGGTCCTCCCTCCGCTGCGGCACGTCGCCCCTCCAACGCCACCGTGTCGGAGGGGCGACGTGCCCGCCGGATGGGTGCAGGGCAGACCGCGCCCGGAGGTGACGTCCGATCAGCCGGAGCGACGGGGATTCCGGACCGGCTCACCCGTGGAACAGGGCCACCAGGTCGTCCATGGCGACCACGAGAATGCCGAGAACCAGTCCAACGGCGATGGCGAGGATCGTGGCCGGCGTGTGGACGGGGCCGGCTGCGAGGGAGGACCCTGCACCGCCCAGTGCGATGAGGACGAGTGCGGCGTTGCGGACCACATGACGAGTCGAGTACTCCGCTGCTGCCCGCCCGAAGCAGTTGCACGTGGCCCGGATGCCGCGCTTCAGCGTGATCACGATGACCGCGCAGAACAGGGCGGAGAGCGCGGCACTACCGGCGAACCCGGCGAGCGCGACCTCTGCGCTGAGGAGGAGCGATACCGGGAGAAGGACCGCCACCAGCAACTCCGCTGCTGTGAGCAGGGAAGCGGCAAGACCGGAGGCGCGCGGGGGCAGCAGTCGGAGTGCTCCGACCGAGGCGGCGAACTCCACCGGCCGGCGGATCTTCCCGGCCCCGGAGACGCCGAAGACCGTCGAGAGCAGGGCCCCGCAGGCGATCGCCACGTATTCCATCGATGTACCACCGTCCTGTTCCCAACGAAGCTTGCGCCCGTCATCCCTCTTCGCGGTATCCGGATGCCTGGAGGCCGAACAGCCGGGCGTACACTCCGCCCTGCCTGATCAGGCTCTCGTGCGAGCCCTGTTCCACGACACGGCCTCCGTCCAGCACGACCAGGCTGTCGGCGTCCCGGACCGCTCCCAGACGGTGGGATATCAGCAGGCTCGTCCTTCCTGCGCGATGCTCCTTCAGACGTGAGTGGATCTCGTGCTCCGCCTCGGCGTCCAGGCCGGAGCTGGGTTCGTCGAGGATCAGCAGGTCACGGTCACCCCGGAACACTCCACGCGCCACAGCCACCCGCTGCGACTGCCCGCCGGAGAGGAAGACGCCTGACATCGGGCTCGTGGTGTCCTCCCCGTCGAAGAAGATCCTTGTCAGTAAGGTGTCGTATCCGCGCGGTAACGCGAGGAGCTCATCGTGCACGCCCGCGTGGGAGGCGGCTTCCTTGATCAGGCCCCGGTCATCCAGGGAGGAGACGGATCCCACCCCGATGTTCTCCGCGGCGGAGAGCTCGTAGACCATGAAGTCCTGGAACACGGCGCTGATCCGGTCCCGCAGCTCGGCGGGGTCGGTCTCCCGGAGATCGATTCCGTCCCAGGTGATGCTGCCGCGTTCGGGATCGTAGAAACGGCACAGCAGCTTCACGAGGGTGCTCTTCCCGGAGCCGTTGCGACCGACGAGCCCCACGGTCTGTCCGAAGGGGATGGTGAAGCTCGCGCCGCGCAACGTCCATGGATGCGCGGGACTGTAGCGGAACCAGACGTCGCGGAACTCGATTCCCTTTCCCAGCGGTCCCAGGGGAGCTGGCTGCCGGACCACGGGGATGTCCGGTTCCACCGCCTCGATCTCCCGGAAGTGCTGGAAGAGCAGGAGCTGCTGGTGAGCGGTGGCGATGTGTCCCACGAGGCTGCCCAGACTGTTCTGCACCCCGGCCATGGAGGCGATGAACATCGACACGTCCCCGATGCTCAGGTTCCTGGCGCCGGCCGAGGCGATGACCCAGATCAGTCCTCCACCCGCAACCCCGGCCGAGACCGTCCCGAGGATGATCTGCACGCGGAGTTCGCGGCGGTCCATCCGACGGCGTTCCCCATCGGTTCTGATCCGTTCGGTGAGCATGCGTCCGTGCAGAAAACCGGCGAGGCCGAACAGCCGCACCTCCTTGACGGCCTCCAGGCCGAAGAGCAACTGACTGTAGAAGAGCTCCCGGCGTTCCGCGGGACCGATTCTCCACATCATCGCGGCACGTCTGCGCGACAGCGCGATCTCTGCCGCCAACGCGGGAATCGCGCTGAGCAGCACCATTGCCGCCATGACTGGGTTGATCACGGTCAGGGAGCCGAGGAATCCGCCGATCGTGAGGGCTCCGCCGCCCAATGCCAGGCCGCCCTGGACGACCTGGCTCGGAGTGATCCCACCGCTCTGTCCGGCCAGGCGGAGTCTGTCCAGGAACGCCGGATCCTCGAAGCGCGCCAGACCGGGGAGCCGGTTGACCGCGCTGAAGAGGCGATCCCTGGCGAGCAGACCGGTCGCTCGGTCCAGTTCACCGTGCAGGTACCGTACGGCGTCGGGCAGTGTCCCCATCACGAGACCCAGGGCGGCCAGACAACCGGCGATCGCGAACAGATCGCTGTCGACCACGGTGATGCGGTCCAGCACGAGCTTGGTCAGCCATGCGACGGCCACGGGGGCGGAGGACGACGCGAGGGCGGTCAGGACAAGCAGCGACACCGTGCCCGGGGCCGCTTGAAAGGCGAGTGCCAGGGCCGGCGCGATGCCGGTCAGCGCGGATCTGCGAGTGCCCGTACGCTCAGTCGGCGATCGCACGGTCCTCCTTGCTGCTCAGCTTGCGGATCATCTTGCCGGTGACCCATTCAGCGGGGAGATGGCCGTACTGGCGGGAGTCCCGGCTCACCCTCGCGTTGTCGCCGACCACCACCACGCTGTCCGGTGGGACGACAGGACCGGAGAACACGCCGGGAGCCGCGTCCAAGTCCTCGGGTATGCGCTCTCCCGGAAGCGCGACGACCCGTTTTATCAGCGGTATGACGACCCCCTCTCCGAGGAGGACGGGGCGTCCTTTCGGCCAGCCGAGGGGCCGGTCGGCGTGGAGCACCACGATGTCCCCCCGTGAGAGTCCCGAAACCCCGCAGCGGCGTATCAGGACTCTCTCACCGTTGGCCAGGGACGGCACCATGCTCTCTCCGAAAACGGTTACCACGCGGAATTCCCGTCGCAGGAGGCGGGCCGAGAGGAAGAGAAGAATGAGAACCGCGCAGCCCACTGTTAGAAGCATCCAGGAAGTCACGATTTTTCCTATGGGGTGATTTCGCCGTTCCGCTATACCGGTAACCGGATGTCCTCCGGCCGCGGCTTCAGCAGCGAGTCGAGATCCCATCCAGTGGCGACGACGGTGCCCGATGCGTTGAGGAGGCAGAGAGAGGGGAACTGCTGGGCCTGGAACGCTCTGGCCAGAGGCCCGTCGAGCGGTTCGACCGCGACGGCTCCCACCGTCTCCAGGGCTCTCACGAGGTCTGCGGAGGTCTCGTCTTCACCAACGACGACGCTGACGATCGTCTGATCGTCGCGGTGGAGCGTCTTCGCCATTCTGCTGAAGGCGGGAAGTCCTTCTTTGCATGCCGGACATGTGTCCGAGAAGAAGGCCACGATGGTCCACTCTCGGAGGTCATCGGAGGAGAACGTGTCGCCGTTCGTCAATTTCACCGCGAAGGGGGCGGGGGTGGAGCCGACCGGGACGATCTTCGCGGGTGGCAGTTCGGCACTCGGTGGAGGACCGGACTGCCCGCGCAACCTGCGGATGATTCCGATCGCCAGCAAGAGGTTGAGGAGGCAGAGGGCCCCGATGAGCGAGACGGCGGCCACCAATATCGCCATAAGAGATTCCTGGTGAGTTGAGCGGGATCGGTTTCTGAGCCGGAGGCGTCCGTATCCCGCGACGAAGCGGTTACGGGAGCGGGACGCCTCCGGCGGGGTTTTCTACGGCGTTACCGGGTTCAGCAGCTGCCGCAGGAGCTGCACTTGGTCCTCACGCCGTTGCGGTCGATCTCCGCCCAGCAGAACATGTAGTGAGCCCCAGCGCACTGGATGCACCCGCTTGCCTGGGCCTTCTGCTCGGGCAGGATCGCTGAGAGCAGGGCGTCACTCAGCCGGTTGACCAGACCCATGTACCTCTCCTTTTCGAGGGAAATTCACCGGAAGTCCGGTGTGGAGTCATGATGTGCACCTGTGTGCACAGGGAACGCACACGGCGGGCACAGGCCGCGGTGTCGTTCCGAGCGGCTTGGATCACCCGGCTCCTGGGTGCGGGATCCACCGGTGCCCGCCGTTCCCCGGGACGTGCCGACTGCTGCGCTCTCCGCGCCTCCCGTGCGACCGGGCGCCGGTCTGCCGTGGTACGCCGATTACGGGACCGGAGCGGGTCGGCTCTCTGAGTGCCGATTCAGCGGCAGGACGGCCGCCCGTCCGTGCAGGATCTGCTGGTGGGCTCCCTGAAGATCGAGGCATGGGTCGATCCCCAGTTGGTTCTGGAGCAGGGAGCGCGCCTCATGGTAGGCGCGGAGAGCCTCGGCCGTGCGCCCAGCCTCGTGCAGTGACGTCATCAGATGCAGCCACAGGCTCTCCCTGAAGGGATGGGCGATGACAAGGCGCCGTAGCTCACCCACGGCGTCGCCGTGCGCGCCGCATGCACGCTGCGCGGTGAGCCATTTCTCGGCCACTGCCAGGCGTCGCTCCTCCAGCCGGACGGCCTCCGCCTGGAGCAGCGGCCCGAGCGGTTGCCCCTCGAAGGGCGTGCCGCGCCAGATCCGCAGTGCGGTACCGAGTAGGTCCGCTGCGGCCTCGAACTCGCCCCTGTCCATGAGCTCTGTGCCGCGCGTGGCTGTCCTCTCGAACCGGTGAAGGTCCAGGTTGTGGTTCTCGATGCTCAGGCGGTAGCCCGACGGCTCCGTCGTCAGCCGTACACCTGCCGGAGCGAGTGTGCGGCGCAACCCTGCGATGTGGGTGCGGACGTTGGAGCGCATGGAGGCGGGCGGCCGCTCCCAGATTGACTCGGCGAGGTGGCCGACGCTGACCACGTCGTTCGCCCGCAGCAGCAGAGAGGCCAGCAAGGCGTGCCGCCGTGCCCCACCGAGAGGGACGACCTCGCCCTCGTGTACCGCCTCCAGGGCACCCAGGATACGGAATTCCATTCAGCCTCCGTTTGACGCTTCCCGGGACCGGCGTCCAACCGGCTTCCGGATCGTGATCGCCTGCTCGGCCGCAGGCAGGCGTCATCATCGCCGTCACCGCTGGCGCGCCGCTGGTGCATTGCTGGCGTCCGGTTCATGCCGCCGGCGGAGGAAGGACGGGCACCGGATCGCCGGTGACTTGTGAACCATGATCGTTTATGGAATGTTTTCCTTTGTTGCCCTACTCGAAGGATGAACGGCAGGTGCGGGCGTCTGAATGGAGCGATATTCGGACATGGGTGCCGCCCGCGGAGCGGGCACGGGAAACCTGGTGGATTTCCGGATGCTGGGCCCGTTGGAGATCTACGGGAACGGCCAGCCGGTCCGCATAACCGCTCCGAAACAGCGGGCTCTGCTGGCGCTGCTGCTGCTGGACGCCAACCAACTGGTGGCCGAGGAACGGCTGATCGACGATCTATGGAACGGGTGCCCGCCCTCGGCGGCGCGAGAGAGCCTGCAGTCCTACGTGTACCGGCTCCGCAAGGCGCTCAGCGACATTGCGGGCGTCGCCCTGCGAAGGGACGGTGACAGCTACCGGCTGACCGTCGAGCCCGGGAGCCGGGACGTCGACCGCTTCGATCAGGGTGTCGCCGCGGCCTCCGCCACCCGTGACGCGCACCGGTCCGTCTCGTACCTGCAGGCTGCCCTGAACGAGTGGCGCGGACCGCTTCTCGCCGACATCGACGTGCAGCGGGTGATCGATGAGCGGACCCGGTACGAGTCGATGAGACTGACCGCTCTGGAGAGGTATGTCCGGGGCGAGCTGGAGCTCGGCTGCGGCGGCGAACTGGTACCGGAACTCGAACGCCTGGTGTGCGAGTACCCTCTTTCCGAGTCGCTGTGGTGCTCTCTGATGACGGTGCTGTGGCGGGCGGGGCGCAGGGGCGAGGCGGTCGCGGCCTATGCCCGGGCCCGGCGATGCCTGGTCGAGGAACTCGGCATCGAGCCGGGGACGGAACTGCAGCGACTGCACCACGAAATCCTTGAAGGTTCCGTGGCGCGGCCCACTGCATCGCCTACAGGTGACGGGGAAGACGCCCTGAAGCCCGCCCAACTGCCCGCCGATGTCGCTGACTTCACCGGGCGGGGCGACGCGGTGGCCGAACTGGTCGAGGCGGCGAGTGCCGAATCCGCTGTCCTGCTCATCGTCGGACCGGCAGGCGTGGGGAAGACGGTGCTCGCCGTACACGTCGCGCACCGATTGCGGGAGCGGTACCCGGACGGCCAGCTCTACGTCGATCTCGGGGGGGCTCAGCGGACACCCGAACGCCCGGCCGACGTGCTCGCAAGTTTCCTCCACGCGCTCGGGCACACCCGGCCGATGCCGGCCTCCGAAGCGGAACGAGCCGCTCTCTACCGTAGTGTCCTGGCGCGCCGCCGGGTCCTCGTCGTGCTGGACAACGCCGTCGACATCCTCCAAGTGAAGCCCCTGCTGGCGGCGGGGCCCTCCTGCGCGACCGTCATCACCGGGAGGAACTCCCTGGCCACGTTGCCGGTCACGCGCCGTCTCCGTCTCGGGCCGTTCACCGAAGACGAGGCGGTCGAGTTCCTCGGCGGGATGGTGAACGGCCGAGGTGGTGGGAAGGACGCGGAGATCGCGGCGGCAGAGGTGGCCAGGCTCTGCGATCGCCTCCCCCTCGCGCTCCGGATCGCGGGAGCCCGTGCTGAAAGCCTGATGGGTTCGTCCCTCTCCGTGCTCGCCGAGCGTCTCGCCGATCATCGACGCCGGCTGGCGGAGCTCGAACTGGACGATCTGTCGGTGAGCTCGAGTTTCGAACTGAGCTACGATCTGCTCGGAAACCGGCCGGAGGCGGCTCGGGCGTTCCGTCTCCTGGGACTGCTCGATGGGCCGGACATAACCGTCGCGAGCGCGGCCGCGCTGCTGGGCACCACCCCCGCCGCCGCGGAGACGGCCCTGCTCCACCTGGTCCGGACACAGCTTCTCGAGCCGTACCAGCCGGGCCGGTACCGGATGCATGACCTCGTGCGGTTGTACGCGGCTCACAGGGCCGAGGCCGAGGCGCCGAGAGAGTTCGTCCCGGCTGTCAGCCGCTTGCTCGGCGAGTATCGTTTCCTGGCCGAGCAGGCGGTACGGGTACTGACAGAGGAGCACTCCGCGGCAGCCTCCTCGCCGCGGCCGTTCGCGGGAGCCGAGGACGCTCTCGGATGGTTCGACACCGAGCGCGCGAATCTGCTCGCGGCGATCAGGGCCGGCCTGCGGTGGCCGGAGTGCGAGGAGTCGGCCGCCGAGACGACCCGCGCGTTGACGTGGCTGTTCAGATTCCGCGGCTCCACCGACGAATGGGCCCGTGTCAACGACGCCGTGCTGCCGGTCGGGCGGCGTCGGGGGAACACCGCGCTGGTGGCGGACACTCTGGACGAGCTCGGCAAGCTCAGGAGGGAGCGGGGGGACCTCGCCGCGGCGCTGGCCTACGCCAGGGAGTGCCTCGGGGTCCGGCAGGAGATCGGGGAACCGAAGGGGGAGGTGCGGGGACGTATCAACCTGGGAGTCGCCCACCACCTGAGCGGTTCCGTGGATGAGGCCGTTCACCAGTACGAGGCGGCTCTGGCGATGGCGGAGCGGATCGGCGACCGGTTGGCGCAGGGGTACGCCCTGTCCAACCTCGCGGCCGCTCACCGGGAGGCGGGGCGTTATGACAGGGCGGGCGCGTGCAATGCCGCGGCGGTGGAGATCTGCCGGGAACTCGGCGACAACCCCGGCAGGATCGACGCGCTGGACGACCTGGCCACCACCCACCGCGCGGCCTGCCGGTTCGGCGAGTCGCTCGCGGCCCTCGAGGAGGCAATCGAGATCGCGAATCGAGTCGGATATGTGACGCGTGCGGCGAACCTTCTCCGAGAGATCGGGGAGACGCATCTGGCCGCGGGCGATGTCCCGAACGCGATCGCCGCGCTCACCAAAGCTCTCGACATCTTCAACGACACCTCCGATCACTACGGCAGAGGCCGTGCCCTGAGATTGCTCGGGGAAATCTACCGGAGCGCCGGTGACGCCGGCTCCGCCCGGCGGTGCTGGAACGAGGCCCTGGCGGTGCTGGCAGATCTCGGATCGCCCGAGGCCGAGGAGGTGCGGGCGCTCGCCGCAGGGTGAGGTCTGCTCCCGAGAGCTCAGAGGAACGGGTTTCAGCGGGAGGTGGGCGGCAGGGGGACGTCCTGGCGCTGGGTGTCCACCTTGAGGCCGCCGATGGCGGTGGTGACCGTGCCGGTGAACCGGATCGCCTTGACGGCCGTGCCCTTGGGGACGTCGTAGATCAGGTCCATCTCCAGCACGTTGCCCGCGCCCAGGGTGACCCGGTGGTCCTGGCGCTTGATGTTCATCGCGTTGACGTCGACCCGGTGGGCCCGGCCGTCCGACGTGACCAGGAACTGCTCGAGGGCGTCGAACTTCTGCCGGTCCCGGTCGATGTTCTGTATCTGCACGCGCACGTGGACGTACTCTCCCTTGGCGGGCCACTCGGCGTGGGTGCCCACGACGCAGCACATGCCGGTGCGGAGCCCGATCGGAGTGATCTTGAGTTTGCCGACCGCGGCGGGCGAGGCCCTGACGGGCACCTCGAAGTCGCGCACCGGCCGGGGCGCGAGGTCGTACGGGGGAGTGGGGGTGGCGGCCGGCGTTCCGGCGTCACCTGAGCAGCCGGCCAATGACATGACGATGAGTGCGGCGGCGACGGGCATGATGCGGCGCTGCATGCGGATCACGCTAGATTCCGCACGGGGGTCACGCCAGATCGGCGGGCGGATTCATACATATGATCGCGCTTATTGTCCGAATCGTGTCACAGCGGTGACCTGCCTCGCCGTGCGGGTGAGGCAGCATCACCGGCATTGAGGTATCCATGCGGAAAGCGACGTTGACCGAGAAGGAGGCCGTCATGGGCCTGAGTTTCATTCCCCGCCGGACACTCGCGGCGGGCGCCATGGTCGTCGCCGGCGTGCTCGGCCTGGCGGCCTGCGGCGGGGGCGAGAGCACCACCGCGAGCCCGAGCGAGGGTGCCTCGTCCAGCGCCGCCGCCGGCGGCGCCAAGCTGGTCACCCCCGGCAAGCTGACCACCTGCACGAACCTGCCGTACGAGCCCTTCCAGTTCAAGGAGGGCGGCAAGGTCGTCGGCTTCGACGTCGACATCGTCGACCTGGCCGCCAAGAAGCTCGGCGTGACGCAGGAGATCGTCGACATCGACTTCGCCGTCATCAAGAGCGGCGCCGCCATGGCCGCCGGCAAGTGCGACGTCGCCGCCGCGGGCATGACCATCACGGAGGAGCGCAAGGCGAACATCGACTTCTCCGTGCCCTACTTCGACGCCACCCAGGCGCTGCTGGCCAAGAAGGGCACCGGCGTGACCTCCCTGGAGGACGTCAAGGCCAAGAACCTCAAGCTCGGCGCCCAGGCCTCCACCACCGGCCTGGACCACGCCAAGAAGAACGGCTTCGACCCGCGTGAGTTCGCCGACTCGCCCAAGGAGCTCCTGGGCCTGCAGTCCGGCCAGGTCGACGTGATCATCCAGGACCTGCCGGTCGTGCTCACCTGGCTGAAGAAGCCCGAGGTCGCCGAGAAGTTCGAGCTGGTCGCCAGCCTGGACACCGGCGAGCAGTACGGCGTCGGCCTGAAGAAGGGCGCCGACCCGGTCGTGCTCAAGGCGGTCAACGACGCGATCACCGAGGCCAAGGCCGACGGCACCTACGAGCAGATCTACGTCAAGTGGTTCGGCAAGAAGCCCGGAGAGCTCGGCTGATCCATGACCGACCAGCCAACGAAGGCTGAGCCCTCGGGCCCCGCCGGGACCACTCCCGGCAGGGCCCGCCTCAGCCCCCGCAAGAAGCAGCGCATCAGCCGGGCCGTGCAGTACGCCCTCCTGGTCGTCGCGGCCGCCGCGCTCGTCTGGTTCACCGACTGGGCGAGTCTCGCGCAGAACTTCGCCAAGCCGGAAGTGGCGCAGGAGACGCTTCCGGAGCTGTTCACGGTCGCGCTGAAGAACACGCTCATCTACTCGGTCGGCGGGTTCGTCTTCGCGTTCCTGTTCGGCCTGCTGCTGGCCCTGATGCGGCTCTCGCCCGTCGGGCCGTACCGGTGGATCTCCCTGGTCTACATTGAGATCTTCCGCGGCCTGCCGGCGCTGCTGATCTTCCTGATGATCCTCTTCCTGCCGCTGGCGCTGCCCGGCTTCGAGGTGCCCGGCGGCCTGTACGGCCAGGGCATCCTGGGCCTGACCGTGGTCGGCTCGGCCTACATGGCCGAGACGCTCCGCGCGGGCCTGCAGGCGGTGCCCAAGGGGCAGATGGAGGCGGCCCGCTCGCTGGGCATGTCGCACGGCCGGGCGATGCTGAGCATCGTCATCCCGCAGGCCGTGCGCATCGTGATCCCGCCGACGACCAACCAGTTCGTGGCCCTGCTCAAGGACTCGTCGCTGGTGCTGTTCCTCGGCGTGTCCGGCGAGTACGTGGAGCTGACGAAGTTCGGCAACGATCTGGCCTCCACGCACGCGAACGCCACGCCCATCCTGGTCGTCGGCGTGACCTACCTGCTCGTCACGATCCCGCTGGGCTACCTCGCGACCCGGCTGGAGCGGCGTCAGGGGAAGGGACGGTGACCCCGGTGAGCCACGCGGTCGAGATCCGTGACCTGCACAAGCGGTTCGGGAAGCTCGAGGTCCTCAAGGGCATCGACTTCACCGTCGACGCCGGCCAGGTGGTCTGCGTCATCGGCCCCTCCGGCTCGGGCAAGTCGACGCTGCTGCGCTGCGTCAACCTGCTGGAGCAGCCGACCTCGGGCAGGGTCGTCGTAGAGGGCGTCGACCTGACCGACCCGGACGCCGACCTCGACGCCGCCCGGCGCCGGGTCGGCATGGTCTTCCAGCAGTTCAACCTGTTCCCGCACATGACGGTCCTGGAGAACGTCATGATCGCCCAGCGCCGGGTGCTGAAGCGCGGCCGGGCGGAGGCGGAGCGGATCGCCATGGAGAACCTGGAGAAGGTGGGCGTCGCGGACAAGCGCGACTCCTACCCGGCCCAGCTCTCCGGCGGCCAGCAGCAGCGGGTGGCGATCGCCCGCGCGCTGGCCATGAGCCCGGCGCTGATGCTCTTCGACGAGCCCACCTCGGCGCTCGACCCGGAGCTGGTCGGCGACGTGCTCACGGTCATGCGCAAGCTGGCCGAGGAGGGCATGACCATGCTGGTCGTCACCCACGAGATGGCCTTCGCCCGGGACGTGGCCGACCGGGTGGTCTTCATGGACGGCGGCGTCATCGTCGAGGACGGGCCCGCCGAGCAGGTCATCGGCGCGCCGCGGGAGGAGCGGACCAAGTCGTTCCTGCGCCGCGTGCTGGACCCCACGCACACCGACGTCTGACCGCCCCGGGCGGCGTGGACGAGCGGCCCGTGCTTCCTTCCGGGAGCGCGGGCCGCAGGCGTCTCCGGACCCTCGTGGGAGGCGCCGCGGCGCTCGTGCCCGGGCATGCGACGATCACGTAGCCCCCCGGTCTCCGGACCTCGCGGGAGGCTCCGCGGCCCGTCCGTGCCGCCGTGCCCGTACGGCCCGTCCGCGGCGGACGGGAGCGGAGGGAGGACGGGAAGGGTGCGGGCGGGGGCGGCCCGGAGAAGGAACGAGCCCGCGAGGAGGCCTTTGGCGCCGTGTGGAGCTTCCCCGACTCCGCACGTTTTCTACTCAGCCTCCCCGCGGGCGTCGATGTCACCCACCGTAACGCCATCGGAGCCGGGCGCGCAAAGATATGCGGCGATGCCCGGGGCCCGGACGCGTGTCTTGACCTTCGGGCGCCCGGCGCTCAGGCGTCGCGGAGCATGCAGGTGAGGCGGGAGGTGCAGACGCGCCGGCCCTGCTCGTCGGTGATCACGATCTCGTAGGCGGCGACCGTCCGCCCGCCGTGCAGGCGGGTGGCCACGCCGGTGACCAGGCCGGAGGTGGCCGACCGGTGATGGGTGGCGTTGATCTCGATGCCGACGGCGATGCGGCCGGGGCCGGCGTGGAGGGCCGAGCCGACGGAGCCGAGCGTCTCGGCGAGCACACAGGACGCGCCGCCGTGCAGCAGGCCGTACGGCTGGGTGTTGCCCTCGACGGGCATCGTTCCGACGACGCGCTCGGCGCTCGCCTCCAGGATCTCGATGCCCATGCGCTCGACGAGGGTGTCCACGTGCATGCCGTTCATCGTCTCGATCGGGGGCGGCTCGGCGGGGCCGGTGACGGTCAAGGGAGGTCTCCTGTCGCGCGGGTCGGGTTTTCTGTCGCACCAGGAGACTAGGCTTCTGCCGTGCCGAAGAGTGAATCGACCCCTGCTCGCCCGTGCCTGCTGCTGCTCGATGGCCACTCCCTGGCCTACCGGGCGTTCTACGCGCTGCCCGAGGAGAACTTCTCCACCTCGACCGGGCAGAAGACGAACGCGATCTACGGGTTCACCTCGATGCTGGTCAACGTGCTCCGCGACGAGCGGCCGACCCACGTGGCGGTCTGCTTCGACCGGTCGGAGCCCACCTTCCGGCACGAGGAGTACGAAGGCTACAAGGCCACCCGCAGCGCCAGCCCCGACAGCTTCCGCAGCCAGATGAGCCTGATCCACGAGATGCTCGACGCGCTGCGCGTGCCGCACCTGTCGCTGCCGGGCTACGAGGCCGACGACCTGATCGCCACGCTCGCCACCCGGGCCGCCGCCCAGGACATGCAGGTGCTGGTCGTCACCGGCGACCGCGACGCGCTGCAGCTCGTCGACGAGCGGATCACGGTGCTGATGACCCGGGTCGGGATCAGCAACATGACGCGCTTCACACCCGAGGCCGTCGTCGAGAAGTACGGCCTCACCCCGGTCCAGTACCCCGACTTCGCCGCCATCCGGGGCGACGTCAGCGACAACCTGCTCAACATCCCCGGCGTGGGCGAGAAGACCGCCGCCAAGTGGATCCGCGAGTTCGGCTCCCTGGAGGAGCTGGTCAACCGGGTCGACGAGGTCAAGGGCAAGGTGGGCGACAAGCTCCGCGAGCACCTGGACCAGGTGCTGATGAACCGCCGCCTCACCCAGCTGGTGCGCGACGTGCCGCTGGAGCACGAGGTCTCCGGGCTCAGGGTCGGCCAGTGGGACCGCGGCGAGGTCGACAAGATCCTCGACGCGCTGGAGTTCCGGGGCGAGATCCGCGACCGGCTCTTCAAGACCCTCGGCTCGGCCGAGCCCGAGGCCGCCGGCGGGGGCGACGGGTTCGAGGCCGAGGTCGTCTCCCTCGGGGCCGACGAGGTGGCCGGGTGGCTGGCGGCGCTGCCGGAGGGCCGGGCGGGCCTGGCCTTCACCGGGGAGTACGGCAGAGGCGCCGGCCGCGTCGACGGCATCGCAATCGCCGGGCCCGCCGCGGGAGGGGCCGGCGGGGGAGCCGCGGTGGCGTTCGTCGACCCGGCGGCGCTGACCGAGGCCGACGAGGCGGCGCTGCGCGCCTGGCTGGGCGACGAGGCGAGGGCCAAGGCCGTGCACGACGCCAAGGGCCCGATGCTGGGGCTCTGGGCGCAGGGCATGGACCTGCGCGGGCTGTCCTGCGACACGGCGCTGGCGGCCTACCTGGCGGCGCCGGGGCAGCGCTCGTTCGTCCTGGAGGACCTGGTCAGGGTCTACCTCGGCCGGGAGCTGCGCGGTGCGACCCCGCCCGACGGCCAGGCCTCCCTCTTCGACGACCAGGAGGCCGACGAGAGGCGGGACCTGGCGCTGAAGGCCCTGGCCGTCCGCGACCTCGCCGAGGCGCTGGAGGCGTTCCTGGAGCCGCGCGGGGGCGTCCGGCTGCTGAGGGAGGTGGAGCTGCCGCTGGTGACCGTGCTGGCCGAGATGGAGCGGACGGGCATCGCCGCCGACCGCGACCACCTCGACGCCCTGGAGGCGGAGTTCCGGGCCGCGGTGAAGCAGGCGGTCGAGGCCGCGCACGCCGCGGTGGGGGAGCAGTTCAACCTGGGCTCGCCCAAGCAGCTGCAGGAGATCCTCTTCGTCAAGCTGGGGCTGCCCAAGACCAAGAAGATCAAGACGGGCTACAGCACCGACGCCGACCAGCTGGCCTGGCTGGCCACGCAGACCGAGCACGAGCTGCCGACGATCATGCTGCGCCACCGCGACCAGGAGAAGCTCAGGGTCACCGTCGAAGGCCTGATCAAGGAGGTCGCCGACGACGGCCGGATCCACACGACGTTCCGGCAGACGGTGGCGGCGACCGGACGGCTCAGCTCGGAGAAGCCCAACCTGCAGAACATCCCCATCCGCACCGCCGAGGGCCGCCGGATCCGGCAGGGCTTCATGGTCGGCTCCGGTTACGAGACGCTGCTGACCGCCGACTACAGCCAGATCGAGCTGCGCATCATGGCGCACCTGTCCGGCGACGAGGCGCTGATCTCCGCGTTCGAGTCCGGCCACGACTTCCACCAGGCGACGGCCGCGCGGGTCTTCGGGGTCGAGCCGGGCGAGGTGACCGGCGAGATGCGCGCCAAGATCAAGGCGATGAACTACGGCCTGGCCTACGGACTGTCCGACTTCGGCCTGTCGGCGCAGCTCAACATCCCGGTGGCCGAGGCCCGGACCCTCAAGGAGGGCTACTTCGAGGAGTTCGGCGGCGTCCGCGACTTCCTCAACGCGATCGTCGCCCGCGCCCGGCAGGACGGCTACACCGAGACCATCCTGGGCCGCCGCCGCTACCTGCCCGACCTCAACAGCGACAACCGGCAGCGCCGCGAGATGGCCGAGCGGATGGCGCTCAACGCGCCGATCCAGGGTTCGGCCGCCGACATCATCAAGATCGCCATGCTGCGGGTGCGGGAGGGGCTCCGCGAGTCCGGCCTGGCCTCGCGGATGCTGCTCCAGGTCCACGACGAGCTCGTCTTCGAGGCGGCGCCGGGCGAGCTCGAGCCGCTGCGCGAGCTGGTCCGCGCGCGGATGAACGCCGCCTACGAGCTGCGCGTCCCGCTGGAGGTCTCGGTGGGCGCCGGCCGCACCTGGCAGGACGCCGGCCACTGACGGCCGGCCCCGCCGGTCCCGCCATCGATCCCACCGCCGGTCCCGCTGACGGCCGCACCGGCGGCGGGTCGTCCGCGGTGGGCTGCGGGGCGCCCGCCGGCCCGCGGCGGCTGACCGGCGATCCCTGCTCCCTTCCGTGGAGTGTGTCCCGGCTTGTCCAAGTCTGTTCTAGGGTTGGACAAGCCAGGCCGAAACCTCGACGGGCACGGGAGTTCTGTGCGGACTCAAATCCCCCTCCTCACGCGGATCATCATGCTCGCCAACGCGGTGGTCGTGGTCGTCGCCACCGGAGTGCTCCAGCTGTCGGACCCCGAGCCCGCGCCGCCGGCCCCCGCCCACCAGGCGGGGTCGGCCAAGGGGGGTGAGCCCTCCGTCCCGCCGTCGCCGTCGCCGGAGCACGAGCTGCCCTCGGCGGACCTGCCCGAGCCGGTCGCCGCGACCCCGGAGTCCGCCCGGCAGGTCAAGGCGAACGAGGCGGGCCTGGTCCCCGTGATCATGTACCACCGGATCGTGAAGAAGCGGCGGGCCTCCATCGACCGCACCCCGGGCCAGGTCCGCCAGGAGATGGAGAGGCTGGCCAGGGAGGGCTACGTGCCGGTCACCGCCCGGGAGTTCGCCGCCGGGCGGATGGACATCCCGGCCGGCAGGCACCCGGTCGTGCTGACCTTCGACGACGGCCATCCCAGCCACTTCGCGCTGGACGAGTCCGGCCTGCCGGTGAAGGACACCGCGGTCGGGATCATCTACCAGGTCGCGAAGAAGTACCCGGACTTCCGGCCGGTCGCGACCTTCTGGGTCAACCGGCAGCCGTTCGGCCTCCGGACGCGGGCCGAGCAGGAGCGCGCCGTGCGGTGGCTGACCTCGCACGGCTTCGAGGTGGCCAACCACACCTGGAGCCACCCCTACCTGCCGGGCCTGTCGAAGCAGGGCGTCGCCGAGCAGCTCGTCCGGACCGAGCGGATGCTCGCCGAGCTCGGCGCCGGCCCCTCCGAGACGCTCGCGCTGCCGTTCGGGGCGATGCCGCGCAGGCGCTCCACCGTGCAGAAGGGCTCCTGGGACGGGACGGAGTTCTCCTTCAGGGGCGTCTTCCTGGCCGGCGCCCAGCCGTCGGAGTCGCCGTTCACCAAGGACTACGACTGGCGCTCCATCCAGCGCATCCAGAGCAACGGCAAGAAGGGCGAGTGCCGCCGGTGGTGCTCGCAGTACTGGCTGGAGTGGCTCGCGAAGCACCCCGAGCGGCGCTACACCGCCGACGGGGATCCCGAACGGATCTCCATCCCGCGGGAACTTCGGGGTAATATCACCTCCAAGCGGAGCGGGCAGGTCAACGCGTATTAGCCGCCCCTGTCGTCGTTGCGGTCTTTACGCACCTTCTGGTGGGCGGTCCTCCCGGATTGACCAGGCTGCTCTGGTCTCATATGCTGATCGCTGCGCTGTGGGCTCGCGTGCGCCTCGGACGGAGTGGGCTCGCGCTCGATCACGTCGGATGAAAATCACTCGGCTTGACCGGATACCAGGCCTGCTGCGCGTCCGCCACATCGACATCTGTCCGCGTTCGGAGCAATTCCACACATGACGAGCAGCACTGAGGCCACCTCCACCCCGCAGGTAGCGGTCAACGACATCGGTTCCGAGGAGGCCTTCCTCGCCGCGATCGACGAGACCATCAAGTACTTCAACGACGGCGACATCGTCGAGGGCACCGTCGTCAAGGTCGATCGAGACGAGGTCTTGCTCGACATCGGCTACAAGACCGAGGGTGTCATCCCCTCGCGTGAGCTCTCGATCAAGCACGATGTCGACCCGGCGGACGTCGTCGAGGTCGGTGAGCACGTCGAGGCCCTGGTTCTCCAGAAGGAGGACAAGGAAGGCCGTCTGATCCTGTCCAAGAAGCGCGCCCAGTACGAGCGCGCCTGGGGCACGATCGAGAAGATCAAGGACGAGGACGGCATCGTCACCGGCACCGTCATCGAGGTCGTCAAGGGCGGCCTCATCCTCGACATCGGACTGCGCGGCTTCCTGCCGGCCTCCCTGGTCGAGATGCGCCGCGTCCGCGACCTGCAGCCGTACGTCGGCCGCGAGCTCGAGGCGAAGATCATCGAGCTCGACAAGAACCGCAACAACGTGGTCCTCTCCCGCCGCGCCTGGCTGGAGCAGACCCAGTCCGAGGTTCGCCAGACGTTCCTCAACACCCTGCAGAAGGGTCAGGTCCGCAAGGGCGTCGTCTCCTCGATCGTCAACTTCGGTGCGTTCGTGGACCTCGGCGGCGTCGACGGTCTGGTCCACGTCTCCGAGCTCTCCTGGAAGCACATCGACCACCCCTCCGAGGTCGTCGAGGTCGGCCAGGAGGTCACCGTCGAGGTTCTCGACGTGGACATGGAGCGCGAGCGCGTCTCCCTGTCGCTCAAGGCGACGCAGGAAGACCCGTGGCAGCAGTTCGCCCGCACCCACCAGATCGGCCAGGTCGTGCCGGGCCGCGTCACCAAGCTGGTGCCGTTCGGCGCGTTCGTCCGGGTCGAGGAGGGCATCGAGGGCCTGGTCCACATCTCCGAGCTGGCCGAGCGCCACGTGGAGATCCCCGAGCAGGTCGTCCAGGTCGGCGACGAGATCTTCGTGAAGATCATCGACATCGACCTCGACCGCCGCCGGATCTCCCTGTCGCTCAAGCAGGCCAACGAGGGCGTCGGCACCGAGGTCGAGTTCGACCCCACGCTGTACGGCATGGCGGCGACCTACGACGAGCAGGGCAACTACGTCTACCCCGAGGGCTTCGACTCGGAGACCGGCGAGTGGCTCGAGGGCTTCGAGAAGCAGCGTGAGGAGTGGGAGCGGCAGTACGCCGAGGCCCAGACCCGCTTCGAGGCGCACAAGAAGCAGATCGAGGAGGCCCGCCGGGCCGAGGCCGAGGCGGGCGAGGCGGCCCCCACGTCCTACTCCGGCGAGACCCCGTCCTCGAGCGGTTCCTCCGCTCCGGCGGGTGGCGCCCTCGCCTCCGACGAGGCTCTCGCGGCTCTGCGCGAGAAGCTCGCGGGCGGCCAGAGCTGACGCCGCAGGCATGACGGCTCCGTGAGGATCCGTGAGGAAGGGCCCCGCTCCGGCGGGGCCCTTCCGCTTTTCCCGTAAGGTGACGCCATGGCGGTGATCGAACGGGCGAGGGCCGGGGACGCGGGCGAGATCCTCACCGTGCAGCGCGCGGCGTACGTGAGCGAGGCCCAGCTCTACGGGGACCCGTTCATCCCGCCGCTGGTGGAGTCGGCCGAGCAGATCCGCCAGGCCGTCGAGGCCGGCACCGTGCTCGTCGCCCGGGACGGCGGACGGCTCGTCGGCGCGGTCCGCGGCCGGCTGGTGGAGACGACGTGCCTGGTCGGGCGGCTGGTGGTCGTCCCCGACCTGCAGGGCCGGGGGATCGGGAGCGCGCTGCTGGGGGCCCTGCACGAGGAGGTCGCCGGAGCGCGGGCGTTCGACCTGTTCACCGGGCACCTGTCGGAGGGCAACCTGCGGCTCTACCGCCGTCACGGCTACCGGGAGACCCGCAGGGAGCGCATGGACGACCACCTCACCTTCGTGTACATGCGCAGGGAGGTCTGAGCGGCTCTCTGCGGCCCTCTTCCCTGCCAGGAGGCGCCCCCGGGCGGAGGGTCTCTCCGCGGGCCTCTGCGCCGGGCCTGGGCGCCGCCCGGGGCGGGCACGGCCGCGAGGGGCGGGAGACCGGGCCGGGGAGACCGGCGCCGGGGCTTGCCCGTATGCTGCGGACCGTGCTGAAAGTGGGGCTTACCGGCGGGATCGGGTCGGGCAAGAGCGAGGTGTCGCGGCGGCTGTCGGACCGGGGAGCCGTGGTCATCGACGCCGACAAGATCGCTCGTGAGGTGGTCGAACCGGGGACCGAGGGGCTGGCCCGGGTCGTCGGCTTCTTCGGCGGCGAGGTGCTCCGCCCGGACGGGACGCTGGACCGGGAGCGGCTCGGCTCGATCGTCTTCTCCGACTCCGAGAAGCTCGCCGCGCTCAACGCCATCGTCCACCCGCTGGTCGGGGCACGGGTCGCCGAACTGCAGGAGCAGGCCGACCCCGGCGCGATCGTCGTCTACGACGTGCCGCTGCTGGTGGAGAACAAGCTCGCCCCGATGTACGACGTGGTGGTCGTCGTCGACGCGTCCGACAGGACGCGCCTGGCCCGGCTGACCGGGGTGCGGGGCATGTCGGAGCAGGACGCCCGTGCGCGCATCGCCGCCCAGGTGGGCCGGGAGGACCGGCTGGCGGTCGCGGACATCGTGATCCCCAACGAGGGGTCGCTGGAGGACCTCGACGCGCGGGTGGACGAGGTCTGGGCGGAGCTGTCCGCCCGGGCGTGACCCCACCGGGTCCCGAGGATGGACGCGGACCGGGCGTGGTCCCCGCCGGATCGTGGCAGGTGGGCACGGCCCGGGAGACGGCCTCGCCGGGCGCGGCCACGGCCCCGGCCCCGACGCGGTACGGCCCGCGGCGGGCGCCGCGGGCCGTACCGGAGAAGGCCGTACAAGGCCGTACCGGAGAAGGCCGTGAGAGCCCCGCCGGCGAAGGGCGGGGAGCCCTCCGGGAGGCGGGGAGGCCGCCGGGACGGGCCTAGAACCAGCCGCGCTTCTGGGCCATGGCGTGCAGGCCCGCGCGCAGCGACTGCTCCACCTGGCCGGGGTGGTCGGTGTAGTGCACGGTGAAGCGGTTGTAGGTGTCGTGGCTGGAGGTCAGGAAGCCGCCCCGGGTGTCGGCCTCCAGGATGACGTCCATCGCGTGCGGCCTGGCGATGAAGGTCAGCTCCAGCTCGTTGAAGTGGCGGCTGTACTCGGGGCCCGCGTAGTACTCGATCTCCTGGAAGAACGGCATGGTGGAGCCGTGCAGGGTGCCGCGCTCCAGGTCGGCCTTCTTGAAGCGGAAGCCCATGCGGTCCAGGGCGGCCAGCACGTGCTCCTGGGCGGGCAGCGGGTTGACGAACAGCGGGTCGAGGTCGCCCTTGTCGAGCGCGCCGGCCAGGGCCAGCTCGGTGGCGACGCCCAGCTTCATGCCGTGGAGCGGGTGGCCGCCGATGGCGCTGATCGGGGTCTCCCACGGGACCTCGATCTCGAAGGGGACCATGTGGGCGGCGCCCGCGGCGAGGTGGAACGGCCCGGAGACCTGGTGGCGCAGGAAGCTGTAGGTCGTCTTGTACTCCTCGTCGCCGCTCTCCACCTCCACCACCGCGGTGAAGTCGATGGAGATGCCCTCGACCCGGTACTCGTTGCTGCTGCTGCGGAAGTTGACCTGCCCGCGCAGGACCTCGCCGGGGCGGACGTTGGAGTTCTGCAGGATCGTGTCGACCTCGACACCTGCACCGAACGCGGCCTTCAGCTTGCGGAACACCATCGGGAGACTCCCCAGGGTAGACGGTTTGCGTGTTCGTCGAGTGTTGTCAGTGGGCGGTGGTGCCGGTGGGGTCACCGGTGCCACCGCTGAGCACAACGGACGGCTTGACTTGGCCGTTCCCGGCGCCGAGCTGCGGCAGGAGCTGGGCCATGAGCAGGGTGGACAGCGCGGAGGAGTCGCCGGATCCGCCGGTGGTGCGGACCACGACGGGGCGCGGGGCGCTCTCGGCGAGCCGGGCGCCCACGTCCAGGCGGCGGCGGGCCAGCTCGTACTGGAGGACGGCCCGGTTGTCGCGGTAGGACTCGGCGAGGCGGCGCAGCGCCTTGGCCTCGTTCTCCGCCGAGGTGAGCTCGGCCCGGCCCCGGGCCTCGATCTCCCAGCGCACCCGCTGGGCCTCGGTCTCGTGCTCCTCCAGCATGCGGGCCACGTCCTTGCGTGCGGTGTTGGCGGCTGCTCGCACCTCGACGATACGCGCGTCCCGCGTCTTCTTGGCCCGTTCGATCTCCATGAGCAGCGTGTCGATCCGCCGCTTGCGGGTCAGCTCCCACTCCCGCTCGAAGGCCGACATCTCCTTGGCGACCTTCTCGCGGGTCGCCAGGTGCTGCTGGTAGGCGTCGGGCAACTGCACGTCGGGGATGTTGGCGCCGGTGATCCGCACGCCGTACCGGCCGAGCTGGCGGTTGAGGGCGTCCTGCATGTCGCCCACGTCGGAGCCGCGCAGGTCGTAGGCGCGCTCGGTGTGCACCCTGCGGCTGCGCTGGCGGATGGCGTCCTGCACGGCGCTGCTCAGCACGAGGTCGAAGTTGCCCGCCCCGATCGTCCGGACGAAGGCCACCGGGTCGACGATGCGGAACTTCAGGAAGAACTCGATGGACTTCAGCGGCACGTTCTCGGCGGTCGGGCAGGCCACGATCGGCGCGGAGTAGGGGATCTCGGTGGAGGTGTCCACCACCGCGTCGACCCGGTCCCACGGCAGCCACAGGTAGTGGCGGCCCGGGGGCAGGGTGCCGGTGATCGCGCCCCAGCGGCTGCGCACGCCGGTGGTGCCCTCCTCGATCTCGATGATCGCCCGGCGCCAGAGCCAGAGCGCGGCCAGGAGCAGGAAGGACGCGGCGCCGAGCGCGGCCAGCAGGCCGAACGCCCCGCCGGCGAAGACCGCCGTCCCGGCCAGGTAGAGCGCGACGAACAGCAGCGTCACCCAGGCGAAGCCCCGGCGGTCCTTGGGGATGACCACCGGCACGAGCTGGCCGGACTCGCCGCCGCGCAGCAGCTGGCGGATCTCCGACCAGGCCGCCAGCGACTCCTTGATCTTGGAGAACTCACGGCTCATGTCAGACCTCTTCCTCAACGTGCGGTACGGCGGGCGGCGCGGCCTGCGGGACGGCCTGCGGGACGGCCTGCGGGGCGGGCTGTGCCGCGGCGGGCGGCGCGGCCTGGGCGGCGGCTCCCCGCGGGGCGGGGTTGAGCAGGGCGGAGATCTCCGCCTCCCGCTCGCCGATCCGGCGGCCGATCTCGGTGATGCGGGCGCGGATGGCGGCCATGTCCTCGGGGGAGAACAGCGCGGTCTCGCGCCCGCCGACGAGCTGCTGGGCCAGGGCGAGCAGGTCGATGTCGACCCGCTCGCCGACCTGCACCACGCGGGGCAGGTGGGCGGCGACGGCCTCCAGCTTGTCGAGCAGGTCCTGCTGGAAGCGGTAGTCGAGGATCTCCGGGGCCTCGGCGGCGCTCAGCGCCCGGATGTCCAGGGCCTGCGCCTCCAGCAGCGCGGCGTTGGCCTTGGCGGTGGACTCCGCCTCGACCAGCCGCTGGCTCGCCTGGGCCTTGGCCTGGTGGCTGGCGCGCTCCAGCGCGGTGTCCATCTGGGCCTGGTAGCCGGCGATCTCCGCCTGGATGGCCGAGAGCTGCTCCTGCAGTCCGGCGAGCTCCCGGACCAGGTCGCCCTCGTTCTGCTCCTTGCGGAGCTGCAGCTCGTACTCGTAGGTGTAGGCCTCCTTGGCGACCCGGATCATCTCCGGGGCGGCCAGGTCCATCCGGTACTCCTGGCTGGACGGCTCGGCGTGGGTGATGTTCACGTCGGTCAGCCGCACGGCGGGCAGGAACTGCTGGTTGAGGCTCTCCAGCATGCCGAGCGTGCTCTCGCCCACCAGGTCGTAGATGTCCTCGGCGCGCTGGGCGTAGATGAGGGAGCGGGTGACCTCGCTGATGGCGTTCTGCAGCTTGGCCTGGAAGCCGCCGACCGAGCCGAGCACGAAGATGAACTCGGCCGGGTCCTCGATCCGGAACTGCAGGAACAGGTCCACGCTGGCCTTGACGCCCTGCTGGGTCGGGGCCTCGCGGATGGGCGCGTTGAACGGGTACTCGCGGGTGGTGTTGACGATGTAGCTGACCCGCTTCCACGGGTTGAGCAGCGTCACCCGGCCGGGCTCGGCGATCTGCACGAGCTTGCCGAACTTCGTGATCAGGGCCTTGCAGCCCTCGGGCACCATGACCACGCTCCGCCGCCACCACAGGAACGCCGCGGCCAGGGCCAGCACGACCCAGTAGTGGACGCCGAACAGCACCCGGGCGCCCTCCGGGAGCCCGGTGGCGACCAGGCCGACCAGGCCGAGCCCGGCCAGCAGGACCAGCGGGAGGACGACCCGGGCCGTGGTCCCTTTGGGGATCACGACGGGGGAGATGACGTGGACGGCCTCGCCGTTCGGGCCGCGCTCGCTGAAGCTGCGGTTGACGACCTCGCCGGCCTCGTTCAGCGACGAGCCGCGGGCCTCGATGACCGTGCCGACGGACATGCCCTGGTCGCGGGCGGCCATGAAGTCGCCCGGATCGAGCGCGAAGCCCTGCCCCCCGGGGTCCTGCCCGGCCACCTGGCCGGCGAACTGGCCCACGGCCTGCCCGGCGGCCTGGCGCAGGTCGCCTCCCTGCCTGATCGTCTGGGCGGCCGTCATGGCGGCCTGCCTGACGGCCTCTCTTGGCCGGGACATCACACCTCCGAGGGGAGTTGATTAGGAAAAATCGGACATATTCACATCATGCCGTGCAGGTGTGGGCGCTCCGGACAGTCAACGCCGGTCGCCTTGCGGCCCGCTTGCCGAACGGTTGAACAAGGATTGTCGGTGACCCCGCCTACAGTGGGACAGGTGAGGCCGGTAACAGATTTGCAGCGCAAGGTGGCGCCCTTCAAGGTCGTCACAGAGATGACGCCCTCGGGTGACCAGCCGACCGCGATCGCCGAGCTGGAGCGGCGGATCAGGGCGGGGGAGAAGGACAGCGTCCTGCTCGGCGCCACGGGCACGGGCAAGACCGCCACGGTGGCCTGGCTGATCGAGCGGCTGCAGCGGCCCACCCTGGTCATGCAGCCCAACAAGACGCTCGCCGCGCAGTTCGCCAACGAGCTGCGCGAGATGATGCCGAACAACGCGGTCGAGTACTTCGTCTCCTACTACGACTACTACCAGCCCGAGGCGTACGTCCCGCAGAGCGACACCTACATCGAGAAGGACTCCTCGATCAACGACGAGGTCGAGCGGCTGCGCCACTCGGCGACCAACTCCCTGCTCACCCGGCGCGACGTGATCGTGGTCGCCTCGGTCTCCTGCATCTACGGCCTGGGCACCCCGCAGGAGTACGTCGACCGCATGACCCGCCTGAAGGTGGGCGAGGAGATCGAGCGCGACCGGCTGCTGCGCCGCCTGGTCGACATGCAGTACACCCGCAACGACCTGGCCTTCACCCGGGGCACGTTCCGGGTGCGCGGCGACACCATCGAGATCATCCCGAAGTACGAGGAGCTCGCCGTCCGGATCGAGCTGTTCGGCGACGAGATCGAGCGCCTGTCCACCATGCACCCGCTCACCGGCGAGGTGCTCGGGGAGGACGAGGAGGTCTTCATCTTCCCGGCCTCCCACTACGTCGCCGGTCCCGAGCGCATGGCCTCCGCGGTCGGCGGCATCGAGGCCGAGCTCGCCGAGCGGCTGGCGGAGCTGGAGCGGCAGGGCAGGCTCCTGGAGGCCCAGCGGCTGCGCATGCGCACCACCTACGACCTGGAGATGCTGCAGCAGATCGGCACCTGCTCCGGCGTGGAGAACTACTCCCGGCACATGGACGGCCGGGCCGCCGGCACCCCGCCCCACACGCTGCTCGACTACTTCCCCGAGGACTTCCTGCTGGTCCTGGACGAGTCGCACCAGACCGTCCCGCAGATCGGCGCGATGTACGAGGGCGACGCCTCGCGCAAGCGCACCCTCGTCGACCACGGCTTCCGGCTCCCGTCGGCGCTGGACAACCGCCCGCTGAAGTGGGAGGAGTTCCTGGAGCGGATCGGCCAGACCGTCTACCTGTCCGCCACCCCCGGCACGTACGAGCTGGGCAGGGTCAAGGGCGAGGTCGTCGAGCAGGTCATCCGCCCGACCGGGCTGGTCGACCCCGAGGTCGTCGTCAAGCCGACGACGTCGCAGATCGACGACCTGGTCCACGAGATCCGCACCCGCGCCGAGAAGGACGAGCGGGTCCTGGTCACCACGCTGACCAAGAAGATGGCCGAGGACCTCACCGACTACCTCCTGGAGCTCGGCATCCGGGTCCGCTACCTGCACAGCGAGGTCGACACCCTGCGCCGCATCGAGCTGCTGCGGGAGCTGAGGATGGGCGAGTTCGACGTCCTGGTCGGCATCAACCTCCTGCGGGAGGGCCTGGACCTGCCCGAGGTGTCGCTGGTGGCCATCCTCGACGCGGACAAGGAGGGCTTCCTGCGCTCGGAGACCTCCCTGATCCAGACCATCGGCCGCGCCGCCCGCAACGTCTCCGGCCAGGTCCACATGTACGCCGACAAGATCACCCCCTCGATGGAGCGGGCGATCGAGGAGACCAGCCGGCGCCGGGCCAAGCAGATCGCCTACAACGAGGCGCACGGCATCGACCCGCAGCCGCTCCGCAAGAAGATCGCCGACATCCTCGACTCGCTCAACCGGGAGGACGCCGACACGGCCCAGCTGCTCGGCGGAGGCGGCCGCCAGCAGTCGCGGGGCAAGGCCCCGGTCCCCGGCTTCGGCAGCCGCGCCTCCGGCACGGCGGCGGGGCAGCACGCCAAGGCGATCGCGGGGGAGATGCCCCGCGCCCAGCTGGAGGAGCTGGTCGAGTCGCTCACCGAGCAGATGCACCAGGCCGCGGCCGACCTGCAGTTCGAGGTCGCGGCCCGGCTCCGCGACGAGATCAAGGAGCTCAAGCGCGAGGTCCGCGACATGCGAGAGGCCGGCGTCTCCTGACCCGGTCCTGATCGGTCGGGCCGGGCGGCCCGCGGAACGGAGGGGGGCCGGATGCGCAGGTGTTCCGCGTGCGGGTGCTGGGAGTACGGCGGGGCGCCGGAGTGCGCCCGGTGCCGTGCCCTGGTCGACGACCTCGTCGGCCAGGGCTGGCGCGCGTTCCTGCGCCGCGAGTTCGGCCCGGCGGAGCGGTCCGCCGGGGAGGAGGCGGCGATCGCCGCGATGGTCGCCGACGAGCCGGAGCGGCACGACTGGCGGGTCGTGGACGGCGCGCTGGACCGGCTGACTACGAGGAGCCGGCCGGGGAGTTCGGGGATCTCAGCCGCGGATGAACGTGCTCAGGTCGAGGTCGACGTCCACGTCGAAGCCGATGTGCGTGCGCAGCCGCCCCCGGTGGATCCCGGTGGGGACGTAGGCCCTCACCGCCGGTTCGAGCTCGAAGGTGTAGACGACGGGCCGCTCGTCCTCCTGCTCGACCCGCCAGAGGTACTTGATTCCCGCGTCGGAGTATTTGCTCGGTTTGGTGGTCCGGTCTCTCTCAACGGATTCGGGGGAGACCACCTCGACGACGAGATGTACGTCCTCAGGTTTGAAGGAGGTCGTGAGAAGGCTCGTCAGGGCGGCCTTCTTGACGAGCATGACATCAGGTTCGGGGCGTTGCCGCAGTCCGAGGGTCACCGTCATCTCCCGCGCGACCATGAGGTCCGAGGGAGGCCTGATCCCGTGCTCCTTGTCGATCAGCAGGTTGATGACCAGCATGTGGAACGCTGTCTGCGGCGGCATCATGATGAGTGCTCCGTCGATCAACTCGACGTGCCGGGGCGCGTCGGCGGGGAGATGGTCGAGCATGTCGGCCGTCCATCCGCCGGGCGGGCCCGGGTAGAACCACTCGGGAAGCGCCGTGGTCATCCTCGGCCTCCTTGGTGACGTGAACGGGGATCAACGCGACGTGTTCATGATGACACAGCGGGTGAGGGGTCAGCGGGGCTCTTCGGGGCGGGCCCGGTCGATCATCGTGCGCCGGTAGAGCTCGTCGATCTGATCCAGCGGGTCGAGGGCGGGCGCCTGGCGGCGGGCCTCGATCTCCAGGTCGGTACGGCCCTGGATCTCCTCGATGCCGGTCGCCGAGTGCGCCATCTGGTCGTTGATCAGGTCGGCGCGGATGCGGGCGCAGGCCGTGGTCAGCTTGGCCTGGTGCTCGCGGAGCCGGGCCAGCGAGGCGTGGTCGACGTAGGCCGACACGCGGCTCTGCTGGGCGTACATGCCGAGCTGGCCGTCGAGCTGCTCGGCGTGCGCGGCGATCTCGGCCACCAGCTGGGGCAGCTCGCCCAGGCCCCAGCGGTCCCGCAGCGCCGCGTCGACGGCCTGGCGGGTGATGGAGACCTCGCGGCGCAGGTCCAGCCGGAGGCGCTCGGCCTCCCCGGCCGCGCCGGGATCCATGGCGGCCACGTGGGAGACGACCCGCTTGGTCACCTTCCGGGCCTTCTTCGTGGCCTTCTTGCCGGCCTTGACCAGCAGGTAGACGCCGGCCGCCCCCAGCAGGAGGAGGAACAGCAGGATCACCATGACGATGGCGAGAAACTCACCGATCGGAGCCACCTCCTCGCGGGGATGTTCGGATTCTTCGAGCATATCCCGGTCGCCCGGGTGGACGGCTGCGGCGAAGCCGGCGCAGCCGGCGCACGAGCCGCCAGGAGAGCAGCGCCAGGACGACCGCCGCCGCGGCGGCCAGGACCGGGAGGAAGACCGCGGCCAGGCTCATGCCGAGGGACCCGGCGTCCTCCAGCGTGCTCACCACCGGCGCGCCCACCCCGGCGGTCGAAGCGTTGACCGCGGGCCGGGCGGCCGACTTCATCACGTGCACGGCCAGCGCGATCCCGATGCCGAGCGCCCAGCCGACCCAGGGCTGCCGGGCCATCCAGTCGGAGCCGTCGAGCCGGGCCGCGGCCTCCGTGGCGCTGAAGACCACGCCACCGGAGGCGGGCCGGACCACGGTCTGCACCATGTCGTTGACGCTGTCCACCACCGGGACCTTGTCGAGCACGACCTCGGCCAGGAACAGCACCCCGATGATCGCCAGCACCCACCCGTCGGAGAGCCAGGCGAACTCCTGCGGCAGCCGTACGTGGTCGGTGAGGTTCGCGAGCAGGCCGACGACGAGCAGGGGTATGTAGGCGTTCAGCCCGGCCGCCGTGGACAGGCCCAGGCCGGTCATCGCCGCGAGCATCGCACCTCCGTCACCGTTCCCACGTCCTCCAACGACCGGGGGCCGGGAATGGATCCCGGACGGCGCGGCGTCCCGGGGAGCGGCGAGGACTCAGCCGCGCGGCTCGTCCGAGGTGACGGCCCGGAGGCGTTCGACGGCGGCGGCGAGCTCCTCGGCCATGTCGTAGACGACCTGCCGGGCGGGCTTGACCTGGTTCAGCTGGCCGACGACCTGGCCCACGAAGTAGGTGGCGAGCTCCCGCGCCCCGGGGTTGCCGCTCTCCGCCGCCCGGCCGATCCGGGCCAGGGCCCCCTCGGAGAGCATCATCTGCAGCGGCATCGGGAGCGGGCCGGGGCTCTCCGGCGCGCTCTCCCACTCCTGGGTCCAGGCGGACCTGAGCTGCCGGGCGGGTTTGCCGGTCCGCGTCCGGGAGCGCACGGTGTCGGAGGAGGTGGCCGCCAGCATCTTCTCCCGGATGACGGGCGGGGTCTCGGCCTCCTGCGTGGTGAGCCAGACCGAGCCGCACCACACGCCCTCGGCGCCCAGGGCCAGTGCCGCGGCCATCTGTCGCCCGTCGGCGATGCCGCCCGCGGCCAGCACCGGGACGTCCACGGCGTCCACCACCTGGGGGACGAGGACCATGGTGGAGATCTCGCCGGTGTGCCCGCCGGCCTCCGAGCCCTGGGCCACGATCAGGTCGGCCCCGGCGGCGACCTGGCGCCGGGCGTGCTCGACGGTCCCGACGAGCGCGGCGACCGGCACCCCGGCCTGCCTGGCCTTGCCCACCATCTCGGGCGGAGGCGGGCCGAGCGCGCTGGCGATCAGGCCGATCGGGTGCTTCAGCGCCACGTCGACGAGCCCGGTCGCGCCCTCGGCCGTCACCCGCCGTCCCACTCCCTCGGCGAAGGCGGAGACCGCCTCCCCGCCGCCGACGCCGTACTTGGCGAACAGGTGGGCCACGAAGTCGCGGTGCCGGTCGGGGACGGCGTCGGCCAGGCGGGCGCCCCGCCCGGCGGCCGAGACGTCGATCTTGCCGGGCACGAGCACGTCCACGCCGTACGGCCTGCCGCCGACGTGCTCGTCGATCCAGGTCAGCTCGGTGTCGAGCTGCTCGGGGGAGTAGGCGACGGCGCCGAGCACGCCGAACCCGCCCGCGTTGGTCACCGCGGCGACCACGTCGCGGCAGTGACTGAAGGCGAACAGGGGGAGGTCGATGCCGAATCTGTCACAGATCGCGGTCCGCATGCCGCGACCCTAGTTCCCCGAACGACGCTCGGTCCAGGGGCTGCCGAATCCCGTTCTGTTCTGGGTGGGCGATCTCGCCGAGCGCCTCGCCGAGAGGGACGCCGACAGGCTCCCCACCGGGTCCGGCGAGAGGTCCGGGAGCGGCCGGGTGCGCCGTCCCGGCGAGCTGCGGCGGCTGCCAGCCCTCGCCCGGGGTGTACCGGCGCACGACCCGGGCGGGCACGCCCGCGATGACGCTGTGGTCGGGGAACTCGCCGCGGACCACGGCGCCGCCCGCGACCACGCTCTGGCGGCCGATCCTGGTGCCCGGCAGGATGATCGCGCCGGTGCCGAGCCAGGAGCCCGCGCCGATCGAGACCGGGTTGTTGCGCGGCCACTGCCGGCCGATCGGCGTCTCCGGATCGTCGTAGACGTGGTTCTGGTCGGTGATGTAGACGTACGGGCCGGTGAAGACGTGGTCGCCGATGTCGATCGACTGGTGCCCGACGATGTGGCTGCCGCGGCCGATCGAGCAGCCGCCGCCGATCCGCACGATCGAGTCCGGCCCCAGGTCCACCCCCGGGCCCATGCCCGCCGAGATGGACACGCGCTCGCCGACCAGGGTGTGGTCGCCGATCTCGATCCAGGCCTCGCCGAAGATCGCCCCCACGGGGAACGCGAGGCAGGCGCCCTCGCCGAGCCGGCGGAAGCGGTAACCGGCCGGACTGGCCGAACTGACCGTGCCGGCCGCGCGGATCGCGTTCCAGCCACGGTGGATGAGGGTGCCGGCGGCACGCCGTACCACGCCACGAAGCGACATAAGAGGCAAAGTTACCGCTTGGTCACACGGGTATGGAACGCGGGAGGGACCGCCGGGAGACCGGCGGGCGGGCTTTGATATTCTGAGAGCCCGTGGACCTGTAGGCCCCCCACCAGGGCGGAGCCGGCTGATCTGTCACGACCACGGGAGACTCCTTGCGCAGCGCCGCACAAACCAAGCATCTGTTCGTCACCGGCGGCGTCGCCTCCAGTCTGGGGAAGGGGCTGACGGCGTCGAGCCTGGGGCGCCTGCTCAAGCTGCGCGGCCTCCGGGTCACCATGCAGAAACTCGACCCCTACCTCAACGTCGACCCCGGGACGATGAACCCGTTCCAGCACGGCGAGGTCTTCGTCACCGACGACGGGGCCGAGACCGACCTCGACGTCGGCCACTACGAGCGGTTCCTGGACACCGAGCTGCACGGCTCGGCGAACGTCACCACCGGCCAGGTCTACTCGAACGTCATCGCCAAGGAGCGCCGCGGCGAGTACCTCGGCGACACCGTCCAGGTCATCCCGCACATCACCAACGAGATCAAGGACCGCATCCGGTCCATGGCCGGCCCCGACGTCGACGTGGTCATCACCGAGGTCGGCGGCACGGTCGGCGACATCGAGTCGCTGCCCTTCCTGGAGGCCGTCCGCCAGGTCCGCCACGAGGTCGGCCGCGACAACGTCTTCTTCCTGCACGTCTCGCTCCTGCCGTACATCGGGCCGAGCGGCGAGCTGAAGACCAAGCCGACCCAGCACTCGGTGGCCGCCCTGCGCAGCATCGGCATCCAGCCCGACGCGATCGTGCTCCGCTCCGACCGGCCGGTCGGAGCCTCGATCAAGCGCAAGATCAGCCTCATGTGCGACGTCGACGAGGACGCCGTGGTCTCCGCCGTCGACGCGGCGAGCATCTACGACATCCCCAAGGTGCTGCACTCCGAGGGCCTGGACGCCTACGTCGTGCGCCGCCTCGGCCTGCCCTTCCGCGACGTGGTCTGGAAGGAGTGGGAGCAGCTCCTGCGCCGGGTGCACCACCCGGCCAAGGAGGTCACCATCGCGCTCGTCGGCAAGTACATCGACCTGCCCGACGCCTACCTGTCGGTGACCGAGGCGCTGCGCGCCGGCGGCTTCGCCTGCGACGCGCGCGTCAACATCCGCTGGGTCAAGAGCGACGACTGCGAGACCGCCGAGGGCGCCGCCCGCGAGCTGGACGGCGTCGACGGCGTGCTCATCCCCGGCGGCTTCGGCGTGCGCGGCATCGAGGGCAAGGTCGGCGCGATCCGGCACGCCCGCGAGAACCGCGTCCCGCTGCTCGGCATCTGCCTGGGCCTGCAGTGCATGGTCATCGAGGCGGCCCGCAACCTCGCCGGCGTCGAGGGCGCCGGCAGCACCGAGTTCGACCCGGAGACCCCGGACCCGGTCATCTCGACCATGGCCGACCAGAAGGACGTGGTCTCCGGCGAGCGGGACATGGGCGGCACCATGCGGCTGGGCCTGTACCCCGCCAAGCTCGCCGAGGGCTCACTCGCCCGCCAGCTGTACGGCAAGGCGAAGGCGGACGAGCGCCACCGGCACCGGTACGAGGTCAACAACACCTACCGCGAGCAGCTGGAGAAGGCCGGCCTGGTCTTCTCGGGCCTGTCGCCCGACGGCCGCCTGGTGGAGTACGCCGAGCTCCCCACCGACGTGCACCCGTTCTTCATCGGCACCCAGGCGCACCCGGAGTTCCGCTCCCGGCCGACCCGCTCGCACCCGCTGTTCAAGGGACTGATCAACGCCGCCCTGGTCTACGCCGACGGCCGCGGCACCGTCGCCAGGGCGGGACGGGGCAAGTGAGCGCCCTCGGCTTCGGGGACGTCGAGGACGTCCCCGAGGAGTGGAAGGTCGTCTCCAGCGCCCGCCACTTCCAGGCCCGGGTCATCACCGCCGTCACCGACGCCGTCACCATGCCGGACGGCGAGGTCGTCGACCGCGACTACGTCCTGCACCCGGGGTCGGTGGCCGTGGTCGCGCTGGACGACCGGGAACGGGTGCTGCTCCTGCGGCAGTACCGCCACCCCGCCCGGCGCCTGCTGTGGGAGCTGCCCGCGGGGCTGCGGGACGTCGAGGGCGAGCCGCTGCACCTCGGGGCCGCCCGCGAGCTGGCCGAGGAGACGGGCTACCGGGCCGCGACCTGGCACACCCTCGTCGACACCCTCGTCTCGCCGGGGATGAGCAACGAGCGGACGCGGATCTTCCTGGCCCGGGACGTCGGCCCGATCCCCGCGGGGGAGCTGTCCTACGTGCGCCGGCACGAGGAGGCCGACATGCCGGTGGTCTGGGTCCCCCTGGCCGACGCGGTCCGGCGCGCCCTGGCGGGAATGATCCACAATTCCCAGGCCGTGACGGGTATCCTCGCCGCGTACGCCGCCTCGGCGGACGGTTTCGCCTCACTCCGGCCCGCCGACGCGCCGGAGGCATGACGGGAGGGCATCCTGAGCGAGACGGAGGCCGTGCTCGGCCGGTACCTCGCCCACCTGGCGGTGGAGCGGGGGCTGGCAGCCAACACCCTGGCCTCCTACCGCCGTGACCTGACGCGCTACGTGGGCCATCTGAAGAACCGGGGGCGCGTCACCTTCGGCGAGGTCGCGGAGGCCGACGTCACGGCGTTCCTGACGGTGCTGAGCGAGGGCGACGCCGAGCACGCCGCCCTCGCCGCGGGCTCGGCGGCGCGGGCCGTCTCCGCCGTGCGCGGCCTGCACCGCTTCGCGCTGCGCGAGGGCGTCGCCGGGCACGACCCCGCCGGCCGGGTCCGGTCGCCGCGCCGGCTCCGCCACCAGCCCCGGGCGCTGGCCGTCGGCGAGGTGGAGCGGCTGATCGCCGCCTCCGGCCCCGAGCGCGCGCCGCTCACCCTGCGCAACCGGGCCCTGCTGGAACTGCTGTACGGCACCGGCGCGCGCATCTCCGAGGCCGTCGGCCTCGCCGTGGACGACGTCGACCTGTCCCCGCGGAGCCCCCAGGTGAGACTCTCCGGCAACGCCGGGCGGATCCGCGTGGTGCCGCTCGGCGACCCCGCCCGGGACGCGCTGGAGGCCTACGTCACCGGGGCGTGGCCGGGCATCGCCGCCTCCGGCCGGGGCACTGGCGGGCTGTTCCTCAACGCCCGCGGCGGCCGGCTCACCCGGCAGGGCGCCTGGGAGGTCCTCCACGCCGCGGCCGAGCGGGCCGGGCTGGACGGGGTCTCGCCGCACGTGCTGCGGCACTCGTTCGCCGCCCACCTGCTGGCGGGCGGCGCGGACGCCCGGCTGGTGCAGGAGCTGCTCGGCCACGCCTCGGCGGGCGCCTCGGGCGGCCGCCGGGGCGTGACCGGCGGCGGAGTGCGGGAGGCGTACACCGCGGCCCATCCGCGCGCCCGGCGCTGAGCGGGGCCCGGCCCCGTGCGGCCCCGTGCGGCACGCCGTACCGGCAGAGCGGTCCGCCGCGCGGTCGCGCCTCCACGATGCGGGCCCGCCTCCACGGAGCGGGGCGCCTCGGCGGAGCACGCCGCCTTCGCAAAATGGGGCAGAACGGGATGAACCTGGACGCGGCGGGATGGAAGTCGGGCGGCGGGACACGGAGTAGTGCGACGGGCCGCGCCTCCTGAGATACTGTCACGAGTGTCGCCGCGGTCACCGCCGTAGTGACACGCTCAGCGGGAACCGGCGCCCCGTCCGCGGGGAGGGGGCAGGACACAGCAAGGTCCGCGCCGTGGCCTGCCGAGGCGGACACGGGAGAAGGCCCCGACTTTCCAGTCCGGGGGGTTCATGCCATAGTTTCCGTCCGGACGGTCCGGTCCGAGGCCGTCAGGGAGGTTCGACTGGTGACTGCGACCACCGACGGTTCCATCCGGGCGGGGGCGCCCGGCACCCCCGAGAACCCTTGGGGCGACACCAAGACCGCCGGCACTCCCGTCGTGGGGGGAGCCCTCGGTCCGACCGGTCGTCCCCGGCCGGTCTTCCCCGAGCCGCGCCCGCGGACGGTCCACGGACCGGCCCGCGTCGTCGCCATGGTCAACCAGAAGGGCGGCGTCGGCAAGACGACCACCACCATCAACCTCGGCGCGGCCCTGGCCGAGGCCGGGCTGAGGGTGCTGCTGGTCGACTTCGACCCCCAGGGCGCCCTCTCCGTGGGCCTCGGCATCAACCCGCTCCAGCTCGACCTGACGGTCTACAACCTCCTCATGGACCGCCAGGTCACCGCCGAGGAGGTGCTGCTGGACACCGGCGTCGAGAACATGCACCTGCTGCCCAGCAACATCGACCTGTCCGCGGCCGAGGTCCAGCTCGTCACGGAGGTCGCCCGCGAGCAGGTGCTCGGCCGGGTGATCAAGCCCCTCCTGCCCGACTACGACGTCTGCCTGATCGACTGCCAGCCCTCCCTGGGCCTGCTCACGATCAACGCCCTGGCCTGCGCGCACGGCGTGATGATCCCGCTGGAGTGCGAGTTCTTCGCGCTGCGCGGCGTCGCCCTGCTGATGGACACCATCACCAAGGTCCAGGAGCGCATCAACGACCAGCTGGTCATCGAGGGCCTGCTGGCCACGATGTACGACGCGCGCACCCTGCACGGCCGCGAGGTGCTGGCCCGGGTGGTCGAGGCGTTCGGCGACAAGGTCTACCACACGGTGATCAACCGGACGGTCCGCTTCCCCGACGCGACCGTGGCCGGTGAGCCCATCACCACCTTCGACTCCTCCTCGCTCGGCGCGAGCGCCTACCGCGAGCTGGCCCGGGAGGTCCTCGCCCGCTGGGACGCGGAGGGCTGACCCCGGCCTGACCCGGCCTGGGCCCGGGGAAGGCCCGCACCGGCGCGTACCGGCCCGCGCCCGGCCCGAGACCGCCGTGAGTGCGGGACAATGGCCGGATGAGCGAGGAGCCGCAGAGCGCGGGCGACGACGCCTTCAGGGTGCACCTGGAGGTCTTCGAGGGCCCCTTCGACCTGTTGCTCGGCCTGATCGCCAAGCACAAGCTCGACATCACCGAGGTCTCGCTCAGCAAGGTCACCGACGAGTTCATCGCCTACATCAGGGCGCGGGGCCCGGAGTGGGACCTCGACCAGACGAGCCACTTCCTGCTCGTCGCCGCGACCCTGCTCGACCTCAAGGCCGCCCGGCTGCTCCCCTCCGGAGAGGTGGACGACGAGGAGGACCTCGCCCTGCTGGAGGCCCGCGACCTGCTCTTCGCCCGCCTGCTGCAGTACCGGGCCTACAAGGAGGTCGGGAAGGTCCTCGCCCAGCGCCTGGCGGACGAGGCGCTGCGCTTCCCCAGGACCGTGCCGATGGAGGCCCGCTTCGCCGGTCTCCTGCCCGAGCTGGTCCTCGGTATCGGCCCCGACCGTCTCGCCGAGATCGCCCGGCGGGCCTTCGCCCCCAAGGCCCCGCCGACGGTCTCGGTCGCCCACATCTACCAACCGCTCGCCAACGTCCGCGAGCAGGCGGCTATCCTTGTCGAGCGGTTGCGACGGCTGCGCCGGGCGACCTTCCGGGCGCTCACCTCTGATTGCGCCGGCACCTTCGAGGTGGTCGCGCGGTTCCTGGCCGTCCTGGAGCTCTACCGGGAGGCGGCGGTCTCCTTCGAGCAGGTGGAGCCTCTCGGAGAGCTGCACGTGACCTGGACCGGCAGCGACGAGGGGGACGTCGCCGTGGCCGACGACTACGACGACCGAACGAGGAAAGAGCCCGCCGATGGCTGACGTGCCGCCCGGATCCGACCTGCGCGCGCACCTGGAGGCGATCCTGCTGGTGGTCGACGAGCCGGTGACCGAGATGACCCTCGCCCAGGTGCTGGAGCGGCCGGTGCCCGAGGTCTCCGCCGCGCTCCGCGAGCTGTCGGCGGAATACACCGGAGCCGGGCGGGGTTTCGATCTGAGAGAGGTCGCGGGCGGCTGGCGGTTCTACACGCGGGCCGAGTACGCGCCCGTGGTGGAGCGGTTCGTCCGCGACGGCCAGCAGACGCGGCTCACCCAGGCCGCGCTGGAGACCCTGGCCGTGGTCGCCTACCGCCAGCCCGTGAGCCGGGCGAGGGTGGCGGCCATCCGAGGCGTCAACAGCGACGGTGTCATGCGCACCCTGGTGACCAGGGGCCTGGTCGAGGAGGCCGGCACCGACCCGGAGAGCCAGGCGGTGCTCTACCGGACAACTTCGTATTTCCTCGAGCGGATGGGCCTGCGGGATCTCAGCGAACTCCCCGAACTGGCGCCCTTCCTGCCCGACGACGTGGAAACCTTAGAGGAGCAGAAGTGAACGACAGGCGTGGTACCCCGTCCGGTGATGGACGCGGTCGAGGCCGTGGCGGCGCCCCCCGCGGAGGCGGGTCCCGAGGCGGTTCGTCCTCCGGCGGCTTCCGGGCGGACCGGGGTGGTTTCCGCTCCGGCGGCCCCCGCCGCGACGACCGGGGCGGTTTCCGCTCCGAGCGCCGCGACGACCGGAGCGGTTTCCGCTCCGAGCGCCGTGACGACCGGAGCGACGAGCGCGGCGGCTTCCGCGATGATCGGGGCGGCTTCCGCGACGAGCGCGGCGGCTTCCGTGACGAGCGCCGTGACGAGCGCGGTGGTTTCCGCGCCGAGCGGGGCGGCGAGCGCGGCGGCTTCCGCGCCGAGCCGGGTGGCGAGCGCGGCGGCTCGCGCAGCCGGTACGGCAGGCCGTCCGGGGACGAGCGCGCGGGTTTCCGCTCCGGGGAGGACCGCGAGGACTCCGGCTTCCGCGCCGAGCGGGGCGGTTTCCGCGAGGACCGCGGCGGGTTCCGCTCCGAGCGCCGTGACGATCGGCCCGAGCGCCGTGACGATCGGCCCGAGCGCCGTGACGATCGGGGTGACGAGCGCGGCGGCTTCCGCGGCGAGCGCGGTGGTTTCCGCTCCGAGCGGGGCGGCGAGCGCGGCGGCTTCCGCGCCGGACGCGGAGGGACCGGGCGTCGTGAGGACCGTGAGGACCTCCGCGTCGAGGCCCCCCGCCGGGACGAGCGGGGCGGCTCGCGCGGCCGGTACGGCAGGGGCTCCGGAGGCCGGGACGGGGTCCAGACGATCGGCGGCGGACGCTCCGGGTACGGCCAGGGCCGTCCGGAGCGGGGCCGCGCCACTCCCCAGCGGGGCCGCGTCACGCCGGAGCGGGCTCCCGCGGCGAAGCCCGGGCGCAGGCCGGGCACGGTCGAGAACGACAGGTTCAAGACCGCCCGCCAGCCCAAGCGTGACTTCGACTTCTACGGCGACGACTACACCGACGTGCGCGACACCACCGAGGTCCCGGACGGCGTCCGGCTGCAGAAGGTGCTCGCCCAGGCCGGGGTCGCCAGCCGCCGCGCCTGCGAGGAGATGATCGGTCAGGGCCGGGTGACGGTCGACGGCCAGGTGGTCCGCCGCTTCGGCGCCCGCGTCGACCCGTCGAAGCAGGTCATCCACGTGGACGGCAAGCGCCTGCCGACCATGCCCGACCTCGTCTACTTCGCCATCAACAAGCCGATCGGCGTGGTCAGCACCATGTCCGACCCCGAGGGGCGCCCGTCGCTCGCCGACTACGTGGCGGACCGGACCGAGCGCCTGTTCCACGTGGGCCGGCTCGACACCGAGACCGAGGGCCTGATCCTGCTCACCAACGACGGGGAACTGGCCAACCGCCTGACCCACCCCAGCTACGGCGTGCAGAAGAAGTACTGGGCGAAGGTTCCCGGCCGGATCAAGCCCGACCTGGTCCGCCGCCTGAAGAAGGGCGTGGAGCTGGAGGACGGCGTCGTCAAGGTCGACTCCTTCACCGTGGTCCAGGAGCACGGGCAGCAGGCCCTGGTCGAGGTCGTCCTGCACGAGGGGCGCAAGCACATCGTCCGGCGTCTGCTGGAGGAGGTCGGGCACCCGGTCATCGACCTGGCCCGCATCGAGTTCGGCCCGGTCAAGCTGGGCCGTCTCAAGCCGGGCACCGTCCGCGCGCTGACGACCAAGGAGGTCGGAGAGCTGTACGCCGCCGTCGGCCTGTAACCTTCCTGGATACAGACGTTCGGGACACGCCGGGTCGCGACGGGCGATCCGGCGTGAACAGTACGGAGGAACGACGATGGTGCGGGCGATCCGCGGTGCGATCCAGGTCGAGGGCAACGAGCGGGACGCGATCCTGTCCGGGGTCACCGAGCTGGTCACCGAGGTGATGGAGCGCAACGGGCTCACCACCGACGACGTGATCAGCGTCATCTTCACGGCCACGCCCGACCTGACCGCGGAGTTCCCCGCGCTGGCCGCCCGCAAGCTCGGCTTCCACGACGTGCCGCTGATCTGCTGCACCGAGATCGACGTCCCGGGCGCGCTGCCCCGCGTCGTGCGGCTGATGGCGCACGTGGAGACCGACAAGCCCCGCCAGGCGATCCAGCACGTCTACCTGCGTGGCGCGGTGGCCCTGAGGGTGGACATCGCTCAATGATTCCCTCATGCGCGAGCACGTCCCGGGAGGACACATGAGCGGCCTGGAGTCCGTCCTCGTCGTCGGCACGGGCCTGATCGGCACCTCCATCGCCCTGGCCCTGCGCGAGCACGGCGTCACGGTCTACCTGACCGACCGCGACCCGGCGGCCGTACGGCTGGCCAGCGAGCTGGGGGCGGGCATCGAGTGGACCCCGGGACGCCCCGCGGACCTGCCGGCGGACGCCGTGTGGCATCCCGGGCGGCCGGTGGACCTCGCGATCGTCGCCGTCCCGCCGCCCGTGGTCGCCGGACGGCTCGCGGAGCTCCAGCGGGCCGGCGCCGCGCGCTTCTACACCGACGTGGCCAGCGTCAAGGCGCTCCCGATCCGGCAGGCCAGGGAACTGGGCTGCGACCTGTCCGTCTACGCCGCCGGGCACCCCCTGGCGGGGCGGGAGCGTTCCGGGCCCGCCGCGGCCCGGGCCGACCTGTTCCTCGGCCGTCCGTGGGCGCTGTGCCCGGCGGAGGAGACCTCGCCCGACGCGGTGGAGGTCCTGCGCGCCCTGGTCAAGCTCTGCGGCGGCGAGGCCGTCGAGGTGGACGCCGTCGAGCACGACAGGGCCGTGGCGCTCGTCTCGCACGCCCCGCACGTGGCGGCCGCCGCGGTGGCCGCCCGGCTCGCCGACGCCCCCGCCGCCGCGCTGGGCCTGGCAGGTCAGGGGGTCCGCGACGTCACGCGCATCGCCGCCGGGGACCCGGACCTGTGGACCGGGATCCTGTCGGGCAACGCGCTCCCGGTGGCCGAGGTCCTGGAGGAACTGGCGGCCGACCTGGCCGCCGCGGCGGCCGGTCTGCGCGCCGCGACCTCCCCGGGCGGTGCGCCGGAGACCGCGGGGGACGCCGCGCCGGAATCCTCCGCGATGGGCACGGTGACCGGCCTGCTCCAGCGCGGGGTCGCGGGCACCGGCCGGATCCCCGGCAAGCACGGCGGCCCGGCGCGTGCCTACGCGACCGTCCAGGTCATCATCGGCGACCGGCCGGGCGAGCTGGCCAGGCTGTTCCAGGTGGCCCAGGCGGCCGGCGTCAACATCGAGGACGTCCGCCTGGAGCACGCCCCCGGCCTGCCGCTGGGCGCCGCCGACCTGTCGGTGCAGCCGGAGGCGGTGGAGGCGCTGACGCAGGCGCTGCGCGCCCACGGGTGGCATCTGCCCTGACGCGGTGCGCGGCCGGTCCCCGACTCCCGGTAGCCTCGTACGGACAACTCAAGCGGGCGGTGAGCCGCCCCGGGGCACGGGACCGGGCCCGGACGGGGCGTTCAGGAGCGGAGCGAGCCACAGATGAACACGGTGACCGGGCTGGTCGTCGCAATGGACGGGCCCTCGGGCTCGGGCAAGTCGAGCGTGTCGCGCGGGGTCGCCCGGACGCTGGGGCTGCGTTATCTCGACACCGGTGCGATGTACCGGGCGGTCACCTGGTGGATGCTCCGGCAGGAGGTCGACCTGGGCGACCCGGCGGCGATCGCGGCCAGGGCGCTGGAGCCGGTCCTGACGATGGGGACCGACCCCGAGGCGCCCGCGGTGGCCGTGGACGGGACCGACGTCGCCGGCCCCATCCGCACCGCCGAGGTCACCGCCGCCGTCTCCGCGGTCAGCGCCGTGCCCGAGGTGCGGCGCAGGCTCGTCGCCGAGCAGCGGGAGATCATCGGGGCGGGCGGCATCGTCGTGGAGGGCCGGGACATCGGCACCGTGGTCACGCCGGACGCCCCGGTCAAGATCTACCTGACCGCGAGCGCGGACGCCCGGGCGGCCCGCCGGAGCGCGGAGCTGGCCGGCACCACGGTGGAGGCGCAGAAGGCCGCGCTGGCCAGGCGCGACACCCTGGACTCGACGCGGAAGACCGACCCGCTGGCGATGGCGGCCGACGCCGTCGAACTCGACACCACGGCGCTGAACCTCGACGAGGTCATCGCCGAGGTACTACGCGTGATCAAGGAAAAGGCGTGACGGAACACGACGAAGACCGCGGCTGGATCGACGCAGAGCTCGCCGATCTGGGTACCGACGACAGCTCGCAGGAGGAGGCGCCGGACTCCGGCCCGCTTCCGGTGGTGGCCGTGGTGGGCCGCCCCAACGTGGGCAAGTCCACCCTGGTCAACAGGATCATCGGCCGCCGGGAGGCGGTCGTGGAGGACGTGCCCGGCGTGACCCGCGACCGGGTGACCTACGAGGCCACCTGGCGGGGGCGCCGGTTCACGGTGGTCGACACCGGCGGATGGGACCCCGACGCGACCGGCATGGCGCAGCGGATCGCCGAGCAGGCGCAGATCGCCGCCGAGCTGGCCGACGTCATCCTGTTCGTGGTGGACGCCGTGGTGGGGGTGACCGACTCCGACGAGATCGTCGGCCATGTGCTGCGCGGCTCCGGCAAGCCGGTCATCCTGGCCGCGAACAAGGTCGACAACCAGCAGATGGAGCTGGAGGCCGCCGCGCTCTGGTCGCTCGGCCTGGGCGAGCCGCAGCCGGTCTCGGCCCTGCACGGCCGCTCCAGCGGCGACCTGCTCGACGTGGTGCTCGACAAACTGCCCGAGACGCCGCCGCAGCGCTTCGGCGCCGAGCGGGGCCCGCGCCGGATCGCGCTGCTCGGCAAGCCCAACGTGGGCAAGTCCTCGCTGCTGAACAAGCTCGCGGGCAGCGAGCGCGTCCTGGTCGACCCGATGGCCGGCACCACGCGCGACCCGGTCGACGAGCTGATCGAGCTCGGCGGGAAGACCTGGCGTTTCGTGGACACCGCGGGCATCCGCCGCCGTGACCGGGAGCTCAAGGGCGCCGACTTCTACGCCAGCATGCGGACCCGGAGCGCCCTGGAGCGCTCGGAGCTGGCGGTCGTGCTCATCGACGCCAGCGAGGTGCTGACCGAGCAGGACCTGCGGATCATCTCGCTGGTGATCGAGTCCGGCCGGGCCATGGTCGTGGCGTTCAACAAGTGGGACCTGCTCGACGAGGACCGCCGCTACTACCTGGAGAAGGAGATCGACCGGCAGCTCGTCCGCGTGCCGTGGGCGCTGCGCGTCAACATCTCCGCCAAGACCGGCTGGCACGTCGACCGGCTGGTCCCGGCGATCGAGAAGGCGCTGGACTCCTGGTCCACCCGCGTCCCGACGGCCCGCCTGAACGCCTTCCTGTCCGACCTGGTCGCGGCGACCCCGCCGCCGGTGCGGGGCGGCAAGCAGCCCAAGATCCTCTTCGCCACGCAGGCGTCGACGGAGCCGCCGAAGTTCGTGCTGTTCACCTCCGGCTTCCTGGAGGAGACCTACCGCCGCTTCATCGAGCGCCGGATCCGCGAGGAGTTCGGGTTCGCCGGCTCTCCCATCGACGTCACGATGCGGATCCGGGAGAAGAAGCAGGCGCAGAAGAAGAAGTAGCGGCGAGCGGCGGCGCCGCGGCGGGCACCCGGCGGGTGCGCGCGTGACGCCGCGGGGAGCGACACCGTACGGCCCGGCGGCCCGCCGGGCCGTACGGCGTTCCGGGACCCGCCCGGCCGCGGCGCTCCCGCGCCTCCAGGCGGCCTACGACCGGGCGGCGATTCCCGGGTACGCCTCGCCGAACACCCACGGGTCGGCCTCGCACTCGGCGATGAAGTCGCCGGGGAACCCCAGGGCGAACTCCGCGGCCGACTCCAGCCGCCGCACCGCCTCCCCGGGAAGGAGGAGATCGGCCGCGCCCAGGTTCTCCTCGAGCTGCACGGCGTCGCGCGCGCCGACGATCGGATGCACGGCGGCGGACCGGGCGCGGGTCCAGGCGATCGCCACCTGGGCCGCCGTGGCGCCCAGTTCGCCCGCGACCTCCCGCACGGCGCCCGCGACCGCGTGCTCGCGGGCGGTGAGGGAGCCGGGGTCGACCCGGGTGGCCCCGCCGGTCCCGGCGGCTCCTTCCGGGCCGGTGAACTTCCCCGACAGCACCCCGCCGGCGAGCGGGCCCCAGGCGGCGACGCTCATCCCGAACGCCTCGGCCATCGGCAGCAGTTCCCGCTCGATGTCGCGCCTGAGCAGGTTGTACGGCACCTGCAGGCCCGCGAAGGACGTCCAGCCCCGCCACTCCGCCAGCGTGTTGGCGCGGGCGACCAGCCAGGCGGGGACGTCGGAGACGCCCACGTAGAGGATCTTCCCGGCGCGCACGGCGTCGTCCAGCGCCCGCATCGTCTCCTCCACCGGGGTGTGGCGGTCCCAGACGTGCACCCAGTACAGGTCGATGTGGTCGGTCCGCAGCCGCCGGAGACTGCGCTCCAGCGACAGGGTGAGGTTCTTGCGGTGGTTGCCTGCGGCGTTCGGGTCGGTGCGGTCGCGGGAGAGCGTGTACTTGGTGGAGACGACGAAGCGGTCGCGGCGGCCGGTGAGGAGCCCGCCGAGGACGTCCTCGCTCTCGCCGTACGCCGAGGCGGTGTCGATGACGTTGCCTCCGGCGCCGGCGTAGGCGTCGAGCATGGCGCGGTACTCCCGCGCGGCGTCGGGGCCGCCGCGCTCGTAGAAGGTCATCGCGCCGAAGAACAACTCCGACACCCGCAGGCCGGTCCGGCCCAGCAGTCGGTAACGCAAGGAGGGTCCTCTCAGGATCGGTCGTGTTCGGGGTGAGCGGTCCCCGGCCCCGCCGCCCCGGACCGCCGTGGCCGGTCCCGGCGGGCGGGGCTCCGGGGCGCCTGCGCTTTCAGGGCACGTCGCGTGCCGACATCTCGAAGGAGCCGGTGCTGATGCCCCAGGTCAGGATCCGCCGCGGGCGGATCAGGATCCACGCGGGGTCGAACGGGAACGGCGCGCCGAGGCGCTCGCCCACCCGCTCCCCGCCCTCGGCGCGGGGCTCCGCGTGCCCGCGGATCTCGATCCCGCGCGGCGTCCACGGATCCACGGCCGCGAGGTCGTCGACGACGAACGCCACGTCGGGGTTGTGCCGCGCGTCGCGGAACTTCTTGCTCCCCGCCATACCGGAGCCGGCGACCCCGCCGATCACGATCGCCTCGGCCTCGGGGTCGTAGATGACTCCCACGGGCCTGACCGCCGGTCTGCCGTCGCGGCCGACCGTGGCGAGACGGCCCAGCGGCTGACCGGTCAGGTAGGAGACCTCATCGTCGGTGAATACGCTCATGGATCCGAGCCTGCCGGGCCGGGCGCCGTCCGGGGAGACCGCGGTGAGACTGGTCCCGGCAGGGCCATGATCGCGGTGGGGCGGCGTGCGCCGCGTAGACTCCCCTCATGGGCGACAACGAGCTGGGTGTGTTCCTGCGCGCCCGGCGGGAGGCCGTCACCCCCGCCGAGGCGGGGCTCCCCGGAGGACCGCGCCGCCGTACCCCCGGGCTGCGCCGGGCCGAGCTGGCCACGCTCGCCGGAGTCAGCGTGGAGTACCTCACCCGCCTGGAGCAGGGGCGCGACCGCCGCCCCTCCGCCGAGGTGCTCGCCGCGCTCGCCGACGCGCTGAACCTCTCCGCCGACGAGCGGGTCCATCTGCACCGCCTGGTCAAAGCGGTGACCGGCGGCGCCTGCCAGGGCGGGGCGCCGCAGGTCCGCTCGGTGCGCCCCACGGTGAGGGCGCTGCTCGACCGGCTCGAGCCGGCCCCGGCGCTGGTGGCCGACCGGCTGGGCGAGATACTCGCCCGCACGGACGGCTACGAACGGCTCGCCGGCCCCGTCGGCCTGCTGGACGCCCGCCCGCCGAACCTCACCCGGTTCGTCTTCACCGACGTCCGCGCGCGGGCCGTCTTCCCCGACTGGGACCGGGTCGCCGACGCGCGGGCCGCCGACCTGCGGGCCGCAGCGGCCCTCGGCGACCAGCACGCCGCGGCCCTCGCCGAGGAACTGGCCGTCACCGCCGGCTCCTGTTTCAGCGACCGTTTCGGAGCGCCGGCCGCCCTGCCCGGCCGTACGGGCGTCGAGCGGTGGGCCCACCCCCGGGTGGGCGAACTGCTGCTGGCCTACGAGAGCCTGGAGATCCCCGGCACCGACGAGCAGAGGCTGGTCGTCCACCTCCCGGCCGACGACGCCACCGCGGCCGCGCTCGACCTGCTGAGCGGGGCCGTTCCGGTGCCGCCGGGGTGAGCGGAGGGCCGGGTCACCCCGTCCCCTGCGCGCCCGGCCGGTGCGGCAGGAACAGCGCCGCGAGCGCGCCCAGGGCGCACAGGACCGCGGTGATCAGGAAGATCTCGCTGTACTCGGTGTGCAGCGCGGCCTTCACCCGCGCCTCGTACTCCGCCAGGCGCCGGGCGTAGACGTCGGCCTCGACGCCGAACGGCAGCGGCGTGTCCAGGTGGGCGGTGAGCGACTGGAACCGGTGGAAGCCCCAGGCGGACAGGGCCGCCACGCCCAGCAGCATGCCCATCATCCGGGCCACGACCACCGCCGCCGAGGCCACGCCGTGCCGGTCGGACGGTACGGCGCGCAGCACCGCGGAGGAGACCGGCGCGATGACCAGGCCGAGGCCCAGACCGGCGGTGATCAGGTCGGCGTCCATCCGGTGGCCGGCGGAGGCCAGGTCGAGCGGCCACTGGCCGATGCGGACGTAACCGGCCGTGGCGACCCCCATCCCGAGCACCGTGACCAGGCGCTCGCCGTACCGGCGGGCCATGACCCCGCCGAGCAGGGCGGCCACGGACAGCGCGATGAGGAAGCGGGAGAGCACCAGCGTGCTGTCCAGCGTCTCCAGGCCGAGCAGCGTCTGCGCCGACAGCTGCACGTCCACGAGGGTGACCAGCAGTGCGGACCCGGCCAGGAAGCTGACCGCGAGGGTGGCGAAGAACGGGCCGCGCGCCACCCCGGCCAGGTCGATCAGCCGGGTGCGGGCCCGCGCCTCCCAGACGACGAACGCGGCGCCCGCCACGGTCCCGGCGACGATCGCGGGCAGGCCCCAGGAGGGCAGCACGGACGTGCTCGGGTCGGGGTTGTAGAGCCCGGCGACGAGCAGGCCGAGCGCCAGGGCCAGCAGCAGGCCGCCGCCCACGTCGATCCGGGCGGCCGGGGCCGCCCGCGTCGATCCGGGCGGCCGGGCCGCGGGCATGCCTTCCGCGGGCGCGCCCTCCGCGGGAGCCGCCCGCCGGGGCGGCGGCACCGAGCGCTGGACGGCGATCGCGGCGACGGCCACCAGGGGCAGGTTCAGCCAGAAGATCGAGCGCCAGCCGCCGAGCGGGACGTCGCCCAGGCTCAGGGTGACCGGGACCAGGGCGGCCAGACCCGCGCCGTACAGGGGGCCGAGCACGCTGCCGAGCTCCTGGAGGGCGCCGACCGCGCCGAGCGCCACCGGGCGGCCGCGCTCGTCCCACAGGTCGCCGACGAGCGCCATGGTGATGGGCAGCAGGGCACCGCCCGCCAGGCCCTGGAGCGTACGGCCCGCGACCAGCCAGGGGACCGTCTCGCCGAGCGCGGTGACGACCGAGCCGATCGCGAAGCCCGCCAGGCAGAGGTGGATCAGCGGGCGCCTGCCGTACCGGTCGGAGAGCTGGCCGAGGAGCGGCATGGCCGCGACGTAGCCGAGCAGGAAGCCCGTGACGATCGGCGTGGCCCGCTCCATGTGGTTGAGCGGGACGTCGACGTCCTTGGCGATGTCGACGAGGACGGTGACCACGACGTAGGCGTCCAGCGCGGCGAGCAGGACCGCGGTGCCGCCGACGCCCAGGGCCACGCGCCGCCGTACGGCCCGGCCGCCGCCCGGGGCGTCGGCGGAAGCGGCGGCGGGTCGATGTCCGGATGCCATGGCGTCACCCCGTGGGCGCGGTCACCTGGACCGGCACGTCGTAGTCGGTGAGGGAGACGGTCGCCTTGCCCGTCGCCGAGAGCGGCAGTTCGGCCTTGAGCAGGCGGGAGGTGGCCTTGTCGATCCAGAGGACGCCGTCCACGTTCTGCGCGATGTCCGGCACCAGCGCGGCGAGGATCTGCTGGGAGAGCGTGGCCTCCAGCCGGTAGGCGTCGGCGCCGCCGACCTTCTCCTCCGCCTTCGTCTCCGGGTCCAGCGCGCCCGACAGGAGCTGGACGATGCCCCGGTCGGGGTCGAGGATGGCCGACGGGTCGTAGATGGAGGCGAGCTGGCTCCGCGACATCCTCTGGAACCCGCCGGTGACGCCCTTGAAGTACACGGTGTCCCCGGCCAGGACGAAGCTGATCTCCTGCAGGCTCCCGGCGAAGTCGAGCTGGAGCGTCCCGTCGGCGTCGCCGGTCGCGCTGAGGCGGCCTGCCGCCTTCTTGACCCGGAGCTGCGGCGTGTTCTCGGTCTCCATGGTGAAGGCGGCCGACTTCACGGTCCGCATCGCCGCCGCGGACTTCTTGACGAGGTCGGGTCCGCCGGGCAGCGCGTCCTGGGAACCCGGGTCGCCGCTGCACGCGGTGACCAGGGAGAGCGCGGTGGCCAGCGCGGCGATGATGATCCGGCGAGCAGACATGTCCGGATGGTAGCGATCTGTCGGTCTCGGGAGGGAGGACCGGCCGGTATCGGTTTCGCTTCACCGGAGCGCCGGCGGACGGGGCGCGAGGGCGCGGCGGGACCGGGCGCGGAGGCGCGGCGGGACAGAGGACGGGACGGCCGGCAGGTGCGGCGGGGCAGAGGGCGGGACGGCCGGGCGGGGCGGCGGCGGAGCACCGCCGCACCGGCGCGGGGACACCGGTGGCCGCGCCGGTGCGGCCACCGGGCGGCGGTCAGCGCAGGCTCTTGAGGTGCTCCACCACGGGGCCGTAGGCCGCCGCCAGCTCGTGGAGCTGGTCGTCGGTGAGCAGGTCGATGAAGTGCCGGCGCACGCCCGCCACGTGGTGCGGCGCGACCTTCTGGATGACGTCCCAGCCGTGCTCGGTCAGCACGGCGAAGGTGCCCCGCCGGTCGTCGGCGCAGGTCTCCCGCGCGACCAGGCCGGCCGTCTCCATCCGGGAGATCTGGTGGGACAGGCGGCTGCGGGACTGGATCGTGGCGTCGGCCAGGTCGCTCATGCGCATGCGGTGGCCGGGGCTCTCCGAGAGGTTGACCAGGATCTCGTAGTCGTTCAGCGAGAGCCCGAAGGGCTGCAGCTCACGGTCGAGCCGGTGCTCCAGGAGCTTGTGCACGGCCAGATGGGCGCGCCAGGCCCGTTGCTCGGCCGCGGTGAGCCAGCGGGACTCCTCGTCGTTCACCGGTCGCCCACCACTCTCTCCGCGCGCTGCTCGTCCGTTCCCGCGCCGTCCGTCCGGCCGGAGGCGGCCGGTCCCGGCGCCGCCCGGCGCTCCACCAAATCTAGCGATGGGGCCGCCGGGTTCACCCGGCAGGGGAATCGCTTCCCTGTCACAGTCTTCCGTTCGAAGCGGGCAGGTCCTGTCCGACGCCCGCCTCGGCAGAGGAGCCGGCAGAGGAGAGCGGGAAGCCGCTCCCTTCAAGGGAGCGGAGGAGCCACGCCCGAAACCTACAGCAGAGTGCACGGCGGGCCCAGCCGTGGCGGGTGGCGAGGGCCGCGGGGCTCCCGTGGGGGACGGCGGCGGCCGGTCGGAGGGGGAGTGCCCCGATGGCCGTCAGCCGAGCACGACGGGGTGGTCGGAGACGGCGCAGCCCGCGATCCGGCCGTCCTCACCGGTCCGCCACTCGAGCAGGTGGCGGCCCCGCCATTCCAGGGAGTGGCTCCCGCCCGGCCCGGGGCCCGGCGGGAGGGAGGACAGGTCGGTCGTGCGCAGGCCGTCCAGGGTCAGCTCGCCGCGTTTGACGAGCGCCTCCTTGACGGCCCAGAACCGGATCAGCGCCTCGTTGCCATCGGCCACGGCCAGCTCCGCCGGGCTGAGCGCCTGCGCGGCCAGGGAGGCGTCCAGCGGGCCGGAGGGGACGTGCTCGGTGTCCACGCCGATCCGGCCGGTGCCCGCCGCGGCGCACACGTATCCCCGGCTGTGGCTGAGGCTGACGCCGAGCCGGGGGAGCTCCGCGATGTACGGCCTGCCGTGCCCCGGACCGTGGTACTCGCAGACCTGGAGCAGGGTCAGCCGGTCCTCGGGCACCCCGGCCACCTTGGCCGCGCACCGCCGTACGAGCACGTGGGCGGCGACGAAGTCGCGCCGGTCGGCCTCCCGGGCGAACGCCGCGGCGCGCTCCCGCTCCGTCTCGGTGAGCAGGCCCAGCCCGGCGGGGGAGTAGATCTCGCCGGTCGGGCCGGCCAGCACCAGGGAGTCAGACATCCGCCCAGATTAGGGCTTTGGCGGCATATAGGGGATCATGTCCGCCGGCCGCTCCGCCGTCACCCGTCCTTGCCGTCCTTCTTCCCGTCCTTCTTCCCGTCCGGCCCCGGGGAGGCGGAGGGCTCGGCGGGCTTGCCGTCGGAGCCGGTCAGGAGCTCGTCGGCGGCGCCCAGCACGGTCGCGTCGCTCACCTTCCACTCGCCGCCGATCTCGACCAGGCTCAGCTGCATGTAGGCGCCGAGCATGCGCTTGGTGCCGGAGGTGCTCCTCACCTGGGAGTCGACGACCGTGACGGCCTTGGCCCGGCCGTCGGCGACCTCGGAGACGTAGACGCCCCGGACCGAGGCCGTGGAGGAGGCCCTCATCGCCGTGATCACGCTCTCCAGCGGGCTGAACGCCTCGTCGTAGGCCTTCTCGAACTCCTCGCCGGAGAGGCTGAAGACACGGTCGCGGTAGGACTGCAGGTCGGTGTGGTCGTAGGTCTGCAGGGCCGCGGCGAACTCCCCGGCGGTGGCGGAGACCGCGAGCCGCTCGTCCTTCTCCGCGGCGAGCCGGTCGGCCAGCCGCTCGGCGGAGATCCACTGCACCGCGCCGAACGCGACGGCGCCCGCGACCGCCGTCGCCGCGACCGCTCCGGCCGGCCGCTTCCACCACGCGGGCCTCACGCGGGCCCCGGTCCCCCCGTCCGCCCCGCCGCCGTCCGCTGCGGAGGCTCCGGGCCCGGAGGTCCCCGCTTCGGGGGTCCCGGGTCCGGAGGTCCCCGGTCCGGAGGCCGCCGGTTCGGCGGTCCCGGGCTCGGCGGTCCCGGGCTCGGAGGCCGCGGGCATGTGCTCCGCGGATTCGGGGGTCTCGGAGCCGGGGGTTCCGGCACGGTCCGCGCCGGTCTCCTCGGAGAGCTCCGCGGACCTGGCGGAGGTGGGACTCATGATCACTGCTCCTGTTCCCGGCGGCGGGCCGCCCGGCCGACGGCGATCCAGCCGAGCACGCCGCCCGAGACGGCGACGGCGGCGAGGACCGCGATGACGAAGGGGGTGAGGTTCTGCGGCTCGGCGCCGGAGGCGTCCCGCGCCGAGGCGCCGGGGGCGCTCTCCGCCGGCTGCGGGGTCTCCGGGGTCACAGTGGTCCCGTCGGCCGCCGTCCCGTCGGGTGCCGGTGTCGCGTCGCCGTCCGGGGCCGTGCCCGTCCCGTCCGCGGAGGCGTCCCCGGGGTGGGGGCCGGTGTCCTCGTCGTCGTCGCTGCGGCCGGTGCCCGCGGGGACGGCCCGCTCCGGGCAGGACCGGAGCCCCTGCACCGCCGGCTTGGCCTGCGGCCTGCCGTACTCCTTGGCGAGCGGGGCGCCGCCCGGGACGCTGATGACGAACGTGACCCTGCCGTACAGGCCTCCGGCGTGCTTCTCGGTCACGTCGTCCAGCAGGAGCCGGAGGGTGGGGACCGTCCGCAGCAGGTGGCCGACGTGCGCCCGCGTCGCGGGGGTGAACACCCTGCCGGGTTTCGTGCCCACCGCGGTCAGCGCGCAGGACAGGCCGGGGCGGGCGGTGGTGAGCAGGTGGTCGACCTGGCGGAAGAAGGACGGCCCCTGCTCGAGGAAGGCGTGGATCTCCTTGCGGGACCCGCGGAGGGAGCGGGTCACCGACGCCAGGTCGGTCACGCCCGACGCCAGCTTCTCCCGTCTGCCCGCGAGCGTGCCGGTCAGCCGGGTCAGGTTCACCGACAGCTCGTCCAGCAGCTCGGTGTTCTCGGCGAGCGTGGTGGTGACGTCGTGCGTGTTGTCCACGATCTCGCGGATCGACGCGGTGCGGCCGTCCAGCCCGGTGGCCAGTTCGTGCACGATGGTCCGGGCGTCCTCGGCGGGCATCGCGTCCAGGAGCTTGCCGACCCCGTCGAACAGCTCCCGGTAGTCCAGCGGGACCGACGTGGCGGTCAGCGGGATGGTGGCGCCGGGGGCCAGGTCGCCGCCGGCGGTCCGCTTCTCCGGCGGGGAGATCTCCACGTACGGCTCGCCGACCGCGGACTTGCGGCGCACCTCGGCGGTGACGCCCCGCGGGATCCGCACTCCCCGGTCGATGTCCAGCGCCACCACGATCTTGCCGGGGGCGAGCACGACGCCGTCGATCCGGCCGACCCGCACGCCGAGGTAGGCCACGTCGAAGCCGGGCACCAGGCCGGGGGAGGAGGCGAACTCCACGTTGATCCGGTACGGCCGCTCGATGACGTCGAGCCGGATGACGCTGGTGAACGCCCACACGGTCATCACGACGCCGAGCACCGCGAAGAAGCCGAGGTTGATCCAGACGCGGTTCCTCATCGCGGCGGCTCCAGCAGCAGGCGGAAGTCGTCCACCGAGTTCGGGGTGCGGGGCCGGGACGCGGCCCGCTGCTCGGTGGTGAGCAGGCCCTTCATCCAGATGTAGGCCAGCAGCTGCCCGTTGACCACGATCGGCGGCTGGTCGATGAACCGCTGCAACCGGGCGACGAGGACCTTCAGGTCCTCCTTGCCGCGCATCATCGACGAGGTGACCGCGTCGAAGCGCCGCAGCAGGGTGCGGAGCCGGGCGGCGTGCCGGGGATAGACGGTGGCGTTGACCTCGCGGGCCAGCGCCGTCAGCTCCCGCAGCGTCTTCTTGACGTGCTTGCGGCCGTGGTTGAGCCGGGCGGTGGCGGCCTCGACGTTCCCGGGCAGCTTCTCCAGCTCCGGCGAGCCCGCGGCCAGGTCGTCGCCGAGTCTCGCCAGGGCGTCGACGGTGCGGGCCAGCTCGCGTCGGGACTCGGCGTAGGCGGAGGTGACCTCGGTCGCCTGCCTCAGCAGGCGGTTGAGGTCCTCGCCCTTGCCGCCGACGCCGGTCGCCGCCGCGTCCAGGACGGCGTTCACGTCCTGGGCGCCGAGCGCGTCGATCAGCGGCCCGGCCCGCTCGGTGACCTGCTCGATGTCGGGTTCCACCGAGGTCTTCCCGATCGTCGCGCCGTCCGCCAGGAACGGCCCGGTGTTCATGTCCCTGCCCTCGGGCAGCCGGAGTTCGACGTAGTTCTCACCCAGGATCGAGGTCTTGGCGACGACCGCGGAGGTGCCCTCGGGCACCCGGTTGCCGTCCTCGATGGACATGGTGACCCTGGCCCGGTAGCCCTCCAGGGCGATGTCGGTGACGCTGCCCACCCGCACGTCGGCGATCTGCACGCTGTGCCCGGCGACCAGGCTCTGCACGTCGTCGAAGGTCGCGCTCAGGGTCAGGTCCCCGGAGGGCGCGCCGAGGGTCTGCAGGCCGCACCCGGCCAGGGTGAGCGCCAGGGCCAGGCAGAGGCCGGCGCGTCCCGCCGCCGTGCGCCGCGGGCTCATCCGTTCCCCTCCTTCCCGCACTCGCTCAGCCCGCCCGGCAGGCACGGCACCGGGCCCAGGCCCAGCGCGTCGAAGAGCGGGGTCAGCCAGGCCCGGGTCATGGCGTTGAGCACCAGGCGGAAGGTGAGCACGCTCCGCTCCCGGTCCCAGGCCATGACCGCGCCGTCGACGAACCCGCGGACCCCGCTGACCGCCTGGGCCGCGGACTCGCTGTTCACCTTCAGGGTGAGCACCAGCTCGGCGAGGGAGGCCGTGCCCTTCGGCAGGCGCTGGTGGTAGGCCTCGAGCAGCACGTCGCCGCGGCGCACCAGGTCGGCCAGGCCGCTGATGAAGCGCCGGGTGCGCTCCCGCTCCTCGGCGAGGGTGGCACTGGCCTCGGCGAAGGCGTCTATGGTCGTCTCCACCTGCTTCTCGCGCCGGTTCAGCTTGGCCGCGAGCCGGTTCAGGCCGCCGGCCAGCTCGATCAGCTTCTCGTCCTGGCCGGCGAGGGTACGGCTCAGCGCGGCGGCGTCGTCCAGCGCCCGGTTGATCTGCTCCCCCCGGCCCCGGACGCTGTCGGCCAGGTTCCCGGCCACGTCGCCCACCTTGTCGGTGTCGAGGGCGTCGGTGAGCTTGGTGAACGCCTCCAGCGCGTCGTCGATCTCCACGGGCAGGTCGGTCCGCTCCAGGGGGATCACCGCCCCGGGGGCGATCCGCTCCCTGCCCTCGCGCCACGGCGGGTGGAGCACCACGTTCCGCTCGCCCAGCGTGTTCTGCGCGGCCACGATCGCCTGGACGTCGGCGGGGAGGGGCACGCCGCCGTCGATGAGCAGGTCCGCGCGGACCCGGTCCCCCTCGATGGTGAGCTTCTCGACCGTCCCGGCGTCCAGGCCCATCACCTTCACCTTGGCCTGCTCGTACAGGGAGGGCGCGGCGGCGAAGTAGGCGGTCAGCCGGTACGGCGCCGCCGTGCCGGGCAGCAGCGAGCAGCCGCCCGCCGCGATCAGCAGCAGCACCGCCAGCACCGGCGCGGCCAGCGGGACCGCTCCGCGCGCCGCACGGCCTGGCCCGGCCGGGCCGGACGCCCGCGCCCCGTGCCGTCCGGAGCCTGTCATCGCTTCCCCCTGTCCTCGCGGATGGCGCCGAGCACCTCGGGGTTGATCGGGCCGAGTCCGACGGCGATGGCGTCGATCCAGTGGTTCTTCCCGCCGGTGGCGGCCAGGCCGGAGAAGGTGGGGCCGACCCAGGCGAGGACGGAGTTGAGGGACTCCTTGCCGGCGGAGTCGAGGCGGCCCGCGATCGCGCTCGCGTCGTCCACCACCGCGATCAGGTTCTTCTCGTGCTCGGCGACCAGGGTGGTGATGCCGTTCACCAGGTCGCTGCCGTCGCCGAGGAAGGTCCTCAGCTCGTCGCGGCGGCGCCGCAGCTCCTCCAGCATCACCTCGATCGAGTCGACCAGGCGGTCGATCTCGGCGTCCTTGGAGTCCAGCAGCTTCATGACCCGGTCGCCGGAGTCCAGCAGCCGCTGCAGCTCGGGTTCGCTCTCGCTGATGACCTCCGACAGCTCGCCGATGTCGTCGAGCAGTCTGCTCACCCGGCCCTCCGGGGCGGGCTCGAGCTCCGACAGCTCCCGCAGGAGCTTGTCGACCGCCTCGGTGTCGAGCCGGTCCACCAGCCGGGTCGCGTCCTTGAGCGCGTCCGTGACCAGCGTCGGGGTGCTGGTCCGCTCCATCGGGATGAGGCGCCGCTCCTGCGGCAGCTCGTCCATGTAGGGGCGGGCGACCGGCCCGGTGAGCTTGATGTAGCGCCCGCCCAGCAGGTTGGAGAGGGTGATCTCGGCGCGGGTCTGCGGGCCGAGCCTGATGCCGTCGTCCACCTTCCAGGTCACCACGACGTGGCCCCGGGCGTAGTCGGCGCGCACGCCGGTGACCTCGCCGACGGGCACGCCCGCCACCCGCACCTCGTTGCCCGGGCGCAGGCCGGCGGCGTCCGGCAGGACGGCCGACATGGTGTAGCCGCCCTCCAGCAGCCCGAGGTTGCCGACGAGGAAGGTGGCCACCAGCACGACGGCGAGGGTCGCGGCGGACACCGCGCCGACGGCCAGCCGGTTGCGGTCGCGGAAGGACTTGAGCGCCATCTAGGGCCCCACCAGCACGCGCTTGAGGCCGCTCGCGGACGTCAGCTTGACGGAGCGCAGCGGCGGGGGCTTGTCCATCGGGTAGGGGCAGGGCAGCGGGCCGAGCGCCACGCACGGCACCGCCGTGGTCACGAAGTGGCCGCGGCCGGTCACCTGGAACGAGCGCTGCAGCGGCGGGGTGAGCGTGTCCAGCACCTTCTCGACGCGGCCGAGGTTGCGGCGGACGCCGCGGGTGAGGCGGCTCGCGTTGTCCACGACCCGGCCGAACTCGCGGGCGTTGTCGCCGAGCACCCGGTCGGTGACGCGGGCCGTGGCGGACAGCTCGACCAGGGCCTCGTCGACGAGCTTCTGGTTGCGGGCGAACGCGCCGGTCAGCTCGACCAGGTTGTCCACCAGCCGGGAGATCTGCTCGTCCCGGCGGGAGATCGCGTCGGTCACCGTGGCGTAGTCCTCCAGCAGTCCCTTGATCGTCTCCTTGCGCCCGGCGACGGTGGAGGTCAGGTCGCCGAGGTCGTCCACCAGGCGCGGGATGTTCTCCTGGTTGCCGTCGAGCGCCTCGCCCGCCGCGGTGAGCAGCCGGTTGATCTGCTCGGGGTCCAGGCTGCGGGTGAGCGGGCCCAGGTCGTTGACCAGGTCGCCGATGTCCACCACCGAGCTGGTCCGCCGGATCCGCGCGCCGTCGGCCAGCGTGTCCCTGGCGGTCCCCGGCTCCAGGTAGACCACGCGCCGGCCGATCGTGTCGCGCCAGCGGACCGCCGCGGCGGTGTCGGAGGGCACCCGCACCGAGGTCCGCACGCTCAGGGTCACCTCCGCCCTGCCACCGGCCACCTCGATCCCGTCGACCTGTCCGACCGGGGCTCCGGCGATCTTCACCTCGTCGCCGGGGCGGAGCCCGGAGACGTCGTCGAAGACCGCGACGAGGCCGTAGGTGTCGCCGCCGCCCACCCGGGCGATCTCCGCCCCGATCAGGGTGATCAGCGTGACGGTCACCGCGAGGAAGGCGGTGAGCTTGACCAGCGTCCAGCGCCGCCGGATCTGCTCCCTGGACCGGGTCATCTCGCTCACCTGCCGTTCTCCGGCCCGCAGGCGCCGACGAAGAGCGTGCACAGGTCGGTGTGGATGTAGGCGGCCATCTTCAGCTGGTTCGCCCCGTCCGGGCCCTGGCCGCCGATCAGGTCGTTCAGCTCGGCGACCAGGGTGTTGAGCCCGCGGATGCCGTCACCGGCGATCCCGAGGTCGGCGTAGAGCAGGTTCACCACGCGCTCGGCGGAGGTGCCCGCGGCCCGCACGTCCCCGCGGTGCGAGCGCAGCCCGTGCGCGGTCAGCGCGGAGACCTCGTCGAACTCCCGCAGCAGCGCCCGCACCTTGTCGGCGCGCTCCAGCAGTCCGGGGGTCAGCGCGTTGACGTCGGCGGTGATGCCCACCAGCTCGTCGCCCCTGTCGGCGAGGGCGCCGCTCAGCGCGGCGGCGTCGCCGATGAAGCGGGTGTACTCCCCGCGCCGCCGGTGCGCGACGCCGACGACCTCGCCGGCGCCGTCGAGGAGCTCGCGCAGCTGCGGGCCCTTGCCGTCCAGGGCGCGCCCCAGGGTGTGCACGATGGTCGTGACGTCCGCGGGGTCCACCGCGCCGAGCCCCTCGTAGGCGTCGCCGAGGGAGTCCGACAGGTCCACCGGGTCCTCGGTCCGGGTGATGACGGCGCCGTCGCCGAGGAAGGGGCCGCCCGCCTCCCCGTCGCCGGGGACCAGGTTGACGAACTTGGGGCCGAAGACCGAGGTCGGCTCGATCACCGCGGTCACGGTCTCGGGCACCTTGACGCCGGGGTCGACGTACAGGGAGACCACGGCCCGGCCGGCGGAGTCCAGGGTCACCCCGCTGACCCCGCCGACCGTGATCCCGCGGATCTTGACGGGGGAGTTGGCGTCGAGGCCCTGCCCGGAGCGGCCGAACGCGGCCGACAGCCGCGTGCCGTTCACCTCGGAGGCGCCCCGCACGACCAGGACCAGGGCCGCGGCGACGGAGACGATCACGGCCAGCGAGATCGCGAGCCGGACCGGCAGGGAGAGGCCGTCTCGGGTCATGGACGTCACCCCGTCAGCGGCGTGCTGCTGCCGCCGCCCCAGAACAGGTAGGACAGCAGCAGGTTGAGCAGGACGACGGTGATGATGGACTGGCGGATCGCCCGCCCGGCCGCGACGCCCACGCCGACGGGGCCGCCGGTGGCGTTGAACCCGTAGCGGCAGTGGATGCTGATCACGGCGAAGGCGAAGACGACCACCTTGGCCACGCTGTAGACGATGTCGATCGTCGGCAGGCCGAGGTAGAAGTAGTAGTCGTACACGCCCGGCGCCATGCCGAACAGGACCGTGCACATCAGCCGGGTGGCGAAGAAGCTGGCGAACAGCGCGATCAGATAGACCGGGATCAGCGCGATCAGCGCGGCCACCACCCGGGTGCAGATCAGGTAGGTGAAGGCGTTGATGCCCATCACCTCCAGCGCGTCGATCTCCTCGGAGATCCGCATCGCGCCGAGCTCCGCGGTGAACGACGAGCCGACCTGGGCGGCCAGCGCGACCGCCGCGATGATCGGGGTGATCTCCCGGACGTTGGCGAAGCTGCCCACCAGGCCGATGAACGACTCCGCGCCGATCGCCTGCAGGCCCTGGTAGCCCTGGAGCCCGACGGTGGCGCCGACCGCGAAGGCCATCGTGAACGTCACGAAGATCATGCCGCCGCCGATGATGGTCGCGCCGACGCCCACCACGACGTCGCTGACCTGGCGGAGCACGACCTTGGTGAACCTGGCCCGGAAGACGATGTCCCGGACGGAGTAGAAGACGACCTTCGCGAGGAAGACCGGCCAGTCGGAGAGCCCGGCCAGCCGCTCCGCGCCGTCGGCGAGGGCGTCGTAGGCACGCCGGCCGGCGGTGCGCACGCCCGGTACGGCCGCCATCACAGCGTCCTCGGCGGGTAGGCGAGGAAGTAGATCATCGTGATCACGTAGTTGACGGCGAAGACCAGCAGGAACGTGGTGACCGTGGACCGGTTCACCGCGCGGCCCACGCCGACGGGGCTGGTCTGGCACGTCATGCCGTAGTGGCAGGACATGATCGCCGCGATGAAGCCGAAGATCCACGCTTTCAGCAGGGTGACCAGCAGGTCGCTGGTGACCAGCAGGGAGGTCGCGCCGTCGAAGTAGGCGCCGGGGGTGACGCCCTGCACGATCACGTTGAAGAAGTAGCCGCCGGCCGCCCCGGCCACGATGACCAGCGGGACCAGCAGCACCGCCACGGTGCTCGCCGCCCACAGCCGCGGGGTGACCAGGCGGTGGATCGGGTTGACCGCCATGACCTCCATGGCGGCCAGCTCGTCGCGGATGTTGCGGGCGCCGATGTCGGAGGTCATGGCCGACCCGCCGGCGCCGGCGATGAGCAGCGCCGAGGCCATCGGCGCGACCTCGCGGACCAGGCCGACCACGACGGCGCCGCCGGTGGCCGAGGAGGCGCCGAGCTGCCAGGCCAGGTCACCGACCTGCAGCGCGACGGTCGCCCCCAGCGGGAGCGAGACGAGGAGCACCGGGAGGCTGGTGACGCGGGCCAGGAACCAGCACTGCTCGACGAACTCCCAGAACCAGCTGTTCACGGCCCAGGTGCGGCGGAAGCCCTCGAGGGCGAGCACCGACATGTCGCCGATCCGGCCGAGCGCGGTGGTGCCCGTGCGGACGAGCCGCCCGCCGATCCCGCCGATCACCCCGGCGCCGCCCGCGCCCCTGGAGGTTCCCCGCGTGGCGCCCTGTGTGGCGTCGGCCATCGACCACCTCGGATTCCGCGGCTACGACCTTGGACCAGTCACGCTAATGACGCCTTGTCCAGTAAGTCGATGCTTCGTGCGGAATTTGCGCGAAAGGTATGAGGCCCCGGCGGGGACTTGTCAGGGCCTCACATTTTCCCGGCCGCCGGACGGTCCGCGCGGCCCGCCCCCGGCGCTCGACGGGGTCCCGTACGGCCCGGCGCTCAGCCCGCCAGGCCGGCCATCCAGCGCTCGACCTCGTCCGGGTGGCGGGGCAGCCCGGACGACATGAGGCGGGCCCCGTCGGCGGTGACGACGAGGTCGTCCTCGATGCGCACGCCGATGCCGCGCAGCTCCGGCGGGAGGGTCAGGTCGTCCGGCTGCAGGTACAGGCCCGGCTCGACGGTGAGCACCTGGCCCTCGGCCAGCACGCCGTCCAGGTAGGCCTCCGCGCGGGCCCGGGCGCAGTCGTGCACGTCCAGGCCGAGCATGTGGCCGCTGCTGCACAGGGTGTAGCGGCGGTGCAGGCCGCTGTCCGGCTCCATCGCCTCGTCCGGGCTGATCTTCAGCACGCCCCAGTCGTGCAGGCCCTCGGCGATGACCCGCATGGCGGCGAGGTGGAAGTCGCGGAAGCGCGCCCCCGGGCGCAGGGTGGCGATGGCCGCGTTCTGCGCCTCGTAGACCAGCTCGTAGACCTGGCGCTGGACCGGGCTGAAGCGCCCCGACAGGGGCAGGGTCCGGGTGATGTCGGCGGTGTAGAGGTCGTCGGTCTCCGCCCCGGCGTCCATCAGCAGCAGGTCGCCGGAGTGCAGCCGGCCGTCGTTGCGGATCCAGTGCAGCACGCACGCGTTGGCGCCGGAGGCCACGATGCTGTCGTAGCCGGTCGCGTTGCCCTCCAGGCGGGAGCGGAGGCCGAAGACGCCCTCCAGGTAGCGCTCGCCGCGCGGCTCGGCCAGCGCCCTCGGCAGCGCCCGCACCACGTCCTCGAAGCCCCGGGCGGTGATGTCCACCGCGCGCTGCAGCTCGGCGACCTCCCACTCGTCCTTGACGAGCCGCATCTCGGACAGGAACGTCTCCAGCTCGGCGTCGTCGTCGTGCGGGGAGACCCGGGCGTCGACGGAGGCGTCCACGCCGCGCAGCACCCGGGCGGGCCCGCCGAGCGCCCGCTCCAGCTCGCCGATCGGCGCGCAGGCGACCTGGTAGAGCGCCTCGGCCTCGGCCAGGTCGGGGCGGCGGCCCACCCAGAACTCGCCGTAGCGGCGGTCGCGGTAGAACTCCTGCCCGGCCGCGCCCGGCGCCGAGCGGGGCGAGCGCGGGCGCAGGAAGAGCCGCGCCTCCCCGGACGGCTCGACGACCAGGACGTCGTCGGGCTCCTGGTCGCCGGTCAGGTAGGCGAAGGCGCTGTGCGGGCGGAACCGGTAGTCGCAGTCGTTGCTGCGGACCTTCAGCGTGCCGGAGGGGATGATCAGCCGCTCGCCGGGGAAACGGGCGGCGAGCGTCGCGCGCCGCTTGGCCGTGTAGGCCGCGAGCGGGAGCGGGGCCAGGCCGGCGCGGTGGGTGTCGGCCCACCCGGTCGCCATGAAGGCCGCCAGCGCGTCGGAGACCGGCAGGTCGTGGCTGCCGGTGTTCAGCTTGTCGGTCACCCCCGAAGGATACGGCCCGGGCCGGCGGGGCCGGGAGGCCACGGGCCGGGCGGGGATCCGGTGCGGGCCGCGTGCGCCGTACGGCCCGCGCAGGAGGGGACGCGGGCCGTACGGCGCGGCTTGTCGCGGATCAGCCGCCCGAGGGCACCTGGTACTCGCCGACGATGTCGGCGGTGAACGGCTCCTTCACGACGACGGCGCCGCCCAGGGCGTCCTTGTCCGGCTTGACGACGTACGACCGGAGCGAGGCGGGCTTGTCGAAGGCGGTGAAGTCCATGACCCCGCCGTACTGCTCGCCCCAGGCGCTCTGGGTGCGGTGCGCCTTGACCACGCCGGCCCGGGTGAGGTCCTTGCCCTCGCAGGCCTTCTTGAGCGCGTCCACGACGATCCCGGCGGCGAGGTACCCGGAGGCGACGCCGCTGTCGATGGCCTCGTTCGGGTACTTGGCCTTGTAGTCCTCGCCCAGCTTCTTGATGCCCGGCAGGTCCGAGCTCATCGGGGCGCCCGCCGTGACGTACTCGAAGGCGGCCAGCAGCGCCGGGCCCGCCGGGGTCGGCAGCAGCTGCGGGGAGTAGGCCGAGTTGCTGCCGAGGAACGGCACCTTCATGCCGCCGGCCAGGGCGACGCCGACGAGGGAGGCGGTCTGACGGGGGCCGACGGAGACGAGCACGGCCTTGACGCCGGCCTTCTTGAAGGCGGCGACCTGGGCGGTCATGTCCTGGTCGGTCGCCTTGATCTTCTGCTCCACGAGCTTCAGGCCGTGCTTCTCCGCGGCGAACTTGGAGCCGTTGAGCGCGGTCTCGCCGTAGTCGCCCTCGAAGTACAGGTGCCCGATGCTGTCGCCGGACTTGACGCCCTTCTCCTTCACCAGGTAGTCGACGCCGTTGATCATGTCGATGTCGTAGGTGGTCCCGGTGACCTGGATCGGCTCGCTGCCGAGCAGGTGGGTGGCCCAGGCCTGCGGGATGGTGAGCATCTGGTCGGTCTCGAGGCGCTGCTTGATCGCGTTGACCATGGGCGAGCCGACGACGTGGGCGAGCGCGACCGACTTGGGGCCGATCTCGGTGTAGGCGGCGACCGCCTTCTGCACGTCGTAGCCGTGGTCGCGCACGATCGACTCGATCTGGCGCCCGCAGATCCCGCCCGCCTTGTTGACCTGCTCGAAGTAGAGCTGCTGGGCGTTGGTCAGGCTCTTGCCGAAGGAGGCGTAGGGGCCGGTCAGGTCGGTCATCATGCCGATCGTGATCGTCTCGGCGGTGACGCCGGGCCCGGTCTTCACCCCGTCGCCGGAGGCGGCCGGGCCGCTCCCGCCGCCGGTGGCCTTGTCGCTGGCGCACGCGGTGACGGCCAGGGCCAGCAGCGCGAGGGCGGCGACTGCGCGGGAGCCTCGGGAGGACGTGCGTGAGGTTGACATGTCGGTCATCCGTTCCTTGCTTCGGGAGTGGGCGTGAGAGAGGGCTGCGCCGGCGAGGCCGACGGCGTCCGGCGGGTGAGGCGGAGGCGCGCCTGGGTGAACAGGCCGAACAGGCCGCCGGGGAGGAAGAGCACGACGACCACCACGGCCAGGCCGTACAGGATCTGGGCGGCCTCGGCGGCTCCGATCCCCTCCTGGCCGGGTGGGGCGACCAGTGGGAGCGCGTCGCTGTAGCGGGTGAACAGCGAGGGCAGCATCGACACGAAGAACGCGCCGACCACCGCCCCCGCCACGGAGCCGAGACCGCCGATGATGATCATCGCGAGGTAGGACAGAGCCAGGATGAGGCTGAAGTAGTCCGGCACGGTCTGCCGGAAGACCAGGGCGATCAGCACGCCGGCGAGCCCGCCGTACATCGACGAGAGCACGAAGACGCCGGCGCGGTAGCGGGTCACCGGCACGCCCATCACCCCCGCCGCGATCTCGTGGTCGCGGATGGTGTTCATGGCCCGGCCCGGGCGGCCCCGCAGCACGCCGCGGGCGAACAGCCCCGCGCAGACCAGCGCCGCGACGCCGAGGAACCACAGGCGCTCCAGCGCGCCGAACGGCACCCCGGCGACCACCAGGGGCTCGGGCGTGTCGGTGAAGGCGAACCCGAACAGCTCCATGGGCGGCACCGGCCGGCCGTTGTGGCCGCCCGTGACGGGGGTGGCGTTGCTCATCACGAAGTGGCCGATGAAGATCAGCGCCAGCGTGGCGATGCCGAGGTAGGCGCCCTTCAGCCGGCCCGCGATGGGGCTGAACACGCCTCCCGCGACGCCCGCCAGCAGCACCGCCAGCACGGCCGCCAGCGGGGTCGGCAGGCCCAGGCCGCCGAACTCCTCGCCGGGCTCGGAGGCGAAGTAGACGTAGCCGAAGGCGCCGACCGCGAGGAAGAACGCGTGGCCCATGGAGAGCTGGCCGGTGGCGCCGGTCAGCAGGTTGAGGCCGATGGCGCCGATCGCCGCCGCCATCGCGAACAGCCCGTCCTGCAGCCAGATGGCGTCGAGGTAGAAGGGCGCGATGACGACTCCGGCGGCCACCGCGATCCACCAGGCGACGGTGACGGTCCTGGACGCGGTCCGGTTCGTTCCTCGAAGGCTAGACACGGGCCAGCTCCTTCGTGCCGAACAGCCCGGCGGGGCGGATGAGCAGGACGACGACCATCACGAGGAAGGGCGCGACGTCGCCGAGCCCCCGGCCGAGGAAGGCCAGCTCCTCCTGGTAGCCGCCGACCAGCGACTCGGTGATGCCGATGATGAACCCGCCGGCGAGCGCCCCGCTGGTGGAGTCCAGGCCGCCGAGGATCGCCGCGGGGAAGGCCTTCATCGCGGCGGCCGTCACGTTCCGGTCCAGTCCGGGCGTGGGGAAGATGCACATGAACAGCGCCGCGACGGCGGCCAGCGCCCCGGCGACCGCCCAGGCCCCCATCGAGACCCGGCCGCGCCGCACGCCCATCAGGGCGGCGGTCTCGGAGTCCTCCGCGGTGGCGCGCATCGCGATGCCCCAGCTGGTGTACTTGAACGCCAGCAGGAACGCGGTGATCACGACGCCCGCCGCGACGAGCGCGGCGATCCGGGTCACCGGGATGTTGACCGATCCCAGCTGGAGCACCTGGCTGCCCCACGGGTCGCCGAGGGCGAGCACGTCGGTGCCGATCTGCCGGGTCAGCTCGGTGACCAGGATGAGGTCGACGCCGATGGTCACGATCGCCAGCACGCTGTGCGAGATCACGTTCGCCCGGCGGATGACCACGAACTCGATCAGGGCGCCCAGGACGGCCGCGGCGGCGACGCCGAGCAGCAGCGCGGCCCAGAAGCCGACCAGCGGGTGCGTCTTGGCGACGACGAAGCCGCCGACCAGCAGCAGTGAGGCGTGCGCGAAGTTCACCACCTCGGTCGCCTTGAAGATGACGACGAACCCGAGGGCGATCAGCGCGTAGACCGCGCCCACGGAGATCCCGCTCACCAGCAGTTCGATGAAAGTGCTCACGACGCGGCCTCCTCGGTCTCGCTCGTCGCGCCCAGGTACGCCCGGATGACCTCGGGATCGTTCTGGACCTCCTGTGGGGGGCCGTCGGCGATGCACCTGCCGAAGTCCAGGACGGTCACGGCGTCGGCCAGGCGCATCACCATCCCCATGTCGTGCTCGACCAGCAGGACCGAGATGCCGAGGCTCTCCCGGACGGCGATGATCAGCTCGGCCATGTCGCGCCGCTCGCCGCCGTTCATGCCGGCCACCGGCTCGTCGAGCATCAGCAGCCTCGGCTCCATGCACAGGGCCCGGGCCAGCTCGACCCGCTTCTGCACGCCGTACGGGAGCAGGCCGACGGGCGCGTCCAACCGCTCGGTGAGGCCGACGAAGGCGGCGATCTCCTCCACCCGGGCGTTGTGCCGGGCGGCCTCCCTGCGGGCGGAGGGCAGGCGGAGCCCGGCGGCGACGAACCCGGCGCGGGTCAGCCGGTGCCGCCCCAGCATCATGTTGTCGCGCACCGACAGGCGCGGCGAGAGCGCGATGTTCTGGAAGGTGCGGGCCAGTCCCAGGGCGGCGATGCGGTGCGGCGGCAGGGCGGTCAGTTCCGCCTCGCCGAACCGCACGCTGCCCGAGGTGGCCTTGTAGACCCCCGACAGGACGTTGAAGCAGGTGGACTTGCCCGCGCCGTTGGGGCCGATGACCGCGTGCACGCTGCCCGGCTCGATGGTGAAGCTCACCGCGTCGAGCGCGGTGAGCCCGGCGAAGCGGACGGTGACGTCGCGCACCTCCAGCCGGGGGATGGACGGTTCCGTACCGTCCGGTTGGTATGTATCGCTCATGCGGACCGCCAGAAAGGTGCCGTGCGGGGGGACGTGGGAGGGGACGTGCGAGAGAAGGAGGTCAAGCCGGCCACCTGCTCAGCGCGGGGCGCCGCGAGGGCCCGCCGACCGGCAGGGCCTCGGTGTCGTCGCCGACGCCCAGGTAGCGGCGGCGCACCTCGTCGCTGGCGGCGAGCTCGGCGGCGGGGCCGGACAGCACCACCTCGCCGACCTCCAGGACGTAGGCGTGGGAGGCGAGGGAGAGCGCCAGGGCGGCGTTCTGCTCCACCAGGAGCACCGTCGTGCCCTGCGCGTTGATCTCCCGGACGGTCTCGGCGATGCGGGCCGCCATCAGCGGCGCCAGGCCGAGCGTGGGCTCGTCGAGCAGGAGCAGCTGCGGGCAGGCCATCATCGCGCGGCCCATGGCGAGCATCTGCTGCTCCCCGCCCGACAGCAGGCCCGCCCGTTGCCGGGCCCGTTCGGCGAGCACCGGGAAGAGCTCGAGCACCCGCTCCCGCGCCTCGGCAGCGGCCCTGCGGTCCCGCGCCCCCAGCGCGCCGGCCCGGAGGTTCTCCTCCACGGTCATCCGCGCGAAGACCCGGCGCCCCTCGGGCACCTGGACGACGCCGCGCGCGACGACGGCGGAGGTGCTCGCCGTCGACAGCGTCGCGCCGTCGAAGCCGATCTCGCCCGCCGTGATGCCGCCCCGCTGGAAGCGGAGCGTTCCCGAGACGGCGCGCAGCAGGGTGGACTTGCCCGCGCCGTTCCCGCCGAGCACCGCCACGACCGCCCCGCGCGGCACGTCCAGGGAGACTCCGCGCAGGGCCGTCACGGGGCCGTAGTTCACCGCCAGATCCCTGACCGCGAGCCCGGAGGCTCCGGGTGGCCGGGGGTCGTGGACGTTCATGTATGCCTCCTGACAACCGATGAACGCACCCAACCCAGGTCGTTCACCCGCGTCCAGAGGGCGGGGTGAAGTCGCTGCGCACGCCCACGGGGGAACGGCGCGGGTTGTGCTCCAGCACAACCGAGGATCACGAAACGAAACAGAACCTTGTTCCGCTCGCTGTGCGGGGTCACCATGGCCAGATGGGGATCCGGACCGCGACCGACGACGAGGTGCGCAGGATCATGCGGCTGGCCGCGAGCCGGCTGCTCGAGCGCCTCCACGAGCTCACCGACGAGCTCGTGGCCAAGACGCGCGACACCGACGAGGCCTACCGCAGGATGGTGCCCACCGACGACCACTGGCAGAGCGTCCACGAGGCCATGGAGACCGGCATCGGCGCGATCCTGCTGCCCCGGCCGGAGCGGCGGGACGTGCAGCAGGCGGAGAAGACCGCCCGGCGCCGCGCCGAGCAGGGGCTGCCGATGGACTCGCTGCTGCGCAGCTACCGGATCTCCGCCGAGGTGATGTGGGACGGACTGGTCGGCGTCATCGCCGAGGAGGAGCCGGACAGCCTCCCGCTGCTCATCCGCAGCGCCACCAAGGTGTGGCACGCCGTCGACCGGCAGGCCATCGCCGCCGCGGAGTCCTACCGGAGGAGGGAGGCCGAGCTGTTCGGCCGGACCAACGAGCGGGTCCAGGCCCTGCTCGACGCCTTGTTGGAGGACCGGGCCGACGAGGCCCTGGTCCGCAGCGCCGCCGCCGCGCTCGATCTGCCGGAGCTGGGCCGCTACGCGGTCGTCATCACCCGGCTGCCCGGGCGGGGCGGCCAGACAGACGACGAGTCCCGCCCGGCCGGCCTGGGCAACGTCCGGCTGCTGTGGCGCATGCGCCCCGACTACGAGGTGGCGGTCGCCCTGCTCCACGACCGGGGGATGGAGGAGCTGACCGAGGCGCTGCGCCCGCACGTCACCGGCTGCGCCGGGATCAGCCCCGTGGTCGAGGGCCTGGCCGAGCTCGGCCGCGCCCGCAGGCTGGCCGAGCTCGCCCTGCGGACCTGCACGGGGGAGGGGCCGGAGATCGCCCGGCTGGAGGACCGGCTCCCCGCCGCGCTGGTGGTCAGCCAGCCCGAGCTCGCCGGACACCTGAGCGCCGCGGTGCTCCGGCCGGTCCTGGACCTGGACCCCGCCGACCGCGAGGTGCTGCTCGGCACCCTGGAGGCGTGGCTGCGCTGCGAGGGGTCGGCGATGCGCGCCGCCGGGCAGCTCTACTGCCACCGCAACACCGTCTTCAACCGCATCCGCAGGATCGAGCAGCTCACCGGCCGCTCCCTGGCCAGGCCGCTGGACATCGTCGAGCTCTCCCTGGCCCTCGACGCCGTCCGGCTGCTGTCCGTCGCCTGAGTCCGTCGCCTGGGTCCGTCGCCTGGGTCCGTCGCCTGGGTCCGTCGCCTGGGTCCGTCGCCTGAGGCCTGTGCGCACTCCGGCGTGCGCCGCGGTGCACGCCGGAGGACGGGTGCGTGCCGAGGCGGACGCCCGGGGACAGGTGTTTGCCGCGGCGGGCGCTTAGGCGCGGGCGCGCCGGGGCACCTTAGAGGGATACCCCCCGAGCCAGGCTGAACCGAGGTGGTGCCAATGCTGATCGGCAGGATACTTCAGGCAAAAGGAACCAACGTGGCGACCGTCCACCCGGACACGACCGTCACGCAGCTGCTGGGCGTCCTGGCGGACAACAACATCGGCGCCGTGGTGGTCTCACCGGACGGCGCGTCGATCACGGGCATCGTCTCCGAGCGCGACATCGTGCGGCACCTCCACGACCGCGGCGCCCGGGTGCTCGACGGGCCCGTCTCGTCCATCATGACGACCGACGTGCACACCTGCACGCCGGAGGACGACGTCGACGACCTGCGCCGGACCATGACCGACCGCCGCATCCGGCACCTGCCGGTGGTCTCCGGAGGCCGCATGGTCGGCATCGTCAGCATCGGCGACGTCGTCAAGAGCAGCATCGACATGCTGGAGACCGAGAAGGCCTCCCTGGTCGACTACCTGCACCGCCGGGCGTAACCGCGGGGCGTGGGCCGGGCGGGCCGCAGCCCGGCTCCGGGAACGGCGCCCGCCGCACGCCGTTCCCGGCCGCGCCGGGGCTCAGCCCCCCAGGTCCACCCGGCGGTGCGCCCAGCGGGCGAGCAGGGCGTCGTCGTGGCTGACGGCCAGCACGCCCGCCCCGCTCCGCTCCCGGTAGGCCTCCACGACCGCGACCAGGTGCGCCTGGGTGGAGGCGTCCAGCATGGTCGTCATCTCGTCGCAGACCAGATAGCGCGGCTCCAGGGAGAGCGCGCGGGCCACGCACGCCCGCTGCAGCTGCCCGTCGGAGACCTCGTGCGGATGGCGGGTGAGCAGATCCGGGGTGAGACCCGTCCCGGCGGCCAGCGCGTCCACCCGGTCCGGGTCCGCCCGTCCCGCCGCGGCCAGCGGCTCGGCGATGATCTCGGCCAGGGTGAGGCGGGGGTCCACCGCCAGGCGCGGCTGCTGGTAGAGCAGGGCGACGGAGACGCGCTGCGCCCGCGGCGCCCGCTGGCGCCACCCTCGCACGGCCTGTCCGTCCAGCACCACCGTGCCGCCCGACGGGCGGAGCATCAGCGCCAGCACCCGCGCCAGCGTCGACTTGCCGCAGCCGCTCGGCCCGGCCAGGCCGGTCACCCGCCCGGGCTCGACGGAGAGCGAGACGCCCTCCAGCACCGTCTGCCGGCCGTACCGGACGGTGACGTCCCGGGCCTCAAGCACGGCCGCCCTCCCGGCCGCCCTCCCGGGCGCGGTCACGGCCGGAGAGGCCGCGGGCCGCGGGGCCGCCGGCCGCGCGGCTCGCGCCCGTCAGGGCGGGGTCGTCGCCCGGCAGGCCGCGGGAGACGCGGTGGGGGCCGGGGTGATGGCAGGCCACGCCGTCCTCCAGAGCCGGCGGCACCGCGCAGGCGGCGTCGGCCGACGCGCAGCGCGGCGCGAAGGCGCAGCCGTCCGGCAGCCGGGTCAGCTCCGGCGGCATGCCGGGGATCGGGACGAACGCCCGGTCGGGCCGGGCGTCCACCAGCCCCGCGGCGTACGGGTGGCGCGGCCGGTCCAGGACCCGGGCGGCGGGACCGGTCTCGACCAGGCGCCCGGCGTACATCACGGCGAGGTCGTCGGCGACCCGCTCCGCCGCCCGCAGGTCATGGGTGATCAGCAGTACGGCGCGGCCCTCGTCGCACAGTTCGCGCAGCGCGTCCATCGCCCGGTCCACCAGCGGCCGGTCCAGCCCGCCGGTCGGCTCGTCGGCCAGGACCAGCCAGGGATCCCCGGCCAGCGCCATCGCGTTCGCCACCCGCTGGGCCATGCCGCCGGACAGCTCGTGCGGGTAGCGGTCGAGGTCGGCCGGGCGCAGGCCCTGCCGGAGCGCGAGCTCGTCGGCGCGCTCGCGCGGCCGCGGGTGGCCGAGCTCCCGCAGCGCCTCCTCCAGCTGCGCCCGCGCGGTCCGCACCGGGGTCAGGTGGGTGGCCGGGCTCTGCGGGATCAGCCCGACCGCCCGCCCGCGCACCCGCCGGGCGAGTACGGCCTGCGGGGCGCCGAGCAGCTCCAGCGTCTGCCCCTCCTGCTCCAGCCACGCCCGCCCGGAGACCTCGGCGTTGCCCGGCAGCAGCCCGAGCAGCGCGTGGGCGAGCACCGACTTGCCGCAGCCCGACTCGCCCACCAGCGCCAGGCACCGGCCGGGGCGCACCTCGAAGTCGACGCCGCCGACCGCCCGCACGGTCGCGCCGGGCAGCCGGAAGGAGACGGTCAGCCCCTCCACCCTGAGCCGGCGGCCTCCGGCGGGCGCGTCCGCGGCCGTGCCCGGAGCTGTGCCCGGAGCTGTGCCCGGAGCTGTGCCCGGAGCTGTGCCCGGGGCCGTGTCCGGGGATGTGCCCCGGGCCTGCTCGCGGTCCTGCGGCCGGGTCGCGGCGGCCCGGCCTGCGGGAACGGTTCCGGTCACCGGGGCCTCGCGGAGGATGCCCCGGCCTTCGGAGCGGGGAGTGGTCACAGCGTCAGCTCCGATCGCAGTCGGGGGGTGAGCCGGTCGCGCCAGTGCTGGGCGAGCACGCTCACCGCCAGGGTCGGCACCAGGATGAAGACGCCGGGCGCCAGGCTGGACCACCAGTCGCCGGCGAGCAGGGAGTGCTGCCCGTCGTTGATCATGTTGCCGAGCGAGGCCAGGTGCGGGGGCAGACCGAGCCCCAGGAAGCTCAGCGCGGTCTCGTGCCAGATGGCGTGCGGGATCATCAGCACGGTGGCCAGCAGCAGGTGCGGGGCGAGGTGGGGCAGCAGGTGGCGGCGGACCACCCGGAGCCGGCCCGCCCCGCCGGAGATCGCCGCCTCCACGAAGGGCCGGGAGCGCAGCGAGAGCACCTCGGATCGGACGATGCGGGCGGCCGTGACCCAGTGCGTGACGCCCACCGAGACGACCACCGCGACCGGGCTCGGCGAGAACATCGCCACGATGAAGATGCCCATCAGCAGGTGCGGCACCGAGGCGAGGCCGTCGACGGAGCGCATGATCAGGCGGTCGGGCATGCCCCCGAGGCTGCCCGAGAGCAACCCCACGAGGCCGCCGATCACCATGCTCACCAGCGCGGCCACCAGGCCGACCAGGAACGACACGCGCAGGCCGTAGACCGAGCGGAGCAGCACGTCCCGGCCGACCTGGTCGGTGCCGAGCGGATGCTCCACCGACGGCGGCAGGCCGGCCGAGCGCAGGTCCACCAGCTGCTGGTCGAGCTGGGCCAGCGGCGGGACGAGCAGCACCGCCAGGCCGAGGACCGCCAGGACGGCGGCGGCCAGGCGCACCGGCCACCGGGGCGCGGTCCTCGCCTCCCTCCGGGCGCGGAGACCCGTCCTCAGGCGTGGGGAGGAGGCCACGTCAGCTCACCCCCAGGGTGCGCACGCGGGGATCGGCGACGGTGTAGGCGGCGTCCGCCAGCAGGTTGCCGCCCAGCACGGCCAGGGTGCCGAGCAGGGTCAGCGCGGCCAGCAGCGGGAAGTCCGCGGCCAGGGCCGCCTGCACCGAGGCCGAGGCCACGCCCGGCCAGGAGAAGACGGTCTCCACCAGGATCGCGCCGGTCACCAGCTCCGGGACCCGGGCGCCCAGCAGGGTGAGGAAGGGCAGCAGCGCCGAGCGGAGCGCGTGCCGCAGCAGCACCGTGCGCTCGCGCAGGCCGCGGGCGCGGGCCCCGACGACGAAGTCCTCGCGCAGCACGCCGATGACGGACTCGCGCACGTACAGCACCAGCCACGACGACTGGGAGACGGCCAGGACCGTGACGGGGAGCACCATGTGCGCGGCCAGGTCGCCCGGCTCCACGGTGGCCGAGGCCGCGTCGGTCAGGCCGCCCGCGGGCAGCAGGCCCAGCTTCACCGAGAAGACCCAGATCGCCAGGAGGCCGAGCCAGAACACCGGGGCCGCCTCGTTCGCCAGCACGCCCCCGGTGATCAGCCGGTCGACCCAGGAGCCGCGCCACCGGGCGGCGGCCGTGCCGGCCACCAGGCTCCCGGCCAGCATCAGCACGATCGCCGCGGAGGTGGCCAGCAGCGTCCACGGCAGCCGCTCGGCGATCACCTGTGCGACCGGCAGGTGCAGCGAGCGGGACTCGCCCAGGTCGCCCCCGAGGAGGTTGCCGAGCCAGGTGGCGTACTGCTCCAGGACCGGGCGGTCGAGCCCCCAGTTGGCGCGGATCCGCTCGGCCACCGCCGGGTCGGTGACCACGGCCCGGTCGCCGAGGTACTGCCGGACCGGGTCGAAGGGCGAGGCCTTGGCCAGGGCGAACATGCCGGCCGTCACCGCCAGCAGCACCGGTACGGCGAAGGCCGCCCGCCAGGCGACCATGCGCGCGATCGCCGCTCCGGTGCCCCGGCGGAGGGCGGCACCGTGGGGGGCGCTATCGGGGGCACCGTGGGGGGCGCTATCGGG
>NZ_JBHSBM010000017.1:871790-908620 GCF_042650625.1 Planomonospora corallina
ACGGGGGGCGCTGCGGGGGGCAGGACGGGGGGCGCTGCGGGGGGCAGGACGGGGGGCGCTGCGGGGGGCAGGACGGGGGGCGCTGCGGGGGGCGTGCCCCTCCGGGAGCGTGGGCCTTCCGCCGCCGGCCGCCGGGCCGGGCTCCACCTGCTCCAGGCCGGGGGTCACGGGGCCGGCCGCCAGGTGTGGACGTCGCGGAACAGGCCGCCGAGGGCGTGCTCGTGGGCCTCGACGCCGGGCCGTACCCCCTGGTAGTCGCCGCGGATGACGTAGACGTGCTCGAGGAAGACCAGATAGGTCCAGACCGCGTCGTCGTGCACGATCTTCTGGAAGCCGAGGTATGCCTCCTTGCGCTCGGCGGGGTCGCCGGAGCGGCGGCCGGTCTCCAGCAGCCGGTCCACCTCGGGGTCGTCGTAGCCGCCCGGGTTGAAGAAGCCCTGGCGCGCGTAGGAGGAGTGGAACAGCTCGTAGTTGAGGTAGTCGGGGTCGTACGGGCTGCCGTACCCCATGATCAGGGCGTCCTCCGCCATGCGCGGCTCGATCGCGTCCCAGTCGAGCCCGGCGAGCCGGACGTCCAGGCCGACCGCCTTGGCGTCGGAGGCCGTCGCCAGCGCCAGCTCCTTGCGCAGGGAGTCGCCCGCCGGGTACATCAGCGTGAACGAGGCCCGCACGCCGTCCTTGACCCGGACGCCGTCCTCGCCGGGCTTCCAGCCAGCCTCGTCGAGGAGGTCGCGCGCGGCCCCGGGGTCGCCGGCCGGGGCGCCGGTCACCTCGGGATTGTGCCAGGAGGTGTCGGGGGAGACCGGGCCGAAGGCCGGGGTGCCCGCCCCGGCGAGGATGGTGTCCACCATCGCCTGGCGGTCGACGGCCAGGCCCAGCGCCCTGCGGACCGCCCGGTCGCCGGTGACCGGGTGGTCGAGGGGGAACATGATGCCGCGGTAGTCGGCGCTGGGCACCGTGTGCACCGTGACGCCGCCCTGCCCCTCGAAGCGTGCGGCGGCCCGGGGCGGCAGGATCGTGGCGTCGAACTCCCCGGCGGACATCCGCGTGGCGCGGACGTTGTCGTCCTCGGCGAAGGCCAGCACCACCCGCCCCAGGGCGGGGGCGCCCGCGCGGTGGTCCCGGTTCGCCTCCAGCACGATCTTGTCGCCGGGCGTCCTGGACACGAACCGGTACGGTCCCGAGCCGACGGGCCGGTCACCGGCCGGCGGGGCGCCCTCGGGGACGATGCCCAGGGTGGTGCGCTGGACCAGCGGCGCGTAGGGGTGGCGGAGCCGGAACACGACGGTCTTCTCGTCGGGCGCGTCGACGCGCTCGATCGCCGCGTAGTCGCCCCGGATCGGTGAGTTGTTGGCCCCGTCCAGCACGGCCTCGTAGGTGTACTCGACGTCGGCGCTGGTCAGCTCGGTGCCGTCGTGGAACTTCAGCCCGTCGCGCAGGGTGAAGGTGACCGTCCTGCCGTCCTCGGAGACGACCGGCGGGGCGGCGGCGACGGCGGGGGCGAGCGACAGGTCGGCCCGGCGGCTCATCAGCCCCTCGTAGATGAGGGAGCCGCCGTCGGGCGCGTAGCCCATCACGGGGCTGAGTGTGTCGAACTCGGAGCCGAGGCCGATCACGAACGTGTCGTCGGCGGGCGCGGCGGGGCCGTTCGAGGGGGCCGAGCAGGCGGCGGCCAGCAGGCCGGCCGTCGCGGCCAGGGCGGCCAGGCGGGGGGCCGGCCTCATGGATCCTCCCGGGGGTCGGTGGGCGCCCCGAGCGTAACCTTGTTGCAAATCACTCGCAAGTGAGAAATAGATGCATAAGGACGGCGCGCGTAGACTGGCCGGACACGACGCGCGGGAGGCCCGGTTGAAGCTCAAGCTGGATCTGCACCCGATCTACAACCGGGGCGGGGAGATCGACAAGGCGCTGCGGGGGATCATCGACGAGGCCATCCGGAAGCGGGCCACCGAGGTCGAGATCATCCCCGGGAAGGGCTCCGGGCAGCTCAAGAAGAAGGTCCTGCGTTTCCTCGACCAGAAGGAGATCAAGGCCCTCTACCACCGCATCGACAAGGACTCCAAGAACCACGGCCGCCTGTTCGTGTACTTCCGGCACAAGTGAGGCGGGTGGGTCCCCGGCCTGCGGGGCCACCCCCGCACACGGGCTGACCTTCTCCGGCCCCTTCCGCCGGATCCCATCGAGCCGCGGGTCGCCCCGAGGCGATGTGCCGGTGCGCGAGCGGTGGCCGCCGCCCGCGGTGCGGGTCGCCGGCACGCGCCCCGGTCCCGCCGCGGCGACGGTCACCCGATCGTCACCGCCGTCCGCCGAACTCCCAGTCGTGGACCTCGATGCAGGCGTACCGGTCCGGGGTCAGGACGGCGCGGGCCGCATCCGGGTCCGGCGCCCGGACCAGCAGCGCCGTACCCAGCCAGGTGGCGCCGTCGTCGGACAGCAGCGGCCCGTACGCGATCAGTCCGTCCCGGCCGGGCGGCGGGGCGAGGTCGGCGGCCCGCCCGGAACCGAGACCCAGCACCAGATACCGGTCGCCGCCGTCCCGGCCGCCGGGGAAATCCCACATGGTGCGACCCAGCACGTTGCGCCATCGGCGCAGCATCACGTCCCGGTACACGCCGGCCTGGTAGTTGGGCTCGTCGAAGACGAACGCGCGCGCGGTGGCGAGGTCCGGCAGGTCGACGATGTGCACGCTGCCGGTGGCCGTGTCGCCGCCGCGGTCGAAGGTCGGGCCACGGGCGATCATCTCCGTCGCGTACCGGTCCATGTAGGACCAGTGCTCCTCCAGCAGGTCGTCGCGGAGTGCCGCGGAGCCGGGACGATCGCGGTGATAGCAGAAGAACTCCATGCCGGACGTACCTATCACGGACCGCGGCGACGGCTCGATCCCGGTCATCCGGGCCGGGCGCCGACCGCTTCCGGCCCCTGCGCGCTCCGCCGTGTGCTCACCCGGTCACCTTGTCCAGGAAGGAGCGCAGGTTGACCCGGATGCGGGCGATCTTCTCCTCCAGGGTGAGGGTCTCGTCGATGACCTCGGCCCCCGGGGCCTTCTTCCTCCCGCGGGTGTAGAGGGAGCAGGCGAGGTCGGTGCAGAGGTACTGCCCGACCGTGTTGCCCTGGCGGCCGGCCCCGCCGGTCCGGGGCGCGGCCATCAGCGCCACGCCGCCGTTGGTGTGCGTGGTCAGGCAGAGCGAGCACATGCTGCGCGAGGTGAAGCCGCGCGACGCGCCGGAGGTCACCCGCAGCGCGACCCCGGTGAGGACGCCGTCGCGCTCGGCGACGAGGTAGGCGCGCTCGGGCGCGCCGGGATCCCGCCAGCCGAGGAAGTCGAGGTCGTCCCAGGGCAGGTCGGCGAAGTCCCTGGGCAGGCCGAGGCGCTTGGTCTCCCCCTTGGAGCAGTTGACGAAGGACGCGCGGACGTCGGGCTCGGTGACGGGTCTCATGGACAGCGAGGTTAGGTTCCTTAATAGTATTAAGCAAACGGTTAAAGGCTGTAAGCACAGAGGAAGGGCGGCGCATGGCGCGTGCGGGAGTGACCGCGGAACGGCTGACGCGGGCGGCGGCGGACCTGGCCGACGAGATCGGCTTCGCGAACGTGACCGTCTCGGCGCTCGCGCGCCTGTTCGGCGTCAAGCCCGCGGCCCTGTACGCGCACGTCAGGGACCTGCGGGACCTGAGGACCAGGGTGGCGTCGCTGGCGCTGGCGGAACTCGCCGACCGGGCCGCCTCCGCCCTGGCCGGCCGCGCCGGCAAGGACGCGCTGGTGGCCTTCGCCAACGCCTACCGGGACTACGCGAAGGAGCACCCGGGCAGGTACGCCGCGACGCAGGCGGAGCTCGACTCGGAGTCGATCGACGTCGCCGCGGGGGTCCGGCACGCGGAGATGACCCGGGCGATCCTGCGCGGATACGACCTGCCGGAGCCCGGCCAGACGGACGCGGTGCGGATGCTGCACAGCACGTTCCACGGGTACGTGAGCCTGGAGACGGCGGGCGGGTTCCGCCGCCACCCGCGGGAGGTGGAGGCCTCGTGGGCCGGGACCCTCGACGCCCTCGACGCCGTCCTGCGGAACTGGCCGTCCTCCTGAGCCGCCCGCCTGGGCCGCCCGCCTGGGCCGTCCGTCTGGGCCGTCCGTCTGGGCCGTCCGTCTGGGCCGTCCGTCTGGGCCGCCCGCCTGAACCGCCCGCCGTACGGCTCACCGCATGGTGCGGCGGTTGCGGTACAGGTCGCGCAGGAGCAGGATCTCGGCGCCGTGGTGGAGCACCTCGCGGTTGATGTGCAGCACGAGGGCGGCCAGGGGCTCTTCGGCGTACGGTCCCTCGGCGGGCCCGCAGGGGCGGGCGAGGCCGTCGGCTCCGAGGCCGCGCACGCCGTCCCGCCAGGCCGCGTACGCCTCGTCCAGCTGGCGCAGGGCCCGCTCGGCCGTGCCCGCGTAGGCGAAGCCCTGGTAGTCCACGGCGGGCCCGCCGAAGTGCGCCGCGGCCCGCATGCCCAGCACGCCGACGATGAGGTGCCCGAGCCGCCAGGCGATCGTGGTCACCGGTGCCGGGTCCGGTTCGGGGAACGCGAACTCGATGACGTACCCGCCGCTCCCCGCGGTGACCGGGGCGCCGCTCCCGCCGCGCGGGCGCACGCTCCAGCACCCGTCCACCGGCTCCCAGAGATACTCCTCGTCGCCCAGTCCGTCCAGGCGCGGACGCAGGTGGTTGGTCCAGTGCCACTCCAGCTGGTCGAGGAGGAGCGTGTTCCAGTCGATGCTCATGCTCCGGAGACTAGGAGCCATCGCGGACGGCATAGGTCCTGGTTTCGTGGCATCCTCGGATCCATGGTCCACGCACCGGCGAAGGACGCCGCGGCCCGCCTGCTCCACCTGCTCTCGCTCCTGCAGTCGCGGCCGGACTGGACCGGCGCGCAGCTCGCCGACCGGCTGGGCGTCACCCCCCGCACCGTGCGCCGCGACATCGAGCGCCTGCGGGACCTCGGGTACCCCGTGGGGGCGACCCCCGGGGTGGCGGGCGGCTACCGGATGCGGGCCGGGACCAGCCTGCCGCCGCTGCTGCTCGGCGACGACGAGGCCGTCGCGGTCGCGATCGGCCTGAGCGCCGTCGGCGGGACCTCCTCCGGGCTGGAGGAGAGCGCCTCCCGGGCGCTGGCCAAGCTCGAGCGGCTCCTCCCGGCGCGGCTGCGCCACCGGCTGGCCGCGCTGCGCGCCTCCACGGTCCGGCTGGCCGTACCGGAGGAGGACGTCGACCCCGAGGCGCTGGCCGTGATCGCCGCCGCCTGCCGCGACCGGGAGCGGCTCCGCTTCGACTACCGCGACGCCACCGGTACGGCCTCCGTCCGCACCGCCGAGCCCCACCGGCTCGTCTGCACCGGCCGGCGCTGGTACCTCGTCGCCAGGGACGTCGGCCGCGACGCCTGGCGGACCTTCCGCGTCGACCGCATCGCCGCGCCGCACAGGACCGGCGCCCGTTTCACGCCGCACGACCCGCCCGACGCCGCCGCGTTCGTGTCCGCCGCCGTGAGCAACGGCCCCTACGCCTTCTCCGCCCGGGTGCGGCTGCACGTCCCCGTGGGCGTCGCCGTCCGGAAGGTGCCGCCGACCACGGGAGTCCTCGAGGCCGACGGCGAGGCCGCCTGCCTCCTGACCACCGGGGCCGACTCCCTCGACCTGATCGCCGCCCACCTCGCCCTCACCGGCTTCGACTTCGACGTCCTCGACCCGCCCGAGCTGGCCGAGCGGGTCCGGGCGATGGCCCGCCGGCTGGAGCGGGCGGGCTCGCGGCACCGGTGAGCGGCCGGGCGCCGTCCTGCCGGAGCCGTACGGTGACCGTCAGGGAGGCGCCCTCCCGGTCCGCGAGCCGCCCGAAGCGGAGCGTCAGCCGCCCGCCGGTCCCGGCGCCGGTCAGGAGCGGGTGCCCGCGCAGCACCGCGGCCGCCGGCCGGTCCCAGACCACGGTCAGCCCGTCCAGGTCGCACCGGGGATCCGAGACGGTCAGCGTGGCCGTGCCGTCGCCGGACTCCCGGGCGAGCACCGCGCACGGGGCGGAAGACCGGGGAGAGCGCGGAGACGGCCAGTGCGGCCCTGCGCGGGTCGGAACCGAGCACGGCGCGCAGCAGCGTCACGGTGCACAGGTCGACGCGGTTGGCCCCGGTGCTGGTGCCGCTGTAGTTCTCCAGGAGGCACTCGGGGACGAAGTGGTCCACCGCCTCCCTCAGCGCCCGGTCCTCCCGCTCCGGCAGGTGCGGGAGGATCAGCACGGCGGCGTCGAGGAGGCTCCGGGGGACTCCGATCTGCCAGTGCCACCAGTTGCCGGCGGGGTCCGCGCCCGCGGCGTACACGTGCCGCCGGTAGTGGCCGATGCCGGCGGCCACCGCCGCGGCCAGGCCCGCGTCGCCGGTCAGCCCGGTCCCGGTCAGCCCGGTCCCGGTCAGCCCGGTCCCGGGCAGCGTGTACGCGCGGGCCATGGCCCGCAGCCGTGCCGGGGTGGTGGTGAAGGAGGGGAACGGCAGGTCGGCCCCGTCAGAGCTTGCGGAAGGTCCGGGCCTCCTCGGCCGCCGCGAGCACGGCGTCCAGCGAGCCCCCGGCCGCCGCCGCGACCGCGGCCGCGATCGCACCCTCCACGAACGGCACGTCGGCGACCACCACGCCCGGCCTCTCGAACAGCCGGGCGGTCAGCACCGAGCTGCCCAGGTCGGGGATGAGGACCACCCCGCCGCCCCGGTCGGCCCGCTCGATCGCCGCCTCGACCAGGCCGGCGCTGGTGCCGAGGCCTCCGTCCTCGCTGCCCCCGGCGGCCTCCAGCGGGACGTCCACGCCGCAGACGCCCGCGGCCAGCGCCGCGGTCTCGGCGGCCAGCGGCCCGCTGTGGGAGACCAGCACGACGCCTACCATCCCGCCTCCCGCCGCCGGGCGGTCCGGAGACGGCGCTCCCCGGCCGGCCGGACCTCGAGGGAGCCGCTCACCGCGCCGCCGGGTACGGCGCCCGGGCCGGAGGCGCGGCTCACCGGGTGGCCACCGTGTGCAGCGCCCGGAGCAGGAGCGCGCTGGAGGCGGCGCCGGGGTCCTCGTGCCCGGCGCTGCGCGGTCCCAGGTAGCTGGCCCGGCCCTTGCGCGCCTCCAGCGGGACCGTGGCCCGCGCCCCCGCCCCGGCCGCCGACGCCGCGGCCTCCAGCGCCGCCGGCAGGTCCAGGCCCTCCTGTACGGCGCGCGCCAGCGCCCCGGCCGCCGGGGCGAGCGCGTCGACCATGGTCTTGTCGCCCTCGGCCGCCGACCCCAGGCTCCGCACCCCGTCCACGGCGGCCCGCAGCGCCCGGGCCAGCTCGGCGGGGGAGACCTCCGGACTCTCGCCCAGCGTCCTGCCCGCCTCCCGCAGCGCCGTGCCGTACAGCGGGCCGGAGGCGCCGCCGACCTTGCGGATCAGCGTGCTCCCCGCCAGGGCCAGCACCGCACCCGGTACGGCGGGCCGCCGCTCGGCCAGGGCCGCCGCGGCGGCGGACAGGCCCCGGTCGAGGTTCGTGCCGTGGTCGCCGTCGCCGATCGCGGTGTCGAGCCGGGTGAGCCTGTCCTTCTCCGCCCGGACCAGGCGGGCGGCCTCCACGATCCAGGAGGTGAAGAAGCCCGCGTCCAGCACCGCGTCCGGCAGCGCGTCCGGCATGGGGCCCATCAGCGCCCCCAGCGCAGGGCCGGGGTCTCGACCGGCGCGTCCCAGAGCCGGGTCAGCTCCTCCGACAGCCGGCAGACCGTGACGGAGAAGCCCTGCATGTCGAGACTGGTCACGTAGTTCCCGACGAGGCTGCGGGCGACGCGCGCCCCGCGGCCCTCCAGCTGCCCGGCGGCCTCGGCGAAGGCGGCGTAGAGCTCGACCAGCGGTGTCGCGCCCATGCCGTTCAGCATGACGAGCACGTCACCGGAGACCGGCATGTCCGCGCAGACCGCGTCCACCGCGACGGCGACCAGCTCGCGGGCGCTCCGCATCGCCGCGCGGGTGCGGCCGGGCTCGCCGTGGATGCCGACGCCGAGCTCGACCTCGGCCTCGCCGAGGTCGAAGGAGGGCGCGCCCGTGGCGGGGACCGTGCAGGCGCTCAGCGCCACGCCGAACGAGCGGCTGCGCTCGTTCACCTCCCGTGCGACCCGGGCCACCTCGGCGAGCGGCGCGCCGGTCTCGGCCAGCGCCCCGGCGATCTTCTCGACGAAGAGCGTCGCCCCGGTGCCCCGGCGGCCCGCCGTGTGCACCGAGTCGCGCACCGCCACGTCGTCGTCGACGAGCACGCTCTCCACCGTCACGCCCTCCTCGGCGGCCAGCTCGGCGGCCATCCGGAAGTTCAGCACGTCCCCGGTGTAGTTCTTCACGATGTGCAGCACCCCGGCGCCGCCGTCCACGGCCGTGCCGGCCTCGACCACCTGGTCGGGCACCGGCGAGGTGAAGATCTCGCCGGGGCAGGCCGCGTCGAGCATGCCGTACCCGACGAAGCCGGCGTGGAGCGGCTCGTGCCCGGAGCCCCCGCCGGAGACCAGACCGACCTTGCCGGGCCGCGGCCCCGCCGCGCGGAAGACGATCCGGTTCTCCGCGTCCACCCGGAGCCCCGGATGCGCGGCGGAGAGCCCGCGCAGCGCGTCCGCGACGAGCGACTCGGCGCTGTTGATGAGCTTCTTCACAGTCGGAACATCTCCCCTCGAGGAGGGGAGAGCAAGCGCGGACGGACGGAAGTGTTGATGTATTGGTAAATATCTCCATGGTGGAAATGTCGGCTCGGCCGGTTACCGTCCCCGCCGTGGATCAATGGGACGAGATCAGGAAACTGGTCATGGCGCGGCGCGCCGGACGGCTCGCCGAGACGGTCAGGGCGCTGGACGGCGAGGACCGCAGGCAGGTCGCGGCCCGGCTGCCGGAACTGCTGGAGGAGCTGCGCGGCCGGTTCGGCCGGGGGGACGAGCTGGCCCGGTACGGGACCGTGATGCGGGTGGCGGGCGCCGCCGTCCTCGGCGGCGCGGCGGCCGTGGCGTCCTGGCTGAACCGGCGCGACCTCGCGCCGCAGTGGGACGGCCCCGGCGGCGACGGCGGCGACGGCGGTGACGGCGGTGACGGCCTCGTACTGGCGGTGCTCGCCGACCGGCCCGCCGCCTGGCGCGCCGACCTGGCCGGGCGGCTGGTGCTGCGCCTGCGCGCCGCCGACGACCGCGGCACGGGCCTCGCCCTGGCCCTGCTCCGCGAGACCGGTGTCGAACCGCCGCGGCACGACCCGCTGGTGGCCGGCTGGGTGAACCGCGACCCGCGGGACCTGGGCGACGATCCGCTCCTCGACCATCTGCTCCCGCGCCTGTTCGAGGCCGAGGGCGTGGGCCGGGTGCTCCAGTGGGAGAAGGACCCGCGCGCCGGCTGGCTGGACGCGCTGCGGACCTTGGCGGAGACGGGCCGGGTGAAGCGCGAGGAGCTGATCGACGGCTGCGTGCGCCGCTTCCTGCGCGGCGGCACGGCCATCGACCTGCGCTTCTTCGTCCGCCTGCACGAGGCGCTGGACCCCTCGCCCGCCGAGGCGGCCGTGCGCGCCCGCGACTACCTGGCCCTGCTGCCCGCCGCCCCCGGCCCGGTCGCCGAACTCGCCCTGCGGCGCCTGCGCGCCTGCGACGGCCTGACCGCCGACGATCTCGCCGAGGCGTGGGAGGCGCTGCTGTTCCGTCCCGAGCGCACGCTGGTGCGCGCCGGGCTGTCGTGGCTCGACCGCTCCGTACGGCGTGCGCCCGCGCTGGCCGGCGTGGCCGCCGCGCCGCTGGCCCGCGCGTTCGCCGCCGACTCCGCCGAGCTCCAGGAGAAGGCCGCCGAGCTGGCCCTCGCCCACGCGGGCGGCATGGGCGAGCAGGGACGCGCGGCCGTGCGGGAGGCGGCCGGGCTGCTCCCGGCCTACCTCTGCCACCGGGTCGCCGCGGCGTTCGCGGGCGGCACGGCCGCCGGGTCCGGGCCCGTGTTCACGCCGCCGCCGCTGCCCGCCGTACCCGAACGCGCCCACGGCCTCGAGCCCCCGATCGAGTCCGCAGCGGAGCTCGGCCTGCTGATGACGGAGGAGAGCGCGCGCTCCTGGCAGACGTGGGAGCGGCTGCTCGCCGGGCTGGTCACGCTCGCCGGCCGCGACCGGGCGGGCGTGGTGGCGGAGCTGCGCCCCCGGCTGCTGGAGGGGATCGGCCGGCCGTGGGGCACCTGGACGTACCAGCAGGGGGTGGCGTGGGGGCGGGCCGAGCAGTGGCTGGAGGGCGCCGCCCGCGCCCTGACCGCGACCGCGTCCGTCCGGCACGCCTGGCGGCGCTTCATGCCGCAGGGGAACCTGGCCGCCCCGCACCGGCTCCTGCTGGACCGCGCGGCCGAGGTCGTGCGGGCCGTCGAGGAGGACGCCCTCCCGCCGCTGCTGCTGGCCACGCCCACGCACAGCACCGGGCACGTGGCGGCGGCCGAGCTGGTCCGGCGGCTGGAGGTCGTCGAGGCGGCCGGGGCCAGGCCGCTGGCCGCGGACCTCCAGCAGGCGCTGCTGCGCCTGCCGCGCACCCCGGACCCCGAGGCGGCGGAGCGGGTGGCCCGCCTGACGTCCCCGGAGGGCCGGATCCTCGCCGCCTGGACCTGCCCGGAGGTCGAGATCGGGCTGGCGTGGACCTGCGGGAAAGCCGGCGGCGACGGCGGTCGTCATGACTGGCGCGACCGGAGCCACCTGCACGACGTGCACCCGGTGCCGACGGCCACCGCCGCGCCCACCGGGCTGCCCCTGGTCGACCGGGTGCTCGGCGTCCCCCGGGAGTGGGCCCGGCCCGTGCACCTCGACTGGTGGACGGCGATGCTGCCCTCGCACCGCGAGGCCGCCGCCGCCTACCTCCTGCCGCACCTGCTCGGGCGGCACCGGGCCGAGACCTCCGTCGGACCGGCCCGCGCCCTCGTCCGGGCCGGAGGACCGGCCGGGGCGGCGTTCTCGGCCGTGCTCGCCCGCCTGCTCGGCGACCCGCGGCTGCCCGGCGCGGTCGACGTGCTGCTGGAGGCCGCCGCGCGGGACGAGCTGCCCGCGGCCGAGGTCGGCCGTCAGGCCGGACTCCTGATGGCGAGCGGCGAGGTCAGGACGGCCGACATGGTCGCCGCGCTCGACGCCGCGGCCCGGCGGGGCGCCCACGCGCACGTGTGGCGGATCACCGCCGCGGCGCTGCCCGCGCTGCTGCCCGCGCCGGGCGGGAGCCGCGCGGGCGGCCTGGCCGGGTTCGTCGCGCTCGCCGCCGCGACCGCTGAGTGGTGCGGGGCACGCGGTGAGATCCCCGAGGTGCGCGAGATGGCCGCCCGCCGGGGGAGCAGCGGGCTGCTCCGTGAGATCCGCCGCCTGCACGACCGGCTCACCGCCGGAGCGGCGGGAGGCGGCTGAGGGGGGTGTTCCGGCCGTGTGGTTGGGTGGCCGGTGTGACGGTGGCGGAGGCGCTCGGGCTGGCCGGGGTGGGGGTGCTGGCGGGCGTGGTCAGCACGGTGGTGAGCCTGGCGTCCGTCATCTCCTACCCGGCGCTGCTGGCGTTCGGCCTGTCCCCGCTGAGCGCGAACGTCACCAACACCGTCGCGCTGGTCTTCACCGGTCTGGGAGCGGCGGCCGGGTCGCGGCCGGAGCTCGCCGGGCAGGGCGGGCGGGTGCTGCGCCTGGGCGCGATGACCGCGCTGGGCGGGGCGGCGGGCGCGGCGCTGCTGCTCACCACCCCGCCCGGGGCCTTCGAGGCGGTCGCGCCCTGGCTGATCGCCGGCGCCTCGCTCCTGCTGGTCCGCCCGCCGCGCCCGCGCCGGCGGGCCCGGCACGGCGGGCCCGGACAGGAGGACGCCGCGCGCGGCCCGAGGCACGGTGCGGCCGGAGACGGAGACGGAGACGGAGACGGAGCCGGAGACGGAGACGGAGACGGAGACGGTGGCGGTGGCGCGGAGTGGGGCGCGGGGGCGCGGGTGGCGCTGTTCGCCGTCGCGGTCTACGTCGGCTACTTCGGAGCCGCCGGCGGGATCCTCATGTTCGCGGTGCTCAGCGCCGTGCTCGACCAGTCCCCGGTGAAGGTCAACGCCGTTAAGAACGTGGTGTCGGCGCTGGCCAACGCGGTGGCCGCGTTCGGGTTCGCGATCTTCGGGCCGGTCCAGTGGGCCGCCGCGGCCCCGCTCGCCGCCGGCTTCCTGGCGGGCGGCTGGCTCGGCCCGAAGATCGCCCGGCGGCTGCCCGGGCGGTCGCTCCGCCTGCTCGCCGCCGCCTGCGGCCTGGCCGTCGCGGTCAAGCTCGGCGTGGAGACCTACGGGGGCTGAGCCCGCGGGGCCTCCGGAGGATCGGATCCGGCCCGAGGGACGCCGGCCCGAGGGACGCCGGTCCGGGGGACGCCGGCCCGAGGGACGCCGGTCCGGGGGACGCCGGCCCGGACCCGGTACGGGAACACGCCGATCCGCCGCGGCCCCCGCCGCCGGGAAGGCGTCCCCGTTCCGCCGGGCCCCTACCGGGAGCGCGGGGTCTTGTAGGAGGATCCGGGCAGGTCATCTCACGATCGTGGAGGCGTCATGTCGGTGCTGAGGGGTCTGGTCGAGGGCATCCGGAACGGCGGGATCGAGGTGATCGACCTGACCGCGCCGCTGTCGGAGAAGACACCGATCCTCCAGCTGCCCGAGCCCTTCGGCAACACGGTGCCGTTCACGTTGAAGGAGATCAGCCGCTACGACGACCGGGGACCCGCCTGGTACTGGAACGACATCTCCACCGGCGAGCACACCGGCACCCACTTCGACGCCCCGGTCCACTGGGTCACCGGCCGCGACGGCGAGGACGTCTCGCAGGTCCCGGTCGGCCGGCTGATCGCGCCCGCCGTGGTGCTCGACCTGGCCGCCGAGGCGGGCAAGGACCCGGACTTCCTGCTCCGGGTCGAGCACGTCGAGGCGTGGCAGGAGACGCACGGGCCGCTGCCGGAGGGCGGCTGGCTGCTCTACCGGACCGGATGGGACGCCTACGCCGACGACCCGGAGCGCTTCCTCAACGCCGACGGCACCGGCCCGCACACCCCCGGCATCTCGGCCGAGTGCGCGCGGTGGCTGGCGGAGGAGACGCCCATCGCCGGGGTCGGCGTGGAGACCGTGGGCACCGACGCGGGCGCCGCGCACGGCTTCGACCCGGCCTTCCCCTGCCACTCCTTCCTGCTCGGCGCGGGCAAGTACGGCCTGACCCAGCTGCGCAACCTCGACCGGCTCCCGGCCACCGGGGCGGTGGTCGTCGCGCCGCCGCTGCCCATCCTCGGCGGCTCGGGCAGCCCGGTGCGGGTCCTGGCGCTGGTGGAGCGGTGAACGTCGCCGAGGCCGTCGGCGCGGTCGTCGCCGGCTCCGGCGCGCGGACCGCGTTCGGCGTGGTCGGGAGCGGCAACTTCCACGTCACCAACGCGCTGACCGCGCGCGGCGTGCGGTTCGCGGCCGCCCGGCACGAGGGCGGGGCCGCCACCATGGCCGACGCCTACGCGCGGGTGAGCGGTGAGCTCGGTGTGCTCACCGTGCACCAGGGGCCCGGCCTGACCAACGCGCTGACCGGGATCGCGGAGGCCGCCAAGAGCCGCACGCCGCTGGTCGTGCTGGCCGCCGAGACGACGGAGCCGCGCTCCAACTTCTTCGTCGACCAGGCCGCCCTGGCCGCCGCGGTCGGCGCGGTCCCGCTCCGGGTGTCCGGTGCGGAGAGCGCGGTGCGGGAGACGGCCGAGGCGGTGCGCCTGGCCCGCCGCGAGCGCCGCACCGTCCTGCTCAACCTGCCGCTGGAGGTGCAGGGCCTGACCGTCCCGGCGGGCCTCGAACCCGGTGGCGGTACGGCTGCGCCCGGGCGGGCCGGGGCGCAGGTCCGGGAGCGGGAGGCCGGAGCGGGCGGCGGAGCAGGCGACGGAGCAGGCGACGGAGCGCCGGGCGGGAGCGCGCCGGACGAGAAGGCGGTCGCGCGGCTGGCGGAGATCCTGGCCGGAGCCCGGCGGCCGGTGTTCGTGGCCGGCCGGGGCGCGCGGGCGGCCCGGCACGAGCTGGAGGAGCTGGCGGGCCGGGCCGGGGCGCTGCTGGCCACCTCCGCCGTGGCACGAGGACTGTTCCGGGGCAGCCCGTGGGATCTGGACGTCAGCGGGGGTTTCGCCACGCCGCTGGCGGCCGAGCTCATCTCCGGCGCCGACGTGGTCGTCGGCTGGGGCTGCGCCCTGAACATGTGGACCATGCGGCACGGCACGCTGATCGGCCCGGCCGCCACGGTCGTCCAGGTCGACCTGGAGGCCGGCGTCCTCGGCGCGCACCGTCCGGTCCACCTCGGCGTGATCGGCGACGTCGCGGCGACCGCCCGGGCCGTCGCCGCCCTCCTGCCCGCCGCGCCGGGAAGCCCTGCCGTGCCGGGAAGCCCTGCCGTGCCGGGAAGCCCTGTCGTGCAGGGAAGCCCTGTCGTGTCGGGAGGCCCCGTCGCGCCGGAGGGCCCGGCCGGGCGGGCCGGGGCGGAGCGGGGGTACCGGTCGGCGGAGCTGGCGGCCCGGATCGCGAGGGAGGGCCGCTGGCGGGACGTGCCGTACACCGACGGGAGCGGCGGCGGGCGGATCGACCCGCGCGCCCTCTCGATCGTGCTGGACGACCTGCTCCCGGCCGAGCGGACCGTCTGCACCGACTCGGGCAACTTCATGGGCTATCCGGCGATGTTCCTCGACGTGCCCGACGAGCACGGTCTCTGCTTCACGCAGGCGTTCCAGTCGGTCGGCCTGGGCCTGGCCACCGCGGTCGGCGCGGCGCTGGCCCGGCCGGACCGGCTCACGGTGGCGGCGCTCGGCGACGGCGGGGCGCTGATGGGCGACGCCGAGCTGGAGACGGTCGTCCGGCTCGGCCTGCCGATGGTGGCCGTGGTCTACGACGACGACGCCTACGGCGCCGAGGTGCACCACTTCGGCCCGGACGGCCACCCGCTGGACACCGTCATCTTCCCGCCCGCCGACTTCGCCGCCATCGCGCGCGGGTACGGCTGGCAGGCGCTGACCGTGCGGGATCCGGCGGACCTGGCCTCGGTGGGCGCATGGCTGGAAGGGCCGAGGGACCGGCCGCTGATGCTCCACGCCGAGGTCGCCGGGGAGCGGGGGTCGTGGTGGCTGGAGGAGGCGTTCCGGGGACACTGAGCCCTTCGGGCCAGCGCCCGGCCCCGGCCGCGGTGCCGGACGGTGTCTCCGGAGTCGGCTCCGGGCGGGGGCGCTGGGCGTTGTCCCCGGGCGGGGCCGCCGGAAGGGGCGGAGGGCTCTCAGCGGCGGACCCCGGAAACAAATCTACGTTGTAAAGGAACGGGCGAGCAGGCCGTCTGATGTACGGTTCAGGCATGGCTGAGATCGTGTATCCCCCGGTCATCGCGGCGGCGAAGACCATGTTCCGGCTCCTGGATCTGAAGATCCGGGTCGAGGGCGCCGACCGGATCCCCCGGACCGGCGGAGCGGTGCTGGTCAGCAACCACATCAGCTATCTCGACTTCATCTTCGCCGGGTTCGCCGCGCATCCGGCCAGGCGCCTGGTGCGCTTCATGGCGAAGAAGGAGGTCTTCGACCACCGGATCTCCGGCCCGCTGATGCGCGGCATGCACCACATCCCGGTGGACCGCTCGGCGGGCGCGTCGGCGTTCGGCGCGGCGCTGAAGTCGCTGAAGGCGGGGGAGGTCGTCGGCGTCTTCGCCGAGGCCACGATCAGCCGGTCCTTCACCGTGAAGGACATCAAGAACGGCGCGGTCCGCATGGCCGTCGCGGCGGACGTGCCGATGATCCCGGTCGCGCTCTGGGGCACCCAGCGGCTGTGGACCAAGGGGCGCCCGCGGAAGCTGCTCCAGCGGCACGTTCCGGTCACCATCACGGTGGGCGAGCCGATGCGCCCCAAGCGCGGCGACGACTACGAGGCCGTCACCAAGGAGCTGCACGAGCGGATGGCGGAGCTGCTGGACCGGGCCCAGCGCGGCTACCCGGAGATCCCGCAGGGGGTCTGGTGGCAGCCCCGGCACCTGGGCGGCACCGCGCCGACCCCGGAGGAGGCGGCGGCGATGGACGCGGCGGAGGCCGAGGCGCGGCGCAGGACGTGAGCGCAGGAAGTGAGCGGGGCCGGCCGCCGCGGCGGTGACCCGGCCGAGCTGTCACGGACGGTGGCTCGGCCGAGCCGTCGCGGGCGGTGGCTCGGCCGAGCCCGCGCGATCCGGGGGGTGCCGGATGTGACCGATGTCGCGTCCCGGTGCAAGCCGTGAACAGGCAGGTTGCAAGTGGCGTAGTGCACGATATGTCCATGAGTGACTCGTTCGGCGACATCGTGGACGCTTTCCAGCCGGGACCCAAGCCCCAGCCCGGCAACCTGCCGGGGCGCGCGGTCCAGGTGCTGCTCGTCGGATGCTGGCTCCTCGTCTGCCTGCTGCCGATCTTCCTGGCGGTGGAGGACCTCGAACTGGCCACGGGGAAGACCGGCACCCCCGGCACGCTCACGGTCGTCTCGTGCGAGTCGCTGGGCAAGGGCCGCTACGACTGCAAGGGCAGCTTCACCCCTGAGGGGGGAGGCGACCCGATCCCCGTGGACGCCTCCCCGGACTCCGAGGCGGGCGACGTCACCCGGGCGCAGCTGACCCCCGAGGGCGACCGCGCGGTGAAGGCGGGGACGACCGGCGTGATCGCGGCGCTCACCCTGCCCGCCCTCGGCGTCGGCGGGCTGGGCTTCCTGCCCTACGTGATCATGTACTTCCTGGGCGTGCGGCGGGGCCGCCGCGGCGCGGTGGTCCTCGGATGCGTGCTCACCGCCCTCGGCACGGCGGGCATGGTCGCCGGCCTGGTCGCCTCCTACGCGTAGGGACCTCCTCCCCGCCGGGCCCGTCCGGGGAGCGGCGAGCCGGGTGACGTACCGAACGCCCGGGCGGAAGTACTTAAGCGTGTCAGATTCCCCGTCGCCTCCCTCTCCCTAATTTGGTGGTCACAAGAGAGCACGACCGCTGAGGAGAGAGACATGAGCGACATGAACGAGCTGGTCCAGCGCTACCTCGCCGCGTGGAACGAGACCGACGGGGCCGCGCGGCGGGCCGCTCTGGCGGAGGTCTTCGCCGAGGACGCGGTGTACACCGACCCGCTGGTCTCCGTCCGGGGGCGGGACGGGCTCGACGCGACCATCGCGGCGGTCCAGGGGCAGTTCGGCGGGCTGGTCTTCAGCCTCGGCGGCGCCGTCGACGCCCACCACGACGTCGCGCGGTTCACCTGGCACCTGGGGCCTGAGGGAGCCGAGCCGGTCGTCGTCGGCTTCGACGTCGTGGTGACCGGTGACGACGGGCGGATCCGCCAGGTGCTCGGCTTCCTCGACAAGGTGCCGGCCGGAGTCTGACCCGTCCCGGGACGGGCCGCCGGGCCGGCCTGTCCCTGTCGCCGCTGGAATACGAGGAGGAACGGTGACCGCCTACGTGATCGCGCATCTCCGCGACCCGGAGGAGCTCCACCCGCAGGTGCTGGAGTACATGGAGAGGATCCAGGCGACGATGGACCCGTTCTCCGGCCGCTTCATCGTCCACGGGGGAGAGGTGGACGTCCGCGAGGGCCGGTGGCCCGGGAACGTCGTCATGCTCGAGTTCCCGTCGGGAGAGAACGCGCGGGACTGGTACGGGTCGGCCGCCTACCAGGAGATCCTGCCGCTGCGAACGGATCACCTGGAGGGCGAGTTGATCATCGTCGAGGGTGTCGGGCCCGGCTACGACCCGGCCACGAAGGCCGCCGGGCTGAGGAAGGGGCTCTGACGCCCGTCAGGCGGTGACGTCGTAGTTGAAGCCGAAGACGCGCACACCGGTCTCGGTGCGGGGCCGGTGGCTCGTCTCCGGGCCGAAGGCGACGTAGGTGCCCGGGCCGTGGACGCGGTCGCCCTCGATGACCTCGCCGCTCACGACGAAGTACGCCTCGCCGTAGGCCCCGTGGACGTCGAGGTCCGGCCACTCGGCGCCCGGGGCGAGGTCGATCACCCACGTCCTGATGCCCGGCATGCCGGGGAGCGTCCGCACGCGGACGCCGGGGCCCGGTTCGAGCGGCGGGACCTCGTCGACGTCCACGGGAATCGTCTGTCCGGGCAGCACCCGTTCCGGGATGATCATCGCAACAGGATGTCACAGTCCCAGCCGGCCGGCGAGATCCCTGAGTTCGCCCCGGGAGGCGACGCCGAGCTTGGGATAGGCCTTGTAGAGGTGGTAGCCGACCGTCCGGTGGCTGAGGAAGAGCTGCGCGGCGATGTCGCGGTTGGACATGCCCCGCGCGGCGAGCCGGGTGATCTGCAGTTCCTGCGGGGTGAGGCCGGCGGCCGCGCCTGCGGCGGACCCGGGTCCCCGGTCCGGGGCACCGGTGGCGGTGAGCTCACCGCGGGCGCGTTCGGCCCACGGCCGCATGCCGAGCCGGTCGAAGACCTCCAGGGCGTCGTTCAGCGATCCGCGCGCCTCGGCCTTCCGCCGGGCCCTGCGCAGCCACTCGCCGTAGAGCAGCGCGGTCCTGGCGTACTCCGGCGCGCGGCCGTCCCGGTCGTGCAGTTCGAGGGCGGCCGTGTAGAACGCCTCGGCCCGGTCGTCGGCGGCGAGCAGCCCGCGGCAGCGCAGCACGAGCGCGTCGGCCCAGGGCTGCCCGGCCGACCGGGCCCACCGCTCGAAGCGCGCCAGAGGCTCGGCGGCGCGTTCCGGCGCCCCCACCCGTACGGCCGACTCCACCAGGTCGGGGGTGGAGCGGGTGGCGCAGATGTGATGGCGCATCGGCTCGCGGGTCAGGCGCTCGAAGCGGGTGAGCGCCGCCTCGGCGCGGCCGAGGCCGAGGTCCAGTAGCCCGAGCGACCAGTGCGCCCACGGCGCGCCGGGGGAGACGGTCCCGGCGACGGTCCCCGCCAGACCTTCCTCGGCGTTGCGCCGGCAGGCCTCCTCGTCCCCTCCGGCAGCGTCGAGGTAGGCGAGTACGCTGCTGAACTGGCTGACCCACTGCCGCTGGCCGGTGTCGCGGGCGAGCGCCAGGGCCTCGGTCGCCGTGGCGAGCGCGTCCAGGTGCCGTCCGGTGAAGACCTCGCCCTCGGACATGAAGAACAGCACCGTCGGCAGCCGTCCGGCACCGCCCCGGGTGCGGTGCCCGGCGGCGAGCGAGGCCGCCAGCTCGTAGGCGTCGGAGTCCTGACCCAGCGCGAGTGCCGCTCCGCAGAGGATCGCCGACACCTGGTCGGGGATCCGGCCCCGCCGCCGCACCTCCGCGAGGACGTCGCCCAGCGGCGGCGGTCGCTCGCCGCGGCCCCGGTCGGGACGGGCGAGGTGGGCGAGGTAGGACCCCACCGGCACGAGCGGGTCCGCCTCGTCCAGCGGCAGCGAGACCAGCCGGTCCAGTGTCGCGGTGACCTGCCGTTCCCCCAGGTACCAGGAGGTGTGGGCGGCCTGGACCAGCAGCAGGGCGGCCTGGGCCGGAGCGCTGTCGCGGATGAGCCCGGCGCCGTCGAGCAGCGACCGGTGGGCGGCGGAGTAGGAGCCCTGCCAGAAGTCCGCGAGCGCCCGCACCTGGGCGATCCGCGCGTTCACCGCCGGGGCCCCGTCCAGCCGCCGGGCCGCACGGTCTCCGAGTGCCCGGGCACGCTCCAGATGGCCCGCCTCCAGCGCCGCCTCCGCCGCCAGGACCTCGCGGTGCGCCCTGGCGGCGGGCTCGGCGCTCAGCCGGGCGGCCCGTTCGTACGCCGCCGCGGCCGCCTCGTGGCCGCTGCGTTCGCGGGCGCGGGCGGCGGTGCGTTCCAGCGCGGCGGCGGCCTCCTCGTCGGCCCCGGTGGCGGCGGCCGCCAGGTGCCAGGCCCGGCGGTCGGCGTGCTCGGGCGAGCCGAGAGCGGCGGCGAGCGCGCGGTGGACGGCGAGGCGCTGCCCGATCGGCGCGCGCTGGTAGACGGCGGCGCGGATCAGAGGATGGCGGAAGCGGACCGTGGTGCCGTCGGCGTCGCCACGGAGCACCAGGCCGGCCTGCTCGGCGGGAGACAGGTCCTCGACGGCCGCCCCCAGCGCGGCGGCGGCACGCAGGATCACGGCGAGTTCGCCGGTCTCGTCGGCCGCCGCCACCAGGAGCAGGCTCTGGCAGGACTCCGGCATCCGGCTGATCTGGCCGTGGAAGGCCAGCCTCAGGCGGTCCGTGAGGGGGAGCGCTCCCGGTGAGAACGCGCCGCCGCCCTCGGCGGCCAGGGCGACCGGCAGCTCCAGCAGGGCCAGCGGGTTGCCGCCGGCCTCGGCGAGCAGGCGGTGGCGTACGGCGGGCGCGAGCGGATGCCGGTCGAGCAGGGCCGCCGCCGCCTCCGGGGCGAGTCCGGACAGGCGCAGCTCCGGAAGGCCGGAGGCGGGGAAGGAACCCTCGCCGTCCCGGGCAGCGAAGATCATCACCACGCCCTCGGCGTGCAGGCGCCGGGCGGCGAACAGCAGGGCGTCCCGCGACGCCCGGTCGAGCCAGTGCGCGTCGTCGACGAGGCACAGCAGCCCCGCCCCGTCCGCGTGCTCCGTCAGCAGGGAGAGCACCGCCAGTCCCACCAGCATCGGCTCGGAGCCGGCCGCGGGACCGAGCCCGAACGCCGCCTCCAGGGCCTCGCGCTGCGGACCGGGCAGCGCGGCGAGGGATCCGAGCGCCGGGCGCAGCAGCAGCTGCAGTCCCGAGAACGGCAGTTCCGCCTCGAACTCGACCCCCGTACCGCGGAGCAGCCGCAGGTCCCCGGCCGCCGCGGCGGCGTGGTCGAGCAGCGCCGTCTTGCCGATGCCCGGCTCGCCGCGCAGCACCAGCGGTGAGCTCGCGCCCGCCCGGGCCTCCGCCAGCAGTCCGGCGATCACGTCCTGTTCGCGCTCTCTCCCGTGCAATCCCCCCACGTCCATGATCCCATCCTGGCATTCGTCCGGAAGCGTCCCGCGCGGGCCGGTGAACACCCGGTCGTGCGCGTCCTCCGGCGCGGAGAGGTCAGGCGCAGCCCTCGAACTGGGGGACGGTGAAGGTCAGGTCCAGCCCCGACGAGCCGAACCACTTGCGCAGCAGCTTCTCGGCGGTGCCGTCCTGGTACATGGCGGTGATGGCCCGGTTGACGGCCTCGCAGCCGTCGAGGTCGCCCTTGCGCATGCCGATGCCGAGCCGTTCGTCGGTGAACGGCGCGTTGACGATCCTGAAGGCGGAGGAGTCCCGGCCGGCGAACCCGGCGAGGATCAGGTCGTCGGTGGAGACGGCGTCCAGCTCGCCGTCGCGCAGCATGGCCAGGCACTCGCCGTAGGAGGAGGCCGGGACGAGCGTGACGGGGACCTGCCGCTCCTGGGTGACCCTGCGCCAGGAGTTCGATCCGGCGGCCTGGCAGAGGCGGCGCCCCTTCAGGTCGCGCACGTTCCCGATGTCGCGGTCGCCGGCGCGGACCAGGGTGTCCTGGTGGGCGACGTAGTACGGCCCGGCGAAGGTCACCTCGGCCCGGTTCTGCGGGGTGATCGACCAGGTGGCGACGACCATGTCGACCCTGCCGTCCTCGATGAGCCGCTGGCGGGTGGACGACAGCGCGGTGACGAACTCGACGCCGCCCGCGCCGATCCGCCGGGCCACCTCGGTGGCGACGTCGACGTCGAAGCCCTCGTAGCGGCCCCCGGCGCGCTTGACCCCCAGACCCGGCTGGTCCGGCTTGACGCCGACCACCAGGGTCTCCCGGTCGAGGATCGACGCGGGCCCGCCGGTCCCGCAGGCGGCCGCGGCCAGGACGGCCGGCAGGGCCGCGACGGCGGCCAGGAACCGCCGGGCGCGGACCGCCGCCGCCCGCGGCCCCGCCCCGGAGCGCCCGGCGTGCCGGTGCGCGCCGGCGCCCCGCTCCGTCCCGGCGCGCGCGGCCGCGCGGAGCCCGGTCCCGGTGTGCGCGCCCACAGGTCGCATGGTCGTCTCCTTCCGCTCCGTTCCGCCGCTCCGGCGGCTCACCGGTACTCCGTCAGCCGGGGCCGGACGCCGCCGAGGACCAGCACGGCGGTGGAGGCCACGGCGACGGGCAGCAGGAACCACAGCTCGCGGACCCGCTCCTCGCCGTCGCCGATCTCCCGGTCGAACGAGGCGCGGTACAGCCCGGCGAGTTTCACCAGGGCGGCGTCGTACTGCTCGAACTCCGTCTCCAGGCGGGTCATCCGCTGCTCGACGGCCCCGCGCGGCCTCAGCTCCCGCATCCGCCGGTCGGCCTGCTGGAACTCCTTGTACTGGCGGAGCACGTCGGCGACCGCGGGAGCGCTGCCGGACAGGGTCGTACGGGCCGCCGCCTGGCCGACCAGGCCGAGGAAGGCGGTCCGGCCGTCGCCCGCCTTCTCCGCCACCGCCCGCTGGTAGGCGGCGAGGTTGTCGCTCGGCGTGTACAGGACCGACTGCGCCTTTTCGAGGTAGGTCTGCTCGTAGGTGTCGGCCCGCTCGGGGTCGAGCAGCCAGCGGCTCTGGTCCCCGTGCATGCTGCTGCCGACGGCCCGGGCGCGGGCGAGGGTGAGGATCGCGTCGAAGCCGTCGCGTTTGGCCGTCCCCAGCACGCGGGCCTCGTGCCCGAGGACCGTGACCCCGGTCAGCGCGTACAGCCCGGCGATGGCCGTGGCGACCAGCAGGGCGGGGTTGAACACGCGGCGGAAGCGGCGGGCCAGGAACACCTGGAGCCAGATGAGGCAACCGGCCGCGGCGGCTCCGGCGGCCGCGGTCAGCACCTGGCCCGTCCGCACGGACAGGCTCCGCTCGGCGTGGGCGCGGCGCACGACGGTGCCGCTCTCCAGGGTCAGGTTGTAGGCCATGGGCAGCAGCTCCAGCCGCATCAGGTCGGTCGCCTGGCGGTAGACCTCCAGCACGCTCTTCGGCGGCGGGCCCGCGGGGTGCCCGGACTGCTCGTCGAGGAGCAGGGCGCGGGCGGCCAGCCGCTCGTAGCGGCCCAGTCCGTCCAGCACGGCCTGGACGGTCCGCCGCTCGGACGGGTCGTCGCCGGCCAGCGCGGACGCCTGCAGCACCGCGCGCCCGGCGTCGCCCCGGCGCCGCTCGTAGACCTCCAGCGCGCGGGCGCGCCCCTTGCCCAGCCGGTGCTCGCCGCCGATCAGCAGCACGTTGGCGACCTGGGCGTCCATGTCGCTGAGCGCGAAGTACAGGTCGGCGGTGGCCACGACCTGCGGTCCGGCGTCGTGGCCGATGACGTCCAGGCCCTCGCGGACGCTCTGCGCGGCCGTGAACAGGGTGCCGAACAGCACGGCGAGTGCCAGGACGGAGACGGCGGACAGGAGGCGGATCCGGCCGGGCACGCTCCGCACGCGGAGCGGCCGGGTGACGCGGACCGGCAGCGGCCGGGGCGCGGGCGCGGGGTGGGGGGCCGCCGAGACGGGCGGAGGCGACGGCGCGGGCGGGGACGGCGGAGAGGGCGGGGGCGACGGGGGCTGGGCGAGCGTCATGGGGTCCTCCCGCGGCGCAGGGTGATGAGGGTCCAGGCGCCGACGTGGATGCGGGCGCCGTCGCCCACGGGCACGGGCCGGTTCGTCTCGACCTGCCGGCCGTTCACGACGGTGCCGTTGGCGGAGCCGGGGTCGACCAGCGTCCAGCCTCCCGCGGACCCGGGCAGGAGGACGGCGTGCAGGTGGGAGACCCCGGGGTCCTCGGGCGGCCCGCTCAGGTCGATCTCCGGGAAGAGCGCCCGGGAGCGGCTGGCCCTGCCGATGCGGATCTCCGTACCGGTGAGCGGGACGTCGCGCCGGGGACAGTACGGCGGGAACAGCACCCGGGCGGCGTCCGGGCCGCTCAGCGCGATCACCTCGTCGTAGTGCGCGCGGTCGGCCTCGACGGTCGCCCACCACTCCACCGCCGGCCCGCTCCCGGGTGGCGCGCTCCCGGGCGGCGCGGATCCGCGGGGCGCGGTTCCACGCGGCGGCCCGCCCGGGCTTCCCGGGCCGTCCGGACCGGCCGGGACGGGCGGGGGCGCCGTCCGGTCGTGGCCGCAGTCCTCGCAGAACCGTCCGCTGACCGGCGCCCCGCACACGACGCACCCGGGCGGCGGCTCCGCGGCGGAGCCGGGAGGGGCCGGGGACGGCGACCCGGTCCCGGCCGCCGCGCCGCCCGCCGCGCCGGAGGGCGCGGCGGAGGTCCCGGTCAGCCGGTTGCCGCAGACACCGCAGTACCCGTCGGCGAGCCCGGCCTCGCCCGGATCGTGCCCCGCGGGACAGATGGCCATGGTCGTCCTCCTCTCAGCTCGCGGCGCCCTGGCCGCCGGGGTCCCTGCGCATGCGCGCCGTACGGACCGAGCCGGTGTCCAGGGCGATCTCGTCCGCCCTGTCGACGGCGCGGCGGAGCCGGGCGGTGCCGGTGTCCGGGTCCACCTCGACGACCTTGGCGAGCAGCTTGGCGGTCTCCCCGTTGCCGGACCGCTCGGCGAGCTCCCTGGCCCGCCCGAGCCGGGCGGTCGCGGTGCCCAGGTCGCCGGCGGCGCGTGCGCCCAGGCCCTCCTGGATGAGGGAGAACAGCTCCGCCTGCCCGGTGTAGTGGGCCACGCCCGGACTGATCCGGGTGGACAGGGCCAGGTCGTCGGTCCACCGGGCCAGGACGTTGCCGCGGGCCAGCACCCCGGCGCCGTCCGGCACCACCAGCCGGACCCAGGCCGCGCGGATCTCCTGGCCGACCCCGCCCGGCGGCACCTCGACGCAGAGGTGGTACTCGCGGGTCTCCGCGCCCCACGCGCCGGTCGGGTAGTCGCCGGTGAGCGCGTCGACCTCCGTGCGCAGCCCGGTCAGGTCCGCCAGGGACGGGGAGACCTGCTTGAGGAACCGCACCCGGCCGTGCTGCGGGGTCCAGATCCGCAGCGCGACCTCGGCCACGGCCTTGCCCATGGTGCTCTCGACCATCGCCCGGAAGTCGTCGGCCAGCTCCTCGGGCCGGCGGATGAAGCCGGAGCCGCCCAGCAGGGCCTCGGCGACCTTGCGCAGCTCGGCCGGGGCCCAGTCGGTCCCGACGCCGCGGCAGTCGCAGACGAACGTCCCCGCGCACTCGGCCAGGGCGGCGTCGAACGTCCGCTCGTCCTCGTTGTTCTGGCCGTCGGTCAGCAGGATGGCGTGCCGGACCGCGCGGGGGTGCCGCCGCAGCAGCTCGGCGGCGAGCCTGAGCCAGGCGCCGATCGCCGTGCCGCCGCCGGCGCGCAGCCCCCGCAGCGCCGCGACCGCCTCCTTCCTCGTGCCCGCGTCGGCCCGGACCAGCCCGGCCCGGCCCGACGGGTAGATCTTGGCCGCCTCGTGGGTCCCGGCGACGATGGCGAAGTGCACGCCGTCGCGGAGCGTCTCCACCGCGACCTGCGCGGCGCGGCGGGCCTCGGCGATCTTCTCGCCGCCCATCGAGCCGGAGGCGTCGACGACGATCACCTCGGCCGCCTCGACGTTCCCGGCCGGCTGAACGGCGGGTCCCGAGGCCTCGACGGTGAGGATCGCGTGGACCTCCTGCCCGCCCGTGGGAAGGTGCTCGTTCTGGTCGATGCTCAGCGTGAACGGGGACTGGTCGCTCATGCGGTCTCCTCCGCCGGTGGTGGGTCGAACGGGATCACCAGGACGGTGACGTTGTCGCGGCCTCCGGCCGCGAGGGCGTGCCGTACCAGGGCGCGGGCCGCCTCGCGCGGTGTGCTCCCCGCCGTGAAGGGGGCCAGCGAGCCGGGCAGGGGCAGGTAGCCCCACAGGCCGTCGCTGCAGACCACGACCGCGCCGGGGACCCGCGGGGCGAAGGTGCGCACCCGCGCCCCGGCACCGCCCGCGTCCGCGCCGAGCCAGGCCGAGAGCACGCCGGGGGCGGCGGTGTCGTCCTCGGTGAGCAGCGCGGCGCCGGTCAGCGGCGGGGCGTGCCCGCCCGGAGCGGGCGCGGCGGCCGGCACGGGCACCGTGGGCTCGTCCGTGCCGCCCGCGGCGGGAGGGGGCTCGGGCCGGGCGGCGGGGATCCAGTAGGCCCGGCTGTCGCCGACCCAGCCGACGGTCACCCCGGCGGGGCCGACGACGGCGGAGACGTAGGTGCAGGCGGGCGCGTCGTCCGGGCCGGAGCCCAGGGCGGCCGCCGCGAGCGCCGCCGCGGCGGCGGCCGCGCGGGTGGCGGTCTCCGGGTCCGCCCCGGCGGCGAGCTCCGCCCGCAGCACGGCGGCGCCGGACCGCACGGCGGCGGCCGATGCCTCCTCCGGCCTCGGCGAGGACGAGACCCCGTCGCAGACCACGCCGGTCACCAGGCCGCCTGCGGCCGTGGCCACGGTGGCCAGCTCCATCGAGTCCTCGTTGCGGGCGTGCCGCAGGCCGCGGTCGCTCACCCCCGCCGCGCCGCCGGCCTCCGTCTCGGCGTGGTCGCGTCCGGAGGGCTGCCGCAGGCCGCAGCGCTCGCAGTACCCGTCCGCGTCCACCGGCGCGGGCCCGCACCGCACGCACCGGGCCGGTGCCAGCGGCAGGCCGCACTCCTCGCAGAAGTGCTCCCCGGAGAGCACGTCCGCGCCGCAGCGCGGGCACGCCCCGCCGGAGGCGCCCGGACCGGCGGGGCCCGTCACAGCAGCGTCCGGGGACGGGTGGCGTTGGCGCGGTCGATCAGCCGGTGCCGCTCCGCGGTGCTGTCCGCGGCCCGGGCGAGCCCGCGGTAGAGGCGCTCCAGCTCCTGCCGGAGCGCACGCTCGGTGAGCGGGACGCCCAGGATCGTTCCGGCGGCCCGGCCCCGTCCGCGCGCGTGGCCGGTGCCGAGCCAGGCGAGGGCCAGCTCCAGCGTCTCGGCCGCCAGCTCGCCCCGGCGGCGCGGGTCCAGGTCGGTGAGGCCGTCCAGCCGCTCGCCCATCGCGGTCAGCGCGGCCGCGTCGAGCGAGTCGGGGGCCCGCGACCGTACGGCCGCGGCCACCCCCGCCAGCCGCGCCGCGACGAAGTGGCTGGAGCTGGACGGGACCTCGTCGAGGACACCGATCGCGCCCTCCGGGTCGCCGGCCGTGAAGAGGGTCCTGGCCAGGCCGAAGGCCGCGCTCACGTGGGAGCGGTCGGTGCGCCACACCGTCTCGTACCGCCGCGCCGCCGCGCTCGTGTCCCCGGCGCACTCCAGGCTGAAGGCGAGGGCCAGCCGGGCCGCGCACTCGCCGGGCAGCAGGTCGTAGCAGCGGTCGAAGATCCGGACGGCCCGCGTGAGGTCGCCGGAGACGAGCTCGTGCACGCCCCGGCACCACAGGACCCGCCAGTCGCCGGGCAGCTCCGCCGCGGCCCGGGTGAGCAGGGCGGGGGTGTCCTCGGCACCGTGCTCGGCGCTCATCCGGGTGAGCGCGAGCAGCGTCTCGGGGGTGTGCGGGGCGGAGCCGAGCACGGCGGTCAGCTCGGCGGGGGTGCGGGCGGTGAGCCCGGACAGGAAGGGCGTGGCCGGGTCGGCGGGATCGGCCAGCGGGACCGGCAGTGCCGCCGCCGCGGCGGCGCGGTCCAGTGGGGCCAGCGCGCGCCCGTGGGCGGGCCGGACCGGCGGGCCGGCCGCGGTCGCGGCGCGGTCCAGTGGGGCCAGGGCGTGTTCGCGGCCGGGCGGGGGGAGGACGGTCCCGGCGGCGCTCCGCTCCGGGCCGAACAGGGAGGACGGCGCCGGGTAGGGCACGCCGTCCTCGGCGGCGCGGACCTCCCGCAGGACCCCGACGAGCTGGCCGGCCATCTCCTCGGCGCCGGCGAAGCGGGCGGCGGGGGAGGGGTCGGTCGCGCGCAGCAGCAGGCGGTGGAAGGACTCGTACCGGGCGGCGGGCGGCAGGTCCGCCAGGTCCGGGATCGGCGCCTCGGCGCCGCCCGCGACCGGGCTGAACGGGATGGCGAGCACCGCCAGCGTCCGGCCCACGGTGTAGAGGTCGGAGGCGACCGAGGGGCCGTCGGAGGCGATCTCCGGCGCCTGGTAGCCGAGCGTGCCGTAGATGGCGCTGTCGGAGTCACCGATCATGCGGACCGCACCCAGGTCGATGATCTTCAGTTCCCGGCCGACCTGGATCACGTTGGCGGGCTTGAGGTCGCAGTAGAGCATGCCGCGCTCGTGCAGGTAGCCGAAGGCGCGCAGGATCTCCAGCGCGTACGGGATCGCCTGGCGCAGCGGGAGCGCCTCCGCCCCGCCGGTCTCGTGCAGCCGGCGGCGGAGGAGGGCGTGCAGCGACTCGCCGCCGACGTACTCCATGACGAGGTAGCCGGCCATCTGCCCGCCGCCGGGCTCCCGGTGCCGGACGAAGTTGAAGATCTTGACGATGTTCGGGTGGTCCACGCCGGTCAGGAAGCGGCGCTCGGCCTCCGCCACGGCGAGCGCCTCGGCGTCGTTGGTGTTGAGCAGTCCCTTGAGCACCACCCACCGGCCGTCGAGGTTGCGGTCGGCGGCGAGGTAGACCCAGCCGAGCCCGCCGTGGGCCAGGCAGCCCTTCACCTCGTACTGGCCGGCCACCAGGTCGCCCTCGCGCAGCTTGGGAGCGAAGGAGAAGGGCGTGCCGTCGTGCGGGCAGAACCCCTCGGTACGGCCCGGCCGCCCGTGCCTGCTGCGGCCGACGGGCCTGCCGCAGCCGGGCGCGCCGCAGAACCTCCGCTCCTCCGGCACCTCGGGGTCCCGCATGACCACGGCCGCCGGGTCGCGGTAGAGGACGGGCGGCACCTCGGCCAGTCCCGATCCCAGCGTGCCCGGCCGGGAGCCGGTGCCGCGCGTCCCGCGTCCCGAGGCGGGACCGCTCCCGCGCCCCGCCGACGGCATGGTGACGGAGGAGGAGAAGGATCCGGACGGGAGTCCGGGCACGGAACCCGGCGTGGATCGGGACGCGGATCCGGGCACGGACCCCGGCGTGGATCCGGAGGCGGACCCGGGGGCGGCCCGGGCGGGCCCGGAGGAGGGAGGGCTCCCCGCGGGCCGCGGCGGCGCGGCGGCGTGGCCGCACAGGTCGCAGTAGCCGTCCTCGACGGTCCCCGAGCATCCTGGCCGGGCGCAGCCGGTCATGGGGCACCTCCCTCGATGGCGCGTCGGTATCCGGTCACGGCCGCCGTCGCCTGCCGCAGGTCGCAGGGGGCCGTCCAGAGCAGGTCGCGGGCGTGCCGGTACAGGCGGTGGAGACCGGTGTCCTCGGCGCGGCCGAGCCGTACGGCCTTGGCGTGGAAGGCCTCCAGCCGCCCGCGGAGCTCGTCCCGGCGGTCGATCAGCTCGCGCAGCGCGGCGCCCGCCTCCTCCGCCTGCCGTACGGCCCGCTCCGCGGCGCCCTCCAGAGCGGCCGCGAGCTCCGCGCACTCCAGCCACCGGTCGCCGCCCGCACGGCCCGCGCCGCCCGGGTCACCCGCGCCGCCCGGGTCACCCGCGCCACCCGGGTCACCCGCGCCGCCCGCACGGCCCGCGCCACCCGGGTCACCCGCGCCGCCTGGATCGTCCGCGGCCAGCGCGTCCAGGGCGGCCAGGCGCTCCCGCAGGAGCGGAGCCCGCCGGGGCAGGTCCGGCAGCGCGGGGGAAGCGATCTTCGCCAGCACGAGGTCACGGGCCCGGCGGGCCTCTTCCTCGGCTCCGGCGGCCCGGTCGACGAGCAGCCGGAGCGCCTCGCGGCGCGTGCCGTACTCCCGCCGGAGCGCCGCGGCGCGCTCCGCCCGCTCGCGCACGCGCTCCGCCTCGGCCCGCGCGCGCTCCGCGGCCTCCGGGCCGGCGCACCGGGCGCCGAGCGGGTCGGCGCGCAGCTCCTCGCGGAACCGCTCGATCTCCCGCTCGCACGCGTCCAGTCCGGGATCGCCGCCACCCAGCCCGCGCAGCAGCTCCCGGGCCGCGTGCGCGGCGGCCGCGGCGGCGTCGAGGCGGGGGAGCGTCTCCCCCCAGACCGCGTCCACGGCCGAGATCAGCGCGGTGACGTCGCGGAAGGCGGAGTCCATCGCGGTCACCGCCTCGTCCAGGGTGAACCGCTCGCCGGGAGCGGCCAGCAGCGACCGGTGCTCCACCGGGCGCTCCTCGGGGGCGAGGAGGACGGCGGGCCCGGTGAGCAGCCCGGTGAGCTCCGCCAGCTCGGCGGGACCGAGCCGGCGGACGCCCGCGGTGATCCGCTCCGCCCGCTCCAGGACGCCGCGGTAGGCGTCGAGCAGGGCCCAGAGCAAGATCGCGCGCCGCCTCGTCCCGGCCCAGCGCCGCGCGGTCTCCCCGCGCAGCGGAGAGCTGCCCAGCAACCGCAGGACGGTGTGCGCCTCCAGGTCCAGGACGTCACCGGAGATGCGGTCGCGCTCCTCCCTGCGGAGCCGGAGGGCGTGCTCGATCCCCTCGGCGCTCATCGGCGGCCCGGCCGATCCCGAACTCCCCGTCAACGGTCCCCCGTACCTCCCTCTGCACAAGGCCCCCGAGGAAAGCGTGGTCTTTATCCGCTCTTTACCCATTGACGAAGGACGGCGACGGAAAGTTTCCGGAAAAAAGGGGGATCGCTTCGGGGCGCCCGGGACGGGGCGGGGTGGAGCGCGGCGGACCCGCTGCCCGCCGGCCTGCGGAGGCGGGGTCCGCCACGCGGCGGACCCCGCCTGCGCGCCGTCCGCTCCCCGGATGGGCGCCGGTGCGCACGGCGGACCGTAATATTCCGGGCATGTCCGGGGGAGAGCGGGAGCATCCATGACGATCAGGCTGGTCATCGCCGACGACCAGGCCATGATCCGCGCCGGCCTGCGGCTCGTCCTGGAGAACGCGGCCGGCATCGAGGTCGCGGGCGAGGCGGCGGACGGGCGGGAGGCCCTGGACGTGGTCCGGCGGCTCCGCCCGGACGTGCTGCTGATGGACATCGCGATGCCCCGGCTGGACGGCCTGGACGCGGCCCGGGAGCTGCTCGGCGACCCGCACCCTCCGAAGATCGTCATGTTGACCACCTTCGGCACGGACCGGAACCTGCACGCCGCGCTGCGGGCGGGGGTGAACGGCTTCCTGCTGAAGACCTCCCCGCCGGAGCTGCTGGCCGAGGCGGTACGGGTGGCGGCCGCCGGCGAAGGGCTCATCGACCCGGCGGTCACCATGCGGGTGATCACCTCGCTCGCGGGCGGTCCCGTGCCGGGCGACAGGCCCGAGCTGGAGACGCTCACCCCGCGGGAGCGGCAGGTGCTGGACCTGCTGGCCCGGGGCCTGTCCAACCCGGAGATCGCCGCGGCCCTCGGCCTGGGCGAGGCGACCGTCCGGACCCACGTCGCGCGGGTGCTGCAGAAGCTCGGGGTGCGGGACCGCATCCAGGCGGTCGTGTTCGCCTACGAGGCCGGGATCGTCCGGCCCGGGCAGGGGGAGCCGCGGTGACGGAGCGGACGCCGGGCCCCTGGCGGCCCACCCGGCTCGACGTGCTGCTCTCCCTCGCCGTCGTGGTCGCCGGCCTGGCGGAGTCGTTCGGCCGGCAGGGCACGGAGCCGGGGCAGATCGCCGACCCGGCGCCGCTGGCGGCGGGAGCGGTCGCGGCGGGGCTGCTGCTGCTCCTCCGCGGCAGGTTCCCCCTGGCCGCGCTCCTGGGGCTGATCGCGACCGGGGTCGTGGTGGGCAGGGTGACGGACACCGCCTACTACGCCGCCTGGCACTTCTACTCGACGCTGATCCTCGTGCACACCGTGGCCGGCGCGGCGGAGCTGCGCAGCGGGCGCGGCGTCGCGGGGCTGGGCTGCGTGCTGACGGCCTACGCCTACCTGCAGACGCTGCAGAGCAACGACCTCGCCGAGGTCATGATCAGCGCGATCTTCGTCGGGGTGGCGTACGGCAGCGGCATCCTGCTGCGCCGCCAGGCCGACCGGACGCTCCGCCTGGCCGAGCGCGCCACCCGCCTGGAGATCGAGCGGGAGGAGCGGGCCCGGCGGGCGGTGGAGGAGGAGCGGGCCAGGATCGCCCGGGAGCTGCACGACGTCGTCTCGCACAACGTCAGCGTCATGACCCTGCACGCGGGCGGGGTGCGGATGCTGCTCGGCGACGACCGGGGACGCGAGCGCGAGCGCGCCATGCTGCTCGGGATCGAGCAGGCGGGCCGTGAGGCGGTCAGGGAGCTCCAGCTCATGCTGGGGGTGCTCCGCGAGGGCGACGCGGGTCCCGAGGCGCCGCAACCGGACCTGGACCGCCTGGACGAGCTGGTGGAGCAGGTGCGGGGGACCGGGCTGGAGGTCGGCCTCCGGACCACCGGCGAGCGGCGGCCCCTGCCGCCGGGCCTCGGCCTGTCGGTCTACCGGGTGGTCCAGGAGGCCCTGACGAACGTGCGCAAGCACGCCCGCGCCGCCCGGGCCGACGTCGCCCTGACCTACGGCCGGGCCGGTCTCGAGGTGGAGGTCGTCGACGACGGCGTGGGAGCGGACGCGGCCCCGGGCGGGCACGGCACCGGCGGGCACGGCCTGATCGGGATGCGCGAGCGGGCCGTGATGCACGGCGGTGAACTGTCCGCCGGCCCCGTCCCCGGTGGCGGCTACCGGGTGGCGGTCCGCTTCCCGCTGGACGCCCCGGCCTCCGAGGAGAGGCCGCCCGCCGTCCCGGACGCGGGCGCCCCGGCCTGAGCCGGCCCCTCCCCGGCCCACTCCGCGTCGCTCATCCGCAGCATCCGCAGCCCGATCACCCCGGATCCGGCCAGGTACAGCAGGCCGCCGAGGGCCGTGCCGACGGGGAAGAACGTGGTGCCGAAGACACCGGCGAGCATCGCGGGCGGCGCCCACCACGGCGCGCGCCCGGCGTAGGCGACGGCCAGCCCGAGCAGGAGCAGGCCCAGCAGCCCGAGGAAGCCGGGGACCTGGAATCCGTACATCAGGCCCGGGTCGGCGAACGCCTCGTCGCCGATCCTCGCCCCCTGGGCGGGCGGCAGGTCCCTCTCGAGCCGGGCGTAGAAGAAGTCGCCCATCATCAGCGCGGAGAAGTTCACCACGCCGAGCAGGGCGAGGCCGCCGGCCAGGTGCGCGAACGCCGCGCCGCGCCGCCGGACCAGGTGGATCATCCCGACGATGCCCGGGACGAGCAGCACCCAGCTCCAGTGCAGGAGCGAGGCGCTGAGCGAGACCTCCTCCGCGTACCGGCCGTAGACCCCGGCGGAGGTGTCGCCCCGCCGGAGGGACGGGTCGGCGACGACGCCCGCCACGTAGAGGAGCGGGGCGGCGATGAGGCAGAGGCCGGCCGCCTGCCGGCGGAACCTGTGCGGATCGGAGAGCACGGACATGAGATCTTCCCTCGGGGTTTCCGTCCCCGCGCCGGACGGGCGGGGTGGACGGGAAAGCTATGCCTCCGCGGCGCCGGGCGTCCTCACCCGGGCGGGCGAGCGCGGCTCCGCCGGTCCGCCGACCCCGGCTCCGCCGGTCGCGGCGCGGGCCCGGGACGGCAGGCGGGCGGGCACCCCGGCTCACCGGGGCGGGCCCGGTCGCGGCACGGGCCCGGGACGGCCGGCGGCCGGAGCCGTCAAGGCCTCCGGGGAGTGCCCCGACCCCGACCGGGGACCAGCCAATAGCATCCAGAGTGCCGGCGACCACAGCTCGCCGCCTTACGACGAGGAGAACGAATGATCTTCATTACCGCGAAGTTCCGCGTCCTGCCGGAGCACGCCGACCGGTGGCCCGAGATCACCCGCGAGTTCACGGAGGCGACCCGCGCCGAGCCCGGCTGCCTGTGGTTCGACTGGTCCCGCAGTGTGGAGGACCCCACCGAGTACGTGCTGGTCGAGGCGTTCCGCGACGACGAGGCGGGGGCGGCGCACGTGCAGTCCGGGCATTTCAAGCAGGCGCAGCAGACCCTGCCGCCGCACCTGGCGGGCACGCCCCGGATCGTCAACACGACGGTGCCGCAGGACGACTGGTCCCTCCTGGGCGAGCTGGCCGCCCCCGAGCGGGGCTGAGGGAGCCGGACCGTCCTGGGAATCCGGGGACGGCTGAACCAAGATCCTTGTTCGGCATGGGCTACCTGGTCATCGTCGCGATCGAGGTGGTCCTGCTGTTCGGCGGCATCGCGGCGCTGCGCGTCCTGGAGCGCCCGGAGGAGACCAACGTCGCCTGGATCGCCCTCATCGTCGGTGTGCACTTCGTCGCTCTCGGACCGGTCTGGAAGAACCGCTCCATCATGCTGCCCGGTGCGGTCCTCACCGTGCTCGGCCTCGCCGGGCTCGCCATGACCTTCACCTCGGCCCTGCCGTGGGTGCCCTTCGTCAGCGGGGTGCTGTCCGGCGCGACGCTGCTGGCCGGCTGCCTGACCGCCGCCCGCTCCGGCCTGGCCGCCCAGGCCGCGCGGGCCTCGAACGGCTGACGCCCTCCCTCTCCGCGCGGCCACGGCCCGCCGGCCGCGTCGCCTGCGCCTCCCGCCGCCGCGGGCATGACGGGAGTGCGGGACCGGTCAGGAGGATGCTCCGTTCCCGGGACGCAGGGGAAGCGGCTGTCGTACCCTCCCGGACGTGGACGTTCCGTACACAGATCGTCACTCCGAGCGGAGAGAGTGGACCCGGCAGGAGTTCCGGGAGGCCGGGCGCGAGCTCCGGCTGGCCATGGGCTGGTACAGAGGCGCCCTGGCGGGGCTCGACGCCAGGGCCGGATCCGCGGCCGAGGTGATCCGGGCGCGGCAGGCGTGGGCCTGGGCGCTGCGGGAGTGGGTGCGCACGCTGGTCGCCCGCGAGCAGGCCGTGGACGAGGCGTGGGCCGATCCCGCCCTCGGGCGGACGCACCCCGACCCCGCCGCCGTGCCGTCCTCGCCGCCCGGCACGCTGGAGGAGGCGCGCCGGCGGGTCGAACTGCTCGCCGCGCGGTACGAGCGGATCCGCCGCGGCGTCCATCCCGACGACGTGGCCGCGGCACGGGAGCTGTGGGCGCGGGCGCTGTCGGCGTGGGCGGACCGGCTGGTCGAGAAGGAGAGGGCCGCGGACCGCGCGTGGCTGTACTGGCTCGACAAGAGGGACCTGGCCGGCGGGGGCCCGTCCGGGAGGGTGAACGCGTCGGATCAGCAGCTCCGGGTCGTGGAGGAGAGCCGGGAGCGGTTCCGGGCCGCCAACGTCGCGAGAGCCCGGGCGGAGGCCGTCCCCCCGCCCGCCGGCGAGGACTCCGCCGGTGGAGACCCTCGCGCGGCGAGACCCGCCCGCGGGCCCGCCCGCCCGGAACGCCGGGCCGGGTGAGCCGGCGGGCTCCGGCGCGTACGGAGGGCGGACGCGCCGGGCGGAGCGGCGAACGCCTCCCGGACCGAGCCGACAGATCCCGTTGAGGACACCGTGGTCGGTCAGGCCAGCCGAGCTCTTCCGGGAGGCGTTCACCTACATCCTCACTGTCGGGCCAGGAAGCCGGCGACGGCCGCCAGCCAGGCGTCGGGCTGGTCGACGTGGGCCATGTGGCCCGCCTCCTCGATCACCACGGCACGGGCGGAGGGGATCAGCTGCGCGGCCTGCCCGGCCAGGGCCGCGGGGAAGGTCATGTCCTGGCGGCCGTGGAGCAGGAGCAGCGGGACGCCGAGGGCGGCCAGCCGCCGGGCGGCGTCCTCGGGCCGGGCTGAGGGCAGGGTCCCGGCCTTCCAGGGGCGCATCCACTCGGCGGAGAAGCGCACGCGCCCCAGCCGGTCGAGATAACCGGGCAGCGACTCCGGCCGCCAGACGTCCGCCGCCGCCCCGGCGAACGCCGCCGCCCGGGTCAGCTCCGGCCCGGGCAGGGCGGGGTCGGACCAGACGCCGGCCTCCGCGGCGATGCGCTCCTCGCGCTCGGCCCAGCCGTCGAAGGCGTCCGGCGGCACCGGCAGCACGCTGCTGGAGGCGACGACGAGCCGCCGGACGCGCCCGGGTACGGCCAGGGCCAAGCGCTGGGCGATCAGGCCCCCGTAGGAGAAACCGAGGACGTCGGCCTGCCCGGTCCCCAGCGCGTCCAGCAGGGCGACGAGGTCGGAGGTGGCCGCGGAGGGCGTGTACCGGTCGTCGGCGAGACCCCGGGTCGAGCGCCCGCAGCCGCGCAGGTCGGGCATGACGACCCGGTGCCGCCCCGCGAGCCCGGCCAGGGGCTCGCGCAGGTAGGAGTGGTCCCAGTCGGGTCCGCCGTGCACGACCAGCAGGGTGCGCTCGGCGGGACCGGCGGTCTGCGCGACGAACAGCTCGACGGCGGGCTCGGCGGACACGGTGACGAGGGTCTCGGTGAACATCCGGCCAGTCTCCCAGGCGTCCGCGGCTCTCCCGGGAGCATCCGGTTCTTCCGGGCGTCTCCGACTTCTCTCGATCTCTCCGGCGGCCGGTGCCCTCGGGACGCCGGATGCGCCGCCGGCAGCCGGCGGCCCTCCGCGCGCCACCTGGCCGCGCTCGTCACCGGCGCCCGGTTCGCCGGCACGACCGGCCGGCCCACGGCGAGCGCGGCGAGCGCGGCCGGCCGCCGAGGAGCGCGGCGAGTGCGGTCAGCCGCCGATGAGCGCGGCCAGGGCGGGGCCCGAGACCGTGGCGCGTCCCGTCGTGCGCTGGTAGCGCCGCACGATGTCGCGGTGGCGGGCCCGCCGCGCCAGCCGCCGTTCGGCGCGGAGCAGGAGGTTGCGCCGCGGCGGCGGGAACGCCGCGGCGAGGTCCGCCGAGAGCGCGCGCCGGTCGGCGCCGGCGGCGGAGAGCACCCACGCCGCGCCGGGATCGAGCGTGGTGAGCGCGAGGGCCAGGTGCTCGGTCCGGTGCTCGCGTTCGCGGCGGGCCAGTGCCAGCCGCAGCGACGCCTCGTAGGCCGCCTGGGCGTCGAGGCCGAGCGGCGGGTCCATCCGGGCGCACCGGCGCCGGGCCGCGGCCGCGCCCAGCGGGAGCAGCGGCTCGCGTGCGGGCGGGCGGTCCAGGGCCCTCGCCCCGGAGGGGCCGAGCAGGCGGTCGAGGTCGACGCCGAGCACGGCCAGGGCGTCCCGGTCGGCGGCGGCCCCGGCTCCGGCGGGCGCCGCGCCGAGGACGGCCCGGCGGACCGCGCCCTCCGTCGCGCCG
>NZ_JBHSBM010000017.1:908628-1010975 GCF_042650625.1 Planomonospora corallina
AGCTGCCCGGCCAGCACGGCGGCGACGGCGCCGCCGCCCGCGGCGAGGGCGAGCAGCAGGTGCTCGCTGCCCGCACGGGGATGGCCGAGAGCGCGGGCCAGCTCCAGGGCCCGGCCCAGCGTGCGGCGCAGCTCGGGGTGGTCGCCTCGGAACATCAGCCCTCCTGGACACGGTGGTGTTTGCGGTGGACGGTCTGCTTGGTGACGCCGAGCCGCAGGGCGATGTCCCGCCAGGACCAGCCCGCCCGGCGCGCCGCCGCCACGTGCTCGGCCTCCAGCTGCTCCACCAGCCGGCGCAGGCGGGCCACGGCGCGCAGCGCCGCGTCCGGGTCGGCGCCGTGCACGGCCTGTTCGAGATCGGCGTTCACGGACACACCGTCAACATATGCTGACGATGGCGCGGCGTCAACACATGCTGACGACCGTGACCCCCGCCCGGGCTGCCGTCCGAAATGTGCCGTCGCTCGGTCATCCATTTATGCATGCATTGTGCATGCTATGATGCATGTATGGGAATCATGCAGATCCGGGACGTTCCCGAGGAGACCGAGCGCACGCTGAAGGCGCGGGCCGAGCGCGAGGGCAAGTCGCTGACGGCGTACGTGCGCGACCTGCTGAACGAGGAGGCGGCAACTCCGACGCTGGACGAGGTGATGGCCAAGATCGCCACCGACGAGCCGGTGCCGTACGATCCCGACTTCGTCCGCGAGACCCTGCGCGAGGGCCGCCGGTGAGCCTGGTCGTCGACGCCTCGATCGTCTTCCGTCTGCTGGCCAACGTGAAGGGCGACGACCTGCTCCGGCAGCGGCTGGCCCGCCGGCTGCACGCTCCGGCGCTGATCGATGTCGAGATCGCGTCGGTGGTGCGCGGGCATGTGATCACCAGCAAGCCGGAGGTGCGCATCTCCGAGGAGCGTGCCCGTGTAATGCTGGAGCGCTACGCCCAGCTCAAGATCACGCGCCATCCCATGCTGCCTCTGCAGCGGCGGGTGCTGGAACTGCGGAACAACCTCACCGCCTACGACGCCATGTACGTGGCCCTCGCCGAGCTGCTGGGCGTGCCGCTGCTCACCGACGACGCCAAGTTCGCCGGTTCGACCGGCCACCGGGCGGAGATCCACCGCTACCCGCCTCCGCCGGTGTAGACCTCCCGCGATGTCCCGCCGACGGCGTCGCCCCCGGCCGGGGAGCGGACGGCGTGTGGGCTCCGAACCCGGACGCCGTCGTTCCTCCGGTGATAGGCCGGGGACGCCCGGACGATGTCGCCGATGATCAGGCGGTGATCCCGGCCGCGCGCAGGCGGCGGCTCACCGCCTCCCAGGTGGGATCGATCGGTTCGGCGCGGTGCGATCCGACCGTGAGGTCCTTGAAGCCGCTGGAGGTCGAGACGCAGACCACCGGCCCGTCGACGGCGCCGTGGCGTCGCAGTCCGGCCAGGCCCGCGGCGGCGGACAGCTCTGCCCACACGCCCTGGCGGGACAGCTCGGCCTGGGCCGCGGCCATCTCCTCGTCGCTCACCGGCAGGGCCTCACCGCCGCTCTCCGGGATCGCCACCAGGCCGCGGTGCCCGCCGACGGAGCAGGCGAGACCGAGGCGCCGCAGCTCGGCGAAGCCCTTCCAGACGCCGAAGAGCAGTTCGCCGTAGCCGGTGGGGGTGAACACGGCCGCCGGGACGCCGATCTCGGTGAAGATCTCGTAGGCGATGGTCTTGTAGCCCTCGGGCCCGAAGGCGTGCCCGGTGTGCGTGACCGTGAGGTTGCTGACGGGGTGGTAGCCCAGCCGGTCGGTGATCTGCCGCATCAGCGGCCACCGCGACTCCTGCGGCAGGGGCAGCACCACCGCGCCGTAGGAGTCCACGAACGACCGGACGGCCGGGGGCGCGTCCGGCGAGGTCAGCACGATGCAGCGCAGCCCCGCCCGGGCGGCGAAGGCCGCCGCGGACGCGCCGTGGTTGCCGGAGGAGGCCACCACCACTCCCGGAGCGTCCATCCGCACCGCGGCGCTGACCGTGCACCGGTTCAGCCGGTCCTTGTGGCTCCACGTGGGGTTGCGGGACTCGTCCTTGAGGTAGGCACCGTCGCCGATCTCGATCAGCGGGGTCCCGCCCTCGCCCAAGGTGGGGGCGTCCAGCGGCGGCAGCAGGGGCGTCCACCGGTCCAGTCCGGCGCTCCGCGCGGGCTCCCCGGCGAACAGGCCGTCCGGCACCTCGTCGTGGGCGTAGTCGACCTCGACCGGATAGGCGATCTCGGCCGTGCTGGTGCGCGGGCACCCGGTGGTCATTGGCGGCCACAGCGGATACGTGATCGCCGGGTCCCCCAGGGAGCGCTGGCCGGTCGCGAGCGAGTCTCCCGCCGCGGCCGGTGGCGTGCCGCCGGGCGAGGGCGCGGCATGCGGCTCAGCGCGGTCAGGACGGCCCGCCAGGGTTATGGAACCACCTCCGAGGGAACGGCGACGGGCTACGATACCGGCCTGCTCAGCCGTACCTCCTCCTCCGCGTATCCCAGCGCCCGGTAGAAGCCCCGGGCACGGGCGTTGGCGGCGCCGGTCTCCAGGGTGACGCGCGCCAGACCGCGGTCACGCGCCCAGGACTCGGCCGCGCCGGCCAGGGCACGCCCGACACCCGTGCCCTCCGCCTCGGCGGAGACGACGAGCTCGCCGATGTAGGCGTCCACCTGGCCGGTGAAGTGCCGGCGGGCGGACACGGTGACGAAACCGGCGACGCGGCCCTCGCGGACCGCCACGAACACCCCGTGACCGTCGCCGCCGGCCTGCTCCAGGGAACCGGTGACCCAGCCGCGTACGGCGTCGGCCACGGCATCGGCGTCCCGCCAGGCCGCGACCCCCTCGGTCAGGCGCGGCGCCAGTGCGACGACGGCGTCGCGGTCCTCGTCCCGATAGGGCCGGATCACGACAGGAGACTGCCCACTGCTCATGATCGACAGTCTGGCACCGGGCCCCCGCGTGAAAAAACAGCCGGCGGCCTCATGGATACCGGCGCCGACGCCGCCGTCTGAATCCGTGACCGGCCCGGTGGGGGAGATCCGTCGCCGTGAACGCCGCCCGAAGCCCGGGAGCGGGTTCCCGGCCGGGATTCCCCCCCGTGCCCGGACCCGTTCTGGCCGGAAAGCCTGCGCGCAGCCGCCCCTTCCCGGCATGCTGGTGGAGCCGGCGAGTCACCGGCCGCCGTCCGGCGGACCGGCGTCCGGCGTGGTCCCGTTCCGCCGGCGCCGCACCTGAGCCCGGCACCCCCGACCAGCCGAACCACAGGAGAGAGATGCCCAAGAGCCGTCTCCGAAAGGCCGCCGCCGACAAGGCCCGCCGTCGCCGGGCCGCCGCGCATCCTCCCATCGAGCGGCACGAGTTCACGCAGGCGCCGTGGCGGGTGTGGCAGGAGCTGCGGGAGCGGCACCCGGACGAGTCGCAGTTCGCCGACGTCGTGTCCGCGCTGCCCTACCAGATGACGACCGGCGGGCGGTCAACCGTGGTGGTGTCGCTGCGGCAGGTCGCCACCGGGAACGGCGTGCCGGTCGCCGACGCCGTCGCCGGGCTGCTCGCCCTGGAAGAGCTCGGTGCGCTGACGTGGGACCCGCGGACGCAGACGGCGCACCTGGATCCGGCGGAGGGGCCCGCGCTGGAGTGCGGGCACCGGCCCGCGGACGTGGACCCCGACGGCTGCGCCGTCTGCCGGGCGGCGCTCGACCGGCTGACCCCCGGGACCCTTACCTAGGGGCGGACCCGCGGCGTCCGCCGCCTCGGCCGCGGACCGCGTCCGGCCGGGCGGACGCGGCGGGGCCGAGGCGGCGGCCCGCAGGCACTCAGCCCATGTGCGGGTAGCGGTGGTCGACCGGCGGGACGAAGGTCTCCTTGATCGTGCGGGCGTTCACCCAGCGGATCAGGTTGAAGATCGATCCGGCCTTGTCGTTGGTGCCGGAGGAGCGGGCGCCGCCGAAGGGCTGCTGGCCGACGACCGCGCCGGTGGGCTTGTCGTTGACGTAGAAGTTGCCCGCCGCGAAGCGCAGCTTCTCCGAGGCGGCGGTGATCGCGTAGCGGTCCCGGGCCATGAGCGAGCCGGTCAGCGCGTACGGCGAGGCGCTCTCCATCTGGTCCAGCACCGAGTCGAAGTCGGCGTCGTCGTAGACGTGCACGCCGAGGATCGGCCCGAAGTACTCCTTGACGAAGATCTCGTCGGTCGGGTCGGCGCACTCCAGGACCGTCGGCTTCACGAAGTAGCCGGTCGAGTCGTCGTAGGAGCCGGTCAGCACGTCGATCGAGTCGAGCGAGCGCGCCCGGTCGATCGCCGCCCTGTGCTTGGCGAAGGCGCGGGCGTCGATGACCGCGCCCATGAACGCCGACAGGTCGGCGGCCACGTCGCCCACCGTGAGCGACTCGGCGGTGGCGACGAGGTCGTCGCGGATCGCCGTCCAGATCGAGCGCGGCACGTAGGCGCGGGAGGCGGCCGAGCACTTCTGCCCCTGGTACTCGAAGGCGCCCCGGACCAGCGCGGTGAGCAGGACGGCGGGGTCGGCCGAGGGGTGGGCCAGGATGAAGTCCTTGCCGCCGGTCTCGCCGACCAGGCGGGGGTAGCTCCGGTAGGAGGCGATGTTCGCCCCGACCGTGGACCACAGGTGCTGGAAGGTCGCGGTGGAGCCGGTGAAGTGGATGCCCGCCAGCTCCGGGTGGGCCAGCGCGACCTCCGAGACGGCCTGCCCGTTGCCGGTCACCAGGTTGATGACGCCCGGCGGGAGCCCGGCCTCCTCCAGCAGCCGCATGGTGAAGTGCGCGGCGAACTGCTGGGTGGGGGAGGGCTTCCAGACCACCACGTTGCCCATCAGCGCGGCCGAGGTGGGCAGGTTGCCGGCGATGGCGGTGAAGTTGAACGGCGTGATCGCCAGGACGAAGCCCTCCAGCGGGCGGTACTCCATGCGGTTCCACACGCCCGGGGAGGAGGCCGGCTGCTCGGTGTGGAGCTGCCGGGCGTAGGCCACGTTGAACCGGAGGAAGTCGATCAGCTCGCAGGCCGAGTCGATCTCCGCCTGCTGCGCGGACTTGGACTGGCCGAGGACGGTGGCGCCGTTGAGCGTCTGCCGCCACGGGCCCGCCAGCAGCTCGGCGGCGCGCAGGAAGACCGCCGCCCGCTCGTCGAACGGCGTCGCCCGCCAGGCGGGGGCCGCGGCCAGCGCGGCGTCGATCGCGGCCCGCACGTCGGCGGCGGTGGCCTCGGCCGTGCGGCCCAGCACGGCGGCGTGGGCGTGCGGCTGCACCACGTCGATCGGGGCGCCGCCGGCCATGCGCCGCTCGCCGCCGATCGTCATGGTCAGCTCGGGCTGGGCGGCGGCCAGCTCCTTGATGCGCTCGGCGAGCGCGGTCCGCTCGGCGCTGCCGGGCGCGTAGCCGTACACCGGCTCGTTGGCGGGGACGGGGACGGTGGAGATGGCGTCCATTGCTACTTTCCTCCCAGGGCACGCAGAAAGAAGGCGATGTTGGCGGGGCGTTCGGCGAGCCGGCGCATGAAGTAGCCGTACCAGTCGTCGCCGTAGGGCACGTAGACCCGGACGGTGTGCCCGGCGCCGGCCAGGGCCTGCTGCTTGTCGGCGCGGATGCCGTACAGCATCTGGTACTCGTAGTCGCCGCGGGAGCGGCGGAAGCGGTCGGCGAGGGTCTCGGTGATCGAGATCATCCGGTCGTCGTGCGTGGCGACCATGGGATAGCCGCGGCCCGACATGAGGATGCGCAGGCACCGCACGTAGGCCTTGTCGACGTCGGCCTTCCTGCGGTGCGCGACCGAGGCGGGCTCGGCGTAGGCGCCCTTGACCAGGCGGACCCGGGAGCCGGCGCCCGACAGGTCGCGGCAGTCGCCCTCGCTGCGCTGCAGGGCGGCCTGGATCGCGACCCCGGTGCCGGGGAAGTCCTCGCGCAGCGCCCGCAGCACGCCGAGCGTGGAGTCGACCGTGGTGTGGTCCTCCATGTCGAGGGTCACGCCCGCCCCCGCGGCGCGTGCGGCCTCGCAGATCCGCCGGGCGTTCTCCAGGGCGATCTTGTGGCCGTCGGCGCCGAGCGCCTGCCCCACCGCGGAGAGCTTCACCGACACCTCGGCCCGGTCGCCGAGGTCCAGTTCGCGCAGCGCGCCGAGCAGGACGGCGTAGGCCCGCGCCGTGGCCGCGGCGGCCCCGGCGTCCAGGGTCTCCTCGCCCAGATGGTCGACGGTGACGGTCAGGCCCGCATCGGTCAGCCGGCGGATGGCGCCGACCGCGTCGTGGACGGTCTCGCCCGCGACGAAGCGGTCGACGACCTTGCGGGTCAGCGGGATGCCGGAGACGGCCTGCCGTACGAACGGCAGCCGCGATCCGGCGAGGAGCAGTGAACCGAGCATGTCTTCCAGCCTAAAACCCCAGCTCAGGCCGGTCGAATGTGCAACTGCCACGATCGCCGGCCACGTGTTTCATACAGATGTACGACAATGGCGGGGTGCTTCAGGAGACCGTCGACGAGATCGCCGCCCGGCTGGGCGCCGCCGCCACGCTGGAGGACCGCTCGCTGAAGCTGCTGGCCTACGCCGCGCAGAGCGGCGACATCGACACCGTGCGCCAGGAGTCCATCCTCCGCCGCCGCGCCTCCGACGAGGTCCGCGCCTACTTCGAGGGGTACGGCATCGCGACGGCGCGCGGCCCGGTCCGCATCCCCGCCGACGCCGAGCTGGGGGTGCTCGCCCGGGTCTGCGTCCCACTGCGGCACCACGAGGTGACCTACGGCTACCTGTGGCTGCTCGACGACGGCACGCTCACCGACGAGCGGATCGCCTCCGTGGCGGGACTGGTCGGGCAGGCGGCCCGCACGCTCGCCCAGGAGGCCCGCAGCCGCCGGGACCTGGGCGCGCACCTGCGCGAGCTGTTCTCGGCGAACGCGCAGGAGCGCGCCCAGGCGCTGGCGGCGCTGGAGTGGACCGGCCCGGCCGGCCCGGTGGCGGCGGTGGCCGTGCGCGGCGCGGCCGACCGGGTCGCCGCCCTCTGGACGCTCCCGCGCGACGTGCTCGCCGACCCCGGCCACCCGGGCCCGGGCGGGCCGCTGGCCGCGCTGCTCGTCCCCGCCGCCCAGGCGCGGGAGACGGCCGCCCGGGTCTGCGCCATGTACGGCACCGCGGCCGGGATCGGGGACGCGCGCGGTGAGCGGGAGCAGGCCTGGCGGAGCTGGGGGGAGGCGGTCGACGCGCTCCGGGTCGCCGAGCGGGTGCCGGGCCTCGCCCCGGTCGCGGCCTGGTCCCGCCTGGGCGTCTACCGGACGCTGGTCCGCCTGGCCCCGGCGGAGCTGCGCGCGCTGGCCGGGGAGACCGCGCCCCTGGCGGCCGACCCCGAGCTGGCCAGGAGCGTGGAGGGCTACCTCGACCGGGCCGGGCACGTGCAGGAGGCGGCCGCGGCGCTCGGCGTGCACCGTCAGACGCTCTACTACCGGCTGGGCAAGGCGGGGCGGCTCACCGGCCGGGACCTGGCCGACGGCGAGGACCGGCTCCTGGTCCACCTCTCCCTCAAGGCCGCCCGGCTGCTGCGGCCCTGAGCGCGGCCGCGCGGGTCCGGGAGCCGTACGGGTCCGGGAGCGGGCCCGGGATCAGCCGTCCAGGCGGCGGAGCAGGTGCCGGCGGGCGGCGGCGTCACCGGGGCCGCCGCGCTCGGCGAGCCGGTCGGCGACGTGCCGCCGGTGGGCCTCGTCGACGTTGCCGCCGTACTTGAACTTGCCGTCGACCTTCTGGACCGTCAGCCGCAGGCCCAGGATCCCGGACAGGCGCCGGGCGTGCTCGGCGGGGTCGGCCAGCGCGCCCCCGGGTTCCAGATCGGCGATCTGCGCCCGCAGGATCTCGAGCTTGCCGTCGGCGTCGGTGACGACCTCGGCGTGGCAGAGGAGCTGGACCGCGGCGTAGTAGGTGGTGGGCACGCCGAGGCGGGGGTCGCCCTCGCCGGGCAGGACCTTCCACGCCCCCTCGACGTAGGACCAGTCGCCCGCGACGGACAGCAGCACGGCCGGGTTCTCCTCGATCGCGCGCCAGACCGGGTTCGGGCGGGCCAGGTGGAGCAGGACCGTGTGGTCGTCGGCGAGCAGGAACTGGGTCGGCACCACGACCGGGACGTCGCGGTCCCGGCCCGCCGCGATGAGGTGGCCGAACTGGTTCGACCGGACGAACTCCAGCGCCTCGCCGGCGGCGGCGGCGTCCCATGGATGGATCATCATGCGGTCAACCGTATACCCATTCAAGATCTTCCAACAAACAGCCCGGCCCGGCGGACGGTTCCGCCGGACCGGGCTGCGGGATGGTCCGTCAGGCGGCGGAGGGCTCCGGCGTGCGCGCCCGGGCCGGCAGCACGTCCCCGTAGACCCGGGCGAGCTCCTGGCTGATCCGCTCCCACGAGTAGCGGGAGCGCACGCGGTCGGCCCCGGCGAAGCCCAGCGCCGTCCGGCGGGTGGGATCGGCGAGCAGCTCGCGGACGCATCGGGCGGTCTGGGCGGGACGGTCCGGCGCGACCAGCAGGCCGGTCACCCCGTCCACCACGGAGTCGGTGTGCGCGCCCACCGCGGAGGCGACGACCGGCACGCCGCAGGCCATGGCCTCCAGCGCGACGACGCCCGCCGGCGCCTCGCGGGGCAGCGAGACGACGACGTCGGCGCTGCGGATCAGCTTCGGCACCGAGGAGTGCGGGACCTGGCCGAGCAGGGTGACCCGGTCCTCCACGCCGAGCTCCTTGGCCAGCATCATCGCCCGGTGCGCGTCGGCGTCGTGCTCCAGGTCCGCCGCGGCCGGGCCGCCGGCGACGAGCAGCTCCGCGTCCGGGAGCCCCTCCAGGGCCCGGATGGCCGTCCGCACCCCCTTGCTCTCGGAGATCGGCCCCAGGTGCAGCAGCCGGGGGCGGGAGCCGCGCGAGGCGGCCGGCCCCTGCCGGTGGAACTTCTCGACGTCGACTCCGCAGGGCACCACGGCGATGGCCCGGCGCGGCACGCCCATCCGGATCAACTCCGCCTCCTCGCCCCCGCAGCCGGCGACCACCGCGGCGGCCCGGCGGCTGATCGCGCGCTGCAGCCGGGCCTTCCGCGCGTCACCGCCGCCGCCGTGGACGGAGCTCAGCACGACGGGCAGCTCGAGACCGTCCGCCCCCGCGATGGCGGCCAGGCCGGCGGTCCAGGAGCAGGCGTGGACGACGTCCGGCCGGTCCTGGCCCCAGCGGCTCATCAGCCGCCCGCCGAAGTCGGCCAGGTGGGACAGCACCTCGTCCTCGGACAGGTCACGGGCCGGACCGGAGGACAGGTGCTCCATGGTGACACCGTGGGCCACCCGGACACGCGCCCTGCCGGAGTCGGAGGCCCGGCGCGTGTAAACGGTGACCTTGTGCTCCTTGCCGAGCTCCCGGGCGATGGCCAGCATCTGGGCCCGCTGGGCCGAGAGGTCGGAGTGGTCCTGGGAGGCGGACAGAGCGTCAGAGAAGACAAATGCAATGTTCACGGCACACCTCTGGGAGGAGACAGGCATGGAAAGCCAGAGATCCTTCAGGGGGTGCCTGCGTCTTAGGCACTCATCTGTATGAGAAAAACCATACCCCGATCACGCTCGACGGCAAACCTCGTATTTCCGGCATCCGGCGGGCGGCGTCCCGGCGGGCGCGCCCGCCGGGACACGGGAGACGGCCTACACCACGCGCAGCGCGAGGATCACGATCTCGTCCCAGACCCGCCCGCCGGAGAAGGCGTGCCGGTCCTCCTCCACGGTCTTGACCACGGCCGCCGGAGACTGCGAGACGCACCGGGCCAGCACGTCGGCCAGCCGGATCTCGCCGTACGCCTCTCCCGCCTCGTTGCGGGAGGCCACCAGCCCGTCGGAGTAGAACAGCAGCGTCTGGCCGCTGGCCAGCGTCAGCTCCTCGTCGAACGTCTCCCCCTCGGGGGAGATGCCCAGCGGGACCCCGCCCCCGGCGCTGAAGCGCACCGTGCCGTCGGGCCGCAGCAGCGCCGCGGGATGATGGCCCGCGCTGGCCAGCCGGATCCGCCGGCCCTTGACGAACCCGGCCAGCGCCATCACGAACATGCCGCTGTGCTGCACGGTCAGCGCCTGGTTGAGCTTGCGCAGCGCCTGACCCGGGTCGGGCTCCCAGACGCTGAGCACGCGCAGCCCGTTGCGGACCAGGGCGCTGACCGCGGCGGCCTCCTCGCCCCGGCCGGCCGCCCCGCCGAGCGCGAACCCCCAGCCGTCCGCGACCGGGAAGACGTCGTAGAACTCGGCGCCGACCGGGCTGGAGCCCGCGTGGTAGATCGCCGCCGCCTCGAAGCCGGGGATGTCGGGCAGGCTGCGCGGCACGACGCTGGTGCGCAGGGCGTCGGCGGCCTCGGACCGGTCCCGGAAGCTGCGCCGCGCCCGCAGGGCGAGCCCCACGTGCACGCCGATCTCCTGCATCAGGCCGAGGTCGGCCAGGGTGAACGGCTCGCGGTCGCGCAGCCGGACGAGCGTCAGGGCGCCCGCGGGGCCGTCCTCGCCGCCGATCGGCACGCACATCACCGAGGCGGCGCCCATCACCCGCAGCAGCGGCGGCCGCCCGTCGCCGGCGCCGCCCAGCAGCGCCTCGTCCTCCACCATCTCGTGCACGACCCCGGAGCCGCCGGTCAGCACGTGCGCGACCAGCGGCGCGGTCAGCGGGTTCAGCCCCTCGACCAGGCGGATCAGGTCGCTCACCGGCCGGTCGGACGGCCCGAACACGCACGCCCGCCGGGGCGAGCCGTCCTGGACCACGTCGGCGATCACCCAGTCGGCGGCCTCGGCCGCCAGCAGCCGCGCGGCCCGGGTCACCGTCACCGGCTGGCGCAGGCTCTCCTCGTCCAGCAGCAGCCGGCTCATCCGGGACAGCAGCTCCTGGCGGTGCGCGGCGGCCAGGATCAGCGCGGCGTCCGAGCGGTCGGCCGGCCCCGCCGGAGCCTCGGGGACCTGGGCCTCCAGCGGGAGGATCACGACCCCCGTCATCGCGTGCGGCTCACCGGGCATCGTCAGCCGCACCAGGGCCAGCTGCACGGTGTGCGCGCGGCCCTGGTGCGCCAGCCGGGTCTGGAAGGTCGCCGTCTGCCCGCTCTGCTGCACCGCGGTCAGGTGCGAGCGGAACGCGGCCCGCCGGGAGACGTCGACGAAGAGCGGGAACGCCCGGCCGATCAGGTAGCCGGCCGGGCTGCCCAGCATGCGGGAGGTCTCCGCGCTGATCCGCCGGATCACCCCCGAGCCGTCCAGCACGGCCACCGGCACCGGGAACGTCTTGAACACCTGCCGCAGCAGCTTCAGCTCCCGCTGCGAGCCGTTCTCCCGCTCGCCCGACCGCCGCGGGGTCCTGCGCAGCTCGCGCAGCGCGGCGTCCAGGAGCTCGCGGGCGGTGTCGAGCTCCGCGAGCGCCGCGTCGAGTGTGGAGCGGGGGTCCGCTGGGTAGCTGGACGTGGCTTCGCGCAGGGACAGGACCCTGGCGGTGAGCGCGTCGAGCGCCTGCTCCAGGGCGGGAAGGCCAATGGCTTCGGTCAAGTTGCTCGTCCTCGTCGACGGCCGGGGTGGGGAACGTCCCGCCGTAGACGGTACGCCACCCCGTGGGTCTTATCGATGCGCGGTCACGAAGGCGCCGGAGGCTCCGATTTCTCCAACGGCTTCGCGGTCGGATAGTGGTTAAGTTATCGAAACAGCGAAGGGACCTCATGCCATGGACATGATCGCCCCCGTTCTCGCCCGGGATCTCGCCTCCCTCGGCAGGGTGAGCGAGGAGACCTCCAGCGAGAGCGTGCTGCGCGGTCTCACCACCACTCTGGCGGGCGGCGTGCCCGGCTGTGCGGGCGGGTCCGCCGAGCTGTGGCTCCGGGAGCGGCTGGTGGTCTCCGCCTCGCACAGCGAGCTCGTCGTGCTCGTCGACGGCGAGAGCGCTCTGGGGGAGGGACCCCTGACCGAGGCCCGCGCCACCGGCGGCCACGTGGCCGTGCAGGACGTGCTCCGCGAGCCCCGCTGGCCGGGCTACACCGCGATGGCCGTCCGGTGCGGCGTGCGCTCGGTCCTGGCGATACCGATCACCGTCGAGCGGGCGGTCCTGGTCCTCGGTCTGTACGGCGTGCGCCCCGGCGTCTTCGCCGCCCGCAACGTCACCCCCCTGGCCGAGATGCTCTCCGAGCAGGTGAACGTGGCCCTGGCCAACATGTGGGACTACGACGAGGTGCGCACCGACGCCGCGCAGATGCAGGAGGCGCTCGCCGGGCGCGCGGTCATCGACCAGGCCAAGGGCATCATCATGAAGTCCAGCGGGTGCACGGCCGAGGAGGCCTTCGACGAGCTGCGCCGGGTCTCCCAGCACCACCAGGTGAAGGTCGCCGACCTGGCCAGGCTCCTGGTCGACGAGCACCAGCGCACCCGGGACCGCCGGGCGGGCCGGAGCGGCTGATCAGCCGGCCCCGCCGAACGCCGCCAGCGCGTCGTCGACCGTGTCGTGGAGCGGGAGCCGCTGGGCCAGTCCGGTGATCCACATCACCTTGGTCTTGGCGTACTCCACCCCGGTCAGGGCGAACCGCCCGCCCGCCTGGGTGCAGATCTGCCACTGGTGCACGATGAGCCCGAGAGCGCGGGAGTCCATGAAGGTGACGCCGCTCAGGTCCAGGATCATCTCCGGGCCGTGCTCGGCCGCCTCCGCCGCCAGGTAGTCGGCGAACTGGTCCCTGGTGGTGGCGTCGAGCAGACCCGTCACCCGGATCACGTTGACCCCGCCGACGGGCGCCGACGTCAAGGTCAGGGCAGCAGATCCATCACCGTTGTTCGACACCGTCACCCGGACTCCTTCTCGCCGCTCGCATAGCAACCTTACTGTTACCTGGCGGGGAGTAATACTCCCGGCATCCGGGGAATACTGGATCCGAGGTCCAGCAGAGGGCCTCGCCTCGAAACGTGGTCGAGGCGATGCCGTCTGCCCGGAGACTGCTCCGCTGGTGTCGGTGCCGCCCGACAGTAATATCAGGGAGCAGCGATGTCTGTTCAGGCACTCGAACTCAACGACATGACCGCCGAGGAGCTCCTCGCGGAGATGGTCTCGCCTGAAATCTCTGAGTACCGCGCCGAGCGCCTGCGTGAGCGCATCGTCGAAATGCACCGCCCGCTGGCCATGGAGATCGCCCGCCGCTACCGCTACCGCGGAGAGCCGCTCGAGGACCTCCTCCAGGCCGCCTACGTGGGACTGATGAAGGCCATCAACGGCTATGACCCGACCCTCGGCCACCCCTTCCGCGGCTACGCCGTCGTCACCATGACCGGCGAGGTGAAGCGGCACTTCCGCGACCGCACCTGGGCCATCCGCGTCCCCCGCGTCTACCAGGAGCGCAGGGCCGAGCTGAACCGGCTGGTGGCCGACCTCAGCCAGGAGTTCGGCCGCGCCCCCACCGTCGCCGAGCTCGCCGAGAAGATGAAGATCAGCGAGGAGGACGTCCTGCTCACCCTGGACGCCTCCGCCGCCTACAGCGCGCTCTCCCTCGACGCGCCGCTCGGCGCCGACGACGACGCCGCGGCCCTGGGCGACGTCATCCCCGACGAGGACGACACCCTGTCGGTCCTGGTGGACCGGGAGGCCGTCAAGCCCCTGATCGACAAGCTGCCGCCCAGGGAGAAGAACATCCTCCTCCTCCGCTTCTTCGGCAACATGACCCAGGCCGAGATCGCGTCGGAATTCGGCATCTCCCAGATGCACGTCTCCCGCATTCTGCGTAAGGTGCTGGACCAGTTGCGCGCCGAGCTTCTCGCCGAGGCCTGAATATGACCCTCGTTACGGGGCAGCTCAGTCGGCGGGGACCGAGGTGGCATAGAGTGCGATCCGATGGGTTCCGGGTGTCCGTGATCACGGCGCCGCGGAGCAGGGGAGGCGGTTCACGGGTGAACGAGGACGGTGTTCGTCCGGCTCGCTCTCTGGCGGGCGACGACCGGCTTCCGCCTTCCCCCGTGTCCCCCGCCGCAGGCCCCCCTTCCCCCGACGGCACCTCGCCCCCCGCCGCCCCTCCCCGCACGGGCCCGGCCGAGCTCGCGTTCTGCCTCCCCGACCTCCCGGCGGTGCGCGAGTTCGCCGCCGTCCACGCACGACGCGGCGGGCTGGCGGAGGAACGCCTGCCCGACTTCCTCGTCGCCGTGAACGAGGTGGCCACCAACGCCGTCACCCACGGGCACGCCAGCGCCAAGGCGCTGCTGCGGATGTGGACCGCGGACGGCGCCCTCGTCGTGGAGATCCGCGACGAGGGCCGGTGGGCGCCCGAGGCCGTCCCGGGCCAGACCCCTCCCGGGCCCTACGCCACCAGCGGCATGGGGCTCTGGGTGGCCCGGATGGTCAGCTCCGGCATCGACTTCCGGACCGGCCCGGGCGGGACCACCGTCACCATGACGTTCACGATCTGAACCCCTTTTCCCGGGTAGGGGCAGGGCCATGAGCCAGATTCCCCGCATCCTGATCGTCGGCGGCGGTTACGTCGGCATGTACACCGCCCTGCGACTGCAGCGCAGGCTCCGCCGCGGAGAGGCCCGCGTCACCCTCGTCGACTCCGACTCCTACATGACCTACCAGCCGTTCCTTCCGGAGGCGGCGGCGGGCAACATCGAGCCCCGGCACGTCGTCGTCCCGCTCCGCGCGGTCCTGAACAGGTGCGAGGTCGTCAACGGCTGGGCGGTCGGCGTCGACCTGCGGGCCCGGACCGTGGAGGTGCGGCCCGGCCAGGGGCCGCCGCGCACCCTCGGCTACGACTTCCTGGTCTTCGCGCCCGGCTCCGTCTCGCGCCTGCTGCCCATCCCGGGCGTGGCGGAGTGCGGCATCGGGTTCAAGACCGTGGAGGAGGCCATCCACCTGCGCAACCACGTCCTGGCCCAGCTCGACGTGGCCGCCTCCACCGACGATCCGGCGGTCCGCTCCAGAGCGCTGACCTTCGTCTTCGTCGGTGGAGGCTACGCTGGCGTCGAGGCCCTGGCCGAGCTGGAGGACATGGCCCGCGACGCCTGCCGCTACTTCCCGGACATCCACCCCGGTGACATGCGCTGGGTCCTGGTCGAGGCCACCGGCCGGATCCTGCCCGAGGTCGGCCCGGAGATGGGCCGCTGGACGCTGGAGCAGCTCCGGGCCCGCGGCATCGACGTCCGTCTCGACAGCCGCGTCACGTCCGCCGAGGACCGCCGGATCGCCCTCGACGACGGCAGCGTCTTCGACTCCTCCACCCTGGTGTGGACCGCCGGGGTCAAACCCCATCCACTGGTCGCGGCCAGCGGCCTGCCCCTGGACGAGCGGGGCCGGGTCAGGGCGACCGCCGAGCTGACCGTGGAGGGGAACCCCAACGTCTTCACCGCCGGCGACTGCGCCGCCGTGCCGGACCTCACCAAGCCCGGGCAGACGTGCGCGCCCAACGCGCAGCACGCCGTACGGCAGGCCCGCAGACTGGCCGACAACCTGGTGGCCACGCTCCGCGGCAGCGAGCGCAGGGCCTACCGGCACGCCTACGCGGGCTCGGTGGCCAGCCTGGGGCTGCACAAGGGCGTGGCCCAGCTCTACGGCCGCAAGGTGCGCGGCTTCCCCGCCTGGTTCATGCACCGCACCTACCACCTGTCCCGGGTGCCGACGCTGAACCGGAAGGTCCGGGTGCTGGTCGACTGGACGCTCGCCCTGTTCTTCCCCCGGGAGATCACCTCGCTCGGCGCGCTGGCCCACCCCCGGGAGGAGTTCGAGTTCGCGGCCCGGCCCGAGGCCCGCATCCCGGCCGAGCGCCGGTGAGCCCGGCGGGCCCGCGCCCCGGCGCGGGCCCGCCGGGTGCGGACGCCCGTGCTCATCTCCTGCGGCGCCAGCCTCCGCCCCGCCACCCGGCCGTGCCGAACCCGGCCTGGTGCAGAGCGAGGAGGAGCAGCCCCAGAAGGAGGAAGGTCGTGCCGGTGATGCCCGCGCCCAGGCTGGCACCGAGCAGGTCGAGCAGGAGGCCGAGGCCGAACACGACGGCGGCGGCGATCGCGAGCATCGGTCACTCCCTTCCCGCCGGCGTGCTTCCGGAAGGCGCGCCCACCGAGGCCGCGTTCCCGGAAGGCGTGTCCGCCGAGGCCGCGTTCCCGGAAGGCGCGCCCACGGAGGCCGCATTCAGGGAAGGACTCCCGGAACGCGGTTCCGCGGCGGGCGCCCCGCCGGAGGACGCGCCCGGGGAGGCCCCGTTCCCGGCGGGCACGGCGGCCAACTCCAGCAACTGCTCCAGCACCGACCGGTAGTCGCGCAGCGCCGTACGGAGCCGCTCGGTGTCGTCGTCCCGCCCGTCCCGCCACCTGCTCCGCAGGTCGGAGGTACGGGACTCCAGCGCGGCGCGGATCGCCTCCGTCATCTCGCCCAGGAGCGAGTCGGCGCGCTCCACCGCCCCGCGCGGGTCGTCCACGAAGCCCACCTGGACCTGCTGCCAGCGCCGCCGCACGTCCTCGGGGTCCGCGTCGAGCAGCGAGAGCCGGGCGGGGGAGCGCGCTCCGGCGGCGGGAACCGTACCGCCCGAGGCCGGAGCCGGGGTGGTCACCCGGCCGCCGTCCGCAAGGTGCTCACCGGCGCGCGGCGCGGCGGCGTCCGCCTCCCCGCCCGCACGCCGCCCGGCGCCGGTCCGCTCGGCGGAGTCGGAGTGGCCTGGATCGGAGTGGCCCGGACCCGTGTGCGCGGGGTCCGGGACCGCGGCGGACCCGGACCCCGGGCGGTCGGCGTCGGTCTGCGCCGGTCCCGTGTCGGCCAGGTCGCCGGGGCGCCCGGCGGGCGCGTCGTCATGGGAGACAGGATCGGAGGGCCCGGCGTGCCCGGCACGCTGCCGGGGAGGCGCCATCGGCCCGGTGTCGCCGAGCCCGTCCCCGCGGCCGTCACGGCCGTCGGGGGCGCTGCGGCCGTCACGGCCCGGGCGGACCGAGTGGACCAGGCGGTCGGCGGGGGGTCCGGACGCCGGGCGCTCCGGATCTCGGTCGGGTCGGTCGTTCACACGAATCACCGTCCTTGGGGGGTCACGGGGGGTCACGGGGGGTCACGGGGGGTCGGGGGGACCCCGGCCGTGTCCGGGGATCGCGGCTGCGCGCTCCTCCACCGGGCCGCCGGCCGGGCCTGGAGCGGACCGTTCAGCCGGCCCGCTCGACGCCGGTCCGCGTCTCGTCGCGGACCTGCCCGGGGCGCGGCTGCGCCTGCCGGGGGGAACCGTTCTGACCGGAGGGCCGCAGAGCGCCGTCGCCGCCGGAGGACTCCGGAGCCTCCAGCAGCTCCTTGAACAGGGCGCGGTAGTGCACCATGGCCTGCCGGAGCTCCTCGGTGGAGGCGGACTGGCGGGCGGCGCGGCTGCTGATCTCGTGCGCCTTGCGGTAGTGGTCGAGAGTGCGGCCGTGGGCCACGGACAGGTCGGCGATCCGCTGCTCGAAGTCCTCGGTCGGATAGCCCCGGTCGGCCATCACCGAGGTCACCAGGTGGTCGGCCTCGGTGACCGCGAACCCGGGCGCGTCCACGAAGCGCTCCTGGACCTCCAGCCACTTCCTGGCGTAGGCCTGGCGCGCCTCGGCGCCGAGCGGACGGATGTCGAGCGAGTCGACCCGCTGCTGGCGGGCCATCAGCTCCTGCTCCGCCGCGCGCCGGCTCTCGTGCTCGCGGACGGTGCGGTCGTACTCGGGGCCGAACCGGTCGCGGAGCCGGTGCCGGCGTCGCTGCCGCAGTACGGCGTAGCCGACTGCGATGATCGCCACCACCGCGGCCACGACGACGGCCACCCAGATCAGGCTCTCGGTGGACATGTTGCGCCTCCGGTCGGTTGTCTCAGCGGTTGCTGCCCGAGTGCGCTGCCCCGGGGAACCGCCTCGAAACCGTTGCGGTCACCGAGGTGTCACTCTTCGGAGGGGTCCGGTGCGAGGGTGCCGCAGGCCTCGGCGAGGACCCTTTCGACGAGCCACTCCCCGGAGACGGCCGGCACCTCGCGGAACCCGTGCTCCGGGTCGTAGGCGACGTCCAGGCCGGACGAGACCAGCCGCTCGGCCCAGCGGAGCGCGGTGTTGAGCTTCTCCTGCGGGATCGCGCGCCCCTGGGCGACCGCTGACAGATTGCGCAGGTTCGTCGCCGGGCCGGACTGCGAGTGCGCGCGGTTCAGCTTCCACGGGATCGCCCGGGAGTGGTCGAGCATCGGCTTCGACAGCCCCGCGGCCCGTTTGGCCTGCAGGATCCCGGACTCGCTCACCCCGAACCGGGCGGCCAGCTCCGCGTTCGAGAGCCCCTGCCCGGCCAGCCGCCGCAGCTCCTCCTGGTCGATCAGCGCCTTGCGCCCCACGCGCACCCACCCTTCAAGATGATCAAAGTCGCCCGGCGGCCGCCTCGGCGTGCACATCCTCTCCCGATCTGCGCTAAGGTTATGACGTCCGCCCGAGAGGGACGGCCCACAAGGGCCGAAGGACAAACCGGGACGTAGCGCAGCTTGGTAGCGCACTTGACTGGGGGTCAAGGGGTCGCAGGTTCAAATCCTGTCGTCCCGACAGATCGGAAAGGTCTGTTGGATGGGTCGAAAGCCCAGACCAGCAGACCTTTTTCGTATTTCCCTCAGGGAGGGCGCGGCGTCGGCCACGACACTTGTTCCCGTCCGACAGGCCTCCTGGGTCACCGGTCCTGCGACCCGAGGGCGCCGACCAGGTCGGCGGCGTCGAGCAGCCGGACCTCGGCCGGATCCAGCGGCCCGGGACGGAGCGCGTACACCTGCGCCCCGTCCGCCGGGGTGAGGCCGCCGCCGTCGGCGAGCGCGGCGAACCCCGCCGCACCGGGCACGGTCCCGGATGCCGTCCCGGACATCCCGCCGGATGCGGTGCCGGGCACCGGACCGGGGGTCCCACCGGGTACGGCCGGGCCGTGGTCCGGTGCGGTGAGCGCCGTGAGGCGGGCGGCGAACGCGCCGATCTCCTCGGTCGCGCCGCGCACGTAGCGGCCGACGCCCCCGTCGCGGTGCCGTACGAGCACCTCCGGCGCGCGGGCCGCGGCGTGCCAGCAGGCGACCTCCCACAGGGTGACGTGCTCGCCGAGACCGAACACGTCCTCCAGCGCCGAGCCGAGCCGCGCGAGCCGCCCCTGGTAGCCGTCGACGTTGTGGAAGGCCCTGAACGCGGACAGGTTGAGGTCGGCCCAGCGCATCGTGCGCGACCACAGGTCCGCCACGAGCGGCACCAGGATCTTGGCGGGGCCGGACAGGTCGAAGCGCTGCCGTACGGCGAGCGGGTCGAAGACGGTCCCCCCGGAGCCGGAGGCGTCCATGAACCCGGCGAAGCCGCGGACGAGCCGGTCGAACGGCACGTCGTTGAAGCTGAAGACGATCGGCACCGCGTAGCGTCCGCCGAGCGCGTGCAGCCGGGAGACGTGCAGGTCGACGAATTCCGAGGCGCCCAGCGGCTCGGGGGCGGAGGTCAGGTCGCCGGAGTGCACGGCGGCGCCGTCGCCGATCCGCAGGTGGGTGTAGTCGCACAGGTCGACGAAGCGCCAGCGCGTGTCGAAGAGCGCCACCGACAGGTCCAGGTCCACCCGCTCCTCCTCGGGCTGGGCCCAGTGCAGGAACAGCCGGATCCGGTCACCGGACGGGAGCGGCCGGACGCTGCCGCGCGGCAGCCGTACCAGGGCGGAGGAGGCCGAGCGCTCCGCGGCCGGCGCGGTCAGGTCGGCGAGCTCCTCGTCCAGCACCGCCAGCTCCACCGGCGGCAGCGCCGAGGCCCGGCGCAGCATCTCGGCGGTGATCACCGCGGAGAGTGCGGCGGCCGTGTCCGGCGGGACCGGGGGGAGGGCGTCGGGTTGGGTCCAGATCCGGGCCGATCCGCCGCGGGGCATGAACATGGGGGTGCCGCCGGGCGGGGTGCGGAGCCGGCCGAGCGCGGAGATCAGCACACCGGGGGAGACCGCGGGCGCGGCCCGGGTCAGGGCGGCGGCCAGGTCCGAGGCGGCACCGGCGCCGGAGGGCGTGTGCCCGGCCTGGCTCAAGGCGGCGGGGGTGCCGGAGGGCGTGTGCCCGGTCTGAGTCGAGGCGGAGGGGCCGGCGGCGGAGGCGCTGGAGGACGCGGGGGCGGAACGGGCCAGGTGCGCGAGCCGCCGGGTCAGTTCGCCGGGCCGCCGGACGAGCAGGTCCAGTGCGCGACTGTGGTCGCCGTCGCGCAGCGCCGCCTCGACCTGCCCCGCGAACGTCAGCGGGCGCAGCCGTACCCCGTCGAAGCGGAGCGCGCCGGGATGGGCCGCGGCGCGTTCCAGCAGCTCCTCGGCGAAGGGCGTGCCGGTGTCCAGCCGGGTGCCGCGCAGTACGGCGAAGGCGAGCGCCGCGTCCGGGTACCGCCTGTACCGCTCGAAGGGATGCAGCACCTCGGCCATGTGCTTCCACGCCTCAGGGTGGCGGTGCAGGTCGTCGAGCACCCGCGACAGGGACATCCGGTCGAGCCGGGACAGCAGTGCCTGCCGGAGCGGCCGGGGCGGGGACGAGCGGCGGGGCGGGCGTACGCGCAGGCCGGCGTCGCCGCCCATCAGCAGGTGCAGCAGGCGCAGCACGTCGGTGGCGCTGTCGGTGTGCCGGTCCAGCAGGCCGGGCAGCTCCTCCGGCGTGCCGCGGCGGACGGCCGTGGCGAGGACGGCGGCGCGGGTCTCGCGGACCGGGATGCGCTCGGGCAGCCAGCCCGCGGAGTCCGGCCAGAAGTCCCCGGTCAGATCGATGACCGCGGTGAGGTCCTCGGGACGGAGCGGGGTCTGGCGGGTCAGCAGGGTCTGGAGCAGGTCGCGGGCGCTGCCGGCCGGATCGTCGCAGAGCGAGAGCAGGACGGGGCGTGCCGGGATCGCCCTGTCGCGAGCGGCGGACTCGGCGACCGGATCGTCGGCGGGCCGCAGGAACGGGTCGTCAGGGTCGATGCGGCGGTGGCAGATCGGGCAGGCGCTGAAGTCCGCACCGTCCCAGCACGTGCGGCAGACCAGGTGCGCGCAGGGGGAGACGGGATGGACGGCGCCGGTCCCGCCGCACAGCACGCACGGCTGCGCGGGTTCCTGGAGGAGAAGGGCGAACACGCGCCGCACGTAGAACTCGGCGGTGTCGGCCGGGACGCTCTCCGGGAAGTTCCGGAACAGCGGCACGTGGCCGACGTGGCCGCCGCGCTCGGCGAGGATCGCCTGCACCAGGTGGCGGCCCGCGTTGGCGAGCCCGGTCTCGTCCAGCTCACCCAGGCGGTGGCGGAGCGGGGCGGAGAGCAGGTGGCCGAGATGGAGGAGGTCGGCCTCCAGCGCGATCAGGCCGCCGGCCGTGCCGGGCCTGACCGTGACGCCTCCCGCACCGGTCCGCTTCTTCTTCCGCGGCCGGCGGTCGTACGGCGCCGTCCCGGTGAGCGGGGGCACCGGTGCTCCGGCGAGCAGGCCGGGGGCGACGAGGTGCTGCCGGAGCAGTATGCGTGAGAGCCGGTCCACCATCTCCCCCTCCGTACTCTCCCGCGCAGGAGTACTCTCCCGCGCAGGAAGAACCGAGGAGGGGCGGAGAGCGGAGGCGCTACGGATCGTTTCGAAGACGAGAGAAGGAAGCACGTCCAGGAGCCGCCCCTCGACGTGTGACTGTAGCGGGCATATGGGAGGTTTGTCGCTCCGATTCGTCGGTCAACGGTTCCTCGGTGGGCGTCCCGCCGGTGACCGGCGGGACGGTGTGGGCTGCCGGGCCGCACGGCGGTGCCCGTCGGCCGGTGGGAGGCGTACGGTGATCTGCCGGGCGCGGGACCATACGGGGGAGGAGGAGCGCGATGGCTTCCGGGAACGGCCTCGTGGGCGCCGTGTGGATCGTGGACATCGACGGCACGCTCGCCCTGCGGGGTGAGCGTGGCCCCTACGACTGGCGCCGCGTCGGGGAGGACCTGCCGAACCCGCCCGTCGTGGCGATCGTCCGGGCACTCGTCCTCGCCGGCCACACGGTCGCGTACGTGTCCGGGCGGCCCGAGCGGACCCGCCGTACCACCGAGCGCTGGCTGCGGGCCCATGTCGGGTACCTCGACCGGGCCGAAGGGCTCTGGCTGCGGCCGGACGGCGACCGCCGCCCCGACACCGTCTGGAAGGCCGAGGTCTACCGGGAGCACTTCGCCGGCCGGGAGGTCGCCGCGGTGATCGAGGACCGGGCGCGGGTCGTGGCGATGTGGCGCTCCCTCGGGCTCACCGTGGTCCAGGTCGCGGAGGGGGACTACTGACGGCCTGCGGCCCGTTCTCCCGGGCGGGGCCGGTCGCAGGCGGGGATGCACCATGGAAAGCGAATCGGCTTGAAACAAAACGATAAATGGTGAACCAAGTACACGCTTTACAGGGAGCGATGGATGCCCTAGGTTGTTGGCCGGTGGAGGTCTTTCTGGGGAGAGACGGCCTCCTCGCGCGGTCTCCGGCCTCCCGCCGGAGACCGCGCCTCCGGCGAGCCCCCCCGAGGCGACCGGCCGGCGCCCTGCGGGAGCGGGCCCGCCACGTCCGGCCGCTCGCCGGTCCTCCAGGTGTCTTCAGAGCCCCGCCGGTGATCCGGTCGCCGGGAAAGCTCAGCTCGGCCCGTCGCCGTGCCGATAGGGGGCCGACATGCGCACCGCGCCGTGTCGAGCGCATCCCGCGCTTCGGCGGAGACAGGAGGAGACGATGGAGAGCGCCGTTTCCGCGCTGTTCTTCGCGCTGGCGGCGATGGTGGACTCCGTCGTGGCGGTCGCGGGCTGGCGGCGCCGGCACGTGACACCCGCGGTCGGCGCGGTCGCGGTCATCTCGGCGAGCAGCGCGACCTGGTCGGCCGTGGCCGTGCTGGGCTACCTGGTCGACGACCTCCGGCTGCTCCGGCCGGCGGGCGCCGTGGTCCTCATCGCGATCTCCGTCATGGTCGCGGCGTTCTTCTGCCTGTCGCTGGCGGTGGCCGACCGCACCTGGCGGTTGTCACGCGGGACGGCGCTGTGGCTGGCGGCCGAGCCCGCGCTCTTCCTGGTCGCGCTGGCGACCGACCCCTGGCACCACCTGGTCGTCACCTCGGTCGGATCAGCCGACCCCCGGGGACTCCCCGGAGTGCTCTCGCTGGGATTCGGCCCGGTGCTCTCGGCGCACACCGTCTACGGCTTCGCCCTGTACTCCGTCGCCGCGGTCCGCCTGGCCCACGGGTGGCTGCGCGGTCCGCGTCCCCAGCGCCGCCTGTACAGGGCCATCCTGCTGGGCCAGTTCCTCTCGATGCTGGCCGGGGTCCCCATCATCCTGTCGTCCGCGGGGATGATGGGCACGGGACCGGCCATGGGGATGCTCCCGCTCGGATACTGCGCCTCCGCGGTCCTGACCTACTGGGCCCTGGTCCGGAACTCGCTGCACGAGCTGGTGCCGGTGGAGCGGACCCGCGTCTTCGACATGCTCGGCGACATGGTCATGACGGTCGACGCCTCCGGCCGCGTCCTCGACCTCAACCCCGCGGCCGAGCGCCTGATCCGCCGGATCGCGCCGGACCTCCCGGAGCGTCTGACCGGGATCATGAGCACCGACGTCCTCGGCAGGGTGCCGGTGCTCGCCGACGGGGTGGAGACCGGCTACGCCCTTACCGACGCGCGCGGTGGGACGGTCGACCTGGACGTGCGGGTCAGCGTGCTGCGCGACCGCCTCGGCGAGGCCGCGGGGTGGGTGTTCGTGGCCCGGGACGTCACCGCCTTCAACGACCAGCGCCGGGCCCTGCAGCACGCCAACGAGCGGCTGCGCGGGCAACTCGCCGTCATCGAGGCCCTGCGCGCGGACCTGGCCGAGCAGGCGGTGCGCGACGCGCTGACCGGCCTGCACAACCGCCGGTATCTGATGGAGGCCCTGCGGCGCGAGATGCGCCTTGCCATCGCCGAGGACCGTCCGCTGAGCGTCGCCCTGCTCGACGTCGACCACTTCAAACGGATCAACGACCGCTACGGCCACGGCGCCGGGGACCAGGTGCTGGCGCGTTTCGCCGAACTCGTCGGCGGACACGTCGGGCCGGGGGACGTGCTGGCCCGTTACGGCGGCGAGGAGTTCGTCGTGGTGCTGCCCGGCGCCGCCGGCGAGCAGGCCTGGGAGCGCGTCGACGCCGTCCGCCGCGAGGTGGCGGCCGGGCCCGTGCCCGCCGGCGGGCACACCCTGCCGGTGACTTTCAGCGCCGGTGTGGCCGCCCTGACCGGCGTCTGCAAATCCGAGGAACTGCTGCACGCCGCGGACGAGGCCCTGTACGAGGCCAAACGCGCAGGCCGTAACCGGGTCGTGCTGGCGCCGCCGCCGGCGGACCCGGCCGCCGCAGCCTGAGCGCGGCTCAGGAGGCGTCGCGGGAGGCGGTGGCGGCGGCGCGGATCCGGGCGACGTGCGCCGCCAGCGTCTCGACGCCGAGCGGCACGGCCGCGTTCTTGAACTCCCAGCCCAGCCCGCGCAGCATGTCCATGCTGTCCCAGCCGGCGGCGAACTCGTCGTCGATCGAGTCCACCAGGTCGCCGAGCGCGTCCTCGGCCCGGTGGCGCATGACGAGGATCCGCCACTGCCCGAGGAACAGCCGGAACCTCTCCAGCAGCTCCCCCGCCTCGGTGACCTCGGAGACGACGTCGTGCAGCGCCTGGTTCACCCGCTGCGCCGTGGCGGCCGTCTCCAGCACGCTCTCCTGGACGGCGTCGCAGAGCAGCGGCACCTCGCGCAGCGAGGCCGGCGGCGCGGCGCCGTCCACGACCTCGGCGGCGAACGCGGCGACCATGTCGTTGTGCAGGGCGGACAGCGCGACCCGGAACCGCAGGTCCGCGACGTCCGAGCGGAGCGCGGCGAGCCGGGGGACCAGCCGCTCGAGCGCGTTCACCGCGGTGCGGGCCGGCTCGGCCATCACCCGGGCGACGTTGTGCAGCACCGGTGCGGTCTCGGCGACCATCGCGGAGGCGGTCTGGGCGGTGGCGACCGCGTGGTCGAGCCGGCGGGCGACCTCGAGCACCTGCGCGGACGACCGCACGAGGCGCTCGCTGAGAGTCCGGTAGCCCTCCAGCCGCTTCACCAGGCCGGTCAGGAGCGTCTCCAGCTCCCCGGCGCCGGCCAGCACCTCGGCGATCGGCCCCTGCGCTCCGGGGCGGGCATAGGTCGAGGAGGCCAGCCGGCCCCGGGTGGCGACCTCGGCGGTCAGCGCCGTGCTCAGGAACTCGTCGTGCGAGCCGAAGCCGAGCTCGCGCAGCGCGTGTTCGAGCCGTTCCATGCCGACCCGCGCCACCTCGCGCCGGTCCGTCCCGTCGCGCCCGGCCGCCTCGGCCTCCGCCTCGGCCACCTGCCGGTACACCTTCTCGACGGCGCCGAACAGGTCGGAGCGCGGCGCCACCCGGACCGACAGGAAGCCCTCCGCGCAGGGCGTCATGGTCGCGAAGACCCAGTAGCCGCTGCCGTCCTTGGCCAGGTTCCGGATGTAGGCCCCGGCCGGGCGCCCGGCGAGCAGGCGTTCCCACACCAGCCGGAACACTCCGGCCGGCATGTCGGGGTGGCGCACGATGTTGTGCGGGGCGCCGGTGAGCTCGTCGAGGGAGAAGCCGGAGACCCGGACGAAGACCGAGTTGCCGCTGCGGATCAGCCCGTTCCGGTCGGTCGTCGAGAAGAAGAGCTCATCCGCACCGATGATCTGCTCCGCCTCGCTGGGCACGGCCAATCCACTGAACGCCATCGTTCACCTCCCGATCGGCCGAGAGGCTATCAGCCGGTCACCAAGGTTCCTGACGCAACCGTCCGTAATCAGGTGCGGGTCCCGCATTGTCCTCGGATGATACGAATCAGCTGTGATGTACTGCACTTCCCGGTGGAGGCCGTCCTGATCATCACTGAGAGTGATAGAGGAGCGGAGGAGGGCGGCGTCCGCTCCCGCTCCACCGCCGTCCGCTCAGCCTTCCAGCATGAGTTCCAGCTCCAGCTCGTGCCGGATGGGGATGCCGTCCTCGCCGTGTTCGGGGATGCCGGGCTTGATCCTCCGCGCCGCGGTGACCGCGTCCCGGTGCAGCGCCACGAGGTCCCAGCCCTGCCGCTGGTAGAACCGGAGGGCGCGGAGGTCGTCGTTGGTCGTGACCAGCCAGGCGCGGTGGCACTCCGACCGCCGGGCCTGCTCCACCACGGCGGCCAGCAGCTCCGCGCCGACGCCGTGCCCGCTGATCGTGACCACCTCGCACTCGTTCCCGGCGAGGCGGTAGGTGGCCAGCCCGACGGCGACCCCGCCCACCTCCGCCACGAAGCCGGGCAGCGCGGTCGCGTCATGGGCCACCCCCCGCGACACCACGACCGGTGAACCGAAATCGGCGGTCAGCAGGCCGCGGGCCCATGCGGCGTCGGTGCGCTCGAACCGGCGGATCGTCGGGTCCATGCGGATCCCCTCCCTCTGTGAGGTCTCCCGCGGCGGGCTGCCGCACCGCCGTACCCCGGTCGTTCCCCGCCGGGGCGCGGGGTCCCGGCCGGGCGGGGAGCGCCGTACGGCGCCCGCCCCGCCGGCTCAGGCCGCGTACCGCGGGTAGCCGTAGCCGACGACCTCGGCCTTGGGCCGGACCCGCTGCTCGACCTTGCCGTTGCCGGTGTTGCCCTCGATCGTGGTGATGGTGCCGTCGCCGTTGTCCTTCTTGACCAGGCCGACGTGGTCGATCCCGTACAGGCTGTCGCCGCGCTTCCAGTCGAAGAAGACGACCGCGCCGGGGGTGGCCTCGGAGCCCCACCTGCCGTTCGCCTCGAACCACTTCGCGTAGGTGACGGTGTAGGCGTCCCAGCCCACGGTGGGCCGGATGCCGGCCTGCTCGCCCACCCAGGAGACGAACATCGCGCACCAGGGGGCGTCGGCGTAGGCCTCGACGTTGCCGCCGTCGCGCTCGACGGTCTCCCGCGCCCGCTGCGAGGACACGTACCAGCTCTGGAACTTGGTGCCGCCGCCGGAGGCGTTCTCGGTGACGCCGATCTGGCTCTCGGCGATCTCCAGCAGGTCCTGCGCCGTCACGCCGGGCGCCTTCTTCGCCGCGGCGGTGCCGGCGGAGGCCTCCGGGCCGGGGAGCAGGGCGCCGGCGGTCAGGGCCGCGCCGGCGGTGACGCCCGCCCCCAGGGCGGCGGCCAGGACACGGGAACGGGTGCTGAGGCGGGCAAGGGAGATCATGGAGAGGACCCTTCGTCGGGAGCGGGACGCCTCCGTGCCCGAGCTGCGGTTCTCGGGCCCGGCGGGCGTTCGGCCGTCGGCCGGGCTGTCCTTCTCCATCAAGCCCGCGGGGGGTGGCGGGGCGGGATGCGGAACGGGTGCCGTCCGGTTGCCCCGCCCGCCCCGCGCTCAGCCGATCCGGAGCACGGGCCCGCCCCGCGCTCAGCCGACGCGGAGCACGAGCTTGCCCCGGGCCCTGCCTCCGGCGAGGCGCTCGTGCGCGGCGCCCGCCTGCTCCAGCGGGAACACCTCCTCCACCTCGACCCGGACGTGGCCGCCGTCGACCAGTTCCGCGATGCGGGCGAGCGCGTGGCCGTCCGGCTCGACGAGGAAGGCACTCGCCCGCAGGCCGCGGTCCTCGGCCCGCCGGAGCAGGTCGGGGGAGACGCCGGAGGGGATGGCGAGCAGGAGCCCGCCGGGGCTCAGCACCTCCAAGGAGCGGGTGCTGGTGGCGTCGTGCTCGTCGCCGACCAGGTCGACGACCACGTCCACGTCCTTGACCGCCTGCTCGAAGCGGACCGAGGTGTAGTCGATCACCTCGTCGGCGCCGAGCCCGCGCAGCCACTCGTGCTTGCCGCCCCGGGCGGTGCCGATCACGTACGCGCCGAGGTGCTTGGCGAACTGGACCGCGAAGTGCCCGACGCCGCCCGCCGCGGCGTGCACCAGTACCCGCTGCCCGGAGCGGACCCCGGCCGCGTCCACCAGGGCCTGCCACGCGGTGAGCGCGGCGAGCGGCACGGCGGCGGCCTCCTCGTGGCTCAGCGAGCGGGGCTTGCGGGCGAACTGCCGGGACGGGGCGGTCACGTACCCGGCGTAGGCGCCGGCCGGGCGGGGGAACCACGGCATGCCGTACACCTCGTCGCCCGGGGTCAGCGTGTGCACGCCGAACCCGACCTCCTCCACCACGCCGGAGACGTCCCAGCCGAGCACGAAGGGCGGCTCGCCCAGGACGCCGGCCATGCCCCCGCCCCCGCGGGTCTTGACGTCGACGGGGTTGACCCCCGCCGCCACGACGCGGACCAGGACCTCGGTGGGCAGCGGCTCGGGCCGCGGCAGTTCCACGGTGCGCAGGACCTCCGGACCGCCGAAGGTGTCCTGGCTGACGGCACGCATGTGCGCCATGGTGCTTCCTCCTCGAGGAGTCGCTTGCGGTGATGCCGGGACGCTATCTCCGAGGCCCTGGTAACCCGCAAGGGCTCCTACTATCTATTGGAAAGCATTGAGATCCTATGGGAGGGACACGCCCATGGTCATGACGTGCACGACCGGCCGGCACGACAAGCACGACGTCTACGCCGCGCAGTGCCCCTGCCGGGGGGTGCTCGACCTGCTGGCCACCAAGTGGACCGCGCTGGCGATCGGCGCGCTGGAGGAGGGGCCGCAGCGCTTCGGCGCGCTGCAGCGCCGCCTGGAGGGCGTCAGCCCCAAGGTCCTCACCCAGACCCTGCGCCGGCTGGAGGAGGCCGGGTTCGTGGACCGCACGGTCTACCCGGCCGTCCCGGCGCACGTGGAGTACGAGCTGACGGAGCTGGGCCGCGGCGTCGCCGAGCCGCTGCGCGCGCTGCGCGGCTGGGTCGAACGGCACCTGGACGAGATCCCGCCGCCCCGCCCGGTGTGACGGCGCGGCGCCCGGGAGCGGCCCGGTCCGCGGGGCCGTGCGCGCGGCGGACCGGCCCGGTGCGGCCCCCGGCTCCCGGCGGGGGCCGCACCCGGCCGCCGCGCGGTCAGACGGCGGCGGGCCGCCCGGCGCCCATGAGCGCGAGGTAGCCGTCCTCCAGGGACGGCTCGGCCGGCCGGGCGGACGGGTCCGGAGGGACGGCCGCGACGACCCGGTAGCGCATGCCCGCGCCGTCCGGGACGGCGGAGACGATCCTGCCCGCCGACGGCGCGGGACCGGGGGTGGTGACCGTCCACACCTGCCCGCGGGCGCGGGAGACGAGCTCCTCGACGCCGCCCCGGAACACCGCCCGGCCCTCGGCCAGCACCGCGATGCTCCGGCAGGTCTGCGCCACGTCCTCGACGATGTGCGTGCTGAGCAGGACCGTCCGGTCCCCGGCGAGCCGGGAGAGCAGGGTGCGGAACCGGATCCGCTCCTCGGGGTCCAGCCCCGTCGTCGGCTCGTCCACGATGAGCAGGCGCGGGTCGGCGAGCAGTGCCTGGGCGATGCCGACCCGCCGCAGCATGCCGCCGGAGAAGCCGCCGAGCCTGCGGTCGGCGTCCTCGGTGAGCGCGACCGTCTCCAGCAGCTCGCCGATCCTGCGGCGCCGCGCGGAGCGGGAGTCGAGCCCCTTCAGCAGGGCGATGTAGTCCAGGAACCGCCGCGCGGTCAGGTCCGGGTAGACCCCGAGGTCCTGTGGGAGGTAGCCGAGCGTCCGCTGCACGGCCAGGCGGCCGCCGGGGGCCGTGACGTCGTGGCCGCCGACGAGGACCGTGCCGGAGGTCGGCTTCAGCAGCCCGGCCAGGATGCGCATCAGCGTGGTCTTGCCCGCCCCGTTGGAGCCGAGCAGGCCGTACATGCCGGTCGGCACGTCCAGGTCGAGGCCGTCCAGGGCGCGTACCCCGCCGCGGTAGGTCTTGGTCAGGCCGGAGATCTCGATGCGCATGTCAGGACTCGTTCCGTGAGGAGTGCAGGCGGACGGCGAGGAGCAGGGCGGCGGTGAAGGCGATCATCAGGGCCGTCCACAGGAGGGCGGTGGCGGGGGAGGCGGCCGGGCGGAGCACGTCGAAGGCGGCGTTCCCCCGCGCGGCGTGCCCGGACGGGTCGGCGGCGAAGAACCCGTACCAGGCGTAGTCGCCCTTCGCGGCCAAGACCGTGCGGGACAGGGTCGGCATCATGGAGGCCGGGATGAGGTTCCCCCAGAACCAGTAGGCGGCCAGCAACACCTGCAGCAGCAGCGACGGCACCAGCAGCTGCCCGGCGAACGTCAGCGCGCCGAGGAAGAGCAGGCACGGCACGCCGGCGGCCAGGAAGATCAGCACGGCCCAGCCGAGCGCGGCGGGCTCCCCCTCGGTGACCGCGTAGCCGGCGGCCCGGCCGAAGTAGGCGAGCGCGATCGGCACGGCGGTGGCCGCGCAGACACCCAGGTACTTGCCCACCAGGCGGCCGGTACGGCTTGCCGGGGCGGAGTCCAGCAGCGCGGCGACGCCGAGCCGCCGGTCGCGGGCGAGCCGGTCGGTGAGCAGGCACGCGTAGGCGAGCGGCAGCAGGACGAAGACCACCTCGGCCGCCGTGATCATGGCCTCCCTCGGGTCGTGGGCGCCGGCGCGGCCCAGGTCCAGCGTCCAGTAGCCGTCGTCGAGGACGACGAGCACCGCGAAGAGCAGGACGTGGGCGATCCACAGCGCCGGGCGGCGCAGCTGCATCCGGAACTCGTATCTCAGCGTCGCGGTCATCGGACCTCATCTCGGAGCACACGCTCGGCGTCGCCGAGCAGGAGCCAGGCCGCCGCGGCGAGCGGCAGCGCGGTGGACAGCAGCACCAGGCGGTTGACCGGCCAGTCGGCGGCGTCGGCCCCGTGCACGGTGGCGAACAGGTGGAACGCGCGCAGGACCGGGTCGTCCAGCAGGGAGGGGAAGAGCAGCTCCGCCGCCCAGACGGCGGTCACCACCGTGGTGGCCGCCCCGGTGTCCCGGAGCGCGGCCGCGGCGAGCAGCCCCAGCGCGGTCAGCCAGAGCGCCGGGGCGAGCCAGACGAGCTGGCCGGCCGGCCGGCCGTACGGCAGGTGGTCCCACCAGCCGGCGGCCATGAGCAGCGAGGAGAGCACCAGGGCGCACAGGGCCGTCCAGCCGGTCGTCAGGGCCAGCCGGCGCAGCACGGCGGCGCGGTGGCCGCCCGGCAGGGTCAGCCGCAGCTCGGTGACGGGGTCGCGGCGGGGCAGCCAGGCGGCCGTCACCCCGGCCAGCAGCGGCACGCCCGCCTCCACCCCGCCCAGCAGGAAGGCCGCGGTGGTCCCCTCCCGGGAGCCGAGCCGCTCGCCGAAGACGGCGAGCAGCCCGAGGAGGAGGGCGAGCACGGCGGGGCCCAGCAGCGCGGCGGGCCCCGCCCGGCGCAGCTCGTGCCTCCACAGGTCGACAGGTTTCATGACCGGTGGGTAGCGCGCCCGCGCCCGATCGGTTCACCCGTGCCGGCGAGCAGCAGGGCGGCCGCGGCGAGCACGGCCGCCGCCCCCAGGGTGAGCGGGCCGCTGCCCCACAGCTCGTGCACGTGCGAGCGGAACCGGTCCGGCACGGCCAGGTCGGCGGCCGCCAGGGCGGGCAGGCTCCACAGCGCGAGCGAGACCGCCACCGCGATCCCGGCGTTCCAGCGCACCGACAGCAGCAGGCTGAGCGCGGCCAGCAGCGCCATCGGGCCCAGCCACGACGCGACCAGGACGGTCAGTCCGGCGGGCGCCCCTCCGGCCAGGGCGAGCACGGCCGAGGCGAGCAGCGCCAGCGCCAGGTCGTAGGCGAACACGAGCGTGGCGCGGGCCAGCAGGACGACGCGGGGCGAGGTCGGCGTGGTGGCGACCACCTCGAAGGCGGCGTCCCGCTCGGGACCGTACAGGCCCGCGACGCCCGCCCCGGCGACCAGGGGGGCGGCCAGGGCCAGCAGCACCTGCGAGCCGTCCGGGTGGCCCGTGGCCGGGACGAGGACCACGCACACGGCCATGACCAGGAACGAGGTGCACCAGATCGCGGGATGCAGCAGCCGGGCCTCCATCAGCAGCAGCCCCCACGCCCGGCGCGGCGCCGGTACGGCGTGCAGCCCCGGATCCGCGAGGCCGCCGTCGAGCGCGGAGGCGTGCAGGGCGGCGCGCACGGCCTCCGGCGCCGGGGGAGGCGGCGGCAGGTCCTCGCCCATCCCGTCCAGCTCAGGCCAGTCGTTCATCCAGGCACCCCCTCAGGGTCACGCGGGCGTGGTGGAGCCGGCTCTTGACCGTGCCCACCGGGATGTCCAGCACCTCGGCGATCTCCTGGTGGGCCAGATCGCCGAGGACGGCGAGCACGACGACCTCGCGCTGCGCGAGCGGCAGCCGGGCCAGCGCCCGGTGCACGCGGTCGCCGCCCACGGCCAGGTCCTCCGGGCCGGGTGCGGGGGCGGCGCCGTCGCCCGGCTCGGCCGCGAGCGGGGGAGGGGCGCCGCGCAGCCGGTTGTGCGCCTGCCGGCGGGCGACGCCGAACAACCACGTGCTCACGGCGGACCGGCCCTGGTAGGAGGGCGCCGAGCGCCAGACGGCCAGCAGCGTGTCCTGGAGGATCTCCTCGGCCGTGCCGCGGTCGCCGGCGAGCCGGTAGAGGAACGCGAACAGCGGCCCGGCGTAGCGCTCGTACAGCTCGGCCAGCGCTCCGGCGTCGCCGCCGGCGATCCTCGCCAGGGCCCGCGCGTCCTGCTCGGCCCGCCCGGCCGTACGGTCGTGGCGCGGCGGCATGGTCTCCTCGGTTCGTGCGTCCATCGGCCGGTGAGTAGCGCCGGTCCCGCTCCGGGGTTCAAGCCGGCGCCCGCGGGATCCTCCCGGCCGGGTCCGGTCCACGGGCGGGCCGGGTCCGGTCCGCGGGCGGGCCGGGTCCGGTCCGGGGGCGAGTCGGGTCAGGTTCACCGGCGGGCCGGGCCAGGACGGAGCGCATCGCCCAGGACGGACGAAGTCCCAAATAGTAGTAATTTCATCCCCATGCGACTGGGCGTTCTGGATGTCGGTTCCAATACGGTGCACCTGCTGGTGATGGACGCCCATCGGGGAGCCCGTCCGCTGCCCGCCTACTCCCACAAGGTGGAGCTCCGGCTGGCCGAGCACGTCGAGCGCACCGAGGGCGGGGACCGGCTCTCCGGGACCGGGGCCGCCCTGCTGCGCGAGTTCGTCGGCCAGGCCCTGCGGATCGCCGAGGACAAGGGCGTCGAGGACCTCATGGCGTTCGCCACCTCGGCGGTCCGGGAGGCCGTCAACGGCGAGGAGGTGCTGGAGGGGATCAAGGCCGACACGCAGGTGGACATCCAGGTGCTCTCCGGGCAGGACGAGGCCCGGCTGACCTTCCTGGCCGTGCGGCGGTGGTTCGGCTGGTCGTCCGGGCGGCTGCTGGTGCTGGACATCGGCGGAGGGTCGCTGGAGATCGCCTCGGGGATCGACGAGCAGCCGGACGTGGCGGTCTCGCTCCCGCTGGGCGCCGGGCGGCTGACCCGTGACCGGTTCACCGCCGACCCGCCGCCCGCCGAGGAGGTGCGGGCGCTGCGCCGGTACGTGCGGACGGAGATCGCCCGCTCCGTGGGCGACGTCGCCCGGTACGGCCGGGCCGACCACGCGGTGGCGACGTCCAAGACGTTCAGGCAGCTGGCGCGGATCGCCGGGGCCGCGCCCTCCTCCGAGGAGGAGCGCGTGCGCCGCGTGCTCCGCCACGACGCCCTGGTCGGGTGGGCCGGGAGGCTGGCCGAGATGGACGCGCGCGAGCGCATGGAGCTGCCGGGGGTGTCGGCGGGGCGGGCCCGCCAGCTGCCGGCCGGGGCGATCGTCGCCGACGCGGCCATGGACCTGTTCGGTGTGGCGGAGCTGGAGGTCTGCCCCTGGGCGCTGCGCGAGGGGGTCATCCTGCGCCGCCTGGACACGCTGCCCGGCTGACGTGCCGTCACACCCGCCTTGCGGGAAGGTTTACCGCCCCTTTGTGCGGTAAGAGCGCACTGTTATGAACGGCCTACAGGTGGAAGGCGCCGCGCGCAGAGCGGCGAACAGTCAGGCGCTGGACAGGCTGGCCCGCCTGGGCTTGGCCTGCCGGGGCGTCCTCTACGGCTTGATCGGCTTCCTGGCGCTGCAGATCGCCTTCGGCGGCGGCAGCGGAGGCCGGGAGGCCGACAAGACCGGCGCGATCGAGATGATCCGGGAGCAGCCCTTCGGCACCGTGCTGCTCTGGTTGATGGCCGTCGGTTTCGCCGCACTGGCCCTCTGGCAGCTCTCGGAGGCGGTGATCGGCCGCGGGCGGACCAAGGAACGGGTGGAGTCGGCCGCGCGCACCGTGGTCTACACGCTGGTCACGGCCGCGATCCTCGGGCTCCTGCTCCGCGGCGACGCCGGGGGCTCCACCGACGAGCATTCCAAGGACCTCACCGCGAAGCTGATGGAGGCGCCCGGCGGCCAGTTCCTCGTCGGCCTGGCCGGGCTGGGCCTGATCGCCCTGGGCGCCTACTGGCTGCACAAGGGATGGAAGAAGAGGTTCCTGAAGGACCTGCGGACCGGTGAGATGCCGCCCAAGGCGAGGGAGCTCGCCGAGCGGCTCGGCACCGCCGGCTACCTGGCCCGCGGGGTGATCGCCGCGGTCGCGGGCGTCTTCGTCCTCCAGGCGGCGGTCACCTACGACCCGGACCGGGCCAAGGGCATCGACGCGACGCTCCGCTCGCTGGCCGAGACCCCGGCGGGCCCGTGGCTGCTGGGGATCGTCGCGCTGGGCCTGCTGCTGTTCGCGGTCTACTGCTTCTTCGAGGCGCGCTGGCACCGGGTCTGACCCCGCCCACCGGAGCCGGAAGCCCGCCCTCCGGGCGGGCTTCCTACGGCGAGGCGGGCGCGCGCACCATGAACACGTCCACCGGATCCTCCGCCTCGAGCGCGAAGCCGTGCCGCTCGTACAGCCGCCGGGCCGGACTGCCCTGGAGCACGTTCAGCCGGACCACGATGCCCTCGCGGTCGCACCGCTCCAGCAGCCTCCGCAGCACGGCCCCGCCGATGCCGCCGCCCTGCAGGTGGGGAACCAGGTAGAAGTGCTCCAGCCAGTGGGCGTCCTCGGCCGGCCGCAGCGCCACGCAGCCCGCGAACGCGCCGCCCACCTCGATCACCCAGGTGTGCGCCGGAGCGAACCCGTCCCGCAGCCGCTGCCGCACCCGCTGCTCGTCGTACCGCCCGAGCCGCTCCAGATCCGCCCGCAGCACCACGGCCCGCAACCCGGCCACCGCCTCGACGTCCGCCGCCGAAGCCGGCCGGATCTCCCAACCCCCCATGATCGCCAGACTATCGCGCAGCGCTTCTCCCGCTCCGGCCGGCCTTCCGGCTCCGCGGAGGAGGAAGGCGGTCACCGGCCGGACGGCACCGGAGGACCGGCTTCCCCCGGACGACCGGCTTCCTCCAGGCGACCGGCTTCCTCCGGAGATTCCGGTGACGTGGGAGCGCGCACGTGGTGGCAGGTGCGCGCACGCAGGAGAAAGCCGCCTCGGCAAGTCCGGGCTGACTATCCGGTAAGCCAGGTCATTCCTACTTTTCCACGACATACGGTCCTGCCGGGCTCCGCGTCTTCCCAGAGTCGCGGACAGCATCGGGAGGGCCGTATGGACTTGTCGGAGTACGACAGAGGATTCGGCGGATTCGGCGGATTCGGCGGAGGCCACGACGGGGAGCGGGCGATCCGCCTGGCGGGCTCCCCTGAGCAGGTGATGAGGGCCCGCCGCCTGGTCTCGGAGACCCTGGGGCGCGACCACCCCCTGCACGACGACTGCGTCCTGCTGACCAGCGAGATCGTCACCAACGCGGTGGTGCACTCCCGCTCGGGCCGGGGCGGGGCGTTCGTCGTGGGGATCTCCCGCACGGCCGGGGGCGTGCGGGTGCGGGTGCGGGACGAGGGCTCGGCCTCGGCGCCCTGCGTCTGCCGTGCCTCGGACGAGGCCACCGGAGGGCGGGGCCTGCCGCTGCTGGAGGCGCTGGCCCACCGGTGGGGACTGGTCCGCCACGCGGAGTCCACCGAGGTCTGGTTCGAACTCGTCCTGGAGCGGGCCGAGCTGCCGAGGGTCCGTCTGGCCCGCGTCGGCTGACCGCCCCGGGCATCGCCCCCGCGGGACCCCGCCCGCCCCCGGCTCGACGAAGGCGTACCAGGCCGTGACCGCCGTCGTCCCGAGGGCGATGGCCATGGAGCGCCGGGCCGACCGGAACCGACAGTTCTTGCCGGGAGACGGCGGGACGATGGTGAAGGCTCGTGACCGGTCGCTCAGTGGGAATGTCCGTCAGCGGGGTGACCGCCGCCATCCAGACGGATGATGCTGACCGTGTGGCCGTGCTGATGCTCATATCGGCTCAGCAGTTGCTCTGCGATCTCCATTTCCGACCGTGCGGCTTCTGCGTCGCCATGGAGTTCCATGACTTTACCCAGGTTCCATGACGCACGACCGACCCCGTACTGATCGCCGAGGCGTCTGAACATCGCACGTGCCTCTCGGTGGAGTCGCAGCGCCTCGTCGATCATGCCGACGCAAGCGTGCGCGTTGGCGAGGCTGGTGGTGGCAAGAGCGTAGGAGAAAAGATCGCCCCAGCGTTCCAGATCCCCCGCTCCTCTCTTGAGCTCCTTGAGGGCGAGATCATGGTCCCCCGCTCGCCACAGGGAGGAGGCCAGATTGACCCTGGCCAGAGCGCCGTCGGCTCTCTGCCGAAGCAGATCATGGGCGTTCGCCGCTTCCCGCTGACATCGGATGGCGTCTTCCAGACGGCCTGAATCCGCCCATACATTCCCCAGGGCGGCCAGCGCTCGTGCTCGGATGCCGGCATCGCTCTCCCGCGCGAGTTCTTCCGCGGAGATCAGGTGCTGCTCCGCTTCACAGAGGTGTCCCAGACGCCACAGGGCACTGCCGAGCCCGATGCCGGCCATGGCCCTCTCGGCGGCTCCGCCCGTTTCGCCGAGGATCTCAAGCGCCCGCCGATGGTGGGCCACCGATTGCCGGAAATCCCTTGCGGCCCACATCGCCTCGCCCAGATTCAATGCGGTCAGGCCCCTGGTCCGGTCGTCCACACAGGTGCTCGCCTCCTTCGCGGTCTCCGCGGTCCTCACCCAGTCCGAGTGGCGGAGCCGCTCCTTGAAGTAGGGAGCCATCAACAGGGACAGGCGGCACGCCTCCCTGTGCCGGCCTAGACGGGCGGCCAGCTGGATGACACCGACCGCCGAAGTCCGTTCCCGGTCCATCTCTGAGAGGAGGTGTGCTCTACGCTCGACGAGCGTCTCATCGTCCGGGAGAGCCTCTCCGCCCAGCGACTCCGTGACCGAGGACGCGAGTTCCTCGTAGTAGGAGAGGACGCGGTCCGTCGCCTCATCGTGTTCCTGCGCGTACTCGGGATCCGAAGCGAGGGAGAGACCGAAGGAACGGACGAGATCATGCATGCGTATCCAGGCGGGACCGGCCCCCATGATCAGTAAATGCGCTCTCCGGAGTTCACCGATCAGATCCTCGGCACGGTGGAGCGGACGGTCGAGCAGCGCCGCGCAGGACGCCACACTGATGTGACGCCCCGGATGTGAGGACACGAGGCGGAACGTCCTCTGCTGCTCGGGGTCCAGATGTTCATAGGACAAGCTCAGAGACCGGTCCACCGCGGTGTCGCCGAACCTCGTCCGGTGGCTGCGCAGCCGCATGTCGGCCATACGGTCGATCAAGGAGTCGATGGTCGCCGAGGGCTCGGCCGCTATCAGGGCGGACATGATGCGAAGAGCCAGGGGCAGGCGGTCACAGAGCCGAGCCAGTTCAGCGAGCTTGACCCGGTTTCCGGCCTGACGGGGGAGGTGGCCGATCGTGTGCCTCACCGCGGAGGTGATCAGAGTGGTGGACGTCTCGGTGTTCAGGGCGTCCAACCGAACCAACCGGACTCCGTGCGCGTCCGCGTGCGCCTGTCTGCTCGTGGCCAGCAGAACATGGGGTGCGGGTGGCATCAACTCCGCCAGTTGCCGGGGATCCGCGATGTTGTCGGCGAAGATCAGCATCCTGCCGCGTTCGGCTTCCACACGTTCCGCCTCCTGGTGGTAAAGCCTCAGCTTCGCCTCAGGGGTACGCGGTATGTGCCGGGGGGAGGTCCCCATCGCGGGGAGGATCCCCGCCAAGGCGGCGTCGGTGTCGACGCGTCGTTCAGCGTCGTACCCCTGCAGGTTCAGGAAGAGGAGCCCACCCGGAAACCACCTCGACTCGACGCACCGTCGGGCGACCTGAACGGCGAAAGCCGTTTTCCCCACCCCGGCGGCACCGACGACGAGGAGCGCTCCCCTGAAGTCCCTGTCCGGGTGGAGAACGCCGCAGGTGCCGCGGAGACGGCCGTTCCGGCCCACGAAGATCTCTGCAGCGAGCTGCGGCGGAAGCCTGTCGAGGACGAGGGGGGTGCCGACACCTGCGCCGTCCATGCGGCCGGCGGCCGCAGTCCTGGGACGGGAACCCTGTACGTCTCTGATGCCCTGGGCTCTGCGCAGCCATATTTTCCAGTGATCCTCGTACAAGCGCCCCTGGATGCGATGCCCCGGATGGAGCTCGTCCACGCTCTTCCGCAGATCGCCCAGGCGGATGAGGGTTCGGACCAGCGAGAGGAGCTGGGGAGCCTCCGGGAGTTCGTCTCCCCGTATCCAGGCGCTGACGCGTCGGTTGGCGGGCCGCCTGTTCCTGTCCAGAAGGCTTGCTTCCCGCGCGGCGTGGAACTGCGTCAGTTTGCCGCCGGTGCGGGCTCTGTAGCCGGCGGCGGAGGCCTTCCAGAGTTCTTCCAGACGATCGGAGACGATCGCATTGCGACGCGCGCGATCGGGTCTTTCAGGTCGCCCCATGCCCCGCTCCTCCTGATTTCCGGCGTGTTTCCGGCGCGGATCCGGTCACCGGTCCGCTTCCGGGCCGTCCACCAGCGGATTCATCCGGTCCCGTGACGACCGAGGTGGACCTGGTCGGGCGCCGGTCGTTCACTCGCGGCAGATGCCGTCGGAAAGTCCGGCGTCGTGATCCGTCAGCGTCACCGAACCTGGTCAAGGGAGACATGATGCTCACCACCATCACCCTCAGCGTCCTGCTCGTTCTGCTCACCTCGGCGGTGCTCCTGGCAACGCTTGTGGGCGTCGTCACCGGCCTGCTGTCCAAGATGGGGGGCATGACCGGGACCTCGGCGATTCTGAGGGGCGGTGTCGCCTTCGGGGGGACCCTCACCCTGCTTCTCGCCGTTATGACGTTCGTGAGCACTCTGGCGGGCTGAATCCCGGTGGCGCTCATGCTGGGGACGTGCCGTGACCGAGGATGCGCAGCGGGCGGGACCGCGGTCGGAGAACCCGCCCGCCGGGACGCGGACCGAAGCGTCATGTCCCCATCTTCAGCCGGACGCCTCCCGCCGACCGGCATCGATGCCGAACGGTGACAGTTCTTCTCCGGACGGTTATCTCGGACCGCACGGGATGATGGGTGGCCGCGCCGGGTCCCGTGGAGCGCATCACGGGCTCCGCGGAATCCGGCGCGGTTCGCTGATCAGAGGTAGAGGCCGGTGGAGGCGTCCTGGGCGGCGCGGCGCGCCACGCCGTCGCGCAGGGCGAACAGCTCGGCGAGGGTGGCGCCCGTCGCGGGCACGCCCTCGGCGCCGCCGAGCCAGGCCGCCGCCTCCTCGTACGGCAGCGCGCCCACCTCCAGCTGGGCCAGGCACCGGCCGGGACGGACCACGGCCGGATGGAGGCGGGCCAGGTCCTCGTTGGTGGTGATGGCCACCAGCACGTCCCGGCCCTGGCCCAGGAGGCCGTCGGTGAGGTTGAGCAGGCGGGACAGGCCCTGCCCGGTCGCCTCCTTGGCGCCGTTCCTGATCAGCTCGTCGCAGTCCTCCAGGACCAGGAGCCGCCACTTCTCGCCGCTCTCGTCGGACTCCGAGCCGACCGCGACCTCCATCAGGTAGCCGGGCGAGCTGAACAGCCTCTCCGGGTCCAGCACGCAGTCGACCTGGCACCACGACCGCCACTCGTGGGCGAGCGTGCGCAGCAGCGTGGTCTTGCCGGTGCCGGGCGGGCCGTGCAGCAGGAGCAGCCTGCCGTGCACGTCGTCCGGGGTGAGGGACATCAGCCGGGACAGCGGCTCGTGCAGCGCCCGGGCGTAGTTGCCGCGGACGTCGGGCCAGCGCGAGGTGGTGATCGGCCTGCCGGAGCGGCGGCTGCCGTGCCCGCCGTGCCACCAGAAGCCCATCTCCACGTGCTCGCTCTCCGGGACGGGCTCCGCCGCGTCCTTGATGGTCTCCTCGACCACCGAGCGGGCGAGCTCCTCGCTGACCGCGGTCACGCTGACCGTGGCGGCCCGGCTCTTGTAGCGGATCACCCGCAGCGTCCAGCCCTCGCCGGTCACCAGGCGCGAGTCGCGGCCGTCCTCCTCCCGGGCGGCCCGGACGAGGGTCCCGCCGGAGGGCATGAGCGGCGCGCCCGCGCGCACGCGCTCCAGGGTCGCGGTGCGCGCCCAGGGCTGGGCGCCGGTGGCGAACGGGGAGAGCGCGAGGGCGTCGATGACGTCCACCGCGGTGTCGCCGTCGTCGAGCCAGATGTTCATCGGCAGCTCGGAGGCGGGCTGCTCGGGTGCGAAACGGACCTCCTTCAACACGGACATGCCGGTAATGATCCCGTCTGCGCCCCCGGAGGTCGATGGGTTTTCCGGTTTCCGCCCGCCGGGCCGGCGCCGTACGGTCCCCGACCCGGGCGCCGTACGGCGCGGCGCGAGGCCTTCCCGCGGGGCCGGCGCCCGTGCGGAGCCCCCGGTCTCGGGAGCCCGGGTCAGGAGGCCCTGGACAGGTCGCCGGTCTGGGTGATGAGACCGAAGCCGGGGACGTCCTTCCAGGTGTAGGCGAGCTGCTCGCCCTTCCGGACGAGCCAGACGGTCCCCGGGACGCAGCCGGTGCCGCCGGGCAGATCGAAGGTCAGGGCGTCCTCCTCGGCGGTCTTCAGGGTGATCCGGCCCTCGCAGCCGCTGGCCGGCTCGGCCCACGCCGCGTCGCGGGCTCCGGCCACCAGCTCGATCTCGATCCTCGTCTTCGGGGAGAGCGGGTTGGTCGAGGTGATGCCGTCGCCGGCCCACTTCCCGGCGAAGGAGGCGGGGATCGTCGCGCCTGCTCCGGAGGGCGGGGAGGAGGCCGTCCCCGCGGGCTCCGGCGACGCGGCCGTCTCCGTGGGCTCCGGATACGGGGATCCGGTGGGCGCGGAGGTCCCGGCGGGCCCGGGGGAGCCGGATCCGGTGGCCCGCGGGCCGGTCCCGGCCGCCGTGGGCGGGGCGCTCGACCCGGTGGACCCGGGGCGGTCGCCGAGCGTGAGCCAGGCGACGGCTCCCGCCGCCACCAGCGCGGACGCCGCGGCCAGGACCGAGCCGGCCACCAGCCCCCGGGGCCGTCCCCGCCTCTCCCGGGTGGCCAGGGCGGACCGCCGGCCGGGCGCGGTCCGCTCCGGGCCGGAGCCGGACGGGACGGAGGGCTCCGGCCGGTCCTCGCGGCCGGGGTCGACCAGGCCGACCATCAGCGCCCGGGAGGTGGGCCGGCGGGCGGGGTCCTTGTCCAGGCAGGAGGCGACCAGCGCGCCGTACCGGGCGGGCAGGGCCGACAGGTCGGGGTGGAGGTTCAGGATCCGGTGCAGCACGGCGGGCACGGTGTCGGCCCCGAACGGGGACCGCCCGGCCGCCGCGTAGACCATGGTCGCCGCCCAGGCGAACACGTCGGAGGCGGGCGAGGCGGGGGAACCGGCGATCTGCTCAGGGGACAGGTAGGCGGGGGTGCCGATCAGGCCGGAGGTGTGGGTGGCGGCGCCCTCCTCCCGGGCGATGCCGAAGTCGACCACCCGGGGCCCGTCCGGGCCGAGCAGCACGTTGGCGGGCTTGAAGTCGCGGTGCACCACCCCGGCCGCGTGGATCGCCGCCAGCGCGGTGGCGGTGCCGACCACCAGGCGCTCCAGCTCGCCGCCGCGCAGCGGGCCGTCCCGCTTGACGCGCTGGTCCAGGGAGGGGCCGTCCACGAACTCGCTCACCACGTACGGCCGGGGTCCGTCCACCGAGGCGTCCAGCACCCGCGCCGTGCAGAAGGGGGCGACGCTCTCCAGCGCCGACAGCTCCCGGGCCAGCCGGGCCCGGGACTCGGCGTCGCCGCGGAAGAGCAGCTTGACCGCCACGGGCTCCCCGCCGGGCGTGTGCGCGAGGTAGACGACGCCCTGGCCGCCCTCGCCGAGCCGTCCGGCCAGGCGGTACGCGCCGAGGCCGGCCGGGTCGTCGGGCGTCAGGGGGGTCGCGGTCATGGGGGCAAGGCTAGCGATGCCGATCAGGTATGGGCAGGGTCGGCGGAGTACGCGGATGTTTGGGCGGGTCCGGAGGGGAAAGAGGGGGCGCGGCCTCGCCGTCCGGAGACGTACGGGAGCGGTCCGGTGACGGACTGTTCGGTGAAGTGCCCCATACCGCGGCGCGTCTCCCGTTACGCTCCGGTCATCCTCCGACACTCGATCCCCCTGGAGAGATTTCCGTGCCCATCGACCTTGTGACCCGGCGTGAGTGGGGTGCTCGCCAGCCGCGCGGTTCGTACACGCGGATCAGCTCCACCTCAGGAGTGAAGGTCCACTACACGGGCGGCCGGGTCGATCCCGGGATCGTCGACGACCACGCGCGCTGCGTGGCCCTGGTGAGAGCCATCCAGAACAGCCACATGGACGGGAACGGCTGGATGGACATAGGTTACTCGTTGGTAACCTGTCCGCACCGGAAGGTGTTCGAGGGGCGGGGGCCGGGGCGGCTGCCGGCGGCGAACGGGTCCGGGCTCAACGGCGGCCACTACGCCGTGCTCGGCCTGGTCGGCTCCTCCGGCCTGGTCCGGCCCACCGACGGCCTCCTGCACGGCATCCTCGACGCGATCGAGTACCTCCGGGAGCGCGGCGGCGCGGGCCGGGAGATCAAGGGCCACCGCGACGGCTACGCGACCTCCTGCCCCGGGGAGCCGCTCTACGCCTGGGTGCGGCGCGGCGCCCCCCGCCCGGGCGGAGCCCCGGACCCGGCCGAGCCGGGCCCGCCCGGGCCGCACCCGTCGTTCCCGGGCCGGACGCTGAAGTACCCGCCGGTCATGAAGGGCGAGGACGTGCGCACCTGGCAGCGGCAGATGCGCGGGCGCGGCTGGGGCATCGACGCCGACGGCCTGTACGGGCCGGCCTCCCGGGACGTGGCGCGCGCGTTCCAGCAGGAGAAGGACCTGCCCGTCACCGGGGCGGTGGACCGCGCCACCTGGAACGCCGCCTGGGAGGAACCGGTCACCTGACCGGCCCGGCCGCGCTGCCGCCCGCACGGTCCCGGGCACCCCGGACCGCCGACCGCCGACCGCCGACCGGCGACCGGCGACCGTGCCGACCGGGTCGGCGGCCGCTCCCCGGACGGGTCCGGGCTCAGTCCGCGCCCTCCGGGCGGTGGCAGGCCACCCAGTGGTCCTCGCCGATCCGGCGCATGACCGGCTCGGCGGCCGCGCACTCCGGCCCGGCCTTGGGGCAGCGGGTGCGGAACCGGCATCCGCTGGGCGGGGTCACCGGTGACGGCGGCTCGCCGCGGATCAGCCGGTCGGCGGGGGGCAGGCCGAGCCCGCCGCGCGGGATGGAGGCCAGCAGCGCCCGGGTGTAGGGGTGGGCGGGCCGCTCCACCAGCGTGTCGCCGCCGGCGAGCTCGCAGGTCTTGCCCAGGTACATCACCAGGACGCGGTCGCTGACGTTCTTGACGACGGCCAGGTCGTGGGCGATGAACACCAGGGTCAGCCGGTAGCGCTCCTTGAGCCGCTCCAGCAGGGTGAGGATCTGCGCCTGCACGGAGACGTCCAGCGCGGAGACCGGTTCGTCGCAGATCAGCACCTCGGGCTCGAGCACCAGCGCCCGCGCGATGGAGACGCGCTGGCACTGGCCGCCGGAGAACTCGTGCGGCCGGCGCTCGGCGGCGGTGACGGGGTCGAGCCCGACGGCCTCGATCATCTCGTCGACCCGGTCGGCGCCGGCGCCCCACACGCGGGGGCCCTCGGCGACGATGTCGCGGATCCGGCGGCGCGGGTTCAGCGACGAGACCGGGTCCTGGAAGATCATCTGGAGTCGTCTGCGGGTCGCGCGGAGCGCCTCCCCGCGCAGGGCGGTCAGCTCCACCCCGTCCAGCCGTACCGAGCCGGCGCGCGGCGGGGGGAGCTGCATGAGCGCCCGCGCGGTGGTGGACTTGCCGCAGCCGGACTCGCCGACGATGCCCAGGGTCTCCCCGCGGGCCACGTCGAAGCTGACGCCGGAGACGGCGTGCACGCGGTGCCCGCCTCCGGCGGGGAAGTCCACGACGAGGTCCTCCACCCGGAGCACCACGTCCCCGGCGGGGCGGAGATGGGCGGTTCCGCTACCTGCCACGGCTGTCTGCTCCTTCGGTGGTGCCGGTGGTGCCGGCGGTCTCGGGGGCCTGCGCCTCGGTCCCGCGCGGGTACCAGCAGGCGTACAGGTGGCCGGGCGTCTCGGCGGCGAGGAGCGGCGGCTCCCCGGCCGCGCACCGCGGCCGGGCGTAGGGGCAGCGCGGCTGGAACGAGCAGCCCGGCGGCGGGTCGGCCAGGTCCGGCGGGCGTCCCGCGATCACGCGGAGCGGGTGGTGGGCGGGGTCGGTCAGTTTCGGCACCGCCGCCAGCAGCGCCTCCGTGTACGGCATGCGGGTCCGCTCGAACAGCGCGGTGGCCGGCCCCCGCTCGACGACCTTGCCCGCGTACATGACGATGACCTCGTCGGCGTGCTCGGCCACGACGGACAGGTCGTGGCTGACCAGCACCACGGCCATGTCGTTGTCCTCGCGCAGCCGCCGGATCAGCCGGAGCACCTGGTCCTGGACGGTGACGTCGAGCGCGGTGGTCGGCTCGTCGGCGAAGAGCACGTCCGGCCCGCACGCCAGCGCCATCGCGATCGTCACCCGCTGCCGCATCCCGCCGGAGAGCTGGTGCGGGTAGCGGCGCATCACCCGCGCGGGCTCGGGGACGCCGACCGAGGCGAGCAGTTCCGTGCCGCGTGCCCAGGCGGCCCTGCGGCCCATGCCGAGGTGGACGCGGAGCGGCTCGCAGACCTGGACGCCGATCCGGCGGACCGGGTTGAGCGCCGTCATCGGGTCCTGGAAGACGGCGCCGAACCGGGTGCCGAGGATCCGGCGCATCTCCTCGCCGTCCAGGCCGGTGATGTCGTTCCCGTCCAGATGGACCCGGCCGGCGCGCGACGCCCCGCCGCCGGGCACCAGGCCCAGGATGGAGCGGATCAGCATGGACTTGCCGGAGCCGGACTCGCCGACGACGGCCAGGGTCCGGCCGCGCCGCAGGGTGAAGGAGACGCCGTCGACGGCCCGGACGGTGCCGCGCGGGGTGGGCAGGTACGTGCGCAGGCCGGCGACCTGGAGCAGCGCGCCGGGATCCATCCGGTGCGGCCCGGCCTCGGGCGGGAGGGGGGTGCCCTCGGGGTCTGCGGTCTCGGGCGGGAGGGCGGCGCCCTTGGGACCTCCGGCGTCCCGGCGGCCCCGGCGGCCCCGGCGGGCCCTGCGGGGGCGTTCCGGGGTCAGGCCGCTGGGCCGGACGTCGGTGAGCGCGCGCAGGCGGTCGCCGACGAGGTTGGCGGAGAGCACGGTCAGGAACATGACCAGCGAGGGGAAGAGGACCACGTGCGGCGCGGTCTCCAGGACCGGCCGGCCCTCGTTGATCAGACCGCCCCAGGTGGGGGTGGGGGCCTGGACGGACAGGCCGAGGAAGGCCAGGCCGCCCTCGGCGACGATGGCGACGGCCATGCCGATGAAGGCGTAGGAGGCGGCGGGCAGCGCCACGTTGGGCACGACCTCGCGCCAGAGCACGCTGCGGTCGCGGGCGCCCAGGGCCCGGGCGGCGGTGACGAACTCCCGCTCGGCGAAGACCATGGTCGTGCCCCGCAGGAGCCGGACCCAGGCCGGGACGCCGAGCAGGCCCAGCACGACGAGCACGTTGACCAGGCTCGCGCCGGTGAACGCCACCACGGCCAGCGCGAACACCAGCGAGGGAAAGGCCAGCGCGATGTCGTTGGCCCCCATGATGAGCGTGTCCGTCAGCCTTCTGCGGTAGCCGGCCAGCACCCCGAGGGGGGCGCCGATCAGCAGGCCCAGCGCGACCGCGCCGACGCCGACGCCGAGCGAGACGCGGGCGCCGTGCACGACCCGGCTCAGCAGGTCGCGGCCGAGCGCGTCGGTGCCGAACGGGTGCTCCGGGCCCGGGCCCGACTGCGGCGGCCCGGCGAGGGTCTCGTCGTAGCGGGGGAGCGGGAGCAGATCCGCGGTCAGCGCGGCGGCCAGCACCAGCGCCAGCCAGCCGGCCGCGAGCGCCAGGCCCCACCCCGGCCGCCTACGCACGCCGGATCCTGGGGTCGACCGCGGTGTAGACGAGGTCCACGGCGGCGTTGACGAGCACGTAGCCGACCGAGATCAGCACCACGCCTCCCTGCACTGCCAGATAGTCGCGAGCGAAGATCGAGTCCACGATGAACCGGCCCACGCCGGGCAGCCCGAAGAGCGTCTCGACGATCACCGCGCCGCCGATCATCGCCCCGAGGTTGAGGCCGACGGCGGTGACCAGGGAGATCGCCGAGGGGCGCAGCGCGTGCCGCCAGAGGATGCGGCGCGGGGCCAGGCCGCGGGCGCGGGCCAGCGTGATGTGGTCCTCGGCGAGGGTGGAGATCAGGTCCGTGCGGAGCAGCCGGGAGTAGACGGCCGTCTCCGGCAGCGCGATCGCGACCGCCGGCATCAGCACCGAGGTGAGGTTCCAGCCGAGGTCGGTGGTGATCGAGGTCCAGCCGGTCGCGGGGAGCAGCTTCAGCCGGATCGCGAACACGAGGATCAGCAGCACGCCGAGCACGAACACGGGGGTGGAGAGCAGCCCGAAGCTGACCGCCGCCAGCGCGTGGTCCAGCGGCCCGCCCGGCCGGCGGGCCGCGGCGACCGCCACCGGGACGGCGACGCCGAGCGCGATCGCCTGCGCGGCGAGCAGCAGTTCCAGGGTGACCGGGAGCCGGTCGGCCAGGGACTCCAGGACGGGGATCCCGGTGATGTAGGAGGTGCCGAAGTCGCCGGTGAGCAGGGCGCCGAGCCAGGCGCCGTACCGGACGAGCAGCGGGTCGTCGAGGCCGAGCTCGGCGCGGAGCCGCTCGCGTGCCTCCTCGGTCGCCGCCCCGCCCAGGATCTGCCCGACGGGGTCGCCGGGCAGCAGGCTGAGCAGGGCGTACGACAGGAAGGTGACGACGAGCAGCACCAGCAGGAGCCGGGCCGTCCGCCAGAGCACGGTCATGAGCGGCTGAGCCAGACCGAGCCGAACGGGTGGTGGGGGGTCGGCTGGCCGGTCAGCGGCAGGCCGGGGGAGCCGTCGGGCAGGGTGTGCTCGCCGATGCCGCGGACCCCGGCGCGGGCGATGACCGCCCCGGTGCTGAGGTGGTCGACGAAGATGTACGGCACCAGCTCGCGCAGGCGCTTCTGCACGGTGGCGTACGCCTGCTTGCGCACCTCCGGCTGCGGGTTGCTCCGGCCGCTGTCGAGGGCGGCGCTGAGCTCGAGGTCCTTGATCCGGGAGGTGTTGATGGAGATCTCGCCGACCGGGCGGGCGTAGTTCTGGTGGAGCCAGATGTACTCGCCGTCCGGGTCCTGGGCGCTGAAGCTCACCGAGAGCATGGCGTTGAAGCGCCCGGTGACGGCGCTGGTGACCATGTCGGCCTGGTCGGCCTGCTTGACGGTGACGTCCACGCCGGCCTTGCGCCACATGTCCTGGGCGAGCTCGACGCCCTGCAGGCTGTTGGGGTCGGGGGTGGTGTGCAGCGTGATGGCGACCGGGCCCTTCTCCGCCTCGACCTCCTTGATCAGCGCGGCCGCCCTGGCCGGGTCGTGGGCCGGGTAGTCGCCGCCGGGGGCGTACCACGGGGAGTCCTTCGACCAGGGGCCGTCGGCCACCTCGGTCAGCCCGGCGCGCAGGGTGGCGGAGAAGGCCTGCCGGTCGAGGGCGTGCACGAGGGCGCGGCGGACCCGCAGGTCGTCGAGGGGGGCGACGGCGGTGTTCAGGATGAAGACGTACTCGGGGACGGCCATGCCGGAGGCGCGGTGCACGGTGTAGGCGCCGCCGAGCGCGCCGAACTTGGTGATGTCGTCGTCGCGGGTGGTGGCCATGGCGTCGACGCCGCCCGCCTCGAGGGTCTGCGCCCGGGTCTGGCTGTCGGGCAGGATCCGGAACTCGATCTCGTCGAGGTACGGCAGGCCCTTGCGCCAGTAGGCCGGGTTCTTCGTCACCACCATGCGGTTGCCGGGCTGGTACTCCTTGAACAGGAACGGCCCCGTCCCCACCGGCCGGCGCCCGGCGCCCTCCGGGTCGGCGAGCGAGGCCTTCGGGACGACCATGCCGACCTGCGAGGCCAGGTAGTAGGGGAAGGCGACCCAGGGGCCGCGCAGCTTGACCTTCACCGTCATCGGGCCGGCGAGCTCGAAGGAGCCGACCGGGGCGAAGACCGCGCTGGTGAGGGGGGAGGCCTTCTGCGCCTCCAGGTTGGCCCTGACGACCTCGCCGTCGAGCTTCTCCCCGTTGGAGAAGGAGACGCCCTCGCGCACCGTGATGGTCCACTCGTCGGCGTTCGCGTTGGGGGTCACCGACTCGGCCAGGTAGGGCTTCCACCGCCCCTGGGCGTCCACGGCGACGAGCGGCTCGATGATCGTCGTGGCCATGCTGTAGCCCTGCGAGCCGAAGGAGTCGGTCACGGGGTTGAAACCGGCCGTGTCGGCGCTGAGCGCGTAGACGAGCCTGCCGCCGGCCACCGGTGACGCGCCGGAGGCCGGTGGGCTCCCTCCCGGCGGGGCGCCGGCCCCCTCCTGCGGGCGCTGCCCGCTGCAGGCGGCCGCGGCCAGCAGGGCCAGCGACACCGTCACGATCCTCAGACGCCGCACGCGTCCTCCTCCCGGTCAGCCCCCCGAGAGCAATTTCACCGATAGTACTATCGGTGAAAAATCGCACAAGACCCCCGGGTGAATCGGCGGCCCCGCCGCCGGGGAGGGACACCGCGGACAGGGTGACCGGCGGGACCGGCGGCCACCCGGGGCGTTCGACGACGCGAGGAGACGACGGGTGCGAGGAGAGGAGCCGGCGGCCGGCGCACCGCTGAGCCGCAGCGAGGCCAAGGACCTCACCCGGCGCCGCCTGATGCGGGCGGGCTTCGCCATCCTCGACGCGGAGGGGGAGGCCGGGCTGACCACCGGTAAGGTCGCCCGCGCGGCGGGCATCGCCCAGTCGAGCTTCTACGTGCACTTCAAGGACCGGCAGGACCTGCTGCGGGCGCTCGGCGAGCAGGCGGCCGAACGGCTGCGCGAGGCGATGCGCGAGGCGCGCCTGCGCTCACGCGAGGCCCCCGACGACAGGGAACGGCTCCGCGACGCCTTCCGCCTCCCGCTGGAGGCGATCTGCCGCCACCCCGAGCTGTTCCGGATCAGCCTGCGCGCCCGGCACGACCCGTCGTCCCCGCTGCGCGAGTACGCGCTGCGGGCCGCGGCCGCCTACCGGGAGCACTTCGTCGCCGACCTGACGGCCATGGGCTTCCCGGCCGCCGGTGAGGGCGACCGCCGCCGTCTGGAGATGGTCGCCGACGGGGTCGGGGCGCTGACCAACGCGATGGCCCTGGGCCACCTCGAGGGGCGCTACCCCGACCTGGAGGAGGCCGTGGACGTCCTGATCCTCTTCTCCCGGGGCTACCTGCGGCTGCTGCGCCCGCCGCCGCGCGGGGCCTGACCCGCACGGCGGCGGGCGCGCGGCGGCCGTACGGGGATCCCGGCGGGACCCGGCGCGGTCCCGCCACGCCGGCCGCTGAACGGGACCCGGGCGGGGATCTGAGCAAGCGACGGCTTACCATCCCCTTCATGACCGTCCCACCTGGTGAGCTCCGACTGGCCGCGGACTTCCCGCCGACCACCCGCGACGGGTGGCGGGAACTGGCGCTCGGGGTCCTGCGCAAGTCGGGAGTGGAGGCCTCCTCCCCGGAGGAGGCGCTGGCCACGACCACCTACGACGGCGTGACCATCGCGCCGCTGTACGACGCCTCCGACCTGCCCGGTGACCCCGGCCTGCCCGGACTGGCCCCCTACGTGCGCGGGTCCCGCCCGCTCCGCGGCGGCTGGGACGTCCGCCAGCGGCACGAGACGCCCGACCCCGAGGCCGTCCTGGCCGACCTGGAGAACGGCGTCACCTCCCTCTGGCTCGCCCTGGCCCCCGAGGACCTGGCCGGGGCGCTCGAGAAGGTCCACCTGGAGCTGATCTCGGTCACGCTGGAGGCGGGGGAGCGGACCCGCGAGGCCGCCGAGGCGCTGTTCGCGCTCGCCGCGGCGCGGGAGGCGGAGGCCGGCGCGCCGGCGGGCGCGCTCACCGGGAACCTCGGCGCGGACCCCCTCGGCCTGCGGGCGCGGGGCGCGGGCGCGGCGGTGGAGGAGGCCGCCGGGCGCGACGCCGTGGAGCTGGCCCGCCGGTGCGCCGCGGACTTCCCCGGGCTGCGGGCGCTCGTGGTGGACGCCACGCCGTACCACGACGCGGGCGGCAGCGACGCCGAGGAGCTGGGCTGCTCGATCGCGACCGGCGTCGCCTACCTGCGCCTGCTGACCGGCGGCGGGCTGGACGCGGCCCAGGCCTTCGGGCAGCTGGAGTTCCGCTACGCCGCCACCGCCGACCAGTTCCTCACCATCGCCAAGCTCCGCGCCGCCCGGCGGCTGTGGGCGCGCGTCGCCGAGGTGTGCGGGGTGCCCGCTCCCGGCGGCGCCCCCGACGGAGCCCCCGGCGGCGCCCTCGACGGCGCGGCCGACCCGGCCGACCCGGCCGACCCGGGCCGGCCCGCGGCCGCGCAGGTGCAGCACGCGGTGACGTCCTCGGCGATGATGACCGCCCGCGACCCGTGGGTGAACATGCTGCGCACCACCGTCGCCTGCTTCGCCGCCGGGGCCGGCGGCGCGGACGCGGTGACCGTGCAGCCGTTCGACGCCCGCCTGGGGCTGCCCGACGCCTTCGCCCGCCGCATCGCGCGCAACACCCACGCGCTCCTGGTCGAGGAGGCGCACGTCGCCCGGGTGACGGACCCGGCCGGCGGCTCCTTCTACGCCGAGCGGCTCACCGACGACCTGGCCGAGCGGGCCTGGGCCTGGTTCCAGGAGATCGAGCGCGCCGGCGGCATGGCGGAGGCACTGGCCTCGGGCCTGGTCTCCGGACGCCTGGCCGCGACGAGGGAGCGGCGCGCGGCCGACGTCGCCCGCCGCAGGTTCCCGGTCACCGGCGTCAGCGAGTTCCCGGACCTGGCCGAGCGGCTCCCGGCGCGCGCGCCCCGGCCCGCCGCCCCCGCCGCCCCCGCAGGCCACAGGGCCGATCACAGCGCCGATCACAGTGCTGACCACAGGGCCGATCACAGCGCCGATCACAGTGCTGACCACAGGGCCGATCACAGGGCCGCGCAGGAGGCCGGCCGGGGGAGCGGCCTGCCGGTCGTGCACTACGCCGGCGAGTTCGAGGCGCTGCGCGAGGCGGCCGACGCGCGGCCGGAGCGGCCGAGCGTCTTCCTGGCCACGATCGGGCCGGTGGCCGCGCACACCGCCCGCGCCACGTTCGCGGCCAACCTCTTCGCGGCGGGCGGCATCGCCACCGTCGCCTCCGGGCCGCTGACCGACCCCGCCGGGATCGCCGCCGCCTTCACCGCGAGCGGCGCCCGGGTCGCCTGCCTGTGCTCCAGCGACAAGCTGTACGGCGAGCACGCCGAGGCCGTCGCCGCCGCGCTGGCCGGGGCCGGGGCGGTACGGATCTGGCTGGCGGGCAGAGGCGAGCACGCGGGAGTGGACGGCCGCCTGTACGCCGGCTGCGACGCCCTCGCCGTGCTGCGCACGACCTTCGACGACCTGGGGGTGCCCCGGCCGCACGGCCCGGCCGCCTCCGACGACCTGGGGGTGACCCGATGATTCCCGACTTCTCGCAGGTCGGCCTGGCGGGCGGGACCGCGGCACAGGGCGGGGCACAGGGCGGGGCGCCGGACGGGGCGGCCTGGGCCGAGGCCGTACGGCGCTCGACCGGGCAGGAGCCCGCCGAGCTGGTGTGGGAGACCCCGGAGGGCATCGCGGTCAAGCCGCTCTACACGGCCGCCGACACCGAGGGCCTGGACTTCCTCTCGACCTACCCGGGGGCCGCGCCGTTCCTGCGCGGGCCGTACCCGACGATGTACGTCAACCAGCCGTGGACCATCCGGCAGTACGCCGGGTTCTCCACCGCCGAGGAGTCCAACGCGTTCTACCGGCGCAACCTGGCCGCCGGGCAGAAGGGCCTGTCGGTCGCCTTCGACCTGGCCACCCACCGCGGCTACGACTCCGACCACCCGCGGGTGGCCGGCGACGTCGGCATGGCGGGCGTGGCGATCGACTCGATCTACGACATGCGGCAGCTGTTCGACGGGATCCCGCTCGACAGGATGAGCGTGTCGATGACCATGAACGGCGCGGTGCTGCCGGTGCTGGCGCTGTACATCGTGGCCGCCGAGGAGCAGGGGGTGGCGCCCGAGCAGCTGGCCGGGACCATCCAGAACGACATCCTCAAGGAGTTCATGGTCCGCAACACCTACATCTACCCGCCGGGGCCGTCGATGCGGATCATCTCCGACATCTTCGCCTACACCAGCGAGAAGATGCCGAAGTTCAACTCCATCTCGATCTCCGGCTACCACATCCAGGAGGCCGGGGCCACCTGCGACCTGGAGCTGGCCTACACCCTCGCCGACGGCGTGGAGTACCTGCGCGCGGGCGTGGCGGCCGGGCTGGACGTGGACCGGTTCGCGCCGCGCCTGTCGTTCTTCTGGTGCATCGGCATGAACTTCTTCATGGAGGTGGCCAAGCTCCGCGCGGCCCGGCTGCTCTGGGCGAAGCTGGTGGGCGGCTTCGGCGCGAAGAACCCCAAGTCGCTGTCCCTGCGCACCCACTCGCAGACCTCCGGCTGGTCGCTGACCGCGCAGGACGTGTTCAACAACGTCGTGCGGACCTGTGTGGAGGCGATGGCCGCCACCCAGGGCCACACCCAGTCGCTGCACACCAACGCGCTGGACGAGGCGCTGGCCCTGCCCACCGACTTCTCCGCCCGCATCGCCCGCAACACCCAGCTGCTGCTCCAGCAGGAGTCGGGCACCTGCCGGGTGATCGACCCGTGGGGCGGCTCCTACTACGTCGAGCGGCTCACCCACGACCTCGCGAGGCGGGCCTGGGGGCACATCCAGGAGGTCGAGGCGGCGGGCGGCATGGCGAAGGCGATCGACGCCGGGCTGCCCAAGCTCCGCATCGAGGAGGCCGCCGCCCGCACCCAGGCGCGCATCGACTCCGGCCGCCAGCCCGTCATCGGCGTCAACAAGTACCGCCCGGACGCCGACGAGCCGATCGAGGTGCTCAAGGTCGACAACACCGCGGTGCGGGAGCGGCAGCTGGACAAGCTGCGCCGGCTGCGCGCCGAGCGCGACCCGCGGGCGGTGGAGGACGCGCTCGCCGCGCTCACGGCGGGCGCGGCGGGCGGCGCCAACCTGCTGGAGCTGGCCGTGGCGGCGGCGCGGGCCAAGGCCACGGTCGGGGAGATCTCCGACGCGCTGGAGAAGGTCTTCGGCCGGCACGCCGGGCAGATCCGCACGATCTCCGGCGTCTACCGGGACGAGGTCGGCTCGGGCGTGGCGGACGTGCGCGAGGCGTGCGCGGCGTTCGAGAAGGCCGAGGGCCGCCGCCCGCGCATCCTGGTCGCCAAGATGGGCCAGGACGGCCACGACCGGGGGCAGAAGGTGATCGCCACCGCCTTCGCCGACCTCGGCTTCGACGTGGACGTCGGCCCGCTCTTCCAGACGCCGGAGGAGGTCGCCCGCCAGGCAGTCGAGGCCGACGTGCACGTGGTCGGCGTCTCCTCGCTGGCGGCCGGGCACCTGACCCTGGTGCCCGCGCTGAAGAAGGCCCTGGCCGGCCTCGACGCCGACGACATCATGGTCGTCGTCGGCGGCGTCATCCCGCCCGGCGACTTCGAGGAGCTGCGCGCCGCCGGGGCCGCCGCGATCTTCCCGCCGGGCACCGTCATCGCCGACGCGGCCCTGACGCTGCTGAAGGACCTGTCGGCCCGGCTCGGCCATGCGTCTTGAGGACTACCTCCACGGGGTGCGGTCCGGCTCGCGCCGCTGGATCGGCCGGGCCGTCACCCTCGTGGAGTCCACCCGGGCCGACCATCGCGAGCTGGCGCAGCGGCTCCTGGCCGAGCTGGCCCCGCTGGCGGGCAAGGCCCGCAGGATCGGCGTCTCCGGCGTGCCCGGGGTCGGCAAGTCCACCTTCATCGACGCGCTCGGCACCCACCTGACCGGGCTGGGCCACCGGGTGGCGGTGCTCGCCGTCGACCCGTCGTCCACCCGGACGGGCGGGAGCGTGCTCGGCGACAAGACGCGGATGGCCCGCCTGTCCGCCGACGAGAACGCCTTCATCCGGCCCTCGCCCACGGCCGGGACCCTGGGCGGGGTGGCCCGGGCGACCCGCGAGGCCATGGTCGTCGTCGAGGCCGCCGGCTACGACGTGGTGCTGGTGGAGACCGTGGGCGTGGGGCAGTCGGAGACCGCCGTCGCCGACATGGTGGACACCTTCCTGCTGCTCGCGCTCGCCCGGACCGGCGACCAGCTCCAGGGCATCAAGAAGGGCGTGCTGGAGCTCGCCGACGTGATCGCGATCAACAAGGCCGACGGCCCGCACGAGCAGGACGCCCGCAAGGCGGCCCGGGAGCTGGCCGGGGCGCTGCGGCTGCTCCGCTCCGAGCGCGCGGTCCCGGTGCTGACCTGCAGCGGGCTGACCGGCGCGGGACTCGAGGATCTCTGGCGGCGGATCGTCGCGCACCGGGACGCCCTGGAGGTCTCCGGCGAGCTCGCCGAACGGCGCCGGCGCCAGCAGGTCGACTGGACCTGGGCCATGGTCACCGACCGCCTCCTGCGGAGGCTGCGCGAGCACCCCGCGGTGACGGCCGTCGCAGCCGAGGCCGAGCGCGCCGTCCTCGACGGCACCCTCACCCCGGCGCTGGCCGCCGAGCGCATCCTCGAGGCCTTCACCCGGGGCGACTGACCGCCGGCCGCGTCCGGGCGCCCCGCGTCCGGGCGGCCTGCTCCCGGGCGGCCGGGCTTCCTCCCCGGCTTCCCGCGGCGGACTCCTCGAGGCGTTCCTCCAGAGGCGCGTCTCCAGGGGGCCGCCCCCTCTGCCGCCGGTGATCCTTCTCGCTCCGTGATCTTTTCTGTCCGGGGGAATAACGCCTCCGGATATAAATCTTTTCTCTCCCGTAGTGGATATATACCACCGACAGATTGCCTGAAAATAGACAAATCGCTTCATGTGGCGAATGCGGCCATAGGGGAAAATGTCCGCGTGCTACTGTTCGGCGGTGCGTGAGGGGCACACCGCCGTACCGGCCGTGTGCTGGGAGAACGTCCGGCCCGCCCTCATCGCGGAATCCAATGTGAATTCTTCTCGTTTCCGACGGTTCACCAGGGTGGGGCTATGCGCTTGAGCAATGCGCGTCTGCGGACCAAAATCATGGCGCTGCTGGTGTCCCTCGCCGCACTGTGGGCGTTCACCGCCTGGGTGACGATCCGCGACGGCCTCAACATGCTGGGCGTGACCACGCTCAACACCGGCGTGGCCGAGCCGGGGCACGCGCTCCTGACCGAGCTCCAGGCCGAGCGGCGGCTCACCCTGCTCGCGCTGGCCGGCTCCGGCGGGAGCAGCCGGGAGCGCGAGGCGCTCGCGGCCCAGCGCGGACGCACCGACGCGGCCGCGGCGCACATCCGCGAGTCCAGCTCCTCCACCGCCGTGGAGCTGGCGATGAGCGACGAGGCGGAGCGGCGGCTCGCCCTGCTCATGCGGCGGCTGGACGGGCTGGCCGCCGTGCGCGAGGCGGCCGACGCCGGCCGCGCGGACCGGACCCGGGCCGCCTCGGGGTTCACCGAGATCATCGACGCCGCCCACTTCACCTACGACGCGCTCTCCTCCCTGGACGACGAGGAGATCGCCAAGGACGTCCGCACGTTCATCCAGCTCAACCGGGTCGTGGAGCTGACCGCCCGGACGGACGCCATGGCGGCGGGCGGCCTGGCCGCGGGCGGTTTCACCGACGCCGAGCGCGTCCTGTTCACCCGGACCGTCGGCACGCAGCGCTTCCTCCTCGACCAGGTGGCGGCCGAGCTGCCCTCGGTCGACCGGGGCACCTACCGCGAGCTCGCCGACAGCGGGCAGTTCGCCCGGCTGCGGGCGATGGAGGACACGCTGGCCCGGGACGGGCAGGGCGAGCGGTCCGGCCAGGTCGACCTGGAGCAGTGGACCGCCGCCTCCAAGCACGTGCAGGCGGGGCTCTGGAACCTCGCGATCACGGGCGGCGCCAACCTGATCGAGCGCTCCACCCCGGTCGTCGCCGGCGTGGTCGTCCGGCTCGTGCTGGCCGGCGGCCTGGGACTCGTCGCCGTCATCGCCTCGGTCGTCCTGTCCATCACCACGGCCCGCGCCCTGGTCCAGCAGCTGGAGAAGCTCCGGGACGCGGCCCGGGAGCTGGCCGACCGGCGCCTGCCCGGCGTGGTCGAGCGCATCGGCCACGGTGAGGAGGTGGACGTCGCCGTCGAGGCCCCGCCGCTGAAGTTCGGCGAGGACCAGATCGGGCAGGTCGGCCAGGCGTTCAACGCCGTCCAGCGGACCGCGATCAAGGTCGCGGTGGAGCAGGCCCAGCTCCGCCGCGACATCGCCGACATCCTGCGCAACCTCGCCCGCCGCACGCAGGGACTGGTCCACCGCCAGCTGAGCGTGCTGGACTCCATGGAGCGGCGCGAGCAGGACCCGCAGGAGCTGCGCGACCTGTTCCGGCTGGACCACCTGGCGACCCGCATGCGGCGCTACGCGGAGAACCTCCTCGTACTGGCGGGGGCCGCCCCCGGCCGGGCCTGGCGCGAGTCGGTCCCGATGCTCGACGTGGTGCGCGGCGCCCTGGCGGAGATCGAGGACTACACCCGGGTCGACGTGCTCCCGATGGGCGAGGCGTCGCTGGACGGGCGGGCCGTGGGCGACGTCATCCACCTGGTGGCCGAGCTGGTCGAGAACGCCGCCTCCTTCTCCCCGCCCTACACGACGGTGAAGGTCAGCGGCCACGCCGTGGCCCACGGCTACGCCGTCGAGATCGAGGACCGGGGCCTGGGCATGAGCGAGCAGGACATCGCCGAGGCCAACGGGCGCATCGCCAACCCGCCCGAGCTCAAACTGGCCGGCAACGCCCGGCTGGGACTGTACGTGGTCAGCCGGCTGGCCGAGCGGCACGGCATCCGGGTGACCTTCAAGGCCTCGCCGTACGGCGGCACGACCGTCGTGGTGCTGGTCCCGCAGGAGCTCATCGTCCACCGGAGCGGATCGGGGAACCCCGAGCCGGTGAGCGTGCCCGCGGCGCGCACCGGGAGCCTCCCTGCGGCTTCGGCGGAGTCCGTCCCCGCGGCCCGCACGGAGACCATCGAGCGGACCATCGAGCGGGCCGTCGACTTGAGCGCCGGCCGGACCGGCGAGCGGACCGCCGACCGGGCCGCCGGCCGGCGCGGGGCGCCCGCCGTCCCGCCCTCGTGGGAGGCGGACCCGCTGGGGATCGGCACCGTCTCCGCTCCGGCGGGACGCGGATGGGACACGGCCCCTCCTGCCGTGGCGGAGCCGTTCCCCGGCACGGCGGGGCCTGCCGGGACGGGGAACGGCACGGCAGAGCTGAAGGAGAACGCCATGGACACCACCGGCGGGGCGCGGGCGGGACACGGCCCCCTCGACCGGCCCCACGACCGGTCCCCCGAAGGGCGCCTCGACGGGCGGGAGGCCTCCGCGCCCGGCACGGTCCCCGCGCGGCCGTCCGTCCCGCCGCCGCCCGACACCAGCCACACCCCTGGCGGTCTGCCCCGCCGGGTCCCGCAGACCCACCTCGCCGTGCCGCTGCGCGAGGAGGAGCCGCTCGCGGCGCCGCAGCCGGCACAGGACGACGAGCGCTCCCCCGAGGAGATCCGCGCGGCCTTCTCCTCCTTCCAGGCGGGCACCCGCCGGGGCCGCTCCGACGCCGCGCAGCTGCTCGCCCGGGGCGGCGAGCCCGCGGACGACGCCCGGCCGTCCGTGTGATCCCGCGGCGTCCGCGTGATCCCCACGCGGCCACGTGATCCCCGTGCGGCCGCACGATCCCCGCGGCGGCCACGACGCGCACAGGCCGGCCCCGCTTCCGGCGGGACGCCGGAGGCCGCAGGTCCGAACGGCAGAGAGAGGACGACAAGTGGTGCAGGGAACAGGATCCGTCACCGATCTGGCCTGGTTGCTCGACGACCTGGTCACACGGGTGACCGAAGCGGAGAAGGGCATCGTCTTCTCCACCGACGGCCTGCTCATGGCCGCCTCCGCGGGGCTCGGCCCCGCCGACGCCGAGCACCTGGCCGCGGTGGGCTCGGCGATCCAGAGCCTCGGCAGGGGCGTCAGCGAACGGGTGGGCGGCGGCACGGTGCGCCAGACCATCATCGAGATGAGCTCGGCGTACCTGATCGTCTCCGCCGCGGGGCAGGGCGCCTGCCTGGCCGTCCTCTGCACGCACGAGGCCGACGTCGGCCTCGTCGCCTACGAGATGGCCATGCTCGTCACCCGGGTCGGGCAGTACCTCACCTCGCCGGCCCGCGCGACGGCCTCCTCCGGCGACGGCGGCGCCTGATGGGCGGCCACGGCGACCATCCCGACGTGCAGTGGGTCGACGCCGACGCGGGGCCGATCGTCCGGCCCTACGTCCTCACCCGGGGCAGGACCGAGCCGGTCCGCGGCCGGTTCGACCTCATCACCCTGGCGGTGACCGTCCGCCCCGCCGTGCCGGGCGACGCCGGCCTGGGCCCCGAGTGCCTGGAGATCCTGCGGCTGTGCATGTACCCGCAGTCGGTGGCCGAGCTGGCCGCGCACGTCAACCTGCCGGCGGGCACCGTCCGCGTCCTGCTCAGCGACCTGCTCGACCAGGGATACATCGCCCTGCAAGAACCCCAGACGGAGACGGACATGAACGACGAGAGGCTCTACAGGGCGGTGCTCGATGGACTCCGTGCGCTCTAGCCGCGACGCCGGGCGGGCGGTGCTCCCCAAGGCGATCAAGATCCTGGTCGCGGGCGGATTCGGCGCGGGCAAGACCACCCTGGTGGGCGCGGTCTCCGAGATCGAGCCGCTGCGCACCGAGGAGACGCTGACCGACCGGGGGGTGGGCGTCGACGACCTGTCCGGCGTGGAGAGCAAGGGCACCACGACCGTCGCGATGGACTTCGGCCGCATCACGATTGGGGACGCCTACCGGCTCTACCTGTTCGGCACCCCTGGGCAGGAGCGGTTCTGGTTCCTCTGGGACGAGCTGGCGCTGGGCGCGCTGGGCGCGGTCGTGCTGGCGGACACACGCCGGCTGGCCGACTGCTTCCCCGCCCTGGACTACTTCGAGCGGCGCGAGACGCCCTTCGTCGTCGCGGTCAACTGCTTCGACGGCGCCCGCCGCTACGACCTGGACGAGGTACGGCTCGGCCTGACCCTCCCCGAGGACGTCCCGATCGTGCTCGGGGACGCACGCAGGCGGCAGTCCGGCAAGGAGGTCCTGATCACCCTGGTGGAGCACGCGATGAAGGTCCGCCTCGGCCCCGACCGGGTCGCCGGCCCGGGGAGGCTGGAGCCCATCCAGTAGTCACATATCTCCACCCCGGGAGGGAGAAAAGCCATTCGCCGGTACGGCGTGCCCTTCACGCTCCGCACCCGCCGTGCCACGATCGCGATGATCAAGGCGATCCGGCCCGAGGAGGACGCATGTGCGACGATTTGGATCTCCCCCCGGCGGTGGCGAAGGCCCTGGACGGCTACCGGGCGCTGCTGGCCGAGCACGGGGTCACCTGGGGTGAGGACCAGATCTTCTACGTGAAGTCGATGGTCACCGACGCCTACCTGATGGGCCCGCGTGACTTCTGGGGCGTCTGCCACCGGAAGGTCGCCGAGCGCCATCCCGGCGCGGACCCCGGACGGCTCGAGGAGCACCTGTGCGAGCTCGACATGGCGGACGTGGTCCGCGACGTCCTGGCGGGCGAGGTGCTGGAGAACCTCGCCGCGCTCCGCCTGTCCGGCGGCTCCGGCGCGCAGGAGGCAGCACCGGAAGCAGCACCGGAAGCAGCACCGGAGGCCGTACTGGAGGCCGTACTGGAGGCCAGGACGCTGGCCGTGCTCGACGACCGGCCGCTGCGCACGACGCTGCTGGTGGACTCCGCCCGTGACGAGCCCGCGACCGTGCTCGTGGACGGCCGGCCGTACGAGATCGGGCCGCGCGGCGCCGCGCTGGTCCCGATCACCTCCGGCAGCGAGGTCGTCGCGGACGGGCGGCGGATCGACCTGTCCCCGCTGACCCGCCGCGTGCCCGCCGCCCGCCTGCGGGTGCGCGCCGGCGTGCCGTGCCGGTGGAGCGTGTACGGCGAGCACGGCCAGGGATGGTACCCGCCCGGCGCCCCGCACCGGCGCGACGCCCACGTGCGGCCCTACTTCCACGGCGACGACCTGCTCCTGGACGTCCCGGCCGAGCCGCTCACCGTGCGGGTGGGCCGCGGCATGGAGTACGGCACGGCCGAGGCGGCCGTCACGCCCGTGCCGGGACAGGAGACGCTGGTCGAGCTGGTCCCGGAGCGGCTCTACGACGCCGCGGCCCGCGGCTGGTACGGCGGGGACATGCACGTCCACCTCAACTGGGCCGGGGACATGGTCGGCACCCCCGCCCTGGCCGCGGCCATGCAGCACGGCGAGGACCTGCACGTGCTCAACCTGGTCGCCGGGAACGTCTCCTCGGCGCGGGTCTACGACGCCGAGGCGCTGGAGCACTGGGCGGGCGAGGACCTGCCCTGGTCGGACGCGACCCACCTGGCGCGGATCGGCGTCGAGTACCGCAACGACCTGCTCGGTCACTTCTACGCCTTCGCCCCCGCCGCGCCGCCCTCCCGCTTCCACACGGGCTTCCTCGGCACGGCCGACTGGCCGCCCAACATCGCCGCCTGCGAGGAGCTGCGCGGCCTGGGCGCGGTCACCGGCTACAGCCATCCGTTCCACGCGCCGATCGGCGAGGACGACGGTCCCGAGGCGGCCCTGCTCCGGCGGCGCAACTGCTCGGCCCGGGAGATCGTCGCGGACGCGGCGCTCGGCCTGGTCGACAGCCTCGACGTGCTCAACCACTCGTCGGTCCTGGGGGCCGCCCTGGTCTACCGGCGCCTGATCGGGGCGGGGAACCGGCTCGCGGTCACCGCCGGGACCGACTCCATGCTCTCCTTCGCCCGCCGCGGCAACCAGTCCAGCCCGCCCGGCTGGGAGCGGGTCTACGCGCGGCTGGACGGGCCGCTGTCGGCGGCGTCGTTCGCCGAGGCGATCCGGCGGGGCCGCACCTTCGCCACCACCGGCCCCTGGCTGGAGCTGTCGGTCGACGGGCACGGACCCGGTGACACGCTGGACCTGCCGCCCGGTGCCCGGGTGACGGTGACGGCCAGGGCCGTCGGGCCGGAGGTGGAGCGGCTGGAGATCCGCACCGCCGGCGGGGTCGTCGCCGCGGGCGCCGCCGACGGCGCGGCCACCGCCGGACCGGGCGTGGCGGCGGCCGTCACGACCGGCGGCGGGGCCGCCCCCGTCCTGGAGGTCACGGCCGAGCTGGTCGTGGACGGGCCGACCTACGTGGTCGCGGTCGCCTCCGGCGGGCCGCACGAGCGCAGCTTCCACCCCACCGGGGTGCACGCGCACACCAGCCCCGTCCATCTCGACTCGGGCGGCCGCTCCGTGGCCCGCCCCGAAGACGTCCGCTGGTGCCTGGAGTGGCTCGACCGCCTGGAGGCGATGGTCCGCCGGGAGGGCAGGTTCGACGCCCCCGGGCAGCTCGACGACCACCTGGCCCTGTACGGGCGGGCCCGCGAGGTGTACCGGAGCAGGCTGAGCTGAGCCCGGCGGGGCCGGGAGGCGTACCGCGCCGGGCCGGGCACGGTCCGGCTCGGTACCCTGGCCCGCGTGACGTTTCGAACGACGGCCGCCGCCGCGGTGCTGACGGTGCTGGTGACACTGGTCGGGGGCTGCGGCGGCGGCAGGGCCGTCGGCGACTACGGGAAGGTCGCCGAGGGGCGGGTCGGCGCCACGGTCCCCGTCGAGGTCGCCCCCGGCGAGCGGTTCTCCCTCGCGGTGGCCGAGAACGCCTCCGTCGGTGACAGCTGGAAGCTGGAGGAGCTGCCCGACGTGGCGCTGCTGTCGTACATCGGCGACGAGTACGAGCACGGGGGCGAGCCCGGCACCACCGGCGGGGGCGGCACCCGCTACTACGTGTTCAATGCCAAGCGCCCCGGCACGGCCTCGGTCACGATCTCCAACTGCTGGCGCTGCCCGGTCGGCCGCGTCCCCGCCGACGAGCAGAGCCGCCGCTACTCCGGCGAGGCGACCTTCCGGATCACCGTGCGGTGATCCGTGCGAGGCTGGTCGGTGTGAGCACCCGGCCCGAGGGCCGGGACCCCCGGGTTGGAGACGAACGAATGAACCGACTGGCTGAGATCGACCTGTCCCGCAGGCTGCCGAAGAAGGAGGCGGCCGAACGGCTCGAGGCCGGGCTGTACCGGCTGCTCCGGCTCCGCCTCATGCTGGGCGGGCAGATCGGCGACAAGCGCGTCGGCCCTCCGCTCTGCGTGGTGTTCGAGGGCTGGGACGCCTCCGGCAAGGGCGGTGCGATCAAGCGCCTCGTCCGGCCGCTCGACCCCCGGCACGTCCGGGTCGCCCAGTTCTCCGCCCCGACCCCCGACGAGCACAGGCACCATTTCCTGTGGCGCTTCTGGAAGGTCCTGCCGGGCTGGGGCGGCATGGCGGTGCTCGACCGCTCCTGGTACGGGCGGGTGCTGGTGGAGCGGGTGGAGGGCTTCGCCACGGAGGAGCAGTGGTCCCGCGCCTACGGCGAGATCGTGGAGTTCGAGCGGACCCTCGCCGCCGAGGGCATGATCATCGTCAAGTTCTGGATGCACGTCTCGGAGGAGGAGCAGCTGCGCCGCTTCCAGTCCCGGGCGGACGACCCGCTGCGCGCCTGGAAGCTCACCGCCGAGGACTGGCGCAACCGGGACAAGCGGGCGCAGTACGAGATCGCGGTCGAGGAGATGCTGGAGCGCACCGACCACCCCGCCGCGCCCTGGCACGTCGTCGCCGCCGACGACAAGCGGCTGGCCCGGGTCACGGTGGTGGAGACGGTCTGCGACGCGATCCAGGCCGAGCTGACCGCCCGCGGCCACGACCTGAGCGACCCGGCGCCCGGGGGGACCGACGAGGAGTGACCCGGGGCCCGGCGGGACCGGCGAGGAGCGAGCCGGGCCGGGTCCCGCGGAGCGCGGGCGGCGTCCGGTCGCGCGCCTCGGGATCCGGGCCGGGCCCGCCGGTTGACGATGATTTTCCCCGCGCCGAGCAGGGAGGAGGGACGGGCCGGGGAAGGTGGCGGATGAGGCCGGGTTGCTCCGCGAGACCAGAGGGTAGGGCAGCCGATCCACGCCTACAGCCACCGAACGAGGAGAGGCGAATGACCTTCAATCCGTTGCAGGAGCGGGGGATCCCGCTGGACCGGCAGCTGCGCAACTGGCGTGAGCTGAACGTCATGCCGATCGACCCCGACCACTCCGACCCCTACACCCGGTGCCGGATCATCACGATGAACGGCATCGAGACCGAGGCGGTCTTCTTCAGCCACCACATGGCCCGGCACTGCCCCGACATGGCGGTCAAGCACCAGCTGGCCGAGGTCCGCTACATCGAGGCGCAGCAGCAGAAGGCCGTCAACTGGCTGCTGCCAGGCCTGGCCTCGGTGCTGGAGACCACGCTCGCCTACGAGCAGGTCGCGGTGGACCTGACGGCGTGGGTCGCGCGGATGGAGCCGGACCCCTACCTCAAGCAGGCCTACCAGTTCGGCGTGCTGGAGGACTTCGACCACCTGTACCGGTACGCCAACCTGTTCGAGATGATCGAGCACCGCAAGGCCGAGAGGATCGTCGACGGGCTGACCGAGGTCATGCCGGGCCGGCCGACCTACCTGCACCACCGGCACCCGATCGACAACGTGCGCGAGCCGTACGACCGGAGCACGGTCGAGCCGATCTCCAAGATGCACGCGCTGACGATCATGGCGGCCGAGCAGCAGACCATGAACTTCTACATGAACGTCGGCCCGACGTACATGGAGCCGATCGCCCGCCAGCTCTACCAGGAGATCGGGATGATCGAGGAGGAGCACGTCACCCACTACGAGTCGCTGGTCGACCCGGGGGAGACGTGGTGGGAGATGCTGCTCAACCACGAGTACAACGAGTGCTACCTGTACCACTCGTTCATGGAGACCGAGTCCGACCCGAAGGTGAAGGCGATCTGGGAGCTCCACCTCAACATGGAGCTGGAGCACCTGCGCCTGGCCGCCGAGCTGTTCAAGCGGCACGACGGCCGCGAGCCGGAGGAGGTCCTGGCCCCGCACCTGCCGGCCCCGGTGACCTTCGAGCCGAACAAGGCCTACCTGCGCGAGCTGCTGGCCACGCAGATCGACTACACCACCATCGGCACCGGCTACGTGCAGGACATGCACGAGCGGTTCGAGAAGCTGCAGGCGGCCGTGCACAACGGGGAGAAGCCGCCGAGCGAGCTCGTCATCGACGAGAACCGCGCCAAGTCCGGCCGGGAGTACCGCCACCAGATGGAGGGCGACCACCCGGTGGCCAGCCTCCGCCAGATCCGCTGACGCGGCCCGCCGTCCGGGACCGGTCTCCGGCCCGGTACGGCGTACGGCCCGCACCCCTCGCCGGGGTGCGGGCCGTACGCTTCCCGCGGGAGGCACACCGGCGGCCGCGGTGAGGCGGCGCGCTCAGTCCTCCTTCATCGCGTTGCGGATCACGTCGCGGATCCGGTCCATCATCGCCACCGGCGTGCCCACCAGGATGTTCTTGGTCGCCGACTCGACACCCGGGTGGGGGTGGGTGGGGGCCATCGCCTCGGCGGCCTTCAGCCCGGCGGCCATGGCGCGCCGCTCGGTCTCGCTGGTGCGGGCGCGCAGCTGGGTGAACTCGTAGCGCTCCTCGCTGCGCGCGTGGGCCATCACGGAGGCCCGCAGCACCGCCAGGTTCGTCATGAACCGGGAGTCCTCGACTCCGGCCTTGTCCATGGCCATCAGGAGTTTCTTGGCCTCGTGCTCCTCGGCCAGACGGTCGTCGACCACCGCGTCCCCGCCCTCCAGCTTGCGCCGGGCGTACGGGTGCACGATCTCCTCCTCGGCCGTCTCGTGCACGGCCAGCATCCGGACCAGGCGCCGGAAGGCCTCCTCCCGCTCGCTGGCGGTGGCCTTCTCGACCTCGTCGAACATGTCCCTGATCATCGCGTGCTGCCGGATGAGCAGGTCGACGACGTCGTTCTCCTTCATCATCTCGGGCACCGTCTGGCGCTCGGTCATGTCGTTCTCCCTTCGGTGTACCGCTGGGCTACCCGCGTGCCGGTGGCGAAACCCGGACCGGGTGCCGCCCCTGCATGGCGGGTGTTTGCCCGCTGGGACCCCGGGCACCGGCCACGCATGGGAGAAGGTTCGGGAAAGAGGTCCGGCGCGGCCCGGCTGGCGCTGTGGCACGGCGCCTTCAACGTGCTGTCGGGGGTGTGGCCGCTGGTCCACCTGCCGAGCTTCGAGAAGGTCTCCGGCCCCAAGGAGGACGACTGGCTGGTCCGCACGGTGGGCGGGCTGCTGGCCGGGATCGGCTGGTCGCAGTTGCGGGGCGCCGCGACGGCCGAGGGGCGCGTGCACGCGCGGCGGGTGGGCGTCGCGACCGCGGCGACCCTGGCGGTGATCGACGTGGTCTACGTGGCGCGCCGGCGCATCCGGCCGGTCTACCTGCTCGACGCGGCCGTGGAGGCGGCGTGGATCGTCGCCTGGTGGCGGGCGGGGGCGCACGGGAACGGCGGGGGCCCGCAGGCCCCCGCCGTGCCGTCAGGCGAACGCCGGTCCGTCAGCGCGTGAAAGCGTCCTTGATCTTCTTCCCGGCGTCCTTGACCTTCTCGCCCGCCTGCTTGATGTTGCCCTCGGCCTGGTCGGCCCGGCCCTCGGCGCGCAGCTCCTCGTCGCCGGTGGCGTAGCCCACGTTCTCCTTGGCCCGGCCCTTGAGTTCCTCGGCCTTGTTGGAGATCTTGTCTTCGGTGCCCACGGTCGTCCCTCCTCGGTCGTCGTGTTCTCTCGGACGAGGACGGCACCTATCCCCGCAGCGGGGAGGCAAACCCCTGCCCCGCCCGGGGGAGGGACGCCGCGCCCGCGGGGGGAGGGCGGAGGCCGTGCCGCGCGGGCCGGAGTTAGAGATCCAGCTCCGAGCGGCCGAACCGGTCGCGCAGGAAGCGGCCCTGGTCGCGCAGGGCCTGTTCGTCGCCCCGGTGCACGGCCCGCGCGATCTCGCGGAGCCCGCCGTCCAGCAGGTCGAGCTGGTCCAGGAGCTCCTCGTGCGGGCTGCGCCCGTCGCCGTCCCGGCGCTCCATCGCGTAGGAGCGGGGCAGGGCGGCGTAGGCGTCCAGGCTCGCCGGGAGGTAGTCGCGGATCGTCTGGGAGACGACGTGCAGGTGGTCGGGGGAGGCGGCCAGCGCCTCCGCCCGCCCCAGCATCCCCTCCAGCAGTCCGGTCAGGCCCTCCACCCTGGCCGCCACGTCGGCCGGAAGGCCGGACCCGGCCACCCGGCGCCGCAGCGCGTCCAGTTCGGTGCGGAGCGCGCCGGGTCCGGCCCCGGCGAGGGAGACGGCCGCGCGGGCCGGCTCGGGCGGGGCCAGCAGCGCGCCGGCGCCGTACAGGCCGGCGACCACCAGCGGCCAGAGCGTGCCCGCCAGCCCGAGGAAGTGCGCGGCCAGGCCGGTCAGGGCGAGCACGCAGCCGGTGATGTTCCGGGTGGAACCGAGATAGCCCAGCACCCTGCCGCCGGCGCCGGTGCGGCCCGGTCCGCGGCGGTGCCGGTCACTGGTAGCCACGGATCTCCTTGAAGACCTCGGCGAGGGAGCCGTCGCGGGCGTCGAAGACGGCGCCTCCGGTCAGCTCCGCGACGCGCTTCATCTCCGCCACGTCGCTCTCGCCGAACAGCACCACGAAGGTCCGCGGCCGCCGTCCCTGCGGGATCATCCGGTACAGGGACTCGAAGTCCTCGAAGGAGGTGCCGTCGGTGTTCTCCCCGTCGGTCATCAGCACGACAGAGACGTAGTGGCCGGCGTCGCCCGCGGTGCTCTGCGCGTAGGCGGCCCGCAGCCCGTTGTAGATCGCGGTGCCGCCGCGCGCCCGCAGGTCCTCGGCGTACTGCCTGATCTGCGCGAGCACCGGTTCCGGGCCGCTCTCCGGCAGGACGAAGGTGCGCTCGGCGCCCACCTCCCCGCTGAACGGGATCATGGTCACGGTCTCGCGGCTGCGGAACCGGGAGAACGTCCCGGAGGCCGAGCGGTCGGCACCGGTCAGCGTGACCAGGGCCTCGCGGAGGGCGTCGATCCGCCCGCCCTCCATCGAGCCGGAGGTGTCCAGCACGAAGAACGCGTGCGCCGGGACCCGCAGCTCGTCGAGGTAGGCGGTGATCAGCCCGTCGGCGGTGGCGCGGCGGTTGGGGAACGGCAGCTCCAGCAGGGGCTCCGCGCCGAACTCCGGGCCGGGCTGCACCTCGGGCACGGCCGGCCGCCGGTGGGTGACGGCCATGATCTCCCGCTGCGTGCCCGGCGTGCGCAGCCAGGCGGCCAGCCTGCCGTACAGCTCCTTCTTCTCCGCCGGGGCCGAGGCCAGCAGGGTCAGCGGGTAGTCCGCGGTGACCACGCCGTCGGACGGGCGGACGAGGGTCAGGCCCGTCATGCCCAGCAGCACCGACTCGTAGTTGACGAGGCCGTCCACCCCGCCGCCTCGCGCGTAGGCCTCGGCCAGCCAGCCGGAGGAGCCCGAGGTGAGCCTCTGGGCGGTGAAGAACTCCTTCAGCCGGGGCGTCACCGAGGCGACCTGCTCGGCGGTCAGCGCCCCGTCGGCGCCCGAGAGCCCGGCGGCCACGCCGACCAGCGCGGAGAAGCCCGAGTTGGACGAGGCCGGGTTGGTCATGCCGAAGGTGAAGCGCCCGCCGGCGGCGGCGGTGGCGATCTCCTCCCAGGTGGCCCTGCCGTCCGCCCAGCCGAGTTCGGCGGCCTTGGCGGTGCGCAGGCCGAGCAGCACCGGGGAGACCATGGTCCGGGTCTCGGTGGACAGCCGGGCCCGCGCGCCGTCGATCAGCGACAGGTAGCGGTTGGAGGAGAACCAGACGGCGTCGTAGCGGCCGTCGGCGCCGCCGGACGCCACCTGCTCGGCCCCGTCCAGGGTGCCGGTGTAGGTGAACCTGACCTTCACCCCGGACCGCTCCAGCAGCGGCTCCATGTCCGCCACCTCGCTGCCGGCCAGGATGCGCAGCACGTCGGGCCCGTCCTGGTGCTCGGCGCCGGAGCCGCACGCCGCCGCGCCGAGCGACAGCGCCGCCGCCACCGCCGCGGCGGCCGCCCGCCGCAGCGCCCTCCAGACTCCCTGCGCGCCGCCGCGCACCGCGCTCACCGGTCCGCCTCCGCCCGCACGGCCGCCCGCTCGACGTAGGTCCTGGCGTGCTCCAGTTCGGTGGTCAGGCTCTCCACGGTGACGGCCATGTTCCGCACGGCCTGCGCGCGGAAGGCGTCGATCATGTCCATGGTGGCGTAGACGTCGTCGAACGCCCTGCGGAGCGTGTCCATGTCCACGGTGGCGGCGGCGGCCTGGTTCTGGATCGCGCCCGCCTGGGTGCGGAGCATCTCGCCGGTGGCCAGGATCAGGTCGCCGGTCACGGAGTTGAGCGCGGTGATCTGGTCCAGCACCAGTTTCTGGTTCGCCAGGGCCTGCGCCACGACCACCGCGGTGCGCAGCGCGGCGATCGTCGTGGTGGTCGCCCGGTCCACGCCCTTGATGAGCTCCTGGTTGTTCTTGCGGACCAGGTCCAGGGCCAGATAGCCCTGCACGGAGACGGCCAGCTGGGTGAGGATGTCCTGGTGCTTCTGCCGTACGGCGAACAGCGCGTCCGAGCGGAGCGCGGTCGCCCGCTCCGGGTCGGTCGCCTCCAGCTGGAGCAGGTGCTCCTCCAGGGTGGCGTCGAGCGCGGAGGCCAGCACCGCGTACTCCTGCAGCCGGGTCATCGCCTCCCACAGGTTCGCCTTCTCGCCCTCGATCGCGGCGTTGTCCTTGAGCAGCTCGTCCTGGCCGGACTTCAGCGCCCGGACGATGTCGTCGAGGTGCTTCTGCGCGGAGGAGTACCTGGCGAAGTAGTCGCGGAGCCGGTCACCGAAGGGGATCAGGCCCAGCAGTCTGCGCGGCCCGCTCGCCGCCTGCTTCGGGTCGAGGTCCACCACGGTGCGGCGCAGCTCCACCAGCCGCCCCGCCACCCGCCCCTGGGCGTCCGCGCCCTCGCCCTCGGCGGCCGACAGGGCCGCCACCGGGCGCTTGAGCATGCGCCCGGCCACCTGGGAGGCGGAGCGGATCTCGCCGTCGCCCATCGAGGAGATGTCGTTCACCCTGCGGGTGAAGTCCGGCACCCGGGGGTCCAGCGCGGCCAGCTCCGCCGCGAAGTCCCGTGCCCTGGCGGTCAGCTCGGCCCGGCGCTCCTCGGGAAGCGGCAGCATGGTCGCGGCCTGCTGCGCCGGTACGGCCCCCACCGGGGCGGGCGGCGTGAGCGTCGGGCCGCCCGCGGCCGCGGGGGGAGTGAGCGTGAGACCGCCCGCGGTCGCGGGCGGGGTGGGCGTCAGGCCGTCCCCGGCCGTGCCCGCGGTGCCGCCGGTGCTGTCTGTCACGGTTTCAGGACCCTCCTTCGGTCCGGGGGGCGGCACCGCCGGCGTAGAGCCGCTCGATGCCGGTGATGAGCTGGTCCAGGTGCTCGTAGGCGGGCGGCTCGACCACGTCCACCAGGTTCCGCGCGACCGGCGCCCGGTGGCGGGCGGCCAGGTCGGTGAAGGCCCCGGGGTCGGCGGTGCGGAACCCGTGCCGCGCGGCGAGGGCGCGCAGCCCGGGATCCTCGGTCAGCAGCCGCCCGACCCGCTCCCCCTGCGCGGTGAGCGGCACCAGCGTGTGCTTGCTGAGCACGGTCGGTGCCGGGTAGAGCAGCCGCATGTCGGAGGTGATCGACCCGTCGCCGGAGAACAGCCGGGACAGGTACTGCGCCTCGTAGATCACGACCATCGGCGTCTTGCCGGATCCCATGACCAGGTAGTCCTGGAACGGCGCCTCGCTGGAGGCCTGTGAATACCCCTGGTCGAGGAAGAGCGGCGCCAGCTTCTCGGCCAGCCCGGGCACCTGCGCGGCGGAGTCGACGACGTCGTTGCCGCCCGCGACGTAGCTGGTCATCGCCAGGTACATGGCGGCGGAGTTGGAGGTCCGCACGTCGGTGGTGGTCAGCAGCACCCGCTTGCGCGCCGGGTAGGCGGTGTTGCCGGGCAGGCGGTCCCAGCGGGCGCCCTCGGCGACCAGGTCGAGATAGGCGGCGACGTCGAAGATCTGGTGGCCCTGGCCGGAGTCGCGCACCAGCCCGGCGCCGGCCAGGACGCGGACGATCGGCTCGAAGGTGGCCACCGCCATGGGCGAATGGAAGGGGGAGAAGACCCGGGTGACCTTCCGGTCCCTGGCGATCCTGTCCGCCGCGGGGAGGCTGGAGGGGAACGCGAAGGCGTAGCCGTCCAGCTCGAATCCGGTGGCGATCTGCCGGGAACCGGCGGTCTCCACCTCCACCCGCAGCCCGTGCTCCTCGAACGCCGCGCGCACCCGGGGATCGTTGAAGAAGGGCTCCTTCTCGGAGCCGATGACCCCCCGCACCACGACGGGCCCGCCGCCGCCGTCGCCGAGGTGGACGGCCACCGCGACCACGGCGGCGAGCAGCACTGCCAGAGCGATGCCGATCGGCCGCTTCATCACACCTCATTTCAGGAAAAGCCCCTTTTTTGGGGATTATCTGCGGTGAATAAAAGGGGTGCGCGGGGGATAGGGGGATGGTCGACAGAATTACGTTCCTGTTCATTTGCTCGTCATTCGAAAGGACGTGGACGGATGCGGCTGGCGGAGCGGCTGGGCAGGATGGACCGGCGGTTGTTCGCCGCCGTGGCGGGCGCGCGGCTGCCCGGTCTCGAGCGTGTGGTCCCCGCGCTGTCGCGCGCGGCGGACAACTCCCTGCTCTGGGCGGGGATCGCCGGCGCGCTCGCGGTCAGCGGGCGGCGGCCGCTGCGCCGGGCCGCCACCCGGGGGCTGCTCGCGGTCAGCCTGGCCAGCCCCCTGGTCAACCTGGTGGGCAAGCAGGCGTTCCGCCGGTCCCGGCCGTCCGCCGAAGGGCTCCCGCTGGCGCGGCTGGTCAAGATGCCGCTCTCGGCGTCGTTCCCCTCCGGGCACTCCGCCTCGGCCGCCGCGTTCGCCGCCGCCGTGGCCATGGAGGCGCCCCGGGCCGTCGCCGTGCCCGTCGGGCTGCTCGCGGCGGGGGTGTGCTTCTCCCGCGTCTACACCGGCGTGCACTACCCGGGGGACGTGCTGGCCGGGGCGGCGGTCGGCGTGGCCGCCGGAGCGATCACCCTGCGCCTGTGGCCGGAGGCCGCCGAGGCGGGCCGGGCCCGGGCCGCCGTCACCGCCCCTCCCGTCCCGCTCGACCCGGAGGGCGAGGGCGTGGTCGCCGTGGTCGACGAGGGGGCGGGCCCGGGGAGAGGGGCGGGTGCCGCGGAGGCGGGGACGAGGACGGCGGACGTGCTGCGCGCCGCGCTGCCCCGGGCGGAGATCCGCGAGCCGGGCCCCGGCGACGACCTCGGCGAGGTGGTGCGCCAGGCCGCCTCGCGGGCCAAGGTGCTCGCCGTGGCCGGAGACGACGCACTGGTGAGCAGGGCCGCCGGGCAGGTGGCGCGGACCGCCACCCCGCTGCTGGTCGTGCCCTCCGGCCCGCCCGGTGACTTCGCCCGCGCGCTGGGCGTGCTGACCGCTGACGAGGCCGTCGCCGCCTACCGCTCCGGCGACCTGGTGAGCGTCGACGTCGGCGAGGCCGCCGGGCGGACCTTCGTCGACTCCGCGAGCCTGGGCGTCTACCCGGAGGTGCTGGCCGGACGGGAGCGGCGGCGGGGCCGGATCGGCAAGTGGCCCGCGCTGCTGTGGGCGATGGCCGAGGTGCTCGGGCGAGATGACGCGCGCCCCGTCGACCTCGTCGTGGACGGCGTGCCGCGCCGCGCCTGGCTGGTGTTCGTGGGCAACTGCCGCTACGAGGTGCGCGGCGCCGCGCCCACCCGCCGCGAGCGGCTGGAGGACGGCCTGCTGGACGTGCGGATCCTGACCGCGGCCGACCGGCTGCCCCGGGTGCGCGCCCTGATCAGCGTCCTGACCGGCCGGTTCAAGCTCTCCCGCCACTACCGGCAGTGGCAGGCCGACACCCTGCGGATCTCCTCGCCCTCCGGCCGTCTGCGCATCGCCTGCGACGGGGAGGTGTTCACCGCCGCGGGCGAGGTGCGCTTCACCAAGCGCCCCCGCTCGCTGCTGGTCCTGCGCCCCGTCGATTGACCCGCCGGGCGGACGCGCGCCGGGCGGACGCGTGCATGCCGGGTGGACGCGCGCCGGGCGGACACCGGCGCGCCGGGCGGGCGGAGAAGACGGGCGGAAAAAAGAATTGACGCGTCCGGAGCGCCGACGTACCGTCGATGGCGTCCTGTCGTCGTCCCTGGGGGAGTCCGGTGGAGTTCTGAGGTTTCGGACACCGCGCTTGCGAGAGCCGTTCACCGGCCCGGCGCGCTTCGACCTCAGCGGAATGCTCCCCGTCTCCGGCGGCGGCTTCTTTCCTGGGTTCCCCCCTGCGGGGCGTGCGCGCCCGCGGTGTCTCCCGTGTCAGCGAAGAAGACCACGACACCTCACCGGGAGCCGCCCCATGTCATTCCCCACGTCATCCTCCATCGTCTGCGACCGTCTCTCGTTCGCCTGGCCGGACGGCACGGTCGTGCTCGACGGGCTCGACGCCGCCCTCCCCGCCGGCCGTACCGGGCTGATCGGCGTCAACGGCTCGGGCAAATCCACCCTGCTCAGGCTCGTCGCCGGCGAGCTCGTCCCGGCGTCCGGGTCGGTCGGCGTCACCGGCGAGGTCGGCTACCTGCCGCAGAACCTCCTGCTGGACGCCGCCCGCAGCGTCTCCGACCTGCTCGGCATCACCGCCAAACGGCGGGCGTTGCTGGCCCTGGAGCGGGGGGAGGCCGCCGAGCACGAGCTGGCGGAGCACTTCGCCGCGATCGGCGACGACTGGGACGTCGAGGAGCGCGCCCGCGCCGAGCTCGACCGGCTCGGCCTGGGTCACGTCGGCCTCGACCGGCCGACGGCGACGCTCTCCGGCGGGGAGGCCGTGCTGACCGCCCTGGCCGCCCTGCTGCTGCGCCGCCCCGACGTGCTGCTGCTGGACGAGCCCACCAACAACCTCGACCTGGACGCGCGGCGCAGACTGTACGCCGCGGTGGAGTCGTACGGCGGCGTGCTCGTGGTGGTCAGCCACGACCGGGCCCTGCTGGAGCTGGTGGACACCGTGGCCGACCTCGGCGGCGGCGCGGTCCGCCTGTACGGCGGCAACCTGACGGCCTACGAGGAGATGCTCGCCGCCGAGCAGGAGGCGGCCGAGCGCATGGTCCGCGTGGCCGAGGCCGATGTGCGCAGGCAGAAACGCGAGTGGGAGGAGGCCCAGGTCAAACTGGCCCGCCGGGTCCGCTACGGCGACAAGATGAACGAGCAGAAACGCGAGCCGAAGATCATCATGAACGAGCGGAAGCGCCAGGCGCAGGTCGCGGCGGGCAAGCACCGCAACCTGCACGCCGGCAGGCTCGCCGAGGCGCGCGAGCGGCTCGGCGAGGCCGCCGCGGCGGTCCGGGACGACCCGGTGATCCGCATCGAGCTGCCGGAGACGGCCGTGCCCGCGGGCAAGACCGTGCTGACCGCCACCGGCCTGCGGACCGCGAGCGGGGGCGCGGTGGAGGAGCTGGCCGTGCGCGGCCCGGAGCGCATCGCGCTGCTCGGCCCCAACGGATCGGGCAAGACCACGCTCCTGCGCACGCTCGTCGGCGAGCTGGAGCCGGAGGAGGGCTCCGTCACGCTGGGCGTGCCCGGCGTGCGGTACCTGCCGCAGCGGCTGGACGTGCTCGACGACGCGCTCAGCGTGGTGGAGAACGTCCGCCGGTTCGCGCCCTCGGCGACGCCGAACGCGATCCGGGCCCGGCTGGCCCGGTTCCTGCTGCGCGGCGCGCGGGCCGACCGGCCCGCCGGGACGCTCTCCGGAGGGGAGCGGTTCCGCGCCGTGCTCGCGGCGCTGCTCTCCGCCGAGCCGCCGCCGCGGCTCCTGCTGCTGGACGAGCCCACCAACAACCTGGACCTGTCCAGCGTCCGGCAGCTCGGCCGGGCGCTGGAGGCCTACCGGGGGGCGCTGGTCGTGGTCAGCCACGACCTGCCGTTCCTCCGCACGCTCGGCATCACCCGGTGGCTGGTCCTCGACCGGGAGGGGAGGCTGTCGGAGCAGGCCGGGCCGCCGGCCGGAGTGGAGGTTTGACGGAGGTAGATCGATCGGGCGATAGTGGGGCAGATGAGGATCTCCCCGGCTGCCCCCCGCCTGTTGTCCGGCGCCGCGCTCGCCACGGCCGCCGCCCTCACCCTCACCGCCTGCACCGCCGTCCCCGCCACCCGGCCCACCGGCGGCCAGGCCACCGCGAGCGGGGTGGTGGGCGCGATGGGCGGAGGCTCCGGCACGCCCGGCGGCGCGGCGGACGCCACGCCCGCTCCGGCGGGCCTGACGGCCGAGCAGTACCGGGCCGAGCTGCAGCAGGCGCGCGGCCCGGTCCGGGATGCGCTGCGCAAGCTGGCCGACGCCGACGGCTACAAGGGCCTCGGCAAGCGCGTCGACCGGACCGCGTCCGCGGTGCGCCAGGCCGTGGCCCGGCTGGAGGCGCTGACGCCCCCGGCCGAGGTGACGCTCCAGCACTCGACCTACCTCGACGCGCTGCGCATGTTCGGCGCCGCCTTCGACGGCGCCGGCCAGGACGTGCGGGCCCAGGAGGTGTGCACGGGCCCGGCCGTGCTGACCAGGCTGGACCGTTCCGGTGACCTGCCCGACATGAAGGAGGCCGCCGCGGGGCTGGCCGGCTACCCGGCCGACGTCGTCTCGGTGAAGGCGGCCAAGCAGAAGACCCGCCGCCTGGGCAACGGGAGGATCATCCAGTCCGAGAGCCGGACCGGGCGGGGCTCGGTGAAGGTGCACAACGGCGGCACGAGCGACGCCGTCGTCTTCCTGGTGCGCGGCAAGAAGAAGGCCGTCGTCTTCTACGTGCGCAAGAAGTCCAGGGCCACCGTCCCCGGCATCCGCGACGGCAAGTACAGGATCTTCTACACCACGGGCAGCGACTGGGACTCCGGCGCCCGGGCCTTCAGCCGCTCGTGCGCCTTCACCGAGTTCGGCAAGAGCGTGCGCTTCAGGACCACCCGCTCCGGGGGCTACATCCGCTGGGACAACTGGACGCTCACCCTGCACGCGGTCAAGGGCGGGAACGTCCGCTCCAAGCCGGTCGACCCGGACAAGTTCCCCGGCTGAGGCGCCGGGCCCGGGCCGGTCCGCCGGAGCCGTTCCGGTCCGGCGGCGGGGCGCCCGCCCCGGGCCGGGCTCCGGTCCCGGGCGCGCGGGTCCGCCGCCGGAGACGCGAAGACCGCGGTCCCCGTGCGGGACCGCGGTCTCGTGGGTCTCGTGGTCGGCTCCCCCCTTGAGGCGGCAGGCCGCCGATCAGGTGGAGAAGAGCATGCCGACCCAGCTGCGGCGGTGGTGGCCGTAGTGGCCGCCGTAGTGCGGGGCGGGGGCTCCCCAGCCGGGCGCGCCGTGAGCGGGCGGCGGGGGCGGCGGGGGCGGCGGAGCGGAGTGCTGCTGGGCCCACTGGCTCTCCATGCGGGTCAGCGTCTCGAGCTCGCCGTAGTCCAGGAAGATCCCGCGACAACCGTCGCACTGGTCGATGTGGACACCATTGCGCTCGTACGTGCGCATGTTGCCCCGACACTTCGGACACTGCATGTGGTCGGTCTCCTTGCTTCGGCATCGGGTCGTCGTTACCGACAACCTACTGCGTTGCCACAATATGGCAGGCGTTCCGGAACTGGACAATCCTCTGGCAGGAGTCGACCAGCACCTGCTCCACCTCGTCCAGCGCCCGCCCCTCCCGCTTCGCCGCCGCCACCGCCGCGGCCGCCAGCTGCACGGTCATCGCCTGCGCGGGGAGGTCCAGCCGCTCCCACGGGTCGCCGGCGGCTCCCACGGCACACCCGCCCGCGGCGCGGTAGGCCGCCAGGAAGCGGTGCCAGACCACCGGGTCCAGCAGCCCGGCCGCGAACCAGGCCGCAGGCCGGGCCAGGTCCCACGCCGGATCGCCGACGCCCAGGTCGTCGGCGTCGATGAGGATCCACTCGCCGCGGAGCCGGACCATCTGCCCCAGGTGCCAGTCGCCGTGCGCCAGCGAGCACGGCCCGGTCACGGGCGCCGGGGGAGGGGCGTCCCGCGGGGGCGCCGCCCCGGAGGGCGCCCCTGAGGCCTCCGGAGAGGCGCCCGCGAGAGACCCGGGAGAGGCGTTCGCGGGGGAGCCCGCACCGGAGGGGGCCGGGGGCCGGGGCGGCAGGCCGGGCAGGCATTCGAAGGCGCGGCGCACGACCCGCTCGGCCGCCGAGCCGCCGTCCAGCCGGGCGACCGTCCTGCCGACCCGCGCGGGCCCGCCCGCGGGCGGCAGCGCCGGGAGCGCCTCCGCCGGTACGGCGTGCAGCCTGGCCAGCAGCCGAGCCCCCTCCTCCCAGGGCGCCGCGTCCGGATCGTCGGGGTCCACCGGCTCCCCGGCCGGCCAGACGGTGACCAGCCGGTCTCCGGCGGTCATGACCTGCCCGGTCACCGGCTCGAGCAGGATCCCGCGGAGCGCCGGGCCGGCCACGGCCCGCATCCGGGCCTCCAGCTCCTGCCGCCCCACCTCGGGGACGTGCGCCTTGACCACCACGGAGCCCGCCCGCACGACCGTCACGTCGGGGCGGGTGGGCAGCACCACGGGCGGCGCGTCGCCGTACCGGGCGGCGATCCGGCCCAGCGCGCCGGTCAGGTCGTCGCTCTCGCTCACCCGCAAAGTGAACCACAGCGTCCCGGGCCACTGAATGAATCTACGATGTAAAGGAGCGGGGCCGGTGAACCCGCCGCCGGTCCGGGCGAGTCCGCCCGGGCCGGCGGGAGGCGCCCGGCCGGGCCGGTGCCGTGCGCTCGCCGGATCCGGGGAACGGGCGGGCGGCGGGAGACCCTCGCGCCTATAGCAAGCGTTTGGTTGGATAAGGGGCATGAGGCAACAAGAGGTCGCGGACCGGCTGGAGATCGGTGACCTGCTCGCCCGCTACGCCCGCGCCGTCGACACCGGAGACTGGCAGCGCCTGGACCTGGTCTTCACCGCGGACGCGGTGATCGACTACACGGCGGCCGGCGGGATCAGGGGCACCCGGGACGAGGCCCGCGCCTGGCTGGCCGAGGTGCTGTCGCAGTGGCCCGGACGCCACCACGTGATCGGGACGGCGACCATCCGCTTCGAGGGCGACGAGGCCGTGGTCGCGGCCCCCTTCACCGACACCCTCGCCCCCTCCAGGGAGATGCTCGCCGCCGACGCCACCGGGCTCGTCCGGGGCGGCGGCTGGTACCGCCACCGGATGGTCCGCACCATGTACGGCTGGCGGAGCCGGGAACTGGTCGAGGAGCAGTCCTGGCGCACCGTCCAGTGACCGCCCCGCCGCTCCGCGGCGCCGGGTGGGGAGGTCACGGCCCGGTCAGGGGCGGTCACGAACTGCCCCAAATCCGGTCCACCCGGGTGAGGCACCCCCCTCTGCCGGTGATGATGGCCCTGAGTTCCGCGAAGGCGACGGCCCGGAAGGACGGGCCGGAGGATCGGGGGCGGCCGCCGGACCGGAGGCGGCACGCCGTCCGGTGACCGCGGCCGGCACGGGACCGGCCGCCCCGGCGGCGAGCCGGCGGGGCCCTTCCGCCCGCGGCGACACGCAGAGGGGTGCGACGGCGATGACCGAGAAGGCCTGCCCCGTGGACGAGGCCGCAGGTGGCGGCGGGCCGTTCTCCGAGGCGGCGCCCGGCGCGGCACCGCCAGGGGCGCTCCCCGGCGCCGCGCTGCTGCAGGCGGTCTTCACCGACCTGGGCGCGGGGCTCTACCTCACCGACTCCGCCGGGCGCATCAGCGCGGTCAACCCCCGCGCCGCCGAACTGCTGGACCGTCCGGTGGAGGCGCTGCTCGGCGCCGACGCCCACGACCTGCTGCACCGCGCGGCCGACGGCGGAGTGATCCCCCGCTCGGCGTGCCGGATCTGGCAGGCGTTCGAGCGCGGCCACACCGCCCACGGCGAGTGCCCCGCCTTCCTGCGCGGCAACGGCGGCCTGCTCCCGGTCTCCTGGATGGCCTCGCCGGTCCGGCAGAACGGGCGGCTCCGCGCCGCCGCGGTGCTCTTCACGGACGCCTCCGAGCGCCTGGCCGCCGCCGGGCGTCAGGCCGACCAGCTGGCCGCGCTGGAGCGGCTCACCGGACGGCTGGCGGTGGTGGGCGAGGCCGGCGCCGTACTGGCCCAGGTCCCGGAGGCGGACGAGGCGCTGCGCCGGCTGGGGCGGCTGATCGTGCCGAGGCTGGCCGAGTGGGCGGTGGTGGACCTGTGCTCCGGGCTCGACGACGTCCGCCGGGCCCTGGTGGTCCCTCCGGAGGGGCACGCGGGCGACCCCGTCTGGGAGGGGCCGCTCCCGCCGGTCACCGAGGACTCCGGCGCGCCGCTGGCGCGGGTCCTGCGGGGCGGCGAGGCCCTGCTGCTCGGCCCCGACGACCTCGCGGCCCCCGCCGACGCGCCGCTGGCCCGGGCGCAGAGCGAGCTGTTCTCCGTCTTCGGCGCCACATCGGTGATCATCACGCCGCTGCGCACCGCCCGCCGGGTGCTGGGCGCCCTCACCGTGGCGCGCACCGACCCGGCCCGCCCCTTCGACGCCGCGGAGCTGGCGCTGATCGACGACCTCGGGCGGCGCGCCGGCCTGGCGGTGGACGGCCTCCGCCTGGCCGGCCAGCGGCGCGAGATCGCCGAGACCATGCAGCGCCACCTGCTCTCCCCGCTCCCGGAGGGAGGCCGGCTCCGGCTGGCGGCCCGCTACCGGCCCGCCCCGGAGGGCTCCGAGGTCGGCGGCGACTGGTACGACGCCCTGATCCTGGCCGACGGCGTCACCGCGCTCGTCGTCGGCGACGTGCTCGGCCACGACCTGAAGGCCGCCGCCGGAATGGCCCAGATCCGCAACATGCTGCGCTCGGTGGCCTGGGACCGGGTGGAGCCGCCCAGCCTGATCACCGACCGGCTGGAGCACGCGCTGCTCGCCGTCGGCGACCCCGTGCTGGCCACCATGGTCCTGGCCCGGATCGAGGGGCCCCCGGAGGGGCCGTGGCAGCTGCACTGGGCCAGCGCCGGGAACCCGCCGCCGCTGCTGGTCACCGAGGACGGCGACGCCCACTATCTCGAGGCGGGGCAGAACCTGATGCTCGGGGTGGAGTGGCACGACATCGGGGACCGCCACGACGCGGTCGAGCCGCTCCCGGAGCACAGCACCGTGCTGCTGTACACCAACGGCCTCGTCCACGCCCCCGGAGACGACCTGGACGCCGCGCTGGAACGGCTCCGCCGCCACGCCGCCGCCCTGGCACGCCGGCCCGTGGAGGAGTTCTGCGACCGGATCCTGGAGCGGGTGCCGCCGCCCGGCCGGGTGGACGACCTCGCCCTGATCGCCCTGCGGGTGCCCGGAGCGGGTGAGGAGGCATGACCATCCGGTACGGCGGAGCCGGCCGCGCCCGTCCGCGTACCGGAATCCCGCCCCGGGCCGGGACGGCCCGCCCGCCCGTGCCCGCCCCCGGAGCGGCGTGCGCGCATGGAGCGGGGCCGTGACGCCGGGAGCGCGGGAGCCCTCCGGCCGGGCGGAGCGCCCGCGAGGGCCGGACCGCCAGGAGGAGCCGCGCAGACCCGAGCGCGGCAGGGCGCCGGGCGACACCCGCGCCTGGGCGGAGGAGCCGCAGAGTCCGGAGCGGCAGGAGGCGCTGGGCGGCGTCCGCGCGCGGGCGGAGGAGATGGGACCGGGCGGCGTCCGCGCGGAGGCGGAGGACCTGGGGGCGGGCGGCACGCTCGCGGAGCCGGACTTCTCGGCCCTCGCCGAGTCGGCGGCGCGGATCTGCGAGGCCCCGATCGGGCTGGTCGGCCTGATGGGGGTCGGCGAGCGGCGGCTCACCGGGCGCGCCGGCGACGGGGCGCTGACCCTGGACGAGCGGGCGCTGTCGTTCTTCCCCTGCACCGTCCAGGGGCGCGCGCTGCTGGAGGTCCCCGACGCCTCCGCCGACGAGCGCTTCCGGGAGGATCCCGTGGTGACCGGGGAGCCGGGGGTGCGCTTCTACGCGGGCGTGCCGATGATCGACGGCAGGGGCCACACCCTGGGCGTGGTCTGCGTGATGGACCACCGGCCGCGCGAGCTCTCCGACGGGCAGCGCGAGGCCCTGCGCAGCCTGGCCGGCAGCGCCGTCGCGCTGCTGGGGATGTACCACTACGCCCGCGGGGCCGACCGGGTCATCCACGGCCTGCAGGAGGTGCAGGAGCTGAAGTCGCACTTCCTGAGCACCGTCAACCACGAGCTGCGCACCCCGCTGACCTCGATCCGCGGCTATCTGCAGGTGCTCCGGGAGGGCGGCCTGGACTCCGCCACCCAGCAGCGCTTCCTGCGGGTGATCGAGCGCAACAGCAACCACATCCTGGGCCTGATCGACGAGCTGCTCCTGGTGGCCAGCCTCAACGCCCGCACCGCCGTCTTCACCCCCGAGCTGGTCGACCTGACCGCGCTCGTCCGCCGCGCGGTCGACGACGCCGCCGCCGAGGCCCGGCGCAGGAAGCACACGCTGCGGCTGCACGCCCCGGAGGGGGTGACGGCCTGGGCCGACCCCCGGCGGCTCCAGCACGCCCTGGGCCACCTGCTGAACAACGCGATGAAGTTCACGCCGGACGGCGGCGCGATCGAGGTCGCCGTGAGCGCCGACCCCGCCCGCCGCATCTGGGTCCGCGACACCGGCATCGGCATCCCGCCCCAGGACACGGAGAAGGTCTTCGACGACTTCTACCGGACCCCGCAGGCCGAGGAGCGCGGCATCGGCGGGACCGGGATGGGCCTGCCCGTCGTCGACAAGATCGTCCAGCTGCACGGCGGCAGCATCCGCATCGACAGCGAGCTGGGCAAGGGCACCACCGTGCGCATCACCCTGCCCGTCCCGCCCTCGGGCGGCTCCGCGGGCCCGCGGGGGGGCGGAGGGGACCCGGTCAGCTGATCAGGTCGGGCAGCCGGGTGACGGCGTCGGTGAGATAGGCGCCCAGCTCCGCGGGGACGAGGTTGATGGCGGCGATCTGGTCGGGGTCGAGGGGGAGCCGCACCACCTCGTAGACGCCGCGGCCGGGCTCGGTGAACTCCGGGCCGCAGCGCAGGGCGGGGTCCATGGACACCAGGCGGCAGCCGTACACGTGCTGGAGCTTGACGCCCTCGGCGTGGGGGCAGCGCAGCGTGGTGAGCGGGGTGACGGCCGAGACGGTGGCCCCGAGCTCCTCCAGGAGCTCGCGGTGGAGGGTGTCCTCCAGACAGCCGTCCCCGGGCTCGACGTGGCCGCCGGGGGCGCTCCAGTACAGCTCCCTGCCGGGTACGGTGCGCCGGAACAGCACGATCCGGTCGCCGTCGAGGAGGAGGGCGCGGACGCTGGGTACGGGCGGCATCCTCGGATTGTCCCGCATCGGCGCGGTCCGGGCTCCACCGGGGCGGCGCGGACCCGGGCGCCCGGGCACGCGGCGCACCGGGCGGGGCTCAGATCTCGCGGCGGAGCCGCTTGAGGTCGGAGCGGTGCTTCTTGGCGGTGATGCGGCGCTCGACGGCACCCCTGCTCGGCTTGGTGGGGCGGCGCTTCTTCGGGGGCGGGGCGAGGGCCTCGCGCAGCAGCTGCGCCAGGCGTATCTCGGCCGCCTCGCGGTTGCGCAGCTGGGACCGGAACTCCGAGGCGGCGATGGTGAGGACGCCGCCGGTCAGCCGGGAGGCCAGCCGCTCCAGCGCGCGGGCCCTCAGCGGCTCGGGGAGCGCCTCGGTGGCGGCCAGGTCGAAGCTGAGCTCGGCGCGGCTGTCGGTGGTGTTGACCCCCTGGCCGCCGGGTCCCGAGGAACGGGAGAAACGCCAGCTGAGCTCGGTCTCCGGGATGGAGATCGAGCCGCTGATCCGCAGCGGGCCGGGCATGGCGGACGACTCCTTCGATCCTTCGGGAGGGGGCGCGTCCCAGGGTAACGGGACGGCGTACCCGCAGATCAACCGATTTATGCCCCGTTCGCCCTGTTGTATCGGGCAAAGCGGAGAACCGCGGGCTTGTGGCGTCCGGCTCCTTCCGCCACAGTGACGTTCGGCATGCCGTACATGTCACCGGTGGGGGAGGCGAGGGGCGCATGGGCGCGATCGTGGGCGTGCACGGAATCGGGAAGTACCGGTACTACCGCGAGGCGGGGAACTCGGTGGCCGGAGCGCAGGCCGCGATGCGCGCGAAGTGGGACCGCTACCTGCACCACGGCCTGTCCGGCGGCGCGCCGCACACCGGGCAGCGCTATATCACCGAGATCGCCTACTACGCGCACCTGCTCGGCGAGACCAAGGACGACGGCGGGGACGGCGGCGGGGCCCGCGCGGTGGAGCGCATGGACGCCGGGACGCAGCGGGTCCTCGTCGACTGGACGACCCAGCTCGACGCGGTGGGGGAGGGGCTGACCGGCGCGCTGCACTGGCTCGCGGGCCGGCTGCTGGAGCGCCTGCCGGAGCAGACCGCCCGTTTCGCCGCGCTCTTCGCCCCCGAGGTGGCGGCCTACCTCGCCGCCGGGGGCGAGGCCAGAGCCGGGGCGCGGGAGGCCGTGGCCGAGGTGATCCGGCGCCACCGCCCCCGGGTGGTGATCGCGCACTCCCTCGGCAGCGTGGTGGCCTACGAGACGCTCTGGGCCTGCCCGGAGCTGGAGGTGGAGCTGCTGGTCACCCTCGGCAGCCCTCTCGGCATGCGGAACGTGGTCTTCGACCACCTGCTGCCGGCCCCGGTGAACGGCCGCGGCGCCCGCCCGCCCCAGGTGCGGCGCTGGGTCAACATCGCCGACCGGCACGACATCGCGGCCATCCCGCCGGGCCTGGCGTCCTGCTTCACCGGGGTCGACCACGAACGCCTGGTGGACCTCGACCGGCTCGACTTCCACACCGTGGAGAAGTACCTGGGCTGCGGCGCCCTGGGCGAGCAGCTGAGGCCGTACCTCACCTGACCCGCCCCGCCCCCGCCCGGCGGCGGACCGGGCGGAGTGCTCCGGCCCGGTGGCGGGCCGGGTGGCCTGCTCCCACGCGGCGGCGGGAACCGCCGTGCGGCGGCTGTTCACTCTGCCGTGACGCGGCCTTGACGCGCCGGCCACGGCGGGGTCAGGCGGGGCGGTTGCACTGGAGGCGTGGAGCCGAAGCCGTCACGCAGAGCGTTCATGTCCACCGTCATGTCCACCGTCATGTCCACTGCGGCCGCGGGTGCCGGCGGGCTGCTGCTCGCCGGCGCCGTATCCGCCCCGGCCGCCCGGGCGCGCTCCCGCGGCGCGGTGGCCGACCCGTTCACCCTGGGGGTCGCCTCCGGCGACCCGGCGCACGACGGGTTCGTGCTGTGGACCCGCCTCGCCCCCGACCCGCTCGCCCCCGACGGCCGCGGCGGCATGCCGCGCCGGGACGTGGACGTGCGCTGGCAGGTCGCGGACGACGAGCGGTTCACCCGGGTCGTGCGCTCCGGCTCCGCGACCGCGCGGTGGGAACGGGCCCACAGCGTGCACGTCGAGCTCGAGGGCCTGGACCCCGGCCGGGAGTACTTCTACCGCTTCCGCGCCGGCCGTCACCTGTCGGAGGCCGGCCGCAGCCGGACCGCCCCCTCCGCGGACTCCCCGGCGGCCGCGCTCACCTTCGCCGTCGCCGCCTGCGCGCACTACGAGCACGGCTACTACACCGCCTACCGCAGGCTCGCCGAGGCCGAGCCCGAGCTCGTCGTCCACCTCGGCGACTACATGTACGAGTACGGCCCGCAGGGCTACACCGCGGCCGGAGGCGGCGGCGTGCGGAAGCACACGCCCGGCACGTGCGAGACCCTGGCCGACTACCGGCTCCGGCACGCGCAGTACAAGAGCGACCCCGACCTGCGGGCCGCGCACGCGGCCGCGCCCTGGCTGGTCGCCTTCGACGACCACGAGATCGAGAACAACTGGGCCGCCGGCGTCTCCAGCACCGGCGCCCCGGCGTTCGCGCGGCGCCGCGCCGCCGCCTTCGCCGCCTACTACGAGAACATGCCGCTGCGGCGCGCGAGCGTGCCCGGCGGCGCGTCGATGCGCCTGCACCGGCGCCTGGACTGGGGGCCGCTGGCCCGCTTCCACCTGCTCGACACCCGGCAGTTCCGCGACGACCAGGCGTGCGAGGACGGCCTCCGCGCGGGCTGCGACGACCGCCTCGCGCCGGAGCGCACCCTGCTCGGCCCCGGCCAGCGGCGCTGGCTGCTCGACGGCCTCGCCGCCTCGACCGCCCGCTGGGACTTCATCGGCCAGCAGGTCCTCATGGCGCAGCGCGACCACCGGGCGGGCCCCGGCAGCGAGGTCAACCTGGACTCCTGGGACGGCTACGCCGCCGAGCGCGCCCGCCTGCTGACCGGCCTGCGCGACTCCGGCGCGGCCAACCCGGTCGTGCTGACCGGCGACGCGCACATGCACCACGCGGCCGATCTCACGCTCGACTTCGACGACCCGGACGCCGAACGGGTGGCGGTGGAGCTGGTCACCTCCTCGGTCTCCAGCGACGGCGACGGCTACCGGGACGAGAACCGGACCGCCGAACTGGTCGCGGAGAACCCGCACATCGCCTACATCGACCAGCGGCGCGGCTACCTCGTCTGCCGGCTCACCGGTCAGGAGCTCCAGGCCGACTTCCGCGTCCTGGAGTACATCAGCCGCCGCGGCGCCCCCGCGCGCAGCGGCGCCCGCTTCACCGTCCCGGCCGGCGCGAGGTCGCTCGACCCCCGCTGAGGCGCGGACCGGTGCCGAGCCGCCGCCGGCCGGGCCTGCCCGGGCAAGGCCCGGAGGGCTCCGCGCCGGTGCGTCTCACCCCGAGCGCCCGGTGAGCGCGTAACCGAACAGCGAGAGCCCGGCGCCGGCGGTGAGAGTCCGCGCCGTCGCCGGGCGCACACCCGGGTAGGCTCCCTCGCGCACGCTCCCGCGCAGCAGCACGAGCCTGTCCGCGCCCGGCGCGGCCACCACCAGGCGCCGTCCGGGCAGGACGGCCAGCGCCGAGCCGAAGCCGCCCCCGTTCCCTCCGGCGGCACCTTCAGCGCTTCCCTCAGCGCTCCCCTCAGCGCTCCCCTCAGCGCTCCCCTCAATGGCTCCCTCGGCGGCCTCCTCGGTGTCCCCTCCAGTGGTCCCCGCGGCGTCTTCCTCGACGTCTTCCTTGACGTCTTCCTTGACGTCTCCCGCAGCGCCTCCCCTGATGAGCAGGTCGTTCCGCTTCGTCAGGCCGCCGGAGCGGGTCCCGGCGAGCACCTGGACGGCGTTCTCGCCCGGGATCCCGACCACCAGCTCGTCGTCGCCGTCCCCGTTGAGGTCCCCGGCGGCCAGCGCCGCGCCGAACCGGTCGAAGTAGCGCGGCGTGCCCTTCAGCCCCCGCTGCGACCAGGCCTCCGCGGCCGCGCCCCGCAGCCCGCGGGGCGAGCCGTGGACCGTGACCACGGTTCCGTCCCCGTAGTCCATCGCCCGCTGGCCGTCCGTCAGTCCCTCGCCCGGCGCCCCGACCGCCAGGTCGTCGCGGCCGTCGGCGTTGAAGTCCCCGGTCGCCAGCGCGGCGCCGAAACCGTCCCAGGCCTCGGCGCGTCCGGTGATCCCCGGACTGTCCTGGGTGAGCCGCAGCGCCCTGCGCCGCCGGACGTCCAGCACGGTGACCGAGCCCTGCCCCTTGCGGGTGACCGTGTCACCGGGCGCGCCGGCCGCGATCTCGTCCCGGCCGTCGCCGTCGAAGTCGCCGGCGGTGAGCACCGCGCCGAACTGGTCGGTCGTCTCCTCCTCCTGGCCGACCCAGCCGCTGCGCTGGGTGAGCGCGTACGGCCCGCGCCCGCCGAGCCCGTACACCCCGACCGCGCCCCCGCCCAGCCCGGGGATCCCGACCACCAGCTCGTCGTCGCCGTCCCCGTCCAGGTCCCCGGCGGTCAGCGCCGCGCCGAACCGGTCGGGTCCGCGCCGCCGCCCCACGTCCCGGGCGTCGATCACCTCGCCGGGGCGCAGACCGCCGGGCGAGCCGTGGAAGATCTGCACCACCCCGCGCCCGTCCGCGCCCGGCCCCGGCCGGTCCTCCTCCGAGACGCCCACGGCCAGGTCCGCGCAGCGGTCGCCGTCGAAGTCCCCGGCCGCCAGCGCCGACCCGAACGCGTCCCCGGTCTCGGCCTCGCCGGGCACGCCGGGATCGTCCTGGGTGAGCAGCCGCTCGGTGCGCAGGCCGTACAGGACGGTGACCGAGCCCGCCCTCGGGCGCCCGCCCACCGCCGCGTACGGCGCGGCCACCGCGAGGTCGGCACGGCCGTCGCCGTCGAAGTCAGAGGGCGTGCCGGAGCAGGCCCGCGCAGACGCCCGCACGGGAGCACGCATGGAGGCGGGCACGGTGCCGGGAGCGCCGGAGGCGGAGGCCGGGACGGAGGCGGAGGGCGGGCCGGCGGTGAGTACGGCGGGGGTGAGCACGGCGGAGGCCACAGCGGCGGTGGCGGTGGCGGTGGCGGTGAGGAGCATTGCTCTCATAACCGGGATGTTCTCCACCGATTCGCACAGCCGCCCGACCGCCACGTGAACGATATGCGGCCGGTACCGGTAGAGCGCGTGCCACTATGAGCGGATGGACATCGACCTGGCTGATCTGGAGTTCTGGCGCCGTCCTCCCAAGGAGCGGCACGAGGCGTTCGCGAGGCTGAGGGAGCTGGACCGACCGGTGTTCTTCACCGAGAAACGGGTGCCGCTGCTCCGCTCCGGCAAGGGCTTCTACGCCCTGGTCCGGCACGCCGACGTGGTGGAGGCCAGCCGCAACCCCAAGGTCTTCTCCAGCGAGCCCGCCGCCAGCAGCCCCGAGCCGCCGGGCTGGGTCAAGCACGTGTTCGGCGAGTCCATGGTCAACATGGACGACCCCCGCCACGCCCGGTTGCGCCGGATCGTCTCGCGCGCGTTCAGCCCGAAGATGCTCTCCAACCTCCAGGGCGACATCGAGAAGGCCTGCGCCCGGATCGTCGACGACGTGGTGGCGGCGGGGCCCGGCGGCGACTTCGTCACGCAGGTGGCCGCCCGGCTGCCGATCCACGTCATCTGCGACATGATGGGCGTCCCGGACGAGCTGCGCGAGCGGGTCCACCGGCACGTGGACATCTCCACCGCCTACACCGGCGTCCGGCCCAGCCTGGGCCGGACCGTGCAGATGGCGGCGAGCAACATGCTCGCCCTGCTCGCCCTGCAGCGGATGGTGATCGACCTGGGCCGGGAGCGGGCGAAGGAGCCCCGCGGCGACCTGGTCTCGGCGCTCGTCACCGCCAACGTGGACGGGGAGAAGCTGACCGATCGCGAGCTCGGCTCGTTCTTCGCGCTGCTGCTCGTCGCCGGCAACGAGACCGCCCGCAACACCATGGCGCACGGCATCAAGCTGCTCACCGACAACCCCGAGCAGCGGCGACTGCTGTGCGAGGACTTCGACGGGCGCATCGGCGGCGCGATCGAGGAGATGGTCCGCTACGTCTCGCCCATCATGCAGTTCCGCCGCACCGTCACCGAGGACTACGACCTGCGCGGCCTGCACCTGAAGCCCGGCGACAAGGTGGTGCTCTTCTACGGCTCGGCCAACCGGGACGAGACGGTCTTCCCCGACGCCGACCGGTTCGACATCACCCGCGACGCCAAGGGGCACGTCGGCTTCGGCGGCCCGGGCCCGCACTTCTGCCTGGGCGCGAACCTCGCCCGCCAGGAGATCCGGACGATGTTCCGCGAGCTGTTCGACCGGCTGCCGGACATCCGGACGGTGGGCGAGCCGGAGCTGCTGCTGTCCAACTTCGACAACAGCGTGCGGAGCCAGAAGTTCGTCTTCTGATCTGAGCGGGCGGTGGCGGCGCCCGCGCGGAGAGGCCCCGGGATCACCCGGCCGGTGGGGTGCGGACCCGGCGGGCCCGGCCGGGAGGCCGGGCTCCGGAGTCCCGGAGCCCGCGCAGGAGAGGCCGTCAGCCCAGCGGAGGTCCCTGGGGTGTGTCCGGTGGCGGGGTCCAGCCCGCCTCCACGGGGGTCTCACCCTCGCTCCCGCAGTCGAAGCAGTGGTAGTAGACGTGCGGCGGGGCGCCCCCGCCCGGAGCGTCCGCGTCGGCGGGCGTGAAACGCAGGATCCTCAGGTTCGTCTCCCCGCACGTCCCGCACCGCAGGGAGCCCTGCACCTCGGTCATGCACATCCCCTTCGCGCTCGAGAAAGGGGGAGAGGTCCAGGTTACGTCACCCGGTCGCGGGGACCGGGGAGGCGGCCGCGGGCGTGACCGGCATGGCGGGGCAGCTCGCGCCGGGCCGGGGCAGGGCCAGGGTCAGCAGATAGCGGTCGATCGTGCCGCGGGCGCAGGGGCTGGCGTGGTAGGTCCAGTGGCCGACGCCCTCGTAGGCGAGCAGCACGCTCCGGTGGATCCGCCGGGACACCGCCGCCGCGAACTCGTAGGGCGTGGCGACGTCGTGGCGGCTGTTGACCAGCAGGACCGGCGGAGTGTCGTGCCGGAAGCGGTAGGGCCGCTGCGGGTTGCGGGTGGCGATGTCGCGTCCCTGGCAGCCCGCGACGTCCCTCCAGCCGGTGAAGGTCCACCGCACGGTGGGGGCCGCCTTCCGCACGGCCTCGCGGAGCCGTGCCAGCTCGCCGAAGTCGCGGACCGGCCAGCGGAAGTCCGCGCAGAAGATCGCGGCGTACGGGTCCTCCCAGGCCTCGGGGGGCTCGGAAGGCGACGCCTCCCGTCCTGCGCGCGGCGCGGCCTGGTCCCGCAGGGTGATGAGGTAGTCGTCGGACCGGGGCCAGAGCGACTGGTCCGCCACGTGGAACTCGACCCTGCCCGCCAGCCACTCCGGTGTCATGGGGAAGCCGGGGAAGTCCGGGTCGGGGAGCTCGCCGCGCTCGGCCCTCGCCATCAGCCCGTCGAGCACCTCGGCCGGGTCCTGCCCGCCGAGGGCGCAGCCGGAGCCCGGTCCGCGGCACCAGTCCGCGAACATCCGCAGCGCCCTCTCCGACGTGCGGGCCCTGGCCGTCAGGAAGTCCGCGGGGCGGCGGAGGGAGTGGTCCAGGTTCCCCTCCAGCACCAGCGCGCGCAGCCGGTGGGGGAAGAGCTCGGCGTACTGCTGGCCGAGGAGTGTGCCGTACGACAGGGTGTACAGGGAGATCGTCCGCTCGCCCAGGGCGGCGCGGAGGGCGTCGACGTCCCGGGCCGCGCTCAGGGTGTCGGCGTGGTCGAACACCGGTCCGGAGAGCCGGCGGCACTCCTTGTCGTAGGCGTTGAGCCGGGCCCGCATCCGGTCGTACTCCTCGGCGGTGGCCGGGTTGTCCGGCATGTTGGAGACACCCGCCGGGCAGAGCACCGGTGTGCTGCCGGGGACACCGCGAGGGTCGAAACCGACGAGGTCGAAGCGCTCCAGCAGATCGGCGGAGAAGATCTCCGCGGCGTCGAGGGTCGCCCGCACGCCGCTGATGCCCGGACCGCCGAGGTTGAACACCAGCGAGCCGACGCGGCGGGCCGGATCCGCCGCCTTCCGCCGGGCCACCGCGATCTCGATCCGCGGCCCGTGGGGATCCGCCCAGCCCACCGGCACGCTCAGCGACCCGCACTCGACCGCCTGGTCCTGCGGGCACGGCCGCCAGGAGATCGGTGGTGTCGCCGCCGCCGCCGCGGGCGGTGCGGCGGCCAGGCCGCCCAGCAGGAGAAGCACCGACATGATCCACCGGGACGTCCGCACCAGCCCGCCTCTCGCCGGAACCTGTACGTTCACCATCAACTTGAAGATCATCATTGTCAACACCGGCCGGGGTGCCCCCGGGACGGGCCGCGTGGGCGTGCGGCGGCGTCCCGGGGCGGTGACCCGTGCGGTGCCGAGGCCCGTCCCGCGAGCGGCCTCAGGGCCGGGGGAGGCCCGGGCCGGACGGCGCTGCGGTGCCGATGACGACGGTGGCGTCCAGCTCGTCGGAGACGGCCACCTCCGGGACGAGGCCGCTCCGGGCGAGGATTCCGGCGGCCCGCTCCGCCTGGTGCCTGCCCGTCTCGACCAGCAGGGAGCCGCCCGGCGCCAGCCAGCCCGGTGCCTCGGCGGCCACCCGGCGCACGACGTCGAGGCCGTCGGCGCCGCCGTCGAGCGCCAGCCGCGGCTCGTGCACGCGGGCCTCCGCGGGCAGCAGCCCGATCTCCTCGCTGGGCACGTACGGCGTGCTGGCGACCAGCAGGCCGACGCGTCCCCGCAGCGCGGCGGGGAGCGGCGCGTAGAGATCGCCCTCGTACACCAGGCCTCCGGCCGCGGCGAGGTTGCGGCGGGCGCACCGTACCGCGGCGGGGTCGATGTCGACCGCGTGCAGCTCGATCCGTGCCGGGGAGGCGCCGGACGCGGGGAAGCCGGTCCGGTCCCGGGGCCCGGCCCGCTCCGGGAGCTGGGACTCCGCCCGGTCCAGGGCGGCGGCCAGCGCGGCGCCCACCGCCCCCGAGCCGCAGCACAGGTCGACGACGACGGCCGGCGGCCGGGGGGAGGCCCCGCGAGGGGAGCCCGGAGCGGGGCCGGGGAGCCCGGGAGCGGCGCCGGCGAGTGCAGAAACGGGACCGGGGAGACCGGGCGCGGCGCCGGCGGCCCGCAGGGCGAGGGCCGCGGCCTGGCGGGCGAGGAACTCGGTGCGGCGGCGGGGCACGAAGACCCCGGGCTCCACGGCCACCCGCAGGCCGCAGAACTCGGCCCAGCCGAGGACGTGCTCCAGGGGCAGGCCGGCGGCCCGCCGGTCCACCATGGCGGCGAGGTCGGCGGCGGTGCGCGCCGTGGAGATGATCAGATCCGCCTCGTCCTCGGCGAAGACGCAGCCTGCGGCCCGGAGCCTGGCGACGACGGCGGAGGGGGAGACGGGGAGCGGAGAAGTCACGAGAGAGCCTTCCGGGGTGTCCGGGGTGCTCTCCGCGGCCTTCCTAGGCCGGACGGGCCGTGGGACCGTGAGGCGGGAGCACCCTGCCTGAACTGGCGTTGATGGGTCTCACCTCCTCAAGACGGTCGATCAGGAAGCGCAACGCTACCGAGGTGGGGGCCGGGCGCGCAAGCACCCCCGCTCCGTGCCCCGCAGGGCCAGGGCACCCGCCACGGGTGTCTCCCCGATCAGGGGCACACCGTTGCCTGTGCGGTCCCGCCGGTCCGCTCTCGCCTGCCGTCCGGCGGGAGGCGGCCGCACGGGCGACGCCCCGTGGCTTCAGGGGGATCCGCCGTTTCGCGAGGGTCCGCGGTCGGCTGCGACGACGGCGTCGAGGAGGCCGGGGAAGACCTCGTCGATCTCCTCGCGTCTCAGGGCGTTCATCCGTGAGGTGCCGGCGTAGTACTGCCGGATGAGACCTGCCTCGCGCAGGGTCCGGAAGTGGTGGGTGGCCGTGGACTTGCTCACGGGCAGGTCGAATCCGCCGCAGGCGATGTCACCGGAGGCGTCGCACAACTGCGTGATGATGCTCCGCCGTACCGGATCGACGATGGCCTCGAGGACCCGCTGCAGCGTGATCGTCCGTACGTCGGGGTGGCGGGGGATGCGGTCGGCCTCCATGACCCCATAGTACGATAGCCATCGAAGTTTGACCGTCATCGTACTTTCATGCTTGAGTGGATCATCATTCACCGAGGCGCGGAGGACGAGGCGATGACCAGGGCGGTGCTGTTCCACGAACTCGGCGGGCCCGAGGTGATGCGGCTGGAGGACGTCGAAGTCGGCGAGCCGGGCCCGGGCGAGGTGCGGATCCGGGTGGACGCGATCGGCCTGAACCGGGCCGAGGTGCTGTTCCGCACCGGGCACTACATCGAGCCGGTCAGGCGGTTCCCGGCCCGGCTGGGCACGGAGGCGGCCGGTGTGGTCGAGGCGGTGGGCGAGGGCGTGGCCGGGTTCCGGCCCGGGGATGCGATCAGCACCGTGCCGGCGTTCTCGCAGAACGACTACGGCGTCTACGCCGAGCGGGCGATCGTGCCCGCGGCGGCACTGGCACGGCGCCCCGGAGGACTCGGCGCGGTCGAGGGCGCGGCGGTGTGGATGCCGTACATCACGGCCTACGGCGGGCTCGTGGAGGTCGGCGGAATGCGCCCCGGGGACACGGTCGTGCTGAACGCGGCCTCCAGCAGTGTCGGCCTGGCCGCCATCCACGTCGCCGAACGGATCGGCGCCACGCCGATCGCGGTCACCCGCACCGCAGCCAAGAAGGAGGCGCTGCTGAAGGAGGGCGCCGCAGAAGTGATCGTCAGCGAGTCGGAGGACGTGGTCGAGCGGGTGCTCACGGCGACCGGCGGGCGGGGCGCGGAGTACGTCTTCGACGCCGTCGCCGGACCCGGCGTGCGAGACCTGGCCAAGGTGGTCGCCGAGGACGGCATGCTGATGCTGTACGGCGCACTGAGCGGCGAGGCGACTCCTTACCCGGGATTCGAGCTCGGCATGCCTGCGCTGAACATGCGCACGTACACGATGCTGGAGACGGCCAGGCGGCCCGAACGGCTGCGCCGGGCGGTCGCCTTCGTGACCTCCGGGCTGCGCTCGGGCGCCTTCCGGCCCGTGGTGGACCGTACCTTCGACCTGGGCGACATCGTCGAGGCCCACCACTACCTGGAGTCGAACGCCCAGATCGGCAAGATCGTGGTCACCGTCGCGAGCTGATCGCCTCCGGGCATCGATCACGGGATCTCCGGGCCCGTAACCGTTCGCGGGCCGGGATGCCTCCTACGCTGACGCCGACGCACCGCCGCAGAGGGTCTTCGGCCACCCGGTCTCACGACATGAGAACGCTTCGGCCCTGCCCGTTCGGGTGGGGCGGCCGACCGGGGGCGAGAAGCGGCAGAAGACGGTGAGGAGGCGGTGAGGACGGTGAGAGGCGATGAAAAGGAAAAGCGGTTCCGCGGCCCTGGAGAGGGCCGCGGAACCGCTTTCACCAGCGTTCTACAGAAGTTTCCCCGAAGAGGGATGGCGTCTCCGCCGGAGGGTGGCCCCTCGTTTTCAGCGATGGGCGTCCCGGTCGTTTCCGGCCGGTGGGAACGACCGGGACGGATGGCCTTCGGCGGCGCGTGCCGTGAGAGGCAGGGTGCGCCGCCTCCCGGATCAGTTGTCGATGATGCCGAGGATGGCGAGGTCGAGGAGGTCGTTCAGGACCTCGTTGTGGTTGCTCTTGTCGATGTAGGTGAAGTCGCCGTAGCCGCCGTAGCCACGGTCACCGGCCAGGGCCGGTCCGGCGGTGGCCAGGGTCGCGACGCCCGCGACGACCGCACCGGCGAGAATGCGACGGATCATAGGTTCTTCCTCCATGGAAATGGAACGGAGATGGTCGGCGACTCCGGACGGCCGGTCACATCCGGCCGGCCGTCCGGCGCCGTGAACAAGCATCGCTTCATCGAGGACGCCGTTCCGGGTGAATTCCCACCGTGTCAGACCAAGGCCCGGTGATGCTTTTTTGGCGGTCGCCGTCGTTTTACCTCCTCCGCCCACCCGGTAATCACAAACCGGCCGGAGACCGGGTCCGCACCGGAAGAATCCGCCGGGGAGGGTGGTGGAACAATCGGGGCACGGAAAAGAAAAACGGCTCCACGGCCGTGGCCGTGGAGCCGTCTCATGCCGAGCGACTTCCAGAAGTCTCCCCTGGACAGGGGCGGTGCCTCAGCAGGAAGGCGGAGTCCCGGTTTCCGGACGATTCACATCGTGATTGTTTCCGATAGCAGGAATATCCAGAGTGAATCATCTCCGGGCGGCGGCGCCGGCCGGGCGGCCGGGCGCGTCATCGCCTCTGCGGAGGTCAGTTCTCGATGATGCCGAGGAGCGCGACGTCCAGCAGGTCGTTCAGGACCTCGTTGTGGTTTCCGCTGTTGACGTAGGTGAAGGACGGGGCGTGGCCGTAGTCGCGGCCGTAGTCGCCCGCGGAGGCGGTGCCGACCAGGGCGAGGGCGCCGACGCCCGCGAGACCTGCGATGGCCGCACCGGCGAGAATACGACGGATCATGGTGTTCTTCCTCCATGGGAACGGAATGGGGAACTGCAGGCCACAGCGGAAGGCCGCGTCCGACCGGCCGCCGGTGACCGCGAACAAGCATTCCGTATCGGAGGTCCCGTTTCAGTGAGCGAACGCCACGATTGCTCAAAGGATGGCGATGATTGTTCAACGGTCGCCGCCGTATTTCTCGCGTCACCGGCGCGCGAAACACATTTCAGGCGTCTATTGCGAATCCGAATTATTCGGGCGATCCGCTGGATTCGTGTCCGGCCGGGCATCCAGCGCCCGGAGCACGAACCCGGAGACGAGCTCCTCGGCCTCCTCCACCGTCACCGCGCCGCCGAGCAGCGGGAGCCGCTCGGCGCCGATGACGGCGAGGATGAGCCTGGCGGTGGCGGTCACGTCCGGAGCCCGGAAGTCGCCGGAGGCCACGCCGCTGTCGATGATGCCGGTCAGGATGCGCTGCATCGGCGCGACGTGCTCGGCCAGGCGCTGGTAGGCGTCGGGGCCCAGGGCCGCCGACAGGTCGGCGGGCCCGGGATGGGGGTGAGCGAGCAGCCCGTCGAGCTGGAGCCGGACGAAGACCCGCAGCCGCTCGGCGGGGGAGGCGTCCCCGGGCAGCTCCCGCTCGTAGGCCTCGATGAAGTAGTGCGTCACCCGCTCGGTGAAGGCCAGCAGCAGCGCGGCCTTGTCGGGGAAGTAGTTGTACAGGACGGTCCGGGTGATCCCCGCCTCGCCCGCCACGTCGGTCATCGAGATGGCGTCGATGCCCTGGTCGCGGGAGAGCCGTGAGACCGCCCGGAGGATGCGGTCCCGAGTCTGGGCGCGGTGCTCGCCGATCGTCGCGGCCGAGATGCGGGGCATGGACCCATGGTGGCACACGGCCGGGCCGGTGGCCGGGGCGCGCGGTCAGGCCGTGCGGTCAGGCCGCGAGCTCGGCCCGCGCCACCCGGCCGAGGTCGGTCAGGACCTCGGTGTTGAGCTGGTAGGCGAGCTTGGCCTCCCGGATGATGCGCTGCTTCTCGGCGTCGTCCACGGGCAGGGCGTCCAGCCGGGCGCGGTAGGCGTTCTTGAACCGGGGCAGGCTGCCGATCCGGTCGAAGCGGTAGAAGTCGACGCCGCCGCCGGGTCCGTAGCCGTAGATCTTCTCCAGCTCCATCCGGATGAACTGCCCGCCGGACAGGTCGCCCAGGTAGCGGGTGTAGTGGTGGGCGACGTAGCCGCCAGGCCAGCCGGCGGCCTGCTCGATCCGGGCGACGAGGGTCCGGGTCGGCGCGGAGGGCGTGATCCGGTCGGCCCAGCCGGGGCCGTAGACCGTCTCCAGGTCGCGGACGAGCGCCTCCTCGCGGTAGAGCTCGGGGACGACGAACGGGCCGGCGACCGGGTCGCCGGCGAGCGCGCGCGCGACGCCGTCGAGCGCGGTGTAGGCGAAGTAGTGCTGGGCCACCAGCTCGCCGTAGGCCTCGCGGCTGAGCCGGCCCGCCATCAGGGCCTTGAGGTAGGCGTCGTCCTCGGCGGAGGAATGGTCGGCCCAGGTGGCGTTCCTGAGCACTTCGGAGAACGGCGCCTCGCTCATGATCACTCCGTGTCTGAGAGTATTTTCATGACGGAGTGTCACAAACGATCCGGCGGCACGTCAAGGTGATGACGACACCTTGTCATCAAAGAACGGGCGCTGCGGGGCCGGGGCGGTCCCGCAGCTTTCCGCCGGTCCTCCCGCCGCTCCGTTCACCGGCCCTTCCGCCGGGGGACCACAGTGAGGGCCGCCGGGGGGACCACAGTGAGGGCCGCTGTGGGAGCTTCGGTGGGGGCCGCTGTCCCGGGAGCGGTCCGTCGTACGGATCCGGCGAGCCGGACCAGGAGCAGCAGCGCGGCGAGGACCGGGAGCCAGGCCAGGCGCTGCGCCATCCAAGCCGCGTCCATCGGCGGGGTGAGCAACCCGGGCACCGGCCCGGAGCGGAGGGCGGCCAGGGCGGCCGCGGCCAGCACGGTCTGGTGCCAGAGGAAGACGGTCATCGCCGCGAGGTTGACCAGCGCCACCACCGCCCAACAGGAGGGGCCGGCGCATCAGCCGCTCCAGCGGCCCGCGCACCAGCAGGGCCAGCCCCACCTGGGCGAGACCGAAGCAGACGGCGGCGAGCGTGGGCGGGCTGAGGTTCGAGACCCTGGCCCCCGTCACCCCGACCATGCTCGCCGGATACCCGAAGGCGGCCACCAGGACCACCGCCCCGGCCGCGCCGCCGGCCAGCAGCGCCGCCGCGGCCCGCCGCGAGGCGAGCATGCCGCCCGCCCGGCCCACCCCCAGCGCGTACGGCACCAGCCACCCGGCCGCGAGGTTCACCCAGCCCAGCCAGGCCGGACCGCCGGGTGCGAACCTGACCGCGTCCACGACGGGCACCACCGCGACCGCCGAGGCGGCCACGAGGCCGGGGCGCGCCCGCGCCAGCAGGGGAGTGGCGGCGGTCAGCGCGGCGAAGACGGCCAGGAACCAGAGCGGCGCGAGCGCCGGGAGCGCCAGCGCCCGGACCGTCCCCCGCGGGGTGCCGTGCAGCGCCGGCGCCGCCCAGCTCTGCGGCCGAGGACACGCCGAGGCCGGGGCTGCCCACCGCCGCCATGTCGGTCACCTGCCCCCCGGGCACGGCCTTGGCGCACACCACCGATCCGTAGCTGTGGCAGAGCAGGGTGACCCGCCTGCCGCGGAGCGTCTCGCCGACGTAGCGGCGCAGCGCCCGGGCGCCGCGCTCGGCGGCGGTGTGGGTGGCCACGTGCAGGCTGACGGTCGCCGGGCTGTCGTAGCCGAGCCAGGCCACCACCGCCAGCTTCGCCCCGGAGTCCAGCTTCCGCGCCTGCGCCAGCAGCGCCCGGGCCCCGCCTCCCGGCGTGCTGTGCGCCTTGGCCCGCCCGCCGTCGAAGGTGGCGGCGGTGGTGTCGGCGCCGGGGACGATCACCGCCACGTGCTCGGCCGTACGCAGGTCGCCGTAGACCTTGATGATCCGGTCGCCCTCGGGCGGCGGCGCGATCACGTAGGTGAGCGCGGCGACGGTGCTCACGGCGAGCATGGAGCGGAACATGCGGGCCTCCTGTCCAGGGGGAACAGGACAGGACGCTATGGATCGTGATCTGTCGCCCGCGTCACCTCGGGGAGGCCACCTCAGGGTCCCTCCGGAGGGGGACGGCGGTGACGGGCGCGCCGCGGGAGCGGAGGCCTCCCCTGGCGGTGCCGGGTGCGCGGGAGAACGGAGCCCGTCCGCGACGCCGGGGACGGGTGGAGCGCCGGGGACGGGTGGAGCGCCGGGGACGGGTGGAGCGCCGGGGACGGGTGGAGCGCCGGGGACGGGTGGAGCGCCGGGTGCCGGACGCGGGGCTCTGCGGGCGGGTCACTCGCCGGGGCGGACCACCCCGGTCTCGTAGGCGTACACGATCGCCTGCGCGCGGTCGCGCAGGCCGAGCTTGGCCAGGATCCGGCCCACGTGCGTCTTGACCGTCTGCTCCGAGAGCACGAGCTCGGCGGCGATCTCCTGGTTGGACAGGCCGCGGGCGATGAGGGCGAGCACCTCGGTCTCCCGCTCGGTGATGCCGTCCGGCCGGGCGCGCGGGCGGTTCGGCCCGACGCGGGCGAACTCCGTGATGAGCCGCCGGGTCACCGACGGCGCCAGCAGCGCCTCCCCGGCCGCGACCACCCGGACGGCCTCGGCCAACTGCGTGGCGGAGGCGTCCTTGAGCAGGAAGCCGCTGGCTCCGGCCCGCAGCGCCTCGTAGACGTAGTCGTCGAGGTCGAAGGTGGTCAGGATGAGGATCTTCGGGGCGTGCCCGCCGGGTCCGCCGGGGGAGAGGATCTCCCGCGTCGCCGCCAGGCCGTCCATGACGGGCATCCGCACGTCCATCAGCACGACGTCGGGCCGGAGCTCCGCGGTCCGCGCCACGGCCTCGCGGCCGTCGGCGGCCTCTCCGACGACCTCGATGTCCGGCTGGGCGCCGAGGAAGACGGTGAAGCCCGTCCGCACCATGCCCTGGTCGTCCGCGATGAGCACCCGGATCGTCACCGATCGCCTCCATTGGGGGGTTGAGGCCGTCAGGCCGTGGCCGCCGGCTCGTCCTGTGTGATCGGGAGTATGGCGGTGACCGCGAACCCGTTCCCCACCGGCCCGGCCCAGAGCCGCCCGCCGAGCATCGCCGCCCGCTCCCGCATCCCGATCAGGCCGTGCCCCCCGTGCGCGGGAGCCTTCCCGGAAGCGGAAGCGGAAGCGGAAGCGGAAGCGGGACCGGGCCGGAGACCGGAAGCGGGGCGGGGGCCGTGACCGTGACCGGGTCCGGAAACGGGATCGGAACCGGGTCCGGCGGGCTTCTTCCCGGCGCCGTTCGCCACGTGGAGGCACAGGTCGTCGCCGGATCGGGTGATCTCCACCGTGACGGCCGAGCCGGGCGCGTGCCGCATGGCGTTGCTCAGTGACTCCTGCACGATCCGGTAGGCCGACAGGCTCACCGCCTCGGGCAGCCCGGTCAGGTCGCCGAGGAGCTTGGGTTTCACGGTGAGCCCGGCCGAGCGCGCGGTGCCGATCAGCTCCTCCAGCCGCTCCAGCCCCGGCTGCGGCGCGGTGTCCCGCGTCCCCTCGGCGTCCCGCAGCACGCCCAGCACCCGCCGCATCTCGTTCATGGCGGTCAGGGAGAGCGCGCGGATCTCCACCAGCCCCTCCTCCAGCAGCCGCGCGTCCCCGCGCGCCTTCAGCGGTACGGCCTCCGCCTGGATGGCGATCACCGACATGTGGTGGGCCACGATGTCGTGCAGCTCCCGGGCGATCCTGGTCCGCTCCTCCAGTACGGCCTGCCCGGCCAGTGCCCGCTCGCTGCGCCGTTCCTCCTCGGCCAGGCGCCTGACCGCCGTGCGCCTGGCCCGGACGTTGTAGCCGAGCAGGACGGTCGCGGTCACCAGGCCCATGCCGACGGCGGTCACGCCGGTCTGGTCGGTCTGCGCCTCGACGAACCACACACCGGCGGCGGAGACGAGCCACACGCCGATGGTGACGTGCCGCTCGCAGCGGACCGCGACCGCGTAGACCACCAGCAGGTACGAGATCACGGTGTCGGCGGAGTAGGGCGTGTCCACGGCCTGCAGGCGGGTCAGGACACCCGCGGGGGTCAGCACCGCCGCGAGCCGCCAGGCCGCCAGGGGCCGGCGGTCGCGCAGCGCCAGCGGGAGCGCGGAGCAGGCGGCGGCGAACTGGATCTCCCCCCAGCCCAGCGGCTCCGGCAGGTGCGCCGTGTCGCTCCACAGTATCGACTGCACGGCGCTGAACAGGATGAAGGCGAGCACGAGGTCGGCCAGCAGGACCAGGTCGATCGTGCGGAAGGGGAGCAGACCCAGGAAGCCCGGCACCCGGGGGGCCAGCCACCGGGACCGGGGGTGCGGCGGGCCGGCCCTGCCGCTCCACAACGCGCCGGCGAGCGCGCGCACCAGCCGGGCCAGCGGGGCGCGGGCCCGGTCCCGCGGGGTGGGCGGGGAGGTCATCCGGACAGTCTAGGGACGTTGATCATCAGCCCGCATCACCCCGGAGTACGGTCCGCCGCGTCCCTCTCCAGAGGGACGATTACAGAATTACGATCGCTCACAGCGAAAAGGCTCAAGTCCGGGAACATTCGAAGGCTCCTGTTAATTGAGTCGGTATAACTCAACCCCATGGAGTGCAGATGAGTGAGAGCTTGAACCTCCCGGTCCTTCCGCTCGACGACGAGGTCGTGCTGCCGGGCATGGTGGTCCCCCTGAACCTCTCGGCGAACGAGGTCAGGGCCGCGATCGACGCGGCCCGGGCCCTCGACGAGGACGCGCCCGAGGTCCTGCTCGTCCCGCGGATCGACGGGCGCTACGGCGCCGTCGGCGTCCGGGCGGTCGTGGAGCAGGTGGGCAGGCTGCCCGGCGGCGAGCCCGTGGCCGTCGTGCGCGGCGTCGACCGGATCCGCGTGGGCGCCGGCACCACCGGCCCCGGCGCGGCGCTGTGGGTGCGGGCCGGCAGGATCGAGCCGGTCGAGGCGGGTGAGCGCGCCGAGGAGCTCGCCAAGGAGTACAAGGCGCTGGCCACCACGATCCTGCAGAAGCGGGGCGCCTGGCAGGTGGTCGACGCGCTCAGCCAGATGGACGACCCGTCGGTCCTCGCCGACAACTCCGGCTACGCGCCCTGGCTCACCACCGCGCGCAAGGTCGAGATCCTCGAGACCGCCGACCCGGCCGAGCGGCTCGCGATGCTGATCGAGTGGTCCCGCGAGCACCTGGCCGAGCTCGACGTGGCCGAGACGATCCGCAAGGACGTCCAGGAGGGCATGGAGAAGCAGCAGCGCGAGTTCCTGCTCCGCCAGCAGCTCGCCGCGGTCCGCAAGGAACTGGCCGAGCTCAACGGGGACTCCGCGGAGACCGAGGAGGAGGACTACCGCGCCCGGGTCGAGGCCGCCGACCTGCCGGAGAAGGTGCGTGAGGCCGCGCTCAAGGAGGTCGCCAAGCTGGAGCGGACCTCCGACCAGTCTCCCGAGACCGGCTGGATCCGCACCTGGCTCGACACCGTCCTCGACATCCCGTGGAACACCCGGACCGAGGACTCCTACGACATCGCCGCGGCCCGCGAGGTCCTCGACGCCGACCACACCGGCCTCGACGACGTCAAGGACCGCATCATCGAGCACCTCGCCGTCCGGGGCCGCCGCGCGGCCAAGGGGCTCGGCGTGGTCGGCGGCCGGCGCAGCGGCGCCGTGCTCGCCCTCGCAGGCCCTCCCGGGGTCGGCAAGACCTCCCTCGGCGAGTCGGTCGCCCGCGCGATGGGCCGGAAGTTCGTCCGCGTCGCCCTCGGCGGCGTGCGCGACGAGGCCGAGATCCGGGGCCACCGCCGCACCTACGTCGGCGCGATGCCCGGCCGGATCGTCCGGGCGATCCGCGAGGCGGGCTCGATGAACCCCGTCGTGCTCCTCGACGAGATCGACAAGGTCGGCGCCGACTACCGGGGCGACCCGACCGCCGCGCTGCTGGAGGTGCTCGACCCCGCGCAGAACCACACCTTCCGCGACCACTACCTGGAGGTCGAGCTCGACCTGTCCGACGTGCTCTTCCTGGCGACCGCCAACGTGCTGGAGGCGATCCCCGGCCCGCTGCTGGACCGCATGGAGGTCGTCACGCTCGACGGCTACACCGAGGACGAGAAGGTCGCCATCGCCCGCGACCACCTGCTGGTGCGCCAGCTGGAGAAGGCCGGGCTGACCGCCGAGGACGTCACGGTCGGCGACGACGCGCTGCGCCGCATCGCGGGCGAGTACACCCGGGAGGCCGGGGTCCGCTCCCTGGACCGCTCGATCGCCCGGATCCTGCGCAAGATCGCCGCGAAGGCGGCGCTCGGTGAGACGGAGCCGCCGGTGGCGGTGACGGCGGACGACCTGGTCGCCTACCTCGGCCGGCCGCGCCACGTGCCGGAGTCCTCGCTGCCGGAGTCCAGCCAGCGTACGGCGGTGCCGGGCGTGGCCACCGGCCTGGCGGTCACCGGCGCGGGAGGCGACGTGCTGTACGTGGAGGCGTCCCTGGCCGACCCGGAGACCGGCGGCACCGGACTGACCCTGACCGGCCAGCTCGGCGACGTGATGAAGGAGTCGGCCCAGATCGCGCTCTCCTACCTGCGCTCGCGCGGCGCGGAGCTGGAGCTGCCCGTCTCCTCGCTCAAGGACCGCTCGGTGCACATCCACTTCCCGGCCGGCGCGGTCCCCAAGGACGGCCCCTCCGCGGGCATCACCATGATCACCGCCCTGGCCTCGCTGCTCTCGGGCCGCCAGGTCCGCGCCGACGTGGCCATGACCGGCGAGGTCTCCCTCACCGGCCGGGTGCTGCCGATCGGCGGGGTCAAGCAGAAGCTGCTGGCCGCCCACCGGGCGGGCGTCACCACGGTGCTGATCCCGGCCCGCAACGAGCCCGACCTGGACGACGTCCCCGAGGCCGTCCGCGACGAGCTCACCATCCACCCGGTGAGCGACGTGCGGGAGGTCCTGGCGATCGCCCTCACCCCGGCGAAGGTCGCCGAGCCCGCGGCGGCCTGACCGCCGCCG
>NZ_JBHSBM010000017.1:1010995-1034858 GCF_042650625.1 Planomonospora corallina
ACGGCCCGCCCGCACCGGCCCGTGCCGGACGGCCCGCGCTCTCCGAGAGGGGAGCGCGGGCCGTCGCCGTCTCTGGCGCCGCCGGGAGGGGGAGACGGGCGGCGGCCGTGCGGGCCGCGCGGGCCGCACAGGGGCGTCCCGCACGGGCCGCACAGGGGTGTACGGGGCCACGAAGAAGATCACGATTTGTCGTGGAGATCCCCATCGGGGCCGGGGAGTTGGAAGAATCTCAGCCGGCGGACGTGAACCGAGCGGAGAGCCTTCCATGAGCCCTGAGACGAGCCCCGAGACCGACATCTACGACCCTTCGCTGTACGAGGCCGGCATGCCCTGGGACCGGTACGCCCGGCTCCGCGCGAACGACCCCGTCCACTGGCACGACGAGCCCGGCGGCCCCGGTTTCTGGGCGGTGACGCGCCACGCCGACATCCAGTACGCCTCCCGCCACCCGGAGATCTTCTCCTCCGCCGCGGGCGGCGTGATGGTCCCCGACCCGACCGAGGAGCAGCTCTCCCGGAACCGGCTCATGATGCTCTTCCAGGACCCGCCCGAGCACACCACCACGCGCGCCGTCGTCAACCGGGGCTTCACCCCCCGCATGATCGGCAAGCTGGAGGAGCACATCCGCGAGATCTGCCACGAGCTCGTCGACGCCGCGCTCGCCCGGGGCGAGGTGGACTTCGTCGCCGACATCGCGGCCCCGCTCCCGCTGTACGTGATCTGCGAGCTGCTCGGCGCCCCCGCCGAGGACCGCGAGAAGATCTTCACCTGGTCGAACGCGCTGGTCGGCAACGACGACCCCGACTTCGCCACCCAGGACACCGAGCTGATCTTCGAGCTGATCAACTACGCCGTCGTGCTCGGCGCCCAACGTCGCGCCGAACCGCGTGACGACATCGTCAGCAAGCTCGTCGCCCCCGCCGAGGACGGCTCCAGCATGGACGACCTCGCCCTCGGCGTGTTCGTGGTGCTGCTGGCGGTCGCGGGCAACGAGACGACCCGCAACGCCGCCTCCGGCGGGCTGCAGGCGTTCTTCGACCACCCGGAGCAGTGGGAGCGGCTGCTGGCGGACCGGTCGCTGCTGCGCACGCTCCCCGACGAGGTCGTCCGCTGGGTCTCGCCCGTGATCACCATGCGCCGCACCACGCTCGCCGAGACCGAGCTCGGCGGCAGGAGGATCCCGGCCGGGGACAAGGTCGTGCTCTACTACCCGTCGGGCAACCGCGACACCGCGGTCTTCCCGGACGGGGACGTCTTCGACATCGGGCGCGACCCCAACCCGCACGTCGGCTTCGGCGGCGGCGGCCCGCACTTCTGCCTCGGCGCCCACCTGGCCCGCATGGAGGTGCGGGTGCTCTTCGAGGTCCTGGCCGAGCGCGCCCCCGGCATCGCCCCGGCTGGTACGGCCCGGCGCCTGCGCTCCAACTTCGTCAACTCCATCAAGGAGATGCCCGTCCGCCTGAAGGGGTGACCGGCATCACACCGGTCGCAGGGAATGAGGAGACGCGGGGGTGCGTTAGCGCCGACGTGAACGAGGCACACGACACCGAGGCGACCCCGCAGCAGGGCCGGGCCGCCTGTCGTGGCAGGCGAATGCGCCGGACGTGCCGGATGCGCCGGATGCCCGGGACGCCCCGCACGCGCTGAGACCCGCGCCCCCGCCCGTTCCCCTCTGTCGAAGAAGGCCCTGCCGACCATGAGCTGCCCCGCGGACACCCTCGTCCTGCGCCGCCTGAGCCACCTGCCCTTCCACCCCGGCACGCGCTAGCCGTACCCGCGCCTGGAGTTCATTTTCGGTGACGGCCGCAGGCGGCCGTCCGGGTCGGGGAGAAGTGTTGTGATCGAGGTTTCGGGCCTGCGCAAGGTCTACCGGGACCGGAAACGCGAGGTCGCCGCGCTCGCGGGCGTGGACCTCCGCGTCCGCGAGGGCGAGATCTACGGCGTGCTCGGGCGCAGCGGAGCCGGCAAGAGCACGCTGCTGCGCTGCGTGAACCTCCTGGAGCGCCCCACCTCGGGGACGGTCCGGGTGGCCGGGCAGGAGCTGACCGCGCTGGGGGAGGCCGAGCTGCGCCGGGCCCGCCGGCGGATCGGGATGATCCACCAGCACTTCGCGCTGCTGTCCTCCCGCACGGTCGCCGGGAACGTGGCCTTTCCCCTCGAAGTGATGGGCGTCGGCCGGGCCGAGCGGTCCCGGCGGGTCGCCGAGCTGCTGGAGCTGGTCGGGCTGGCGGACAAGGCCGGGGCGCACCCGGCGCAGCTGTCCGGCGGGCAGAAGCAGCGGGTCGGCATCGCCCGCGCGCTGGCGGGCGAGCCCGCGGTGCTGCTCTCGGACGAGGCCACCTCGGCCCTCGACCCGTCCACCACCCAGTCGATCCTGGGCCTGCTGAGGAGCCTCAACCGCGAGCTGGGCCTGACCATCCTGCTGATCACCCACGAGATGCACGTCGTCAAGGGGATCTGCGACTCGGTGGCCGTCATGAGCGACGGCCGCATCGAGGAGGCGGGGACCATCCCCGAGCTGATCGCGCGTCCCGGCTCCCGGCTCACCGCGGAGCTGTTCCCGCTCCCCGAGCCCGAGCCCGGGAGCGTCACGATCACCTTCACCGGGCACGCCGACGAGCCGGTGGTCTCGGAGATCGTGCGGAAGTTCGACGTCGACGTGAACATCCTCGGCGGCGCCGTGGAGGAGGTCGCCGGGATCTCCGCCGGACGGCTCCGGGTGCGCCTGGACGGCGGAGAGCGCGACGCCGCCCTCGGCTACCTGTCCGAGCGTGGCCTGCTGGTGGAGGTGGCCGCATGACCTGGGAGGAGATGGGCTCCCTGCTCTGGGAGGCCACCGGGCAGACCGCCCAGATGGTCGCGCTCTCCACGCTGTTCACCGTGCTGTTCGGGCTGCCGCTCGGCGTCGCGCTGGTCGTCACCGACACCGGCGGGCTGCTGCCCGCCCGGGTGCTGAACCGGGTGCTCGGCCTGGTGGTCAACGTCGGCCGGTCGCTGCCCTTCATCGTCCTGATGATCGTGGTGATCCCGCTGACCCGGCTCATCGTGGGCACCACCATCGGCACCGCCGCCACCGTCGTCCCGCTCACCCTCGGCGCGGCGCCGTTCTTCGCCCGGCTGGTGGAGACGGCGCTGCGCGAGGTCGACCGGGGGACGGTCCAGGCAGCCCAGGCCATGGGCGCCGGCCGGTGGACCATCGTCGGCAAGGTCCTGCTCCCCGAGGCGATGCCCGGCCTGGTGGCGGGGCTGACCGTCACCGTGGTCGCGCTGATCTCCTACTCGGCCATGGCCGGGGCGATCGGCGGCGGCGGCCTCGGGGACCTGGCCATCCGCTACGGCTACCACCGCTTCGAGACCACGCTCATGGTGGTCACCGTCGTCGCGCTGGTCGTCATCGTGCAGCTCGTGCAGATGCTGGGCGACGCCGTCGCCCGCCGTCTCGCCCGCCGCTGATCCGCAGACGCCCTGGGATGTCGCCGCCACGAGCGGAATCCCAGGTCTTCCTATCCATAAATAGGATTTTTACCCAGAAATGAAGGAGCGCACAGTGCGCAGGTTGTTCGCCATCGCGTCCGCCGCCACCGCCCTCGTCGTCTCGCTGGCGGCCTGCGGCTCGACCGAGTCAGGCACCGCCGGGGACACGACCGCCGTGCCCGCCGCGAGCGAGGTGCTCAAGGTCGGCGCCACCCCGGTCCCGCACGGGCAGATCCTGAAGTTCGTCAAGGACGAGCTGGCCGCCGCCGAGGGCCTGAACCTGGAGATCGTCGAGTTCACCGACTACGTGCAGCCGAACGTGCAGCTCGAGGAGGGCGAGCTCGGCGCGAACTTCTTCCAGCACCGGCCGTACCTCGACGACTTCAACGCCTCCAAGGGCACCAAGCTGGTCTACGTGCAGGACGTGCACCTGGAGCCGCTGGGCCTGTACTCCAAGAAGGTCAAGGCCGTCACCGAACTGCCCGCCGGCGGGACCGTCGCGGTGCCCAACGACGCCACCAACCTGGGCCGGGCGCTGAAGCTGCTGGCCGACAACGGCGTCATCACCCTCAAGGAGGGCGTCGGCACCGCCGCCACCGAGCGGGACGTCACCGGCAACCCGAAGAACCTGACCTTCCAGCCGCTGGAGGCCGCGCAGCTGCCCCGCTCCCTGGAGGACGTGGACGCCGCCGTCATCAACGGCAACTACGCGCTCGAGGCCGACCTCAAGCCGGCCTCCGACGCCCTGGTGCTGGAGAAGGCCGAGGGCAACCCCTACGCCAACGGGCTGGTCGTGAAGGCGGGCCAGGAGCAGGACCCGCGCGTGGCCAAGCTCGCCGAGCTCCTGTCCGGGGCCGAGGTGAAGCAGTTCATCGAGCGCACCTACAGCGGTTCCGTCACTCCCGCGAACGCGGGCTGAGCGGCGGCGGGCCGCACCGGTGATCCTTTCCGGGAATTCTGCAAGATCGGGAAATCCCGCTTATCGAAATTCCCGGTGCGACCTCGCCCTTTAAGCCACCTGTAAGCGCGCGGCAATCGCCGGGGCCTACAACGGGAGCGTCAGAAAAATCCTCATTCCCGAGAGGACCCCTCAGATGCGAATCGCCACTCGTGTCCTCGTCGGCGCCGGCGCGGCCACCCTCCTCGCGGTGGGCGCCCCGGTCGCCGCGAACGCCTCGACCGCCGCGCCGGTCACCGCCGCCACCGCCACCACGGCCGGAGCCCCGTACTCCTTCGACCACTGGGGCCCCTACTTCTCCGGCAACGGCAAGTCCAAGGCCTCCGGCAAGGTCGTGGTCCACAAGAAGTCGGAGAAGAAGGGGTACTGGAAGAAGTACCCGAAGGTCGTCAAGAAGTGCTGGTGGAAGAACGGCGAGAAGAAGTGCGCCTGGGTCAAGACCTGGGAGAAGAAGTGGGTCGGCGGGTGGGTGCACACCTATCACCACACCGTCGACAGCAAGCTCACCAACTACAAGTGGTGGGGCAACCCGAAGAACCGCTGCGCGTGGGCGACCTTCAAGATCGTGGACTTCGACGGCTCGGTCGACTTCCGGAGCGTCAAGAACTGCGGCAAGGGCACGGAGTACGACTCCTTCAGCGGTGAGAACGCCAAGGCGATCTACGTCAAGGTGAGCCGCGGCAGCCACTACGGGCCCAAGGGCTACGCGCCCTGGCACGAGATCTACAGCCACGCCTGACCGTGTGGCGGCACCGTCCGGTGACATCCGGTGAACGGGCCGCGGCCTCCCCGCAGGAGGCCGCGGCCCCTTTTTGCGTCTCCCACGGGCTCGGGCGGCCGGTCAGGTGAGGCCTGCGTCGTGGGCGAGAAGGGCGACCTGGGTGCGGTTGTCCAGACCGAGCTTGGTCAGGATGCTGGAGACGTGGGCTTTCACGGTCGTGACGCCCATGGCGAGATCGGCGGCGATGTCGGCGTTCGTCCTGCCCTGGGCGATCGCCAGGACCACCTCGTGTTCCCGCGGGGTGAGGACGGCCAGTGCGGCGCGGGCGCGCTCGTAGGCGCCGGCCTGGGCGACCGTGCGCTCCATCAACCGCCGGGTGATGCGCGGGGACAGGATCGGGTCTCCCGCGGCGACCCGGATGATCGCTTCCACGATCCGCGGCGGCGAGGTGTCCTTGAGCAGGAACCCGGCGGCGCCTGCGCGGAGCGCGTGCAGGACGTTCTCGTCGGTGTCGAAGGTGGTCAGTACGACCACCTCGGGCGGCCGGGCGCGGGCGCGCAGCCGGCGGGTGGCGGTGATGCCGTCCACGCGGGGCATGCGCAGGTCCATCAGGACGACGTCGGGGGCGTGGGCGTCGGTGGCGGTGATGGCCTCCTGGCCGTCGGCCGCCTCGGCGACGACGGTGATGCCGGCGGTGCCGTCGAGCATCATGGACAGTCCGGCGCGGACCAGGGCGTCGTCATCGACCAGCAGCACGCGGATCACGCCGGCCATGGTAACCGGGCCTGAAGCCGGAACTCCGCGTCGGTGCCGTGGTGGTCCAGCCGCCCCCCGGCCAGCCGTACCCGCTCGGTGAGCCCGACCAGGCCCAGCCCGCTGCCGGGCACGAGAGGGGCGGCCTCCGCCGGGGGCGGCGGGTTGCGGATGTCGATCAGCAAGGACATGCCGGGCGCGCCGTGCACCAGCACGTCGACCGGCTGGCCGGGGGCGTGTTTGCGGGCGTTGGTGAGCCCCTCCTGCACGACCCGGTAGGCGGTCCGGGACGCGGCCGGGGGCAGGGCGGCGATGTCGGTGACCTCTTCACGCAGCCGTACCGGCTGGCCCGCCTGCCGTGCGTCGGCGATCAGGCCGGAGAGATCGGCCAGGTCCGGCCGGGGTGTGAGCTCGTCCAGTCCGTCCTCCTGCTCGCGGAGCAGGCCGATCACCTGGCGCAGTTCCTCCAGCGCCTGGTGGACACCGGCGCGGACCACCCCGGCGGCCGCGGTGATCCGGTCCGGTGAGGCGTCCGGGCGGTATTCCAGGGCTCCGGCGTGGGTGGCCACCAGGGACAGGCGGTGGGCCAGCACATCGTGCATCTCCCTGGCGAGCCGGCGGCGTTCGGCCATGCGGGCCTCGGCGATCCGCCTGCCCTGTTCGGTCTCGGCGCGGTGGGCGCGTTCGCGCAGGGAGGCGAGCAGGGCGCGGCGGGAGCGGGCCAGCGCGCCCCAGCCGAGCAGCGCGCCGTAGGCGGCGCAGATCAGCAGCAGCCACCATGGCAGGGAGATGCCGGAGCTGGGCCGCCACAGCCCCTGGACCAGATGGGCCGCCATGCCCGCGGCGGTCACCGCGGCCGCGACGGGCAGGCGCCTGCGCTGGGCCACCTGCAGCGCCCCCGTCGCCGCCGCCGGCGTGGCCACCGGGGAGAGCGCGGCGAGGAGGGTGGCGGCCAGCGCCCCGTGGACCGGCCACCACAACTGGGCGAGCGCGGCCACCAGGCTCACCGCCGCGACCGCCACGTCCAGCCCCCAGGTGGGCCGGCCGGCCTGGCCCCACAGCGCCACGGTGGTCAGCGTTCCCATCCCGAGGACCATGCCCGCCACCGCGAGCGGGTGCGGGTGCCGGATCTGGCTCATCGGCCCAGGCTAATCGGCGGTACGGCGAATCCGTCACCTACCAAAGTCGGACCCGTACCCCACCGGGGGAGGACACGGCCCGACCACGCGCCCGATGCGGCGGAGCGGGCCGCCGGGCGAGGCTGACAGGCATGGACAACGCCAGCGGGACGACACAGGAGACATGACATGACGATCCTCGCCCAGGCGATCGAGGTCACCCGCCGCTACGGCGACGTGCTCGCGCTCGACCACGTCTCGCTCGACATCCGGGCGGGTGAGCTGATCGGGCTGCTCGGCCCGAACGGCGCGGGCAAGTCCACCCTCATCAACCTCTTCGCGGGACTGCGCCGACCGACCTCGGGCACGGTGCGGCTGTTCGGCGGCTCGCCGCTGGACCCGGCCATGCGGCGCGGCATCGGCGTGACGCCCCAGGAGACCGGACTGCCCGAGTCCCTGCGCGTCGGCGAGATCACCGACTTCGTCTCCGCGCACTTCCCCGAGCGCCTCGGCACAGCCGAACTGCTGGCCCGATTCGGTCTTGCCGGCCTGATCAGACGGCAGGTCGGAGGCCTGTCCGGCGGGCAGCGGAGGCGGCTGGCGGTGGCGCTGGCCTTCGCGGGCCGGCCTCGGCTGGTGTTCCTCGACGAGCCCACGACCGGGCTGGACGTCGAGGCCAGGCGGGCGCTGTGGGACGGCATCAGGGCCTTCCACGACGGGGGCGGCACCGTGGTGCTGACCAGCCACTACCTGGAGGAGATCGAGGCCCTGGCCGAGCGCGTCCTGGTGGTCGGCCAGGGCCGCGTGCTGGCCGACGACAGCATGCGGGCCGTCCGCGGCATGGTGGGCACACGACGTGTCTCCCTCGTCGCGGAGGACCTGCCCGAGCTGCCGGGCGTGCTCGGCGCCGAACGCACGGACGGCCGGATCGACCTGCTCGTCACCGACCCCGACCGGCTGGTCGTGGAGCTGGTGCGCAGCGGGGTGCCGTTCTCCGGCCTGGAGATCAGGCCGGCCACGTTGGAGGAGGCGTTCCTCGCCCTCACCTCGAAGGAGTCCGCCCATGCCTAGCCTGATCCTCGCCCACACCCGCTACCTCCTGATCGAGCAGATCAGGGTCCCGATCGGGATCCTGGCCAGCACGTTCTTCCCGGCCGTCACGATGCTGGCGTTCGTGGTGCCGTTCACCGGCCGGGACGCGGCTGCCGCGACGACGGCGACGGGCTCGCTGGTGTTCTTCGGCGCCATGTCGTCCGCGCTGACCGGGCTCGCCATGGCGGTCTCCCAGGACCGCGAGCTGCCGTGGAACCCGTACCTGCGCACGCTGCCCGCGGGCCCGCTGCCGCGCTTCGCCGGGCGGATCCTGTCGACGCTCGCCGTGGTGCTGATCTCTGTGGTCCCCGTCCTGGTGATGGGGGCGCTGCTCACGGAGGCGACGATCACGCCGGGCAGGCTGCTGCTGGGGTTCGGCGTGCTGGCCGTGGGCGTCGTGCCGTTCATGCTGATGGGGCTGTTCATCGGCTTCACGCTGGTGTCGAAGGCCGCGATGGCGGTCTCGCAGCTGCTGTTCTTCCCTATGGCCGTCCTCGGAGGGCTGCTGCTGCCGCCGCAGGTCCTGCCGGAGCCGGTGCAGGCCGTCTCGCCGTACGTGCCGACCAGGGGCGCGGCCGAGCTGATCTGGTGGGCGATCGCGGGCGTCCGTCCGGACGCGGTGCCGCTGGTCATGCTGGCCGTCTGGACCGGTGCCATGGCGGTTGCCGCCGCATGGGCCTACCGCCGCGACGAGGGCAGGCGTTTCTCCTGATCCGCCGGAGCCGGGGCGAACGGTCTCCGGACACGCCGCCGCGGCCCTCCCCGCCCGTGCCGCCGGCGTCACCGCCGGCGGACTCCGGCCGCGGCCGAGGACGGGCAGAGATATCCGGTAAGTGACTACTTCCGGCGGATCATCAACCCGAGTAGCGTTCGGTTATGCATCCGGGAGCCATCGCAGCAGTTTCGCCCGACAAGCCCGCTGTGATCATGGCGGGCTCCGGGAGGATCGTCACCTACCGCGAGCTGGACGAGGAGTCCAACCGCCTCGCCCACCTGTTCCGCGCCGCGGGCCTGCGCCCCGGCGACCACATCGCCTTCATGCTGGAGAACCACCCGCTCTTCCTGGCGGTGGCCTGGGCGGCGCACCGCTCGGGCCTCTACTACACCGCGATCAGCTCCAGGCTGACCGCCGACGAGCTGGCCTACATCGTGGACAACTGCGGGGCCAGGGTCTTCATCTCCTCCGCCGCCCTCGCCGACGTCGCCACCTCGATCACCGAGGCCACCCCCCGGGTCGAGACCAGGCTCATGCTGGACGGCACCGCCCCGGGCTTCGTCTCCTACGAGGAGGCGGTCGCCGCCCATCCGGCCACGCCCGTCGAGGACGAGCGCCAGGGCGCGGACATGCTCTACTCCTCCGGCACCACCGGCCGTCCCAAGGGCGTCAAGCCGGCCCTGCCGGCGACCCCTCTCGATGAGCCCGGACCGCTGCTCCAGCTGATCCAGTTCCTGTTCGCGCCTGCGCCGGAGAGCGTCTACCTCTCCCCGGCGCCGCTCTACCACGCGGCCCCCCTGCGCTACTGCATGAGCTTCCAGCGCCTGGGCGCGACCATCGTGGTGATGGAGCGCTTCGACCCCGAGCAGGCGCTCGCCCTCATCGAGAGGTACCGCGTCACGCACTCCCAGTGGGTGCCGACCATGTTCATCAAGATGCTCAAGCTCCCCGAGGAGACCCGGGCGAAGTACGACCTGTCGTCGCTGGCCTGCGCGATCCACGCCGCCGCGCCCTGCCCGATCCCGGTCAAGGAGCAGATGATCGACTGGTGGGGGCCGATCGTCCACGAGTACTACGCGGGGACCGAGGGCAACGGCTTCCTCTACGCCGGCCCGCAGGACTGGCTGGCGCACAAGGGCACCGTGGGCCGCCCGCTCCTCGGCGTGGTGCACATCTGCGACGAGGACGGCGAGGAACTGCCGCCGGGCGAGCACGGCACGGTCTACTTCGACAAGGGACCGACCTTCGTCTACCACGGTGACGAGGACAAGACGCGGGCCTCCCGGGATCCGCAGGGCCGGGGCTGGACGACCCTCGGCGACATCGGCTACGTGGACGAGGAGGGCTTCCTCTACCTCACCGACCGCCGCTCCTACATGATCATCTCGGGTGGGGTGAACATCTATCCCCAGGAGGCCGAGAACGTGCTCGCGATCCACCCCAAGGTGGCCGACGTGGCGGTCTTCGGGGTGCCGGACGAGGAGATGGGCGAGCAGGTCAAGGCCGTCGTCGAGCCGGTCTCCATGGAGCTGGCCGGACCGGGGCTGGAGGCCGAGCTGATCGCCTACTGCCGCTCCAAGCTCGCGGCGTACAAGTGCCCGAAGTCGATCGACTTCCGCCAGGAGCTCCCCCGGCACCCCACGGGCAAGCTCTACAAGCGGCTCCTCCGCGATGAGTACTGGCCTGCTAAGTCATGATTTCTCCTCTCTTCTGAAGACGGTGCCGCACCCTCTGACCACGGCGGATAAAGCCGTTGTCAGGGGGTGCGGATCATCCTGTTCTCACCCTTAATTAGGCCTTACGCCCCTCCGTTCAGGATTGGGTGCACCGGGGGAAACCGGTCGTCGCCGTGGTGTCCACGGAGGGACGTAGCCACATGGGGGATGAACGAGATGGACGAGAAGAACGAGCGGGACACCACCCCGATCGAGGCGGCGTCCGGCAGCACGGCCTCCGGCGGTGGGGCGCCGGGCGGTGCGGAGCCCGGGAGCGGGGGCTGGAGCCAGTTCGGCGCGGTGCCGCCCCGCGCCGGCGAGTTCCCCGGCGGCCCGGCCGCCGCTCCCGGCGCCTTCGCCGCGCCGCCCGCGCCGCCCGTCGGGGCGCAGCCGCTCGGCACGCCGGCCGGGCCGTACGGCACGCCCGGGAGCACGCCGCCCGGGGCGCCCGCCGTACCGCCGGTGCCGCCGCCCGCGCCGCCCGCGGTGCCCGCCCAGCGGGGCCGGTTGAGCGCGCTGCAGAAGGCGGGCGCCGGTCTCGCCCTGGCCGCCATGGCCGTGGGCGGTGGAGTGGTGGGGGCCTTCACCGCCAACGCCTTCGACGAGGGCCCCCGGCCCGCCGCAGCCTCCGCCCCGGTGGTCGACGCGGCCGGCGGCACGACCACGGTCGCCGACGTCGCCGCGGCCGTCCAGCCCTCGGTGGTCTCGATCGAGATCGCGACCGGCGACGGCGGGGGGAGCGGCTCGGGCGTGGTCCTGTCCGCCGACGGCCTGATCCTCACCAACAACCACGTGGTGGAGTCCGCGGGCCAGGGCGGCAAGGTGACCGTCAAGTTCAGCGACGGCAAGACCGCCACGGCCACGATCGTCGGCACCGACCCGGCCACCGACATCGCGGTCATCCGGGCGGAGAACGTCTCCGGCCTCACCGCCGCCTCGCTCGGCGACAGCGACCAGATCAAGGTGGGCGACTCCGTCCTGGCCATCGGCAGCCCGCTCGGCCTGTCCGGCTCGGTCAGCGCGGGCATCGTCAGCGCCCTCGACCGCACGGTGACCGTCGGCGGCGGGCAGGACCGGCAGCAGCTGCCGCCCGGCTGGGGGGACCAGAGGCAGCGGCAGGGCGCCGCGGCGAGCGCCACCATCGGCGGGGCCATCCAGACGGACGCGGCGATCAACCCCGGCAACTCCGGCGGCGCGCTCGTCAACGCCGCCGGACAGGTGATCGGCATCAACACGGCCATCGCAACCAACGGCGGCGAGGGCAACATCGGCGTCGGCTTCGCCATCCCGATCAACACCGCCCGGCAGGTCGCCGACCAGCTCATCAAGAGCGGCAAGGCCGTCCACGCCTTCCTGGGCGTGGTCCTCACCGACGCCACCGGCGACACGGAGGGCGCGCTGGTCAGCCAGGTCACCGAGGGGAGCCCGGCGGCCCAGGCGGGCCTGCGGGAGGGCGACGTGATCACCAAGATCAACGACACCCTGGTCGAGGACGGCAACACCGTGGTCGGCGTGGTGCGCGGCCTCAAGCCGGGCGACAAGGTGACCATCGCCTACCTCCGCGACGGCCGCGGCGCGATCGCCACCGCGACCCTGGTCGAGAAGACCGGCGAGTGACCGCGACCGCCCGGTGACCCGGCGGCCGCCGCCGGAGTCGCCACGGATCATCCTGGATCCATCCGGCAGGCCGCCGAACGGCGAACCCGCCCGCGGGCCTCTTCTCAGGGGAGGAGGCCCGCGGGCGGGTTCGTGCGCTTCCGGGCGGCCGGCGCCCTGGCCGGGGAGGACGGGCAGAGGAGGGGCGGGGGGAGCGCCGGCCGTGCCGGGGGCGGTCCGGGCGGAGCGCCGAGGCCCGCCGCGGCGGGCCGGGTCAGGCGAAGCGCCGGCCCTCGTCCCGGCGGTAGGCCCAGACCGCCAGCGCCCCGGCGGCCACGGTCCAGACGGCGAGCATGACCAGCGCCAGCGTGCGGGGAGGGCCGTAGCCGGCGGCCGCCCAGACCAGCTCGACCGCGCCCCGGGTGGGCAGGTACGGCGCGATCGCGTCGATGAAGGCCGGCGCCTGCACCGGGTTCGTCATCAGGCCGCCGCCCACCGCCAGCGGAAGGAAGATCAGCTGCACGACCGCGAGCGCGCCCTTGAACGGCAGCGCGTACCCGATGAAGAGCCCGAGCAGCTGGAACGGGACCGAGGCCGCCACCAGGGCGCCCAGGCCGAGCGCGAGCTGGGCCGGGGTCGCGGTGGCCTCGGTGAACAGCGCGGAGATGACGAGCACCGGCAGCACCCCGATGAGGGTGAAGAGCAGCGCGTTGAGGATCCGCCCGCCGAGCCGCGGCCAGGGGCCGGCGGGCAGGGTGCGGACGTAGGGGTCCCAGGGCTGCTCGCGGTCGTTCGAGACGCCCGTGCCGTGGGTGAACAGGCCGCTGGTCATCACCGCGAAGGTCATCATCGACGCGGTGGCCAGCGTCGCCGCCGCGGGGTCGTCCCCGGTGAACGGGACCACGAAGAACAACATCGAGGCGGCGGGGAAGAATCCGTTGCCGATCACCGAGATCGGTACCCGGACGGTCTCCATGAACTGGTACCGGGTATGGGTGAGCAGGAGCGACATGGGTCCTCTTCTCGAGGTCGGGGGGAGGGATCGGCCGGGGGAGACCCGGCGGACCGGGCGGGCCGGCGGTGGCGCGGAGCGGCCCGGAGCGGCCCGGAGTCGCACGGTGGTGGCCGTGGGCCGGAGGCGGCCCGTCGTGCTCAGGCGGCCCGCGAGCCGCCGGAGGTGATGGTCAGGAAGGCCTCCTCCAGGGAGGTGGGGCGGATCTCCAGCCCGGAGAAGGGGACGTCGGCGCGGACCAGCGCGCGCACCAGGGCGTCGGCGTCGGAGGTGAGCAGGCGGGTCAGGCCGTCCGCCCGCTCGGTGCGCAGCACGCCCGGCAGCTCGGGCAGGTCGTCGCAGACCAGGGTGACGTGGCGGACGCCGGCGATGCCCCGGACCTGGTCGGTGGTGCCGTCGGCCAGGATCCGGCCCTGCCCGATGACCACGACCCGCTGGGCCAGTGCCTCGATCTCCTCCAGATAGTGGCTGGTCAGCACCACGGTGCCGCCGTCGGCGTGGAACTCCCGGACGGCGTCCCACAGCGACCGGCGCGCCTCGACGTCCAGCCCCGTGGTGGGCTCGTCGAGGAAGACCAGCCTGGGGTCGCCGGCGAACGCCAGCGCCACCGCGAGCCGCCGCCGCTGCCCGCCGGACAGGCCGCCGACCTGGCGCCGCTCCATCCCGGACAGGCCGAACCGCTCCAGCAGCGCCCCGCGCTCGAGGCTCCGGGGGTAGTGGGCGGCGGCGAAGTCCACGATCTCGCCGACCCGGAGCGTGGCCGGCAGGCCGGTCTCCTGGGGGGTCACGCCGATGCCGCGCCGCCGTACCGGGTCGGCGGGGGAGCCGCCGAGCAGCTCCACCCGGCCGGAGGTGGGCCTGCGCAGTCCGGAGAACAGGTTGATCAGCGTGGACTTGCCCGCCCCGTTGGGACCGAGCAGGCCGACCAGCTCGCCCGGGCGGACGTCCAGGGAGACGCGGTCCAGCGCCACCACGTCCCCGTAGCGGCGGGTGACCTCCACCGCGCGCGCCAGGGGCTCCGCGCCCGCTTCCCCGGCCCGTCCCGGCCTCGTCTCCGTCGTCGGTCCCGTCATCACAGGCCTTTCCTCTCGCGGATCTCTCGTCTCCGTCGTCGGTTCCGTCATCTCCGGCCCTTCGTCTCGCGGACGTCTAGGACGTCCCGGTGTCTCGCACGGGGTCAGGCGTCGCCGGAGGGCGGCGCGGTGGTCATGTCCAGCAGTGCGCGGATCGCCGCGTTGTACTCCTCGAAGGCGAGGCGGCCCCGGCGGGTCAGGGCGACGTAGGTGACCGGGGTGCGGCCCCGGTGCGTCTTGGTGATCTCCACGTATCCCGCCTCCTCGAGTTTGCCGAGGTGCACGGAGAGGTTGCCGGCGGTCATCCCGAGCAGGTCCTTCAGCCCGGGGAAGGTGATCTGGTCGCCTTCGGCCAGGGCGTTGAGCGTGACGACCACCCGGAGCCGGGCCTGGGCGTGGATCACCGGGTCGAGCTCGGGGGTCACCGCGGGCCCTTCCAGCGCATCACCAGCCCGGCGGCGATGGACCCGCCTCCGCCGCCCACCGCCATCAGGAGCGAGTGCCAGCCGGGCCCCGCGGCGGCGCCGACCGCGTTGAGCACCGCGAGCGCCGCGCCGAAGACGAACATCGGGCGCACCAGCCAGATGGCCCCGCCCGCCATGTAGAGGATGGAGACCACCAGCATCGACAGGGCCGCCCAGAGCAGGCCCTGCTCCGCCTCGGGCAGGAACGGGCCGAGCCGGAGGGCGACCACCCACACGGCCAGAAAGGCGAAGGGCCAGGCGAGGCCGTACAGCATGCCGCGCTGCTGGGAGGCGCCCCGCACCGGGCTGCGCAGTTGCCACATGGTCAGCGCGCTGACCAGCATCGCCATCGCCATCAGCCCGAACAGCAGGGCCATCGTGACGGCCTGCGGGATCTCGACGTACGGCGTGCCGGACAGCCCCTGCCGCAGGAAGATCGCTCCGAAGCCGACCAGCCAGGCGGCGCCCCAGGCCAGGTAGTGCGGGACCGGGTCGGGGACGAACTGGTCCAGGGCCACCGAACTCTGCTGCTCGATCAGCCGGAGGGTCTCCTGGGGGCTCAGTTCCACCTCGTCCTCGTCCACGGCGCCTCCTTGAGGACCCAAAGCAGTTTGCGTTTCAAACTCGTGGTTTGAACTGTAAACCACACTGCGCCGCCAACTCAACCCCGGGCCCGGCGGATCCGGGCGTGTAGAGGTCCTTCTGACGGGTACCGGGGGCGCACGCACGGAAGGGGGCACCATGACGCTCAACGTCATCGAAATGATCATCGCGGACCACCGCGACGTGGAATCGCTGTTCGACCGGCTCAGGAAGGAGCCGGAGAACCGCCCCGCGCTGGTCGCGGAGCTGGCCGCCAAGTTCGTCGCGCACTCCCGGGGAGAGGAGGAGCTGGTCTACCCGGAGATCGTCAAGGCGATGCCGAGCGAGCGCGGAGAGGTCCACCACGGCGCGGAGGAGCACCACGAGGCGGAGCGGCTGCTGCTCCGGCTGCTGGACGCCGACCCCGGCGCGGCGGAGTTCGACACGACGCTGGACGAGTTCGTCCGGGCCGTCACCCACCACGTCGAGGAGGAGGAGAGCGAGATCCTGCCCGCGCTGGCGGAGGCCGTCCCCGCGCAGCGGCTGCAGGAGCTCGGCCGGGCCTTCAGCGCGCGCAAGGCGGTGGAGATCCAGCAGGGTCTCCCGGCGGGCGGAAGGCGCTCCTCCGCTCCGGGCGCGTCCCCCGGGAGCGGCCGGCGTGCCGGTGACGCGGACATGGAGGACCTGAGCAAGGAGGAGCTCTACCGGCGCGCCCAGGAGGCCGACCTCCCGGGACGTTCGTCGATGACCAAGGAGGAGCTCGCCGAGGCCCTGCAGAAGGGCGGCAGGTCCTAGCGTCCTCCGGCGGCGGAACGGCCGCCGCCCCGCCGCCTTGCCGCCGGGCCGGGGACCGGAGCCCCGGCCCGGCGGGAGTCACCGCCGGGAGACCAGCGCCTCCGACCGCCACAGGTCGCGGTAGTAACCGGGGATCTCCACCAGCTCCCGATGGGTGCCCCGCTGGACGACCGAGCCGTTCTCCAGGACGACGATCTCGTCCACCTCCTCCAGGCCGTGGAGCCGGTGCGTGACCAGCAGCGTCGTGCGGCCCCTGGTGGCGTCCAGCAGATCGGCCATGAGCGCGTCGGCGGTCTCCTCGTCCAGCGCCTCCGCCGGCTCGTCCAGCAGCAGCACCGGCGGGTCGTTCAGCAGAGCCCGGGCCAGGGCGAGCCGCTGCAACTGCCCGCCGGAGACGGTCCGCCCGTCCTCGCCGAGCACGGTGTCCCAGCCGGTCCGCTCCACCCACCGCTCCAGCCGGGCCCGCCGTACGGCCTCCGCCAGCTCCTCCTCGCCGGCCTCCGGCCCGGCCAGCCTGAGGTTGTCCCGGAAGGAGGCCTGGAACACGTACGGGTCCTGGGTGAGCCCCGTCATGATCCGCCGGGCCTCGTCCGAGGGCAGGTCGCGCAGGTCGACGCCCCGGCCGCCGCCGGCGGCCCCCTCCCCGGAGCCGCGGCCCGGACCGGTCCCGTTCCCGGACACGTCCGCCCCGGCCCCGGCCCCGGAGCCGCCGTCCGGGCCCGGTCCCGAGACCCGGATCGTGCCGGACTCGGGCTCCACCAGGCGCATCAGCGCCGACAGCAGGGTGCTCTTCCCGGCGCCGCTGGGGCCGACGATCGCGACCCGCCTCCCCGGGGTGAGCCGCAGGCTGACACCGTTCAGCGCGGGGGCGCGGTCCGCCGTGTGCCGTACGACCAGGTCCTGGACCTCGACCGTGAGCGGGCCGGTGGGCACGGCCGCCGGCCGGGCGGGCTCGGCGACGGCGGGCGGGGTCGCGCGGACCTCGCGCAGCCGCCGCAGGGCCGCGGAGACGCCGGTCATCCGCTCGGCCGCGCCGATCATCGGCAGGATGGGCTCGAAGGAGACCAGGGAGGTCAGCGCGAGCACGGCGGTGGCCACCGAGCCGGCGCCCGCACCCTGCGCGACCAGCACCACGGCCGCCGTGGTCAGCCCCTGGGCGAGCACGCCCAGACAGGTGGCCAGGGCTCCGGTGCGGGACTGCGCCCGCTCCAGCGCGGCCAGCCGGGCGTCCGCCTCGCCGGCGGCGGCCAGGGCCCGGTCACCCGCCCCGTAGGCGGCCAGGTCGGCCGCCCCGTGCAGCAGGTCGGCCACCCGGGCGGCCAGCTCGGCACGGGCCGGGGCGAGCCGCGCCGCCCGGCGCCGGGTCAGCGCGGTCACCCCGGCCGGGAGCACCAGGCCCGCCACCAGCAGACCGGCCAGCAGAACCAGCGCCGCCGCGGGGAGCAGGAACAGGCCGAGCACGACCGCGGCGAGCCCGGTCACCAGGGCCGCGATCGCCGGGAGCACGCCCCGGACCAGCAGGTCCTGGACCGCGTCGGTGTCGTCGACCATCCGGCTGAGCAGGTCGGCGCCCTTCTGGCCCGGCGGGCCCGCCGGGATGAGGGCCCGGTAGAGCCGCCGCCGGGTCGTCGCCTGCGCCCGGAGCGCGACGTCGTGCCCGGTCAGGCGCTCGGCGTAGCGGAGCACGCCCTTGCTCGTGGCGAACGCGCGCACCCCGACGATCGCCACCGTCAGCGCCGCCATCGGCGGCTGCTCGGCCGCCCTGGTGATCAGCCACGCCGCGGTGCCGATGAGCGCCAGCCCGGCCAGCTCCGCCGCGATCCCGGCCAGCGCCGCCAGGACGATCCGCCCGCTCTCCCGCTTCACCGCACACCTCCTGACGTCACGGCGCCGCTGTCGGAGACGATCCGGCCGTCGCCCATCCGGATCACCCGGTCGGCCAGCTCGATCATCGCGGGCCGGTGGGCCACGATCACCGCGGTCCGGCCCTCGGCCAGATCACGGGTGGCGGCCACGATCGCGGCCTCGCTCCGCCCGTCGAGCCGCGCCGTCGGCTCGTCCAGCAGCAGCACGTCCGCCGCGGGGCGGCAGAAGGCGCGGGCCAGCGCGATCCGCTGGCGCTGCCCGGCCGAGAGGTTCACCCCGCGCTCGCCGAGCACCGTGTCGTAGCCGTCCGGGAGCTCGGTCACGAAGGCGTCCGCGTGCGCGGCCCGCGCCGCGGTCCTGACCTGGTCGAGACCCGCGCCGGGGGAGCCGAGCCGGACGTTGTCGGCCACCGAGGCGGCGAACAGGTGGGGGCGCTGCGGCACGAACGCCAGCCGTCCGCGCCAGGCCTCCCACGCCGCGCCGGCGCCCGCACCGCCGAGCTCCACCCCGTCGACCAGCACCCGTCCGCTCTGCGGGGCGACGAAGCCGAGCAGCAGGTGGAGCAGGGTGCTCTTGCCCGCGCCGCTCTCGCCGACCAGCGCCACCCGCTCGCCCGGCGCGATGACCAGCGACACGTCCTGAAGCGCCGCGTCCTCGCGGCCCGGATAGCGCACGGTGACGTTCTCCAGCCGGATCTCCGGCGCGCCGGGAGCGGCCGCGGCGTCCGTGCCGGGGGAGGGCGCGACGTCCGTGCGGGGAGCGGCCGCGGCGGCCGCGGCGCCCGCGCCGGGAGCGCCGGGGGCCGCACCGCCGGCGGCGGGCCGGGGCGCGGCGGCCTCCCCGTCGAGTACGGCGAAGGCGTCGTCGGCCGCGGCCACCCCCTCCATCGCGGCGTGGAACCTGGTGCCCATGTTCCGCAGCGGCATGTAGGCCTCGGGGGCCAGCAGCAGCACCAGCAGCGCGGTCGGCAGGTCCAGTGTCCCGCCCATCAGCCGCAGGCCCACCGGGACGGCGACCAGCGCGAGGGAGAGGGAGGCGGCCAGCTCCAGCACCATCGACGACAGGAACGCCACCCGGAGCGTGCGCATCGTGGCGCTCCGGTGGGCCTCGGTGACGTGCGCGATCACCTCGGCCTGGTAGCGGGCCCGGCCGAAGGCGCGGAGCGTGGGCAGGCCGCGGACCACGTCGAGGAAGTGCCCGCCGAGCCGGGACAGGGCCCGCCACTGACGCTCGGTGACCGCCTTGGTGTGCATGCCGACCAGCGCGCCGAAGACCGGGATGAGCGGGAGGGTGACGAGCACGATCACCGCGCTGGACAGGTCGGCGAAGGTCAGCCGGGCGAGCACGGCGACCGGGACGACGGCCCCCACCGCGACCGCCGGGAGGTAGCCGTTCAGGTAGGGGTCGAGGGCGTCCAGGCCGCGCCCGGTCAGCGTCACCAGCTCACCGGAGCGGTGGGAGGCCGCCCGGGCAGGCCCGATCTTCCGCAGCCGGGCCAGCAGCCGGTGGCGCAGGACCGACTTGACCGCCGTGGTCGTGCGCCCGGCGGCGACGCCCTGCACGAGGCTGAGCAGTCCCCGGGCCGCGACCACCAGCACCAGCGTCCACAGCGCGGAGGTCGCCAGCCGGCCCGAGAGCACTCCGGCGAGCAGCTCGGCCTGGAGGAGGACGAGCAGCCCCGCAAGGATCGCGGCGGCCAGGCAGAGGGCCAGATGGCGGCGGACGGCTCGCTCGCTCCGTATCAGCCGCAGGAGATCCTTGTGCATGTGAGCCCTAGAAGAACGAGGGGGATCGGCCGGTCGCACGCCGGGGGCCGAACGTGCGCCACGTCCATACTTGCGCACCCACCATGACCGGTGCGAAGGGCAGGATCATGAGACTGAGCACATTCAGCGTATCCGCCGGTGCGGTGTGCTCCAGGAGCCACGGCGCCGCCCCGGCCAGCAGCACGGCCGCGGGCGCGGCCGCCGTGCAGGCCGAGACCACCAGCGCCGCGCCCCGGCCGCCGGCACCCCGCCCGGTCTCCGTGCCTCCCGCCGCCGTGCCCGCCGCTCTGCCCGGCGGGTGGACGCCCGCCCCGGTCGACGGCACCCCGGCGGGGCCCGTACCCGGGGCCGCCGCTCCGCCGGGGAGCAGCCAGGCGGCGAAGGCGCGGCCGTGGAAGGCGAGCAGCGCCGCGAGCGCGGCCGCGCCCAGGACCGCCGACGGGGTGAGCGCGAGCCCGCCGGCCAGTGCGGTCAGGGCCGCTCCCCAGGTCAGGGCCAGGCCCCACGAGCCCAGGCAGATGATCCGGTCCCAGCCGGCGCGCCAGGCGGGCCCGTCCAGCCTGCGCCGGAACCAGAGCCCGGCGTCCCGCAGGATCCAGGAGACCAGCAGGCCGACCACCAGCGGGTAGAGGGCGAACAGCACCTCGCCCTCGGCCCGCGGGTACACGCCGAAGAGCACGCCGGCCACGGCCACCAGCCACACCTCGCCGGCCAGGACGAACGGCGCCATGGCCGCGACGAGCCGGTCCCGGCCGTGCCGGGTCCGGCCGAGGACGGGCAGCAGCATGCCGAGGCCGATGTTCGCGCCCTCGAGGGCGAAGTAGCCGATCAGCAGGACGGCGAAGAGGGCGGACCAGAGGACGTCCATCGGGGTTCCTCTCCTTCCATGGGATCTGCGGGCATGGGGTCTGCGGGCATGGGGTCTGCGGGCATGGGGTCTGCGGGCATGGATCTACAGGCTCAGCGCGGCGGCGTGCCCGGGCTCCGGGAGCGGGGCGGCGCCCAGGGTCGCGGCGGCGGGACCGCGGCGCACGATGTGGGCGATGAGCAGGTAGTCGACGACCGCGAGCACCCCCAGCACGCCGGTGAAGGCCGTGAAGGACGTGATGATCATCGCCGGGGTGAGTCCCGGTGACAGCGCGTCGGCGACGGTGAGCCTGCCGTACACAGCCCAGGGCTGGCGGCCGACCTCGCGGGCGAGCCAGCCGAGCATCGCGGCGAGGAAGGGCAGCGGGGTGATCGCCATCAGCAGCGGGTGCGCCCACCGCCAGCGCGGCAGCCAGGCGATCGTGGGCAGCAGCACGAACAGCAGGACGAGCTGGAGCAGCTGCCCGATCAGGATCATGAAGCCGAGCCCGGCCCCGGCCAGCGCCGCGCCGCCGAACTTGTCCGGCTGGAACTGTGCGACCGGGGAGAACTGCGCGTAGCCGAAACCGACCGTGAGCAGGGAGCCGGCGGTCGCCACGACCACGCCCAGGCGCAGGGAGCGGGTGAAGAACTCCCGCTCGGCGGTCCGGCGGAACAGCCGGTAGGCGCCGGCGCCCATGAGCACGGAACCGCCGGCCCAGAGCCCCGCGCCGATCACGTGCGGCAGGGCCATGGTGAGCATGGGGTTGGTCAGCAGCGCCCCGAAGTCCTCGACCACGAGCCTGCCGCCCCGCTCCACGGCCCCGGCCGGGTTCTGCAGGAAGGAGTTCGCCACCATGATCCAGAAGGCCGAGGCGTAGGCGGTGAGCACCACGGCCCAGATGCACGCCAGGTGGAGCCATCGGGGCAGCCGGTGCCAGCCGAAGATCCACAGGCCGAGGAACGTGGACTCCAGGAAGAAGGCGACGAGCGTCTCGATCGCCAGCGGCGCCCCGAAGACGTCCCCGGCGTAGTGCGACAGCCCGCTCCAGCTCAGGCCGAACTGGAACTCCATCACCAGTCCGGTGACGATGCCGAGGGCGTAGTTGATCACATAGACCTGCCCCCAGAAGCGGGTCATCCGCAGCAGGAGCGGGTCGTTCCTGAGCACCCCCAGCGTCTGCGTGACCGCGACGAGGGGGGCCAGGCCCAGCGTCAGCACGACGAACAGGAAGTGGAGGCTTCCCGTCACCGCGAACTGCGCCCGGGCCAGGTCGAGTACGTCCATGGCGCCCTCTCCGTTGTTATGCCTGTCTACCTATAGGCACTCTACATGTAGAACGCCTACATGTAGGCTGTCTATGCGAGAGGTAGGGTGGGGGACGTGAACACCGACGCGCTCCGGGGGCACATGGACGCCCTGCTGCTCTCCGTGCTGGAGCACGAGCCCCTGCACGGATACGCGATCATCGAGGCGCTGCAGGCACGCAGCGGCGGCGCGCTCAACGTGCCCACCGGCACGGTCTATCCGGCGCTGCGCAGGCTGGAGCAGGCGGGACACCTGTCCAGCGAGTGGGCCGAGGTGGGCGGGCGCCGCCGCCGCACCTACCGCCTGACCTCGGCCGGCCGTACGGCCCTGGCGGGCGAGCGCTCGGCCTGGCGGAGGTTCGCCGGGGTCATCGGCAGCGTCCTGGAGCCGCGCGGAGCGGAGTGAGTCCGGCCCCGCGGCGAGTCCGGCCCCGCGGCGAGTCCGGCCCCGTGGCGCGACGGCCGCCCTGCCGGAGCGGTCCGGCGGGGCGCCCGGCCCCGGCGGTCAGGCCGGCACGGACCGCCGCCGGGTGAGAGCGAGGCAGCGGCCCGCGCAGTAGAGCTGCAGCCCCCACAGCGTGTAGCTCACCGCCGAGGCCACCAGGCCCGGCGGATGGCCGGAGAGGCCGGCCGAATCGCTCGAGCCGTACATCAGCGCCCCGCACAGCACGACCATGACCGGGAACAGGCCCCATACGGTCAGCGCCAGCGCCCGGGCGACCAGGTGCGGCCGCCGGATCCGGCGCCGGCCCCGGCCGAGCGCGAACAGCGCGAGCGCGCCGAGTGCGCCGATGGCGATCTGCAGGAGGTCCACGGCGCGGGCCACCGGCGCGAACCAGCCGGGCCAGTCCGGGGCGGAGACCGGGGCCGCCGGGAACAGCCGCCACATCAGAGTCCACATGACCGCGGTGAACGGCACCGCGAGGAAGAGCAGAACGGCCAGCCTGCGGCCCGCGCAGGCCGTCAGCTCCTCCTGGTAGCCCGGGACGATCTCGTCGAGGGCGCCGAACTCCTCGACCGCCCTCCGCTCGGCCTCCGCCCGCTCCAGCCCGCCGCCCTCCAGGGCCTCGGCGGCGTCGAGCAGGCTGTCCCGCGCCTCGGTGACCAGGTCGAGCCTGGGTCCCCGCGGTCCCCGCAGGGCGCGGCCGAGCCCTGCGACATAGTCGTCGATGACTCCGGCGCCCACTGCCCTCTCCCCGGTCGCGAGACGCCCCCTACGGGGTCTCCACCGTCCATGGTGCCCCCCGCGGAGGGCGTCGCGCATCGGGGAGGACCCTGACGCCTCCCCGGGATCCAGACCAAGGGGAGCCAGTGTTGCCGGGGACGCATAGACACGATCTGCCAACATTTTGCGAATTCACCAACCATCCACCTATAAGTGGACGTTAGGGGAGCAAAAGACCTCTACGCTCCTGCTCATGCGTGCTCTATCCAGGGCGATCGCCGCCCTCGCGACCCTCGGCGTCACCGCCGCGGGCGTCGCGGCTCTCACCCCCTCCCCGGCCCTCGCCGCGCCGGGCACCGTCGTCATCAGCCAGGTCTACGGCGGCGGCGGCAACAGCGGCGCTCCCTACGCCAGCGACTTCGTCGAGCTGTTCAACCGGAGCTCGGCGCCCGTCACCCTGGACGGCTGGTCCGTCCAGTACACCAGCGCCACCGGCACCGGCCCCTTCGGCTCCAACAAGGTGGCCCTGGCCGGGACGCTCGCCCCCGGCCAGTACCACCTGGTCCAGCTCGCCGGAGGCGCGAACGGCGCCGCGCTGCCCGCCCCCGACAGCACCGGCACGATCAACATGAGCGGCAGCTCGGGCAAGGTCGCCCTGGCCCGCACGGCCGAGGGCCTGGCCTGCAACGGCGGCTCGGCGCCCTGCACCGCCGAGCAGACGGCGCTCATCGCCGACCTCGTCGGCTACGGCACCGCCGACTACTCCGAGGGCAAGGCCGCCCCGACTCTGTCGACCGCCACGGCAGGGTTCCGCAAGAACCACGGCTGCGCCGACACCGACGCC
>NZ_JBHSBM010000018.1:0-94423 GCF_042650625.1 Planomonospora corallina
GGACCTGCCAGGTTCCCGTCCCGGACATCACGGCAAGATCTTCAGTGATCTCCTAGCCCGGTCCCGCCCCTGGGAGGGGTCGTGAGCACGCCCAGAGGGCCGCAGACGGCCCGGCAGGGGCTGGGCCTCCTGAAGGGGGGCGCGGGGTGGGGCGGCGCGACGGAAAGGGGAGCCGCAGGGGCCGCTCCGTCAGGTCCGGGTCCCCGGTGGGTGCGGAGGATGACGGGAATCCCCAACCAGGTTGCTGCCTCGCCAATAGCGTGCGATTGTTTGGTTATGAGTAGGGATGAGGCGGCCGCGTCGGTGGCGCTGGACGGGCTGCGCGCAGCACTCAAGGGCGCGCAGCAGGCGAAGGAGGGCGTGGAGCAGGCGGTGGTGGACGCCCGCCACGTCGAGACCACCTGGCAGCGGATCGCCGACGAGCTCGGTGTCGCCCAGCCGGCGGCGGTCCGCAAGTACAAGCCGCTGATCGCGCAGCGGGCGGGCGTCGACCGCTGGAGCGGCGAGGCTGACCGGCAGACGCCGGCGGCCGTCGCGGTGCGGCACGCCCGCGAGGCGCTGGAGAAGGCCGAGGACGGCATCGTGTACGCGGTGGCCGCGGCCCGCAGTGCTGAGGCCACCTGGGACGAGATCGCGGATGTCCTGGGCGTGCACCAGCCGAACGCGGTCGCCAAGTACGGGCCGTTGCTGAGGACGCAGGTGGTGGTGGACGAGGAGGCGCTGGCGGAGGCGCGCGAGCGCAGGCGTAGCCGCGGCGAGAAGTAGCCGCCCTGCCGTTGGTGCCCCCGTGCCGGACCGGCACGGGGGCACTGCTGTGCCCGGCCTGTGACCTGCGATTTCACCGCTATTTCCCGCCCGATCCCCTTACTAGCAAGATCGTATTTAAATACAATGAAGTTATAGAAGTTCGCGCCACCCCACCAGGAGGACACCGTGATCGCCGCCGCCCGCCTCGCCAGCGTTACCGCCCGCCGCGACAAGGTCGTCGCCGAGCTGCGCGCCTACCAGCAGGCGCGCGCCGACTACATCGCCGGCACCGGCGGACCGAAGGCCATCGAGGACGCCCGGAGCATCGCCACCGCGGTCGTCGGCCGCTACCTGCTCGACCTCGCCGACCTCATCGCCGACGAGCGGGCCGACGACGCCACCACGATGCGCGCGATGGCCGCCCTCCTGCAGCACAAGAAGACGATCACCCCGCGCGAGCTGACCGACCAGGCCGACCTCGCCGAGCGACTCGCCCGCCTCGCCTGAACCCCTTCACCTCCACCCGACCGGAAAGGAACCGCCATGCCCGTCAGCACCGGCACCCACGTCTGCTCCCGCGCGCAGGCCGAACAGCTCGTCGACGACCTCACCGCCGCGTTCGGCGGCCGCCCGGGCGACTTCGTCCTCATGGACGAGGGGTTCGACGACCGCCAGTGGACGATCGTCGGCGAGGCGTTCGACGAGTGGACGGTCCGCGTCGAGGGCCGCGTCACCCCGCCCCCCGGGACGTTCCTGGAGCCCGTCACCTACTGCCAGCTGGCCATCTGCCTCATCTGACCACCGGCCGGGCCGCCGGTGGCATGCCCGCCGGCGGCCCGGCCCCGCTGCGACCGAAGGGAACCCACCACGATGTCCCAGACACCGGACCCCGTCCCGTCCGCCGCGCCGCCCGCCCCGGCCGCGCCGCCCTGCTACGACCCGGCCGTCACCGAAGCCGACCTGCGCCGCCGCATCCGCGCCCAGATCGGCCGCTACGTCCTGGCCGGCCACGGCATCCGCCGGGCCACGATCGAGACGGCCAAGGACTTCAAGCGCGAGGCCCTCGCCAAGGGCTGGCCACTCCAGCTCGCCAACGCCGGAGGTGACTTCGCCGCGCGCGTCGGCGCCGAATGGGCGGCCGAGCTGGTCGCCGCCGAGCTGGCCGCCGAGCGGGAGAGGGAAGCGAGGGCCGCCCGGTGACCGCGAGCGTCTACCTGTCCTGCCCGGAGCACACGAACTGGCGGATGTGCGAGGACGACCTGAGGTTCACCGTCGAGTCCGCCGCCGAGGCCCGCGCCCTGCACGCGCTGCGCTACCCGGGCACGACCGCGCGCAAGGTCGCCCGCGTCGTCCTGGGCTGCGAGATCGGCGGCTGCAGCACGCAGGTGTCCGTCGCGGCCGGCACCGTCACCGCCGCCCGCGCGGCGATGGCGCAGCACAACTACGGCTGGTACACCGCGCGCCGCGCCGGCGGCCGCCTCGTCGACGGCTGCCAGTGGCACCTGGGCTCCTGCTGCGTCCACCACGCCCGGCGCCCCAGCCCGACGCTCGACCCGGCCGCGATCCTGCCCGGCGACCCCGGCTGGCCCGGCGCGACGACCGAACCCGCCCAGCTCGACCTGCTGACCCTCCTGGCGGCGTGACCGCCACCGGCAACGAAGGGAACCCGAATGATCGACATCAGTACGACCGGCCACCCGACCGCGGCCCGCAGGCGGCAGAGCCGCGCCGTGCTCGCCCTGGCCGACCTGCTCGGCGAGGACCTGCCCGAACTGGACTGGTACGCGCCGGTCGACGGGGCGGCGATCTCGCTCCTGCGGGGCGTCCCCGCCAGCCGGCGCGACCCCGCCCGGCCGGCCGCGCCGGTGCCGGTGGTCACCGCCGACCGGGTCCGCCGGGTCGACACCTGGGCTGCGTTCCTGCGCGTCGACCCCGTCTGGGAGCCGATGCGGCACGGCGGCGAGTACTGCGCGACCGGCTGGCACCTGGGCGTGAAGGTCACCGTCCGCGCGTGGCTGCTCAGCGACCCGACGGGAGGCCGGGAGCAGTGAGCGCCGACATCGCGAAGCGGCAGGAGGCCGCCGCCTTCGCCCTGGCCGACCTCGCCGGGCGGGGCCTGCCGGTGTGCCGGTGGCAGATCAGCGAGGACACCGGGACGCTGGTCGGCGTCCACCAGCCGTCCCGGTCCACCCCGGTGGAGCGGGTGGGCGCCGTCCGGGTGTGGGCGGACCTGGTGGGGGCCGACCCGGTGTGGGAGCCGTGGGGGCAGACGCCGGGCGGCTGGTACCTGGTCCGGTGCCGGCACCTGGAGGCCCGGGTCGAGGTGCGCACCTGGCTGCTCACTGGCCCGGAAGGGGGGACGGCGGTGAGCGGCCGGATCCCGCGGCCCGTCGACGTCGACCCGGCCGCCCTGCAGCGCGGTCACATCGTCCGCGTCACCGGCCCGGACGTCCCGGCTGAGCGCGCCGTCTACGGCGTGGTGCGCGGCACCAGGCGCTACCCGTCGGGGTCGTGGCGGATCCGGTGGGACGCCGCCGGCGGCGCCGGGTCCAGCGGGCCCGGCACGGGGATCGTGCACCTGCGGCGCGGCGAGCCGGCGCCGTGCATCCGGCGGGCCGACTGGCGCCGCCCGGCGGGGAGCTGACCTCAGGGAAGGCGTCGCGGCCCGCGCTGATTTCCTGCGTTTTCCCAGGTCAATCCCTGTACTGGCTAGATCATAGATTGCTATGATCTAGATATACACAAAGCGCCATCAACCAAGAAAGGCGACCGTCATGAACCTCATGAACGCCCTCCCGCGCGCCCCGCGCGCCCTCCTGTTCCGCGAGGAGTACGCCGAGCTGCGCGTCCAGGCCGAGCGGCTCCACGAGCGCATCCCCTTCGGCGCGGTCACCGCCTTCATCGCAGAGGGCGCGAAGGACGCCGGCGACACCCCCGGGAGCCCGGACTGGAAGCTGCGGATCGCGGCCAAGGCGGACGCGCTCCTGGCGGCGGACCCGGCCGACCTGGACATCTGACCGGCGGGGGCGGCGGCCGCCCGGCCGCCCGGCCGCCGCCCCGGCCTACGCGAGCTGACCTCCCTGCGGCGGGAGGCCGCCCGGCCGCCCGGCCTCCCGCCCCCGTCGAGTACGAAGGAGAAAACCCGTGATCCCCTGCATCAAGCCCGGCCTCGACCACGTCCACTGGACCCTTCACCCCGCCCGCCGGTACACCCTGGAGGCGTCCTGCGCGGGCGTCGGCCACATCCTCCCCGCCGGCGGCGGCGACAGCCGCCTGGCCATGCTGGGCGACCTCGTCCTGTGCGGGCCGGGCGGCCCGCACACGCCCGACGTCGTCAGCGAGGGCCAGGCGCTCACCGAGATGCTCGACGCCCTGCCCAGCGGCCCCGCCGCCCGGGAGCTGCGCGACGAGCTCGTCTCCCGCCTGCTGCACATCACCCGCGCGGCGGCCTGAGAAGGGGCGGCCAGGTGAACGCCCACTGCCTGCGCTGCGGGCGCCCCTTCCGCTCACCGAAGACGGACTTGTACGGCCGCCGCTGCGCATCACGCCTGCGCGCGGCGGCCAGCGTCACCCGCCTCGACGACTACAGCGAGGCCCAGATCGCCAAAGCACGCGAGGCGATCGAGCAGGGCGGCGTCATCGCGACCCGGCGCCCCCGCCTGTGGACCGCCGTCAGCAGCGACGGCTCCACCACGTACCTGGCCGCCCGGGAGGCCTGCACCTGCCCGGCCGGGGCCCGCGGCGTCCGGTGCTACCACCGGGCCGCCGTAGCCATCCTGACCACCGCCCGCACCCTGCGCGCGGCCTGACAGAGACGGAGAAGCCGTGACCGGCATCGACGAATTCCACGCCCTCGCCCGGCGCACCGCCGAAAGCAACCGGGCCGAGCTCTTCGCGGAACTCGACGGCATCGACCTCGCCGAAGACGAGCGCCTGTTTGTGTGCGGCGTCGCCTGGGACGGCGGCACCGACGAGCTGCTGTCCCTGCTCCGGAAGGTCCGCGCCGGCGAGCAGGAACTGCCCGTCTCCCCGGCCGGCCAGGAGTACGACGCCCGCGCTGAGCGGCTGCGCGCGGCGGCCGCCGCCCTGATGGAGCCCGCCAACGACGACACCAAGCGGGTCGTCGTCGAGATGATCCGCCGCAACCGGGAGAAGGTCGCCGAAGGCGGCTGGCCGGGTATGCCGATCGGCTGGCTGTCGGTGCGGTGCACGCCGTCGCTGCACGAGCTCATCGACGAGGGCCGGGCCGAGCTGGTCACCGTCACCAAACGCGGCAAGCTGCCCGGCAGCGGCCGGGTCGAGTACGCGTACGTGCGGCTCACCGAGGAGGTGCCCGGTGCTTCCGAGCAGTGACCGGTGGGCGGCCGAGCGCGCCGCCGAGCTGGCCGCCGCGCACGAGCTGACGCCGCAGCGCTGCCTGGACCTGCTGCTGGAGCTCGCCGACCGGGGCGGCATCACGGTCGCCTACTGGGACCGGGACGACACCGACCTGGACGAGCGGCCCCTGACCGACGAGGAGTGGGCCCGGGTGGAGGGAACGCCCGCCTGGGGCGTCCTCACGGACGTCGCGTACGAGGCGGTCAGCGACGCCATCAGCGACGCCATCGCGGAGGCCGGCATCCGGTAGGTCCCGCCGATATTTCCGCAGCTCATCCCGCCAAATCCTGTACGTCCATAGTTGTAGTGAATTATGATGATGTTATAAGCAAGAAGATCCACCCCACCAAGGAGGCTGAGATGTCCGACCTGCTGCTTATCCGCCCCGAGTACACCGAGCTGCGCAACCAGGCCGACCGGCTGATCGACGCGAAGGTTCCCGGCGCCCTGATCGACGAGTACGTCACCGACTGCATCGCACTCCCCGGCGCCGACACCACCGACCCGGCCTGGCAGCTGAGGATCACGCAGCTGGCCAACGACCTGCTCTCGGCCGACCCCGCCGAGTGGGCCGCCTACGCCGGGCTCACCGAGTGATCCCCGCGGGGGCGGGGGGCCCGCAGCCTTCCGCCCCCGCCCGGCACCCCTGCTCCACGCCCCAGCACGACCCTGCCGTACCCACCGAGGCCGCCCTCCCGGGCGGCCGTCCCGCTTCCCGACATCGAGGAGTTCCCATGTCCGCCACCGCCACGAAGACCGACGCCGAGACCGGCGCCCCCGAGACCAGCGGCGCCCCCGAGGCGCAGCCCGGCAAGGCGCGGACCTCCAGGGCCGGTGCCGCCCCGAAGGCGCGGGTCGAGGAGGCACCCAAGGAGACCAAGAAGGAGGCCAAGGAGGTGCCGCCGAAGGCCCCCAGGACGCCGAAGGCCGTGAAGGCGCGGGCCCCGAAGGCGCCGAAGGCCGACGTCGCCGAGGCCAGCACCGCCCCCGAGGCGCGGACCTCCAGGACCGGTGCCGCCCCGAAGGCGCGGGTCGAGGAGGCGCCCAAGGTCGAGGAGACGCCGAAGGCCGAGAAGGCCGGTCTCACTTTCAGCGTCGACCGCGCGGGTTTCGCCGCCGCCATCGCCTGGACGGCCCGCACCCTGCCGTCCCGCCCGTCGGTGCCGGTGCTGGCCGGCTTGCGCCTCGACCTCGCCGGAGGAGAGTTGAAGCTGTCCAGCTTCGACTACGAGGTGTCGGCCGAGGCCGCCGTCCCCATCGACTCCGACGCCACCGCGTCCCTGCTGGTGCCGGGCCGGCTCCTGGCCGAGATCGTCAACGCGCTGCCCGCTGACCGGGTCGAGTTCGCCGTCGACGGCGCCAAGGTCGTCATCACCTGCGGCGCGGCCCGGTTCACGCTGCTGACCATGCCGGTGGAGGACTACCCGACGCTGCCCGAGATGCCGCCGCTGGCCGGCCGCGTCGACGCCGCCGCCTTCGCTGCGGCCGTCGCCCAGGTCGCCGTCGCGGCCGGGCGCGACGACACGCTGCCCATGCTGGCCGGCATCCACATGGCGATCGACGGGGAGCGGATCGAGCTGGCGGCGACCGACCGCTACCGGGTCGCCGCCCGGGAGCTGTCCTGGCAGCCGCCGTCGCCGGACTACAAGGCGACGTTCCTGATCCCGGCCAAGACGCTGGTCACCGCCGCCAAGGCCCTGTCGTCCGCAGGCGAGACGGAGATCGTCGTTCCCGACCCGAGCGGCCCCGACCAGGGGATGATCGGCTTCGCGGGTGCGGGCCGCCGGGCCACGACCCGGCTTCTGGACCCGGCGTTCCCCAAGTACCGCTCACTGTTCCCCACCGAGCTGCCGCTGCAGGTGGACCTGCCGGCCGAGGCGCTGACGGGAGCGATCAAGCGGGTCGCGCTGGTCGCCGAGAGCAAGACGCCGATCGTGCTGACGTTCAGCGCCGGCCAGGTGGCGATCGAGGCCGGTACCGGGGACACGGCGCAGGGCGTCGAGGTGCTCGCCGTCGACTGGGCCGGGGAGGAGTTCCGGATCGCGTACAACCACGCCTTCCTGCTCGACGGGCTCGGCGCGGCCGGTGCGCCCGTGGTCCGGTTGAGGATCACCACTCCGACGAAGCCGTCGCTCATGGTGGGCGTCGCCGACGGGGAGCCGGTCCCCGGGTACGAGTACCTACTCATGCCGATCCGGATCTCCAGCTGACGTGCGCAGGATGCCCGCCCGGGGCGACCCGGGCGGGCATCCGCCGTGTAGCCCTCGTATTTCCGTAGGTCAAACCCGCGAAATCCCTGTACTACAAGATTGATAGCTGTATATGATGATGTTATAAGAAAACGACTTTTCCCCACCATCCAAGGAGGACCGATGGCCACCGCCAAGCCCGCCACCAAGGCCGCCCGCACGACCGCCGACGACGAGACCCCGAAGAAGATCATGAAGATGGTTCCGGTCAGCAAGATCGACCGCGACCCCGGCCAGCCGCGCGAGCACTTCGACGAGGCCAAGCTGAACGAGCTGGCGGCGTCCATGAAGGCCCTCGGCCAGCTGCAGTCCGTCACCGTCCGGTACAACCCGGAGACGAAGCGGCACACCCTGGTCATGGGAGAGCGCCGGTGGCGGGCCGCGCAGATCGCCGGCATCACCGAGCTGCGCGCCGAAGTCCTGTACGGCGTGCCCGACGGCGACCCGCAGACCCTCGCCCGCGCCGTCGCCGAGAACGTCGCCCGCGCCGATATGACGCCGATGGAGGAGGCCAAGGGCTTCCAGAAGCTCGTCGACCTCGGCTACCCGATCGAAGAGGTCGCCGTCATGTGCGGCAAAAGCGAAGCGTACGTCGGCTGGCGCATCGACCTGCTCAAGCTCGCCGTCCCCGTGCAGGAGGCGCTGATCAAGGGCCACCTGCCGGTCGGTCTCGCCTGGTACGTCGCCAACCTGTCCGCCGACAACCAGCAGCGCTTCCTGGGCCGGTGGACGCGCGGCGAGTTCGCCACCACCCGCGACGCCGAAGCGTTCGCGCAGGCATGCCGGCAGGCGGAGGAGGAGCGGGCCGCGCAGGGCTCGTTCTTCGTCCTCGCCGAAGGCGTCGAGGAGGCCGCCCGGGCGGTCGGCGCACGCGGCCAGGATCGGCTGTTCGGCGAGGTCGACCTGCCGTCCGAGGAGCGCGAGCGCATCGCGGCCGCCCGCAAGCAGCTCACCGGGAAGATCGAGCGGCTGGGCACGGCGGGAGCGATCCTCTCGGAGCTCGCGACGACGGACCCGGGCGAGCTCGCGCTGCTGCTGGCCGGCGCCCCGGGCGGCATCGCCGCCCAGAAGCTGCGCATCGAGCACCTGAGGGAGGTCTCGATGAAGGCCGCCAAGACGCTGCGCGAGGCCCAGGCCGTCGCCGCCGTCCGCGCCGGCGCCCTGCAGGTCGACCCGGAGCTGGCCGCCGCCCCCGCCGACGCCTCCTCCCACACCCACAGTGCTGCCTAAATCATAGGCGGCTACAGAAAAGCTCGCCCTGTGGATGTGGCCCGCCGCCCGGCGGGCCACCCGCCCCACCACCCGAGGAGGACCCCGTGAACCGTGACCGGCTCGTCGCCACCCCCAGCGCGGACGCCAACGCCTACCTTGCCTCCGGCCTGGCCGCCGTCCGCGCTGAGCTCGCCGCCGAGGACGCCCGCGCCGCCTGGCTGCGCGCGGAGGACCGCAAGAACGAGCTGGACGGCTGGCGCGGCAGCGCCGAAGCCGCCCAGCGCGCCGCCCGCGCCTACGACGAGCAGCGGCACGCCCTGACCGCCGTCCAGCACACGGCGCGCCGCGCCAGGGCGGCCGCCCTGACCGGCGACCCGCGCGCCACCGCCGCCGTCGACGCCGAGCTCGCCGCGGCGCGAGCCGACCGCCGGCCCCGCAGCCGTTCGTGAGCCACCGCCCCCGGAGCGCCCGCCCCGGGGGACCGCCCACCGCAGGAAGGAGTCCGCCATGGCCGGATCCGCCCAGCGGATCACCGTGACCCGCCGCGTCTACCTGGTGTCCTGCATGGGCCACCTGTGGCAGTGGCCGGTCGACCCGATCAGCAACGCCCGCGTGGCCGCCCTGCTGTGCGGCATCCGCGCCGGCGTCGTCGACGCCCGCGTGGAGGTGTTCACCCGCACGGAGACGGCCACCGCCTGCTCCTGGTGCCGGGCCCGGCCGCGCGCCTGGGAACGCGACTACGACGGCTTAGTCGAGCTGGTCGAGTGCGGGGCCCCGCAGTGCCGGGCAGCCCGCCGCGCCGCCTGCGAAGGCCTGATCGCGCCGCCGCCCCACGTGACGGCCCGCGTCGCGGCATGGGCACCGGCGACCGCCTGACCGCCACGACCCCCACAGCGCCCCTCAGCCGCGTTCAGCGGCCCGTACCCCCCACCCCACCCACCACGACCTACGAGGAGGTCACAGACGTGATCAGCCCGCCTTCCGGGAACCTGCCCGCCCCACCGATCGGAGGGTTCCGGGCGCGCGTCCCCGGCCCGCGGCCGCTCGCCCACCAGATCGGCCGGCGCGTGTTCTGCCTCGGCTGCCTGCCGCCGACCGGCGCGCAGCGGCTCGCCGACGAGGGAGCAGAAGTCGGCGACGTCCACCCGTGGACGGTCGACCTGTGGCCGGGCGAGAAGGACCTGCGCTGCGACGTGTGCGGCGACGTCCTGCTGCAGGCCCCCGCCGACGAAGACGACGACGAGGAGGAATGACCATGTCCGAGGTAGAGGACGGGTTCGCGACGATGTTCGACCTGGGCCAGGTGCTGGCCGGTGCGGAGGCGGCCGCCGCGGCCGACCCGGGCGCGGCCATCGCGGTCGCGGTCGACGGCACCCGGCTGCGGTTCACCGCAGGCAGCCCGGCGGTCATCGCGTCGCTGGAGTGCGAGCGGCCGCCGGCCGGGGAGACGACGTACATGCCGCTGGAGCCGCTGACGCGGCGGCCGGGCCGCTGCGACCCGTCGCCGCTGGAGTTCCTGCGGGAGCTGCGCGCCAGCGGCTGCCGGCGCGTGCAGTACACGCGCAGCGTCCGCGTGACCGGCGGCTGGGTCACGACCGGCAACTCGTGGATCGAGAAGCGGCAGCCGCCGTACGACGGGCCGGACCGGTTCATGGTGCTGTCCATGTCGCGGACGCACTGCATCGTGCTGGACCTGGAGACGGGGCTCGGCTATCGGGAGGCGCCCGGGAAGGCGGCGCTGCAGGCGGGCCGGGCGACGATGCAGGTGATCTGCGACCGGCTCAACGCGGAGGCGCCGCGGCCCTGACCTCTCAGCGCTTTCAGGCGTTCTACCAGCGAAAACACTGTACTAACAAGATCATAGATTGATATGATCTAGATATAGATCCTGTTCTCCACCCCACCCACCAGGAGGCGTCAGCATGCCCGCAACCAGCACCACCCTGATCCCCGTCACCCTGCAGCGCGCCCAATGGAAGCTGATCATCAGCGGCATCCGGCACGCCGTGTTCTGCTTCGACGGACCGGGCTGGTGCTGGTGCCCGGACACCGGCGACGACGACATCTGCGACGACTGCGCCACGCGCGAGTGCCGCGCCTACGAGTACCGCGACCTGGCCGGCGACATCGCCCGCAGGCTCGGCGGCTCCCGCGGCCTGGTCACCCTCGCCCTGTCCGCGTCGACCTGGACGATGCTCGCCACCGCCCTCACCGAGGGCGCCGACCACACCGCCGACAACCTCGGCGCGGACTGCGTCTACTTCTCCACCGAGCACACCGGCCGCGTGTGCGACGACTGCCGGTACGCCGCCCGCACCGCCCAGGTGGCCCGCGCGCACGCCGCCCGCATCACCCGCCGCGTCAAGCAGGCCACCGCCCGCCCGGCCCGCGCCCCGCGCGCCCCGCGCGGCACCCGCGCCCGCACCGTCCGCCACTGACCGCCCCGGCCGGGGCGGGCGCGCGCCCGCCCCGGTCCTCGAGAAAGCGACACACGATAATGCACAGCGACCTGCTCGCCTACTGCCGCGCCCTGCGCGCCCGCATCCACGCCAACGGCAACCGGCCCGACCTGGCCTTCCAGCTCACCGCGGAGAACACCACCCGCCTGGACCGCCTGGCGGCCGGCCTCCTGCCCGACGACGAGATGGTGATGCTCGGCATCGCCGCGAACATCCCCCAGGTGCGCGATCTGGCGATGGCGGCCATCACCCCGAAGGCCGCCCGCGACCAGGCCCGCCTCTGGACCAGCGTCGGCGAGTTCCTGCACCCGGCGTTCGTCACGCCGGCCGCGTTCCTCGCCGGATACGCCTGCGCCGTCAGCGGCGACCTGTGGGATGGCCTGGTCGCCGCCGAGCTCGCCCTGGCCTGCGACGCGCACTTCGAGTTGGCGCACCTGCTCGACAGGTTCCTGCGCGAGGGCAGGCCGGTGCCGCCCGCCGAGTTCCTCACCGCGGGCATGTCCGGCCGGCGGCCCGCTGCCGACTGGCTGGCGCCCCTCGCCTCCCGCCTCGACCCGGCCCTGCGGGCCGACGCCCGCCTGAACTGACGAAAGGAGCCCCGCGGCCATGCCCGCTACCCGCACCGCGCTGTCCGTCTCCACCACCCACCCCGACCCAGGCCCGCCCGGCGGTCACTGCCGGGTCACCGTCCTGTCCTGGCACGTCCAGGCCAGCGAAGACGCCCCGGAGACCGTCGCCGACCCCGGCTACCACCTGCGGTACCGCTCGCACTGCGGCGGCCGCGACTCCGAGGGGCCGATCCGCTCCCGCGAGAACGAGGCCGTCGAGGACGGCTGCGACCACGCCTACCCGGGCTGGCGGGAGCTGCCCGTCATGGAGAAGCGCCCCTACGAGGGCGCCCCGCTGAGGCGCTGGGAAGCCGAATGCCGGCGCGTCTACCCGGCCGGATGGTTCGACCGGCAGGGCCCGGTGCGTGATTACCGGACGGCGGGAGGCACCCGGCACGTGCCCGGCTACGCGCCCGGCGGCGGCTACTGCATGGCCGTCGTGCGCCGGGAGCCCACCCACCCCGCGCCCGCGCCCGCCGCCGTGCAGGACGCTCTGTTCACCTGACCCGCCCCCCGGAGGCCGCCCGCCCCGCACCCCCCGGGGCGGCCCCCGGCCCGCGATCACCCGAGACCGGAAGGAGCAGCACACCGTGACCAGCGACCAGCGGCCACCCGGAGACGACTGCCGCGCCAGCGTCCGCTCCTGGCTCACGCAGCCCGGCGAGCCCGCCCCGCCGACCGTCGCCCACCCCGACCGGCCGGGCCGCTACCGCGCCACCTGCCCGGCCTGCGGCCATAAGGGGCCCGTCCGCTCCAGCGCGAACGAAGCCGTCGAGGACGGCTGCGACCACGCCTACCCGGGCTGGCGCGAGCTGCCCGTCGTCGTGCCGCGCCCCTTCAAGGAGACGCACCGGCCCCGCTGGGAGGCCGACTGCCGCGCCGCCTACCCGCCCGGATGGTTCGACCGGGAGGGCCCGGTGCGCGAGTACCGCGGCGGCGGCGGCATGCGTCACGTGCCCGGCCTGGCGCCCGGCGGCGGCTACTGCATGGCCGTCGCCGGCGGCTGCCGGCCGGCCGCCCCGCCCGCCCCCGACCAGCCGGCCCTGTTCTGATCAGGAGGTACGAGCATGCCGATCCACCTGCCCGCCCCCCGGCGCGACCCGCGCGGCCCCGACGGCCAGGGCTGGAACCGCATGGCCATCAGCTGGGGCGCCATCTACCCGGCGCAGTGCGCGCTGCAGCCCCTGACCCCGACGAAGCTGTTCGAGTCGTACGACACCCGGCGCGCCGCCTGGGGCGGGTTCGGCCCCTGCGTGCGCGACGGCGACTGCACGGCCTGCCTGGTCGCCCGGCCGCGCCGGCGCCTGGAGTCGTTCACCGAGCGCGTCCTGGTGCGCGTCCTCGAGCGCGACGGCCGCACCGAATACCACGTCATGAACCGCCCGGAGCAGGGGTGGGCCTCCCGGTCGATGACCTGGACGCTGCCGGACCTGGCGGTCGTCGACGGCTGGACGTGGGACGGCCTGCACGCCGACGAGAACGGCGGCGGGTTCTGGCTGCGCGCCACCCGCCCGCCCGAGGACCACGGCGTCTTCGGCATCTACGGCTCCGCCCCCGCCCGTGAAGGAAGGACACCCCAGTGAAGATCCCCGACGACATCCTGGCCGTGCTGGCCGACCCGCGCACCGTCATCGAAGGCGACCGGGTGCAGATCCCGTTCGAGCTCGGCCGGCCGCTGTACGAGCGCGTCAACAAGCTCCTCAAGGAGATGGGCGGGCGGTGGGACGGCCGCAAGGCGGTCCGCGCCCACGTCTTCCCCCACCCGGTCGAGCACATGATGCGGCACGCGCTGCTCGCCGGCGAGTACGTGTCCCGCTACGACACGGGATGGTTCCCGACGCCGCCGGACGTGGCGGAGGAGATCCTCACGCTGGCAGGGATCACCGAGAAGTGCCCGGGCCTGACCGTCCTGGAGCCGTCCGCCGGCACCGGCGCCCTGGCCGGGCCCGCCGCGGCGCGCGGCGCGATCGTCGACTGCGTCGAACTCGACGAGCACCGCGCCGCCGTCCTGGCCGAGCACTGCCGCCCCAACCGGGTCGTGCGCGGTGACTTCCTCACCGACGTCGCCCCGCTCGACTACGAGACCGGATTCAAGCGGGTCATCATGAACCCGCCGTTCCACGACGCGGTCGCGCACGTCAACCACGCGCTCGGGTTCCTCGGCGACGACGCGCTGCTCGTCGCCGTCATGCCCGACGGGATCCGCTGGCGCAGCGACCGGGCGCACACCGAGCTGCGGCAGCTCGTCGAAGACAGCGGCGGCGAGCTGATCAAGCTGCCGGACGACGCGTTCGAGCCGTCCGGCGCCCGCGTCCGCACCTCCCTGGTCTACATCCCGACGTACCGGGGTGACGGCGTCGTCCGCAACCACAGCTGGCACCAGCGCCAGCCCCGCCAGCTGTCGTTCGAGGACCTGCTCGCGGCCTGAACCCGGCGCGGGCGCGGAGCTGACCGGCGAGAAGATCCGCCCAGCACGCGGGGGACAGCCCGCCGCCTGCTACCTGCTTTGACCTGCGAAAACTCCGGGAATCCCTCCTCAACTCCCGTGCTAGCTGATCGCTAGAATGCTATGATGATGTTATAAGAACAAGAAGTTGCCACTCAGTCCGGAAGGAACCGCGATGGCCAAGAACATGCTCCAGGGAAGCCGCGTCAAGGGCATCCACCACTACCGCGACGAGCGCAACGCCGACGGCGGCTCCCGGCACCTCCGGCACGCCAACCGCTACGCCGAGAACCGCCTGTGGAAGGCCGAGGCGGACAAGGAGCTGGCCGAGGCCAGGGAAGCCGCCGATCCGGGCTCTCCCGCGTGACGACCCCGCCGCCCCGGCGGCCCGACCCGCCCGCCCCACCGGAAGGAACGACCATGGGTGACGCGACCGGCCTGCCCGCCGGGCGGCCCCGCATCCGCATCGTCCACACCCGCCAGGACGGAACCCGCATCAAGGGCAGCGTGCCCGGCGACGGCGTCCTCGGCATCGTCCGCCACCACGGGTTCATGTTCTTCCGGTCCGCCGACGAGATCGGCATCCGCCGGTCGGCCGGGCGCACCGCGAAACTCGGGAAGATCAACGCGGCGGCGGAGGCGCTGCGCTCCGCCGGGTTCACCGTCGAGGTCGACATCAGCGTCGACGACGCGCTGTGCATCGTCCACACCCGCGCCGAAGGCACCCGCCTGCTCGGCACCGTCCGCGGAGACGGCGCGTGGGAGGTCGTCCGCGACCTGGGTTTCTTCGCCTCCCGCTACACCGGCGTCTTCGTCCGCCGCTCCAAGGGCGCCCCTGACCGCCGGCTCATCGACGCGGCCGCGCAGGCGCTGCGCGACGCCGGATACGCCGTCAACGTCAACATCAAGGAGGGGTCAGCGTGACCACCGACCAGACCGCCGCGGCCGCCAGCCCGGCCGGCGGCAAGACCATCCGGATCGTCCACACCCGCGCCGAAGGCACCCGCCTGCTCGGCACCGTCCGCGGAGACGGCGTGTGGGAGGTCGTCCGCACGCGCGGGTTCCGCTCGTCCCGGACCGTCGGCCTGTACGTCCCGCACTCCCGGGACAAGGCCGCCAAGAGCTGGGTCATCGAGAATGCGGCCGCCGGGCTGCGCGAGGCCGGCTTCACCGTCGAGATCGAGATCGACAACGTCACGCAGGGCCGGTCGTTCGCCGACGCCGAAGCCGACCGGAACTTCTGGGCCGAGGAGCGCGCCTACCGGTACAGCGAGCGCGCCGAGCGCAACGCCGCGGCCGGCAGCGCCCGCTGGGAACGGACCCGGGACCGGATGAGCCACGTCCCGCCCGGGCAGCCGATCCTCGTCGGCCACCACAGCGAGCGGGGGCACCGCCGCCTGCTCGACTGGGCGGACACCCAGGACCGCAAGGCGATCGAGGAGCTGAAGACGGGCGAGCACTGGGCGGGCCGCGCCGCCGCGGCCGAGCGCTACCAGCAGCACCGGGAAGACCCCGGCACGACGCGGCGGCGCATCGAGCGGCTGGAGGCCGACCGGCGGCGCATCGAGCGCTGGCTGCAGGACAAGCCGACGAAGGAGATCGAGGCCGGTCAGGAGCTGCCCGACGGCGCCGAGGTGGTGCAGACCTACGACGACGGCTCCCGCTGGTGCCGGCTGCCGCTCGACGAGCAGACGAAGGCCCGCTGGGAGGCGGACGTCGCCGCGATCGACGACGAGCTCGGCTACTGGCGGGCCGTCCTGGCCAAGGCCGAGGCGCGCGGCGTGAAGCTGTGGAGCAAGGCGGACTTCGCCAAGGGCGATTTCGTGATCTACTACGGGGACGCGGTCGAGGTCGTGCGGGTCAACGCCAAGAGCGTGACGATCCCGTGGTCGCACTACTGGGTGGCCACGCCGGGCGGGCCGGTGCGGACGGTCGCGCAGTGCCAGGAGAGGCACCGCAGCGGCGGCCGCATGTACACCGACACGGTCCCGTACGACAAGGTGCGGGGGAAGGTGACGGCCGCCGAGCTGGCAGGCCTCGACCCGGCGCAGGTGAAGAAGCTGATCGCCGAGAAGATCCGGGAGGCGCGCGGCGGACAGCCCGCCGCCTGAAACTGGCCCTCACCTGCGAAAACTCCCGGAATTCCTCGCCGATTCCCATGCTATCAAATCAGTAGACTGCTATGATTATGGTATAAGAACAAGGAGTTTACGCCCCACCCGGAAGGAGCCCGAGATGACCGGCGCCACCACCTTCATCATCACCGCCCAGGGCGAGGAGGTCACCGTCACCGTCGCCGCCGGCGAGGCCGTGAAGGTCGCCACGATCCTCGCGGAGAACGGCATCACCTTCCGCGTCGCCTGACCGGCAGGCCGCAGCGGTCCCCCGCCCCGCGAAGGGGCGGGGGGAACCGGGTTCGACTCCCGGACCGGCCACCACACCCGACCCGCACACGACAGAGACGGAGCCAGACGTGACCACCACCGCCACCGAGCTGCGCACCCAGGCCGCCGCCCACGACCGCGCCGCCCACGAGTCGTTCGAGCGCTGCGACACCGACGGCGCCCTGTCCCAGTGGTCGCACGGCCTGCTCGCCGCCCAGGCCCGCCTGCAGGCCACCATCGAGGAGAACGGCGGCCGCGCGCTCTTCCCCACCCTGTTCGACCTCACCGGCAACCTGGTGCCCGCCAAGCAGGTGCAGGGCGAATGGGGCCCGTACTGGGTGCTGCTCGCCGGCGACGACCCCGACGGCCGCACCCGCGGATGGTTCGGCCCGTCCAAGGCCAAGAAGGCGCAGACCGCCCGCCGCGCCGACGCCGCCAAGGGCTACTACGTCGGCTACGTGATGGCGCCCGCCAAGGCCGAGCTGCGCGGCGGCAACATCGCCTGCGTCGCCCCCGTCGCGGTCCGCACCGACGGCGGCTTCTCCCGCGACGTGATTGTCGTCGACGACGGCCAGCATGACGAGTACGGCGAGGTCCTGGGCCGCTGGTACGCGATCCACGGCGACCTCCTCTGACGCTTCCCCGCTCTCCCGGGGCCACCCGGCCCCGGGAGGAACGCCCCGTCCACGACAGAAAGGACCGACAGCACGTGTCCACCCCCGAACCGGCCCCCGCGCCGGGCCTACGCCTGGCCACCTGCACCTACCAGGAGTTCCTGCCGCCGATGGGCCACCCGGTGCGCACCACGGTCGGCATGCCGCGCTTCCAGCTCGCCTACAGCCTGGCCGGCCACGCCACGCGCATCACCCCCAAGCCGTGGTTCCTCGGCAAGCCGCTCGACGCCTACACGCTGCTGTACCGCAGGCACCTGGAGGAGTCCGGCGTCGACGCCATCGCCGCCGAGCTCGCCGAGATCGCCACCCGCCACGAGGCGGGCCGGCCGCTCGTCCTGCTGTGCTTCGACCGCCTGACCACGGCCGACGCCTGGTGTCACCGCAGCATGTTCGCCACCTGGTGGCAGGAGAAGACCGGCCAGGACGTGCCCGAACTCGGGGCCCTGCCTCCGATCTCACCACCCAGCCTGTTCTGACCTCAGCCCATCCCGGGGGCGGCGCCCAAGCGCCGCCCCCGGCGTCATTTCCTAGAAGGATCGTGCGGCAAGCTTCACCACCAGCGAGAAGCACGGGATCACGTCCTGCCTCCAGTGGAGACTCGTCGATCCAGGCCGTGCATGACTTCCGGACCGAAGGCAGAGCCCTTCCTATACCAACTGCTGGTGCCACCTTGATGGAGCTGAGCGGAGTCACAGGCAGACGCGCGCACGTCACGTTGGACAACCTGGATCTTCTCCAAGGCCAATGGGTGCTCTTCGTGAAAAGCCAGCTCGCAAAGCATTTCGATCATGCAATGGATTTGATCGTAGATCTTTCTTTATGTAAATTTTACTGATACCTTCTGCGAGCCGAACGTGTGTTCGGTTGGCTCACGCTTCGGCGTGGGCCACTTGTATGTACGCAGGAGAACTTGTGACCTTAGTAACAGGCAGCGGGGAGCCCTTATCGCTCTCCTCTGGGCCCCGAAGGCGCAGACGCCAACTGACGAGTGCCACCGCCGCCACCCTGGCTGCGACCATGGTCGTCAGCCTGACCGCGATCCCGTCTTGGGCCGAGCAGGAACCCGATCCGGCCCCGGCCCAAACCTCCTCACCGCCCACCTCGAAGAACGGCGAGCAGCCCGTCGTGGACGAGACGGTGGAGGCCGCCAAGAAGAAGGCCCGCGAGACCGGCAAGCGCGTCGAGATCCCCGAGCGCAACACCGAGAACATGACGCTGTTCGCCAACCCGGACGGCAAGACACTGCGGATTGAGCTGTCCAGCGAGCCTGTACGCGTCAAGAAGGCCGACGGCAAGAGCTTCGCACCGATCGACACCACCCTCGTCGAGGCGGGCGGCGTCATCAAGCCCAAGGCCGCAAAGGGAAACCTCGTCCTGTCCGCCGGCCGGGACAAGACTCTCCTCAAGAGCCAGGCGGCCGACGCCACAGCGAAGATCACCACGCCATCAGCCCTGCCCGAGCCCAAACTGAAAGGCAACACCGCCACCTACCGTTCCGCCTACGGCAAGGGCCGCGACCTGGTGGTGACCGCGACCCGCACCGGGTTCCAACAGCAGATCACCATCGCCGAACGGCCCACCGGCCCGGTCTCCTTCCCCGTCCCGGTCGACCTGCCCAAAGGCATGTCCTTTACAAAGAACGCCGCAGGCTGGCCCACCATCGTGGGCGAGGACGGCAAGACGCTGACCGAAGTACGGCCGACCCTGCTGCAGGACGCCAAGGCCGCCGACCTGGATGCCCCGCTCGATGCAGGCAAGCTCGGCAAGGCCGCCGTCACACTCGCCGAAGACGGCAAGACCCTGGTGTTCACGCCGGACGCCGCATTCCTGGCCGATGCGGCGACGACCTACCCGGTGACGATGACCGCCGCGGCGTCTGACTGGTACGAAGGCCACACCGGCGACGGCGTGGACGCCTACATCAACGATGTCGACCTCACGGACAGCTGGGACACCTTTTACAGGTCCGAGATCGTGGTCGGCAAGTCCTATGCCAGCAGCACCGCCAAGCGCTGGCGCGGCTACCTGAAGTTCCCCGACATCCCCGCCGAGCTCGCGGGCAGCAAGGTCGAAAACGCCGACCTGAACCTGTGGAACCACCAGTCCAATGACTGCGGGGAGTATGTCGGCTCCGGCATCACAGCGCGGCGGATCACCTCCGACTGGGACGAGATGAAGCTGTACTGGAACAGCCAGCCGTCCGTCACCAGCGCGGGCGCGGACACCGAGTACGGCGCCTACAGCGAAGACTGCAACTACGCCTGGAACCTGGTCCACTCGATCAACGGGATCGTTCAGGCGTGGATCGACGGTGCCACCAACTACGGCATCCAGCTCACCGCAGGCAACGAATCCGAATTGCGCAACTGGCGGCGCTACGCCTCCGAGGAGGCCGGCGGCTGTAGGACCAAGCCGCTGGAAGACTGCAAGTTCCAACTCCACCCGCCCATCCTCACCGTCGACGTCGAACTGCCGACACCACCTCCACCGCCCCGTCGTGAGACGGTCGTTATTTCAACTCCTGAACTCCTGGGCACGTTCCCTGAGTACGAGGAGGCAGTCCGGAAGTCGATGTACATGCCGGAGAGCGCTGACGAGATTGCGTCAGTAGGACTCAGCCCGGAGATGGCAGCCAAGGTCGAAATGCAACAGGACGGGCAGCCGTATTTCGTCGGGGCAGACAAACTGGATGCCCCAGAGGAACCTTGGGAAGAGGACGAGACCACAGACCCAGACGGTGAAGACACTATCGCGCCACGCGTGGTGGCTTATGAGCCCGCAGCCGGGGCCACAGACGTTCCCCTTGATGCCAAAGTGCGTGTGACGTTCTCGGAACCGATCGGTGACGCCGTAATTTCTGTGAAAACGTCACAGGGCACTGCAATCACGGGCACGCTAGCGCGCGACGATACGCAGAAAATCGTGACGTTCACCCCACAACAACCGCTGAGTCCAGGCACGACCTACACCGTCGAGGTCTCGGAGGCGATCGACTCGTGGGAAAACACGATGGCCCCCTACACCTGGTCCTTCACCACCCTCGCGAAAGCAGCCGGGCATTGGACCTTCGACGAGGGAGAGGGCGACGCAGCTGCTGACTCGTCAGGGAATAATCACGACGCGAGCCTGAACGATACGGCGAAGTGGGTTGCCGGGAAGAGCGGAAACGCAGTCTCCAATGCGCCGTCGCAGGCGCGGATCGCCGTTTCCCACTCGGCGGCCAAGCAGGGCAAGGCCATCGAGATCACTGACGAGACGACCGCGACCAGCATCACGTACGCCCAGCCCGACGGAAAGACGTATAAGACCGAGGTCACGGCGGGCCCGGTGCGGACCAGGCAGGGCAGCGAATGGGTGCCGATCGATACCACCTTGGTCGAGCAGAACGGGATGCTTAAGCCGAAGGCGATCGCCTCGGATGTTGCCGTAGCGATTGCCAACGGTGGCGCAGGCGCGTTCGTCTCCATGGCGGCCATTAACGGGCAGTCTTATGCGTTGTCCTGGCCGACCGCACTGCCCAAGCCCACCATCAGCAAGAACACCGCCACATTCACTGATGCCGCCGGTAAGGGCGCGGACCTGGTCGTCGCGGTGTTGCCGACGGGTTTCCGGCACGAGGTGGTGCTGCGTGAGCGGCCCGCCAAGCCGCTGAAGATCCGCATCGGCGTGCAGACTAGCGGTCTGAATCTGTCCGAGGGCAAGAGCGGCCGACTGCTACTGAAGGGCAAGAACAAGAAGCTGGTCGCCGCGGGGACACGACCGACCATGTCGGACGGCAGCACCAAGGGCCGGCGTTCCCTGGCCAAGCACGCCGAGGCCGACACGGACGTCGTCACCAAGAACGGCCGCACCGAGCTGGTGGTCACACCGGACCAGGCGTTCCTGACGGATGCCGACACCACCTACCCGGTGCGGGTGGCTTCGGTGGTCACGCTGCCGCTCAGCGCCGACGTCGACGTCTCCACCAACGACACGATCGACTGGCCTGCCTACCCGGACAACCAGCACATGATGGCCGGCACCATGAGAGGCGGGTTCAAGGGCCGGGTGCACCTGCGGTTCGACACCACTGACCTGCCCGGCAGCACGGTGACCGCTGCCACGCTGTCGATGAACACCATCGACAGCCACAACTGCGGCGCCGCGCTCGCCAACGGTATCCAGGTCGCCCGCCTCACCAGCGCGTGGGACCCGGACAACCAGTACTGGGCCGGCAATCCTGGCCACACCACTGAGGACGCCTCGACCAACTTCAAGGGCGTCAACGTGGACTGCGCCACCTACCCGGACAGCATGGAGTGGAATGTCACCGACATCGCCCAGGACTGGGCCGCCGGCGCAGCCAACCACGGACTGGTGCTCAAGTCGCCCGGCGAGGCGAACATCAACAACTACCGGGTGTTCACCTCTTCCGAAGACACCGAGTTCAACCTGCCGCCGAAGCTGACCATCACCACCAGCGGCCCGGCCTCCGCGCCGAGTGTCTCTGCCCCGGCCATCACCCCGGCGCAGGCGGTAGGCGGCACCACGGTGACGACCTCGCTCACCCCGCACCTGGCCGCCACGGTCGCCGACAGCGCGAGCGGAAACCTCACCGGCGAGTTCGAAATCGAGCACGACCCGGCCGCCACCGGACAAGGATCGGGGCAGATCTGGGCCGGTGCCTCGCAGGCGGTCACCTCCGGCACCCAGGCCACCGTCAACGTGCCCGCCGGGAAGCTGACCGACGGCTGGAAGATCCGCTGGCGCGCCCGCGTGGCCAACGCCACCGCCGCCACCACCTCAGCGTGGTCGGACTGGCAGACGGCCACCGTGGACGTGCCGAACCCGACGGTCGGCGCCATGCAGGTCACCCCCTCCCAGGTGGTGGACGGCGGCACCGTGACCACGAGCCTGGCCCCGGCCCTGCGCGCCACGGTCACCGACCCGGGCGCCCAGCCGCTGCGCGCCGAGTTCGAGGTCGAGCACGACCCGGCCGCCACAGGGCAGGGCACCGGCCAGCTCTGGACCGGCAGTCTCGACAACGTCGCCTCCGGTACCCAGGCGTCGGCGACCGTCCCCGACGGGAAGCTGGCCGACGGATGGAAGGTGCGCTGGCGGATCCGGGCGATCAACACCGCCACCACGGTCGGTTCACCCTGGTCGGACTGGCAGACCCTGACCGTCGACGTCCCGGATCCGATCTCCGAACCGGCCGTGGCTGCGCTGCAGGTCACCCCGTCCGAGCAGGTGGACGGCACCACCGTCACCTCCACGCTCACCCCGGTGCTGCTGGCCCAGGTGAACGACCCGGCCGGGAAGCCGCTGCGGGCCGAGGCCGAAATCGAGCACGACCCGGCCGCACCTACCGGCCAGGGGTCGGGGCAGATCTGGACCGGCAGCGCCGACAACGTGCCGGCCAGCACCCAGGCGAGCATCACCGTCCCGACGGACACACTGACCGATGGCTGGAAGGTGCGCTGGCGAGCCCGCGCGGTCTCGGCCACCGCCGCCTCGGCCTGGTCGGACTGGCAGTCCTTCACCGTCAGCCTGCCCAAGCCCACCACCGCTGGCCTGACCATCACTCCGTCGAAGGTGGTGGACGGCGCAACGGTGAGCACCACGCTCACCCCCACGCTGAAGGCCACCGTTACCCACCCGACCGGCCAGGCACTGCGCGCCGAAGCCGAGATCGAGCACGACCCCACCGCACCCGAAGGGCAGGGCACCGGCCAAATCTGGACCGGGAACGTGGACAACGTCGCCTCGGGCACCCAGGCATCGGTGACCATGCCCGACGGGAAGCTGGCCGACGGATGGAAGGTGCGCTGGCGCCTGCGCGCGGTTACCGAGCAGGCCGCCTCAGCCTGGTCGGACTGGCAGCAGGTCACCGTGGACGTCACCCAGCCGGGCGAGGAGCCGCTGGCCCAGACCTCCGGGCCGGTGATCCGCACCGATCAGAGCTTCACCGCCGCCGCCTGGCTGCGCTGGAGCGACAAGGACGGCGACTACACCGTCCTCGAGCAGAGGGGCACCCACACCGCACCGTTCCGGCTCGGCAACACCGCCGACCACGGGCTGGTGTTCACCTTCACCAGCGCCGACGCCGTCGATGCAACGATCGAGGGCGTGCTGTCCGACGTCGAACCCCCGGTAAACGAGTGGTTCCACCTGGCCGGCGTGTACGACGCCACGGCCAAGAGCGCCTCGCTGTACCTCAACGGAACCCTCACCAAGACCGCGCCGATCAGCTTCACGGTGTGGAACGCGGATGCTGCCATGGCGCTGGGCAGCAGGATGAAGGGAGACCTTGACGAGGTCGAGATCTACCAGCGATCCTTCGACGCCGCTGAGATCACCGCTTTCCTAGCGAGCCCGGTCGCCCAGGTTACACATAGGGTGATGTCCTCGGCGCCGCCCCCCGCTAACCCCTACAAATTCGATTACGAGCACATCGACTTGCAGGACTGCAAGGACACTGCGGGATTCGACTACAAGTATTACCAGGCTCGCATCCAGGAAAAGCCCTACCTCGCCTGCTGGTCTGCCTATCTATACATGCAAGACTTCGAAGAAGACCCGATCAGCAGAACACTGAGGCTTTCCTCGACGAAGTCGGCCATCATGGCGGAGCTGAAGAAGGAGTTCGGAGTCGACTTCTTTGAAGACGACGACCGATTTCGTTTCCGAGCCACCTGGGTTATCCATAGCTACCTAGGCAACGGCAAAGGCGACAACATCCACCCAACTCCATTGCCTGACTGGAGACCGCAAGACATAAAAATTTTCACCCGTCTCGATGAGATCGCGGTGGAAGACGGCTCGGGTCGAGTCAAGTTGTCATCGGCCCAGATAAAGGGCCTAGATATGGGCATAGAGGTAATGGTTGAGTCGAAGGAAGACGGCACGGACTGCAAGGTGCGAAGCGGAAGTCACCAAAGAAAAGATGTTTCCGCATGGCACACTGACCCTGATGATCAATTTATCATTCGAGCCAGTGCCGCCGATCCCGAAAACGCTACTCCGTACTGCACAATCAAGCCCATAGTCACTATATGGGATGATCAGCAGCCAGACCGGTTCTATCTGTGGAGCCAGGCGGTCAAGGACGAGCTGGGCCTAGAGCGTGGCGTCCGGCGAAAAGGTGACACAACTAACGGGCAAGAAGAGGTGTACGCGCCATATTTTCGATGTGACTTCAAAACGTTTCACTCGACTGCAGGGAAGCGAACCGGAGGGTGCATCAATGCTCAAGCAAGTCGCATCTTCGAGATGTCCTTGAGCAGGGACAAGCAATTCGCCGAAGTAACCCAACATATCAAGGATGCGATGGATCCAGAAATAAACAAATATACATTTCCGCCGCTACGGGATGGACATGACTGGAGCAAGCCGGAGTATCCTCCAGCCAAGATCGATATCGGCGGGGACAGAAACAAAAAGAATATCCCAGGAAACTGGCTCGTGAAAGGCAGCAAGCCTTTGCTGCGCGCCCCTGATGGCGTCGCTGAACTTAATCGAAAGCAATGGTCCGATATCGAGATGTTCATGGATGTCGGCACGCGCATGCAAAAGCACTGGAAGCAGGATAAGGGGACGAATTACTGCAAATACTACTTCTCGGAGAAATATCCGGAGCAGACGCATCCTGACTACCCTGCCGGGGCGCCGTGGCTGAACTGCGACGAATTTCCCTTCGCCTCCACAAGGCAGGGGGCGGCCGCTATAACAAAGGAGGGAAAGGTTGCCGCGAATGGCCACTATTCGCTACGCGCAGTAAATGCGACGCATAATAGACTCCAAGGCAACACGCTCGGATCTTTTTATGCACATTACCGTGTCGGATCAAACAATCCCTTCTGGGTAGCAATCGTGGATTAGTGGCTTCGCGATAACCGTAACGGAGGGAGGACGCCTGGTGGTCCTCCCTCCGTTCGTTGTTTATTATTTTGCATAAATGACCCGAGTTGGGTCAATTTAGTGAGCATTTTTCATCCTGAGTAACGGTCCTCTTCGATGAGCTGCAGGACGAGGATGGCCTGGACGATCGCGGTGGCGCGGCGTGGGCAGCAGCGGAGTCGGACCAGTACCTTCCATGCCTTTAGCGTCGCGGCGGCGCGTTCCCCGATCGCCCGGATGCGGGCGTGGGCGCGGTTGACGGACTTCTGGTGACGCGACAGGCGCGGACGGTGCCGGTGGCGCTTGAACGGGGTCCGGATCGTGCCGCCCGCGCCCTGGTACCCCCGGTCGGCGAAGACCTGGACGCCGGCGCCGGTCAGAGCGTCGACCAGGCCGGTTCGCCGGGCCGCGGTCAGATCGTGCACCGCGCCGGGCAGTGCGGGTGAGGCCCACACCAGCCGGCCCGCCGGATTGGCGAGGAACTGGACGTTCACCCCGTGCCGGTGGTGTTTTCCGGAGTAGTACGGCGCATCGTCGGCCAGCCGGTCGATCGGCAGGAGCGTGCCGTCCAGAACGGCATAGGCCAGGCGCGAGGCCTTGCCTGCGGCGGTGTGCACGTCGTCGGCCAGGGCGGCGACCAGGTCGATCGCCTCGCGCACGTAGCGCCAGGTGGTGGTGCCGATGGCGAACCCGCTGCTCAGGCGGGTGTAGGTGTCGCCGTTGCGCAGATGGGCCAGGACCAGGAGGGCTTGCTGCCCGGGGCCGAGGCGGCGCCAGCGGGAGCGGCGTTCGGCGCGGTGGGCGCGGATCAGGTCGGCCAGGCGGGCAAGGGTGTGGTTGGACCGCGGAATCGCGGCACGGTATGACAGCAACGAGGCTTCCGGTTGGGGCATCGGATCTTGGTCGACTGCTGTCTTACCGGGAGCCTCCTCGCACCTCAACCCAGTTCCCCTTGCGCCCACGCTGATCAGCGCCGTCAGGTTGAAAAGGGCTCACGATGCCGAGGGTGTCGACCAGTAGATGCCGTTTGACTCCGAGGACCTTCTTGGCGCCGTCGTAGCCGTGCAGGCCGCCGCGTTCGGTACCGCGCACGCTCTGACTGTCGATGACTCCGGCGCTCGGCGTGGGATCACGCCCCTGACCGGCGCGTTCCTGCTCGCGCAGCACGGCTAGGACCTCCTCCCACCAGCCGCCGATCCTCCATTGCCGCCAGTAGTGGTAGACCGTCTGCCAGGGGCGGGAAATCGTGCGGCAGCAGCCGCCAGGCGCAGCCGGCCCGCAGCCAGTAGGAGATCGCGTCCACGATCTCCCGACGCGCGTGCAGGACCGGGCGGCCTCCGCTTTTCGGGGCGGGGACCAGCGGTTCCAGCAGCGCCCATTCGGCGTCGGTGAGATCGGTCGGGTAGGGGCGTCGGGGATCGGGGCCTCCCACGCCCAGCAACGCACACCCGCAGGCAGCTGAACCGCGACGCGAACGCCAGCTTTTCAGGCACCCTCTAGTAAGATTGGAGGGCATTCATTAATTCCCGGTCGGCTCAAGCTCTACCTGAAGCAATCTCATCAGAATTAAAACCCTCCGGGTTTAGGAAATACTGAATGTTTCTACTCGTAGCCTTCAGTACGGTAGGATCGCTAGAAGGCTCAGGCCAGATCTGAAGGTAGTAACCCTGTGCTCCCGCATGAGCATCCAGTCCTTTCAGGTGGAAGCGCAAGCGGTATGACCCAGGTCCATCTGGTAGTGAGGGAAGGTCGTAAGTCTTAACTTCATCCCAACTCCACTCCAGCAGGCCAACCCGGCCAGACGGGGACTCGAAGCTGGTCTCTACGATGTCCTCGTATCCCTCGGAATCGGCGCCTGGATCCCGAACGGCCACAGCCACAGTGATGAGGACTTCCCCTTGGTCGATGCCGAAGCTCAGGACGGCAAGACCTGGCGTTACCCGGATAACACCAGCTGAAGCGGTTGGTGAGTCTTCTGAGTCGCCTGACACATCCCCATCAAGTTCTTCGTCGGCAAGATAGACCTGCCCGTACCACACCTTCACATTTAAGCTGCTGATGTCGACTGCAGGTGACTTTTCTTCGCTCATGGCAGCAAGTATAGAGAACCGTAGCACCTACCAAAAGATCGAAAAGCTTAGGCTGCGCGTCCGTGCCGCCTGCAGAGACTGAAAGTCGGGGGTTACGGTGAGTCGAGCATGAGACCTGTCGTGGAGATGAACCCGTTGAGCAGGTCGGAACGGTACTGCATGGGCTTGAGCTGGCTCCTGATCAGGGCGGCGAGCTCGTCGATGTCGCCGACGGTGAAGTTGAACAGCTTCGTCCGTAATGCCGCCCAGATGCCCTCGGCCGGGTTGAGGCCGGGTGCGTACGGCGGCAGCCGGAACGGTCAGCCAGCCCTCGTACGCGGTGATCCAAGTGCGCATCGTGGTGCTGACGTGCTCGGGCAGGCTGTCCCAGACCAGTGAGATCGGCCCGCCCAACTGGGCGCGGCGGCGCTCAGCAGGGTCTGGAAGGCCTCTTCGCCGAAGCCCTTAGGATCGTGCTTGCGACGGTGGTAGGTGAGCGTGCGGTAGATCAGCCGGGTGCGCTGTGATGCCGCGTAGTTAAGATCACGGGCTGGTTTGTCAAGTCTGGTCGGAGTCAGAGGCTGCGAGTGCGTAAACGCCTCGGCTGACTCTGCGTAGGAGTCCTTCGGTCGTCGAGCGTGCCCCGACCTTCGGCCCACAGCATGAACCGCCATACGGCTGGACCACCCTTCAGGGGTTTCGTCCATGCTGGACGGACCGGCCCCGGATTCGACGACGCTTGGAAGTAAGGGCTACGCGGCCCACAGCAGTTCGCGTTCGCCGCATAGCATGCCCGCGTTTTGCCGGGCGGCACAAAACCGCTGTACCTGAGCGAATCCCGCGATCAACCCACATTCGCCACCAACATCCACTCCGTGGCAAATCGGCTACGATCATCCGTGATCGGCTGCCTGTGCAGCGGCGCAGCCGATCACGCGCCGGAAGTGTCAACGGCCGCACGCCCCTCTCCCGGAGGGGCAGACCAGGTTCGACTCCTGGCCGGCGCTCCCCAGCAGCAGCACGCTCAGGCCGGGGGCTGGCATGTTCCACGGATCGATCCCCGCACCACTGCGCTCGATCATCTACGAGCACGCCGGCACCTGGCCCGGCGACGATATTTGGATCGGCTGCTCCGGCAACTACACCATCGAACGCGTCCTGCACAGCCGGTTCGGCGACGCTCGCCGCGTGCACGGCAACGACATCCAGGCCTACTCGTGCGCGCTCGGCTGGTGGCTCGCCGGAGATCCCCTCACCTACACCCTGCGCGAGGAGTACCAGGACGTCCTCGGCTGGCTCAGCCCCTACCTGGACGACCCCACGGACCTGCTCGCCACCCTCATGCTCGGCACCCGCTTCCTGCAGTGGGTCGGCCGGGACGGCGCCTACTACCGGCGGATGATGGCCGCCACCCAAGCGCAGTGGCCGCGCATGCACGACAAGACCGCCACCAAACTGCGCAACCTCACCGTGCGGCTCGGCTCGTTCTATGCCGGCGACGTCCGCGACTACCTCACCGACGCTGTGCCCGCCGACGCTCCCGTGGTGATGTTCCCGCCGTTCTACTGCCTCGCGCCGGAACACCGGCTGCTCACCGCGGACCTGCGGTGGGTGCCGTGCGGTGAGCTGCGCGCGGGAGACCGTCTCCTCGCCTTCGACGAGGAGACGCCCGGGGGCTTCACACACCGCCGCCTGCGCTGGTCGGAGATCGTGCGGTCGGAGCCCGCGATGAAGGAGTGCGTGCGCGTCATCCTGGAAGACGGCACAGGCATCGTGTGTACCGAGGACCACCCCTGGCTCGCCGACCGCTACGACCGACCCAGCCGCGTGCCACGCAAGTGGGTCCGCGCCGACCGGCTGCTCGAAGAGGCGCCGTACGTCATCCGCCTCACTGACACCTGGGAGCCGGCCCGCACCTACGAGGCCGGGTGGCTCGCAGGCGTCCTCGACGGCGAAGGCTCGGTGTACCTGGGTAAGTCGGCATCCAAAGCCGGGATCTCCCAGCGGCCAGGCATCGTCGCCGACCAGTACACGGCCTGGATGAAGGAACTGGGCTTCGACACCACGGTCTGCCCGCGCCCCAGCGGCGTGTGCAGCTACGACATGACCGGCGGCTGGCCCGAGATGCTGCGAGCCCTCGGCACCCTGCGCCCCGAACGGCTGGTCGCCCGCGTCCAGCAGCTGGAGATCGAGCGGCTGAGCATCCGGTCCCGCGGTAACCCCCGCGTGAAGGTCGTCGCCGTCGAGCGGGTCGGCGTCCGCCCGATCCAGTCGATCACAACGACCACGGGCACGTACATCGGCGAAGGCTTCGCCATGCACAACAGCGGCGACTATCAGGCACAGTTCGCGTCCATCGACACCGTGTTCGACTGGCCGACCCCGTCGTTCCGCGACCTCGACGAAGACGGCAAAGAAGAGATCATCGCCCAGGTCCGCGACCGCCCCAACTGGGTGCTCGGTCTGCACATCGAACGCCCCGAACTCCGGCGGCACCTCGCCGGCGTCGTCCAGACCGCCAACCGCGGCCTGCCGATCTACGTGTACGCCGCCTCCGGGCCGCGCCGCATCGTCCGCCCCCACCAGCCCACCGCGCCGATCCCCATGCCGAAGATCGGCCCGGATGATGAGCTCGGCGAACGCATGACCCTCCACGTCCTGACCGGCGGCCAGTTCGCCGCGATCCGCTCCCAGTTCATGTCGAAGAGCATCAAGCCCGGCACGCCGCTCATCGCGTGCGGCGTCGCCGTCGACGGCCTCCTCATCGGCGCGTTCGCGTACCTGCCGCCCAAGTACGAGCCGTCGTGCGCCTACCTCATGAGCGACTTCCCCGTCTCCTGGACGAAGTACCGGCGCCTGGCCAAGCTCATCGTCATGGCCGCCTCCACGAAGGAAGCCCAGCTGCTGGTCCAGCGCTCCCTGTCGCGGCGCATCACCGCCTGGTCGACGACCGCGTTCACCGACCGGCCCAACTCCGCGAAGTACGGCCGCGGCATCCCCGGCGTGAAACTGCAGAAACGCACCGAACCCGGCGGCGACGGCATCCACGCCTACCAGCTGCAGTACGGCGGCCCGCTCGGCGCCTACACCCTGGATGAGGCCCTGCAGTTGTGGAAGCGCAAGCACGGCACGGACATGAAGAAGGACGACGCGCGATGACCGACACCGCTACGCCCGCCCCTGCTTTCCGGCCGCGGCTGGTGCGCCGCGACCCGCGCACCCTCACCCCGCTCGATGTCAACGCGAGGTTCTTCCGCAAGGAGGAGTTCGACCGGCTGGTGGAGAACATCCGCCGCGACGGCTGCCTCACCTCCACCCCGCTCATCTACTCCGGCGGCGAGTACGACGAAGGCCATGAGCTGATCCTGTCGGGCAACCACCGCACCATGGCGTCTGTCGAAGCCGGCCTGGACGAGATCGACTGCATGCTCATCGAGGAGCAGCTGACCCGCCAGCAGCTCATCGCCATCCAGCTGTCCCACAACGCGATCTCCGGCCAAGACGACCCCGCCACCCTCAAGCAGCTGTACGAGCAGCTCGACGACGTCGACTGGCGCGCCTACTCTGGCCTGGCCGACGACCAGCTGGAACTCCTCGCCCAGGTCCAGCCTGAAGGCCTGTCGGAAGCGAACCTGGACTTCGCGACCGTGTCCCTGATCTTCCTGCCGGACGAGCTGGAGACCGCCCGCGAAGCGTTCAACGCCGCGCGGCTCGGCCAGAACGAATCCTGGCTCGCGGCCCGCGCCGACTACGAGCAGACCCTGGACACGCTCGCCTCCACCCACGCCGCCCACAAGGTCGGCAACGTCGCCACCGCCCTGCACGCCATCCTCGCCATCGCCGAACGGCACCTGGATGAGCTCCAGGACGGCTACACCAGCCCCGACGGCGAGCCCTGCCACACCGGCCACGTCGGCCTGGAAACCGTGCTCGGCGCCCGCACCCTGCCCGCGCCGGCCGCCGTCACCCTCAACAAGGCCATCGCCGCCGCCGAGGGACGCGGCGAGATCCCCACCGGGGAAGGCTGGAGGCTCCTGGAACGCCTGGCAGGCGAGTACCTGTCCGGCCCCACCCGGACCCCGCCGAGCTGGGATAACGCGTCATGAGCGGTCTCAAGGCCCTCCAGATGGACGCCACACTCGACCCCTGGGAGCGCCAGCCCGGCGAGAGCCTCACCCGCTACGCCCAGTTCTGCGTCTACCGCGATCTGGGCCGCACCCGCACCCTGCGGAAGACTGCGGAGAACCTGACACGGGCCGACGGGTGGATCCGGCAGATCGCGGCGGCCCACCGGTGGCGGGACCGGGCCGAAGCGTGGGACCGGCACCTGGACGACCTGTACAAGGCGACGTGGCTGGAGGAGCGGCGCAAAGCCGCCGAGAACGACGCGAAGATCCTCGGCGCCGCCGTCGGGAAGATCGCCCAGCGGTTGCCGTCGATCCGCCCCGAGGAGTTGTCGCCCGGCGACCTGATCCGGCTGCTGGACGTGACGATGCGGCACCGGCGCGTCCTGTTCGGCGACCCGGGCGCGACGATCGCCGTCACTGGGCCCGGAGGTGACCCGCTGACCGTGCAGCTCGCCGAGTTCGCCGACCTGCCGGTCACCGAGCGGCGGGCCCGCCTGGCGGAGATGGCCGCCGCGGTGATGCGGCGCGTCACCGCTGTTGACGGCACCGGCGACGAGGACGAGGGCGTCTACCCGGCCGGCGACGGCACCGGATCGGGTTGAGCCGGCCCTTCCCCGAAGAGCTGGCGCACCTCGACGACGTCGAGCTGTACCGGCGGCTGGCCGCCGCCCAGCGGGAGACGAGCCGGGCGCTGCTCGCCGACCCGGTGACGCTCGCCCGCGGCCTGGACCGCACGTTCGTGCTGCGGCCGCACGTCCGGCTCATCGGGCAGGCGCTGGCCGGGGCTGAGCGCGGCGACTACGACCGGCTGCTGATCATCACCCCGCCGCAGTGCGGGAAGAGCACCCTGGTCGCCGAGTGGTTCCCGTTCTGGTGGCTGGCCCGGCACCCGGGCGACAAGGTCGCCGTCACCTCCTACAGCGACGCCCTGGCGCTGCGGCACGGCAAGATGATCCGCGGCTACGTCGAGGAGTACGGCCACGAATACGACCTGGCGTTGAAACCGGGCTCGTCAGCCGCGCAGGACTGGGATTTGCTCTCCGGCGGTGGCGTCCGCTCCGTCTCCGTCGGCTCCGGCCTGACCGGCTTCTCGGTCAATCTGCTGCTGATCGACGACCCCCACAAGGACCGCGCGGACGCGGAGTCGGCGGCCAGCAGGCAGGCCGTGCATGACTGGTACTCGTCGACCGCGTTGAAGCGCCTGCAGCCGGACCGCAACGCCGTCGTCGGTATCCAAACGCGGTGGCATCCCGATGACTGGGCTGGTCGCCGCTTGAAGGAGGAGGGCCGCATCGAGGAGGGCGGCCGGTGGAAGGTCGTGCACCTGCCGGCCATCGCCAACCCGGATAAGTTCGGCCCGGACCCGCTCGGGCGCCGCGACGGCGACCCGCTCACCCACCCGAAGATCCCCACCCGGGATCGGGCGGCGCTGCTCGCCTGGTGGGACGACATGAAACGCACATCGATCGTGCGGGACTGGCACGCGCTCGGCCAGGGCGACCCGCAACCGGCCGAAGGCGCCCTGGTGTCGGAGGAGCTGCTGCGGCTCATCCGCGACCCGGGCCTGCACGTCACCCCGCAGAAGATCGCCGTGTCCGTCGACCCGTCCGGCGGCGGCCGCGACACCGCGGGCGTCGTCGGCGGGTTCCTCGGCGACGACGGCCGCGTGTGGATCACCCACGACTGGTCCGGGGTCATGTCGTCGGCGGACTGGTCGGCGGCGGCGTGCCGGCTCGCCCACGAAACCGACGCGGCGATCATCTACGTCGAGTCGAACTACGGCGGCGACATGTGCGAGCTGGCGATCCGCACCTCGTGGGAGACGCTGCAACGCGCCGGGGAGATCCCCGCCCGGAAACTGCCGCCCCTGGTGCGGCCGGTCCGCGCGAAGGTCGGCAAGCTGCTGCGCGCCGAGCCGGTCGCCCAGCAGATGATCCAGGACCGGGTCCGGCTGCGCGGCATGTTCACCGACCTGGAACGCGAATGGGCGACGTGGATGCCGACCGACCCGATGTCGCCGGGCCGGATCGACGCGAGCGTGTACCTGGTGTACGGGCTGCTGCCGGACGCCGCCGCCGGCGCCGTCGTCCACGCGCCCACCCCGGACCGGCCGCTGCCGTCGGGGAACGGGCCCGGATCGTTCTACAACCGGCAGCTCGGCCAAGGCCGGTAGACGCGCGACGGGGTCTCGCGGTCGGCCGGACAGGCCGGTGGCGGTGCCGTAGCCTCCACACCGTGACTGCACACGCACAAGCATCGGCGCGGGCCGAACTCCCCGCCAGACAGATCACACAGGTCGCGGCGGCGTTCGACGTGGGAACGCCCAGCACGGTGGTGTTCCTGCCGGCGGGGATGATGAACCGCAACTGGCGCATCGAAACCGCGCGGGGTGTCTTCGCGCTCAAGGAGATCGTGGACGTTCCTGTGGCGAAAGCCCGCAGGAGCCTGACCGCGCTGCAGGCCCTGGCCGCCGCCGGTCTGCCGGTGTGCCCGCCGCGGCTGACCGCCGCCGGCGACACGGTCGCCGACATCGACGGCCGCGCCTACTGCCTGCTGCCGTGGGCTACGGGATCCCACCGCCCCGGAACAGACCTCGGCGTCGGCGAGGCCGCCACGCTGGGGGGCCTGCTCGGCGGCATCCACCAGGCGCTCGCCTCCACCGGGACGGGCCTGGACCAGACGGTCGAGCGGCCCCTCGCGAAGGTGACCGCGCCGGAAGCCGCGGCCGCGGACGCCGACCGGTTCCTGCACGTCATCGCCGCGCTGGAGACGCCGGGCCCGTTCGATGCGGCGGCCGCGGATGCGCTGCGGCAACGCAAGACGCTGCTCGCCGCGCGCGCCGGTGACCGGCCCGCCGGCGAGGTGCCGCGCGGGCCGGTCGGCTGGACGCACGGCGACGTCCAGCCGTTGAACGTGCTGTGGCAGGCCGGGACGGTCACCGCGGTCCTCGACTGGGACCGGCTCGCCGTGCGCCCCTACGCCGAGGAGGTCGCCCGCACGGCGCAGGTGCAGTTCACCACCAGCGAAGGGCGGCTGGACCTGGAGCGGGTGGCGGCGTTCACCGCCGGCTACCGGACGGTGGTGGACCTCGCCGACGAGGACCTGGCCGACGCCGTCGACCGGCTGTGGTGGAAGCGGATGACGGATTTCTGGCAGTTGCAGTGGCACTACGACAAGGGCGACCACGGCCCTGACGAGCTGTGGGCGTCCGGTGAGCGGCTGCTGCACTGGTGGACGGCCCGCCGCGACCAGGTGCGGGCCGCGTTCACCGCACGCCCATAGCCGGGGGAGTACCGCCCGGGCGGGTCAGGTCGGGATGACGCCCGCCGCGGCGAGCTCCGGCAGGCACGCCCGAGCCATCGGTACGGCACGGCGGTACGCCGCCGCGGCGGCCTCGTCCAACAGGGCGGGGGTGAGGCTGCGGATGAGTGCCGTCCACGCGGTGTGGTCGCCTGGCGGGGCTAGCAGGTCCGGATCGGTGATCGCTTCGGGGATGCCGCCCCGGGTGGAGCCGGCCGCGGGCAGCCCGGCCAGGGCCGCTTCGACGATGACGCGCGGGAACGCGTCGTCGACGGTGCTCGGCACGAGCAGCAGCCGGTGCCGCCGGTAGAGGGCGCCCATGTCGTAGGTGCGGGGCACGTAGGTGACGTTGGGGTGGCGGGCGAACTCCGCGGAGGTGTCCCACCAGCCTTCGACCAGGGTGAAACGCCGATCCGGCAGCAGCTCGGCGAGCCGGTGCATCAGCTCGGCGCCCTTGGCGGGCACCGGATTGACCATCAGCAGATCCCCACCCCCGGCCGCGCCTTCCATCGGGGCGGGGCGGAACGGCGGGTAGAACAGCACCGCGGTCTGCGACGGCGGCGTGCGCTCCAGCACGAACCGGGACGTGGCCAGCGCGTAGTGCGGGTCCCCGCCGAGAACGCCCACGCTCGTGGCGGATACCGAATGCAGCCACCCGGCGACCACCGCGCGGGAGCGGGCGGCCGCCGCGAGGTCCGCCGCGCCTTCCATCGACGTGACGACCAGGTCGGGCGCCAGATCATCGAGCATGCCGTCGAGCACGCCGGCGAGCCGCTCCTGCGGTACGGCGCGGACCGCGACACCGTTGCAGGTGTAGCGCAGCTCCCCGGCCCGGTAGCGGTGCTCGAACGGGATCCGGGCGGCGGCCAGGTGCTGCAGCATCGCCGGCAGGTCCGAGGTCGTGCTCCACGGCGGCTCGTGCGACGCCAGGTAGTGGGTGTCCCACCCGGAGGCGGTGAACTCCTCCGCCAGCAGCTGCTGCGACACTTCGGCGCCGCCGATCAGGAACGGCGGCGGGATCCGCCGCCACGCGAACAGAACCGTCCCCGCCGTCATGGCCTCTCCTGCCGGTAGAAGCGCTCCGCGAAGCACACCGCCCCCGCCCCGCCGTCGCGGAGGGCGGCCGCGGTGGTCCAGGCGTGCCGCAGCGGCCGGTACATGGCGTGGGGCGGCTGCAGCTGGGAGCCGTGCACGTACAGCAGGGTCAGCTTGTCGAGTAGCACGCCGGTGATGTCGACCAGCTCGGCCGTGAGGGTGCCGCCGACGCGCCGGCGGAACAGGTGCCGGTCATCGGGCGACATGCCGTACGTCTGCCAGAACGCGAGATCCTCCCAAAACCAGCGGCAGCCAAGACGGCGGGCCGCTTCGTGGACGAGCAGATGGTCGGGGTGGCGGGTGACAGCGGCCGGAGCGAGCAGCTCCGCGTCACCGGCTTCGGCGAGGACGTCGCGCAGTTCCGCGGTGACGTGGTCGAGCGCCGCCGGATCGTAGGGCCGGTACGGCGGGGCGGCGTCGCGGTGGCCGAGCATCCGCTGGCCGGCCTGCAACGGCAGCAGCGCCTGGCGGGCCTCACGGGCACGCAACGCGGTGACCGCGTCCTGGCCGGGGTAGCGGGCCAGGACCGTCGGGTGGGCGGTCGCGGACCGCGTGAACACGGTGACGACGGTGAGCGGGCGAGGCTGCGCGAGCAGCAGCCCGCTCGCCGACAGCACCAGATCGTCATGGTGGGGTTCGACCACTACGATCGGCCGGCCGGTCGGGCGGCGCCGCTCGATCAGGTACGTCCGGCCGCTGGCCGGCGCGGCGACCTCGATGACCGCAGCGTCGCCGGCGGCGCGCCGCCCGGCGAGATGCTGCTGGTGGGCGCGGTGCGCGGCAGCGACATCGTCGGGGAAGGTGTAGACACCCACGGCGTCCGGGATGGGAAGTCGAGCATGCACGAGCAGGGGGCCTTTCTCAGCGGACGGTGGAGTCGTACCAGTGCCGCCAGAAGCGGCGGGAGGTGAGGAACAGATGCGCGGTGACGGGGTTGGCCCACCAGAGCATCCGCCAGCTCGACCAGCGGTCGAAGCGCCGGTTGGACGGCCTGACCCGCAGATGGGTCAGGTGCGCGACCGGCATGCCGCGCCGGGCACCGAGCCGGGTGAGGCGGGCGAAGAACTCGACGTCTTCGCTCATGAACAGGTCGGGCCGGTAACCGCCCAGCGCGGCGAACGCCTCCCGGGTACAGAACTGGGTGACGCCCTGGGCGCCGCCGAAGTAGCGGCGGTACAGGCCCCACGCGGCGACCAGCAGCCGGGCGCCGAGCTTCGCCGGCTCGTACAGGGGCGGGATGGCGCCGCCCACGCAGCGGCCGGAGGCCAGGTGCCGCATCGCGTCGGTGATCCCTTCGGCGGGGAAGTCGACGTCGGCGTCGATGAACATCAGGTAGCGGCCGGACGCGGCGACGGCACCCGTGTTGCGGGCCTGGCCGATGCCGCGCACGGGTTCGGTGACGACGCGAGCGCCCAGGTCGGCGGCGACGCGGGCGGTGGCGTCGGTGCTGGCGTTGTCGACGACGATGATCTCGCCGCGCTGCCCGGTGGCGGTCTCCCACCGGCGCAGGGACGCCAGCACGGTCGGCAGGTGCCGGGGCAGGTAGTCCTGTTCGTTGAACGCGGGGATCACCACCGAAAGGGCCGGTGTCTCATCACCCATGGCAGGGTCCTTCCTCGAAAAAAGGGGGGGCGGGTCATGGTCGGAGGACGACGCGCAGGCGGTTCTCCCACAGGGAGGCGTCGCGGCCTTCCCGCAGGGCGGCCCACCACCAGCCGCGCACCGTGTGGAAGGCGACCAGGGCGGCGACCAGGTCAGGGGACAGGCCGGGCCCGTAGCCGCCGGCCAGGAGGTCCTGCTCGCCGGGGTCGAACGCGTCGACGGTGACGATGGTCTGCGCCAGGTCGTACTCGGCGGCCGCGACCACGGTCTGCTCGAAGTCGATCAGGTGCGGCCGGTCGTGGTGCGCGGGCAGCAGCACGTTGCCGGGGTGCAGGTCGCCGTGGCACCACACCAGCGGCCGCGCGCTGGCGTGGTCGGCGGCCCGCGCCAGCACGGCACGGGCGGCGCCGCGCACAGGCGCGGGCAGCCGCCGCTGCAGTACGGCCACCTGCCCGGCGACATCAACGCGCGGCGTCTGAGGCGGCGGGTGCGGCTGCTGGTGGAACGCCGCCAGCAGCCACCCCAACTGGTGCAGGGCGGCGCCGCGCGCGCGGGCACCCGACTGGAGTAGGTCGTGGAGGCTGGACGGGCCCGCATCGTCCAGGACCAGCGCGGTGACGTCGAAGCCGGGCACCGGCCCGGCCGCGTGCAGCCGCGGGACGGTGAACGCGCCGCACCCGGTCGCGAGCGCCGTGAACGCCCGCTGCTCGAGGAGCGCCTTGCGGCGGGCCCGGCCCGCGTACAGCTTCACCACCACCGGGTGCGGCCGGTCGAGCAGCCGCACCCGGTACACCGCGACCGCCGGCGCGCTCGACAGGCGCGTGGTCTCAGCGAAGCCGGCGCCGAGCAGCGCCTGGCAGGCCGCTACGGCCGCCTGCCAGCCGGGTCCGCCGGTCACGGCCGCCGCCCGCAGGCGGGGGCGTCGACGCTGAGGTCACCGAGCCGGTGCACGGCGCGGACGGTGCGCCGCAACTGGTCCCGGTACAGGCGGACGTGCTCGGTCGGCGGGCACGACGGCAGCCACGGTTTGGCGCTGCCGACGAAGTGCAGCAGCGCGGCGCCGGTGGCGTGGGGAGAGCGGCTGGTGTAGCGGCGCGGCCAGTCGCTGCGTTCCAGGAACCGGGCCAGCTCGTAGGTGTTGAACCGTCCGGCGACCGGGTGGACGGTGCCGTGGTCGAGCTGCCACAGGTTCAGCGCGTCCTGGTCGTTATGGAAGATGTAGCGCCGGCCGGTGAGCAGCGCGTCACGCACGCCCGCGCGGATCGCGGGCAGCAGCGCGGTGGGCGCCCACCACATGCCGGCGTTGAAGTAGGGGCGGCCCGCCAGGTGGGGCCGGTCACCGGTCAGGCCGGGCAGGGCCTGGCCGCGCCCGACCTCGGGCGTGAACTCGTCAGCGACCAGGCCCAGCCGGTCGCCGGGCAGGTCGTGCAGGGGCGGGGAGATGTCGTCGACGGCGAGGGTGTCGGCGTCGACGTACACCAGGTAGGGGCGGCCGACGAACGCGGCGGTGAACTCGAACCGCAGGTAGGTGGTGGCGGTGATGTAGATCGTGTCAGCCATCCGCGCCGCCCGCATGGGTTGCGTCCACCGCAGGTCGAACGACCCGAAACCGAGCCGTCCGGCCAGATCGGCGAGGGTGGTGGCGTGCTGGCGGGTCAGGTCCGAGGTGAGGACCCGCACCGCGGCCTGCCGTCGCGTCGCCGCGGGCAGGGTCGCGGCCAGGGAGTCCAGCGCCACCAGCGACGGCAGCAGGTAGCGTTCGTCGACGCACAGTCCGAAAGCGAACACCGTCACCTCGCTCCGGCCAGCGTGACCGCGGCCCGCATGATGTGGGCCAGCGCCTCCTCCAGGACCTCGCCGCGGTCGAGGCCGCCGTCCACGCGGACGCAGCGCCGGCTGACCGGGTCGGTGAAATGCGCGTTGAAGTGAGCGGCGAACCGCGGGTCGTAGTAGATGGCGGGCAGGCCGGGCCGGGTGGCGGCGCGCGCCGCCAGCACGGCGGGATCAGCGGTCAGCAGCAGCGTCAGGTCGGGCAGCACGGCGGTCCCGGCAGTGACCTGCGCGGCGACCATGGCGCGCGCACGGGTGCGGGCGTCCAAGCCGTGGAGGTGACCGATGGCTCCCAGGTGGGCGAGCAGCGTGTCGACGCTGCGGTCCACGATGACCGCGCCGTCGCGGGCGAGCGCGGCCCGCGCCCGCCGGGCGCGTTCAGTCTCGACGGCCAGGTGCGCGGCCAGCGCCTCCAACTGCTGCGCTTCGCAGGTCGCGACGGGTTCACCGAGGACCGCCGGGTCGTCGGCGACGTGGTAGTAGCAGCCGATCGCCTCCCACCCGAACCGGCCGGCCAGAGCTTCGGCCAGAGTCGACTTGCCGACGCAGCTCGTCCCCTCAACCGCGATGATCATCGGGTGGCCTTTCCGATCGTGGAAGTGCGCTGGAACGCCTCCACCCAGGCGGCGGCGATGCGGGCGCGGACCGGACCCGGCACTTCGTGCAGGCCCGGCTCGTGCGCTTCAGTGGCCAGCCGCGCGGCCGCCGCGATGATCTCCGCTTTGATGAGGTGGATGGCGGGGCCGAGCGCTGAGGTGTGCAGGAAGTTGACGGCGTTACCGCCGCCCAGCAGCAGGAACGACCGGCCGGCGCGGCTGTAGCGGGCCACGCCGGGGATCACGTCGACGCCGGTGAACCCCGACCCCGGGGTGTGCAGGCCGGCCAGGTCGAACTCGTCGTCGCTGGAGGTCGCGCCGGCCAGGACGGCACCGTCGCGCAGCAGCTCCAGGTGCGGCATGCCGATGGCGCGGCTACCGGTCGCGCTGACCACCAGGTCCGCGCCGGTGATCGCGTCGGCCGTGCGCGCCCACCCGTACCCGAGCGAGATCGCTTGAGCCTGACGGACCGGGTCGGTGTCGATCACCGTGACGCGCACGTGCCGGGCGTGCAACGCGGACGCGACCCCGGCGCCGATCTTCCCGAAGCCCAGGACGCACGCCTGACGGCCGGGCAGGACCTCGCCCAGGCGGCGCAGCAGCGACTCGATGGAGAACACGATCGCCTCGCCCACGAGACGGTCCTCGGGTTCCTTCAACGGGCTGCGCGCCACCGTGTAGACGGGGCACGGCAGGTGCGGCAGCTCCTGGTAGCGGCGCAGCCCGTTCTCGGTGTCCTCGACGATCCCGGCGATGAGGCCGGGCCGCGCCGCGCACACCTCGGCCAGTGCCGGAGCGAAGTAGCCGCCGATGTCGGCCAGCACCAGCGGCCGGCCGCCGGCCCGGTCGTCGAGGTAGGCGGCCAGCCAGGCGGGGTCAGCGAAACGGCCGCGGTTGAGCGGGTCGCACCGGTAGGCGCCGGCGACCGATGCCAGGGTGCGCTGGTCAGCGGACTTGGGTTTCGGCAGCACCGCCGCGACGCTGGTGACGCGGTCCAGCGCCGGCAGGAACTCCATCTGCCCCGGCAGCAGGTGAGTGATCACCACGGTGGCGGCGTTACTGGACGGCAGGTCCGCGGCCAGGTCGGTGAAGAAACCCGCAGCACCGGCCGGCAGGTTCGCGGGCGGGGACGGCGGGGGGACAGAACGCAGCGGCATGGCCACCTCCGAGAGCATCCGGTCACGGGATCCCGCACCTCCGCCGGGGGAAGCGGAAGCGGGCCTCGACTGTCCGCCGCCGGGCAGCGCCGCTGCCAGTGGCAGCTGCCGCCCGGGACACGGGGCACCGGCCGCCCGAATCCCGGGCGACTGCTGCCCTGTCCCTTGCCGGACGCGGGCAGCTCAGGGAAGGTGAAGGCGACGCCTGCCCCATCACTTTCGGCGGAGACACCCGTGCAGGAACCGCACCAGCGAGAATGCGCTCTCGCGATCCGCGCCCTCGCCCTGGCCGCCCACCCGGGCGGGCCGCTCCCCGCGGCGGCGCTGCACGAGCTGGCCGAGCGCATCCACACCTGCTGCGGGCACACCCGGCTCAAGAGTGCCCGCCTGGCGCGCGGGTGGAGCATCCCCGACGTGCTCGCCCGGCTCGCTGAGCTCGCCGACGACGCCGGCCTGCCGGCGCGGGGCACCGACGAGCGCCGGTGGCGGCGCTGGGAGCAGGGTGAGCGCCCCGACGACGACTACCGGGACCGGCTCGCCCGCCTGTTCGCCACCGGGCCCGTCCAGCTCGGCTTCGCCACCGACTACACGCCGCACACCCCGGGGGGTGGTCCTACGGACCGTCGTGACGTTCTCCGCCTGGGCAGTGCCCTGCCTGGCCTGCTGCTGCCCGGCACCGCCGGCCACGCCTGGGAGCTGACCCGCCGCGCCGAGGAAACCGACGTCGGCGCATCCACCCTGGACCAGGTGCGGCAGGCCATCGAACTGTACGGGACCCGCTACCCGCTCTACAGCGCCGACGAGCTCGCCCACGCCGCCTCCGGCGACCGATCCCGCGTCGCGGACCTGCTGCAGCTGCGCACGACACTGAAGCAGCGGCGCGAGCTGTACGTCGCGGCGGCGTGGCTGTCGATCGTGCTGGCGTGGGCCGCGCACGACCGCGGTGACGTCCGCGCCGCGCTCGCGTGGGCCGCTGACGCCCGTCACCACGGCGACCAGGCCGACCATGACGAGACGGTCGCGTGGGCGTGGGACGTCGAAGCGACCGTGTGGCTGTACGAGGACCGTCCGGCCGAAGCGCTGCGCGCCGCCGAGCACGGCGCCGCCCGCGCCCCGGCCGGCAGCGCCGCCCGCGCCCGGCTGGCCGGGCAGGTCGCCCGCGCCCGCGCCGGGCTCGGCGACGGCGCGGCCGCCGAGACGCTGCAGGTGCTGCGCGGCCAGGCGGAGCAGCTGCCGGTGCACGCGACCGGCCTGTTCTCCGCTGACGCGGCGCGCGTCTGGTCGGTCGCGGCGACCTGCAGCCTGTGGCTCGGCGACCCGGGGCAGGCGCGGGCGTTCGCCGCCCAAGCGTTGGACGTTTACAGCCGGGACCCGCGGCTCGCGCCGTCCCGGCACGCCATCACCAGCCTGGACCTCGCTCTGGCGTGCGCGCGGCTCGGCGACGCCGACCAGGCGGTCGCGTACGGCCTGGACGCGCTCGCGACGCCCCGCCCGGTGGCGGCGATCGCCGCGCGCAGCGCCACGCTGGGCGCGGTGCTGGAGCGCTCGTATCCGGGTGCGACCGCTGTCGCGCAGTTCCAGCAGCGGCGCCTGCAGGTGGCGGGCCCGGCCTGACCCGGGGGACTCGGCTCGCTTGCCTCGTGATCAGGGGCTGAGCTTGGGACGATGAGCGCATGCCCACACCGACCCTGCGCCACGCCGCCCGCGTCATCACCCTCGACGAGCACGACGTGTGCTCCTGCTGAGATACGACGAGAACGGCGGCTTCTGGGCCACCCCGGGCGGCTCGCTGGAGCCGGGCGAGGACCACTCCAGCGCCGCCGCCCGGGAGGTCCGCGAAGAGCTCGGCGTCAACGGCGTTGAACTCGGCCCCGAACTCGCCACGCGCAGCAGCGATCACCTGGTTGCGGGCCGGCCGGTGCGCCAGGTCGAGCGGTACTACGTCGCCCGGGTGCATGCCGGCATGGTTCGGCCCGAAGCGGCGACGCAGCCCGATGAGATCCGCGGCTGGCGCTGGTGGTCGCTGGCCGAGCTGGCCGCCAGCGACCAGACGGTCTACCCGGTCGGGCTGAGTGATCTCGTGGTCGGGTACCTCCGCGACGGTGCACCAGAGACTCCGGTGGAACTCGCGAGTTGAGTGTCTCTGCTGCACGGGACCGGATTGACCACCGCGCGGGTTCGTCTCTCCGGTGGTTGGGCCGGTGGAGTGAGCGGGGTCCTCCGCCTGGGATGATGGACCATCATGGCCGACCTGCCGTCCAGGCTTCCGTGCACCGTCTTCCCGCGCCCCGATGGCGGCGTCCGTGTCATTCCCGCGATGCTGCCGTTCGACGTGCCGGCGGCGTACCCGCTGACCGTCGCCGAGTGGCTTGGGTTGGAGTCGGTGCCGCCCGGGGATGCGTCGTAGAGCCTGGCAGGCGGCGGTGTAGGTGTTTGAAATGCGAAAACTTCGAGGTTCTCTCCAAAATAAGTGATATCAAGAATGTATTTAACTACAATGAAGTTATAAATCAATTCACCTCTCACCTACCTGGAGACCACTACCATGACCACCATCACCGCCCCCGCCACCCTCACCATCCCGGTCGGCGGGCCGCGCGTCCCTTCCTCTGTCTACAAGGTCCGCACCACCGAGCAGCGTGCGGCTGTCATGGAGATCGTCGACAGCCCCGACTTCGGTTTCGCCTGCGACAACCCGCTCTCCGCCGGCGTGCGCCCCGCCTACACCGGTCCCTTCTCCTTCCTCTGGTACGACAAGAGCGGCGAGCTCAACGCCGTCCGCATTGGCAAGCGCGGCAACATCCTCCAGCGCGCCACCGGCTCCTCCGCCTGTGCCCGCTTCGCCTGAGCCTTCTCTGGCCCCCGCGCCCACCCGGGCCGGGGGCGCTTCCATGCCGCCGCCCCACCGGCCTCGGGCGCCAACAGAACGTTCGCGGATGATCCCGGACGGCACCGGATGCTCTCGGACGACATCGGACGGTGTGGGAGAGCATCAGACGCGGATAGTTGACGCGCGGAAATCTTTTCGGTCCATCTATCGAGCCGCGCTCGGGGTGGGCGGCGGTGAATCCAGGAGTTTCCGCTTCGTCCTGCCTGGTTCTGAATAAGGTTCCTTCTCAAGGGCCAGAATCGGTTATCTCACGCGCCTCCGGAGCCCTCAGCAGCACCCTCGAACTCGCCCTGGCATCGCCAGCACCGAACCCGGTTCCGGGAGCCGGTTCGCCAAGAACGTCGAGCGAGTCGCTGTTGGTGCGAGTCGACCGGCGCGACCGCGTAGCCCCGCCGCTGACACGCGGCAGGAAACTCGTCGGCAACCTGCCCGGCTGGACGACTGCCGAAGCCATCACCGAAGTCGTCACCTCCTGGAGCGGGCCAGCCGTCACGGTGGATGAGCCGATGAATCCACCGCCCGGCTCGGTTGCATGAAGGATGAGGACCGATGGGCCGAGGCGACTCATTGTCGCCTGTAAGGACTGGCTTGCTTGGCAGAGTCTTGAACGAAGGTCGCCCACCTTCGCTGAGGGTGGGCGATTTCTTCATTCCTGGGATCAGGTCCGGTTCACCTGTTTATGTTCGACCGACGTGCTAGTCGCGGACCAAAGTCCATTTTCCGTCAGCCTCGATGCGGACCATGGCGGTTCCGTTTGGAAGCGTTACTTCTCCGGTGTACTTTCCGATCTCGTTGACCAGAAGTTCTTCTCTGTCCTGGGTGTAGGCGTGAATCACGAAGTTGGATTCCCCTGAATGCTCGGCGGTCATGACCGTGAAACCCTCTACCGTACCGGGAATGATGAGAACGTCGTCACCCTTACCCGTAATGCGAGACTCAGGCCAGGTTCTTGCTTCGAGCACGTCTTTGATTTCCACCGTCCAAGGACCGTCGGCCTGGATCTTGAAGGCCGCAGGAGATGAGCCTTCTCTCATGCCGGCGAGGACAGTGCCCTGGTAATCGCCGATCGTGTTGACCAGGAGGTCGGTCTCGTCACCGTTCTCGTCGAGTGAATTTATGGCGAAGTTGCTGGAGCCATCATGGGTGAACTTGACGATGACCGGCTGATCGACGCCTTTGAGTCGAAGTACTTTGTCGCCCTTGCCCGAGTGTCGCTGGGCCTGGAATCCCGTTGATTCGTTCTCGGTTTCGGCCTGTTGGGCCTGGATCAGAGCATCGAACTTCTCGGTCATGGATTTAAGCTCTCCCAAATTGGCGAGCTGAGTGGAGGTGAAGCATTCCGGCCGCTCTTCCATGAATGTAATCAAGGTGTTGAGGTGGCTGCTTGCTTGGGTCCATTCCCTATCGTTGCCGGACAACTCTGCTTGGGTCAGGTTCTCGGATGCGAGCGTTGAGATTTCCGAGCAGGGGGTCTGGGTGGGGGATGGCGTCACGCTGGGGGTGGAGGAGGTGGAAGTGGCCGGGGCGGGCGAACTTGTCGGTGCCGCTGTGGTGGTGCCTGATGCGCATCCGGCGGCAAGAGCTATCAGGAGTGAGGTTGACAGGGCGCTGCCCAGCTTCTTCATGATCTCATCCATAAGTGACGAGTTGGACAAAACGGACTTTACTCACATATTGACGTAAAGATATCATAAGATCACTTATGGGACTCGGTGCACTTAGGTTGACCCTCGCCTCTGATCACCCATCTCTTTCGAGTGGGTCGACCCTCGACATCGGCGACGTCGCCGAAACGCCCGAGGGCCTGCTGGTGACCATCTGCCGGCGCAAGCTGAAACGGCACGACGCGGTCGCCGTGCCGTACGACACGAACCCGGCGACCTGCCCGGTGCGCGCCACCCGGGCCCTGCTGGCGGCGCTCGCCGAGTAGGGCCGCGCCAGCGGGCCGCTGCTGGTGCGCGTCGATCGGCACCAGCGCATCGCCCCGCCGCTGACCCGCGCAGGGAAACCGATCAGGGGCGCGGCCGGGCGGATGAGCGCCGAGGTCGTCGCCCGCATCGCGGCGGCCGCCGGACTGGAAGGCAAATGGACGGGGCATTCGCTGCGGCGCGGGTTCGCGACCGCGGCCCGCCGCCAGGGCCAACCCCTGGAGCGGATCGGCCGGCACGGCGGCTGGGCCGACGGGTCGACCGCCCTGCTCGGCTACATCGAGGACGACGACAAGTGGACGGACAACCCCATCACTGGCCTGTGAAGCGCCCGGGCGGCCGGGCCGCCGTCGTCGCTCGGCGGCCCGGCCCTTCCCCGCCCCCGAATGATACGGGAAGATTTCCCGAAGATATCCCATGTTGATAAAGGATTTCCGGATACGCCCCTATGATGGGCCGTGTATCAGGAGATCTTCCACGGGGGGCGCCTGTTGATCACGCTCGTTGACCTCGCCGTGCTCGCCCTCGCCGGCTACCGCGGAACGCAACTGATCGTCCACGACACGATCCTGGACGGGCTCCGCGACCTGGTGTTCCGCTGGCACGCCGCCGACCCCGGCTCCCGAGCCCGCTCCGCCGCCGTCACCCTCCTGTCCTGCGTCTACTGCATGGGCTGGTGGGTGTGCGGCGCCGTCCTCGCCATCTACCTGACCGCGACCGGCCGGTGGGGGGCCGCGCCCGCCCCGGTGCACCTGATCGAGTGGTTCGCCGTCGCCGGCGGCGCCGTCCTCGCCAACCGCTGGGACGACACCCGGCCCGCGGCCGGCCGCGCATGAGCCAGAGCCCGGCAGGACTGACCGCCGCCGCCGCCCGGTTCACCACCCGCAAGCTCCGCACCCGCTCGGTCGACCAGTCGTGGCAGGAGCGGGCGTGGACGTTCTACGACACGACGCCGGAGGTCCGGTTCGCCGCCAAGTGGGTCTCCAACGCGATGTCGGGGGCGCGGCTGTTCGCTGGCCGCCGCATCGACGACAGCACCGTGGAGCCCGCCCCGGACGGGCACCCGGCCAGCGTGCTCGTCACCGGCATCGCAGGCGGCCCCGACGGGCAGTCGCAGCTGCTGAAAGCGTTCGGTTCACACCTCGTCGTCCCGGGTGAGGGTTGGATCGTCATCCGGCCGCTCACCGACGGCAGCGGCCAGGACGCCGGCGAGGACTGGCAGGTCCTGTCGGTGTCGGAGGTGAGCAGCCAGGGCAACAAGCTCGTCGCGGAGATCGACGGCGAGCAGGTCAACATCCCCGGCTACGACCCGGACGCGCCGCCGGACCCGGACGCGCCGATCGCGATCCGCGTGTGGGAGCCCCACCCGCGGCGGCACATGGAGGCCGACTCGCCGGTGCGGGCGTCGATGACGCTGCTGGAGGAGCTGCAACTGCTGAACGCGGCCGTCGCCGCCATCGCCCGCTCCCGCCTGACCGGCCGGGGCGTGCTGCTCGTACCGAAAGGCACCCGCTTCCCGACGACGCCCGCGCAGACCGACGCCGAAGACGACCTACTGGAGCTGTTCCTCACCGTCGCCGAGACCGCCTACCGGGAACCCGAATCCGCGGCCGCGACCGTGCCGATCATCCTGGAAGTGCCCGCCGACACGATCAGCGACATCAAGCGACTGACGTTCGAGTCGGAGTTCGACGAGCTCGCGATCCGGTTGAGGGACGAGGCGATCCGCCGCTTCGCCAACAGCCTGGAGATTCCCGCGGAGATCCTCCTCGGCCTGGGCGACATCAACCACTGGGGGCTGTGGGGGCTGAGCCAGGAAGCGATCCGGCTCGGCGTCGAACCCCGCCTGGCGACGGTCGCGCACGCCCTGACGACGCAGTGGCTGCGCCCGCTGCTGGAAGAGCAAGGCGTCCAGGACGCCGGCGAGTGGCTCGTCTGGTACGACACCTCGCCGCTGCGGGTGCGCGCGAACAGGAGCCAGACCGCGCTGGAGGTCTACGACCGGGGCGCGATCTCGCCGACGGCGCTGCGGCGCGAGACCGGGTTCGACGAGTCCGACGCGCCCGCGCCCGGCGACGCGCCACCGCCAGCCCCGGGAGAGCACGGCCCGGGCGGCGGGACGCCACACCTGCCGGTCGACGAGAGCGGCGACCTCCCCGACACGCTGCCCGCCTCCGCCTCCGGGCCTGGGCGGCGGGCGGGGCTGGTGGACGCCGCCGACGGCCTCATCTGGGCGGCGCTGTCCAGCGCGGGCGAGAAACTGAAGCGCACCCCGGCCTGCCCCCGCTCGGAGCGGGCCCGCGCCAAGGAGATGGTCCCGGCGGCGCTGCACACGATCCTCACCGTCGACGTCGCCCAGGTCGAGCAGTGGCGGCTCCTCGACGGGGCGTGGACGCGGGTGCCAGAAGTCGCCGCCCGGTACGGCGTCGACGCCGACTGCCTCACCGCTCTCCTCGACTCCTACTGCCGGGAGCTGATCGCCGCCGGGATCGAGCACCGGTTCGAGCAGACCCGCGGCGTGCTGCACGCCCCCTGCGTGGTGGCGGCGTGACCGGCCGAGACCCGCGCCAGGTGCAGCGCGACGCCGCCGACCGGGCGCTCGCCCGCCTGGAGGACCTCGTCGAGGCCGCCGTCCAGCAGGCCCTCGGCCAGGTCGCCGCCGACTACGCCGCCTACCTGGCCGGCACCTCCCGCCGGGGCGTGACGGCGTCGCTCGACGACGGCGAGCTGCGCCGCATCGCCGACCTGTGGGCCGGGCAGTTGCGGAAGATCCTGGCGGTGCTGCTGGCCGTGTTCGAGGCCGCGGCCCGTGCGATCTTCCGCCGGTTCGGGGTGCCGCTGCCGCCCGACGTGGAGGACCTGCCCGGCCGGTGGCTGGACGACCCGTTCTCGGTGCCCGACCGGGTGCAGGCGTACCTGACCACGGCGACGAACCGGCTGTCCGGTGTCGGCGACCGGCTGTGGGAGGCCGCCCGCCAGGCCCTCGCCGACGGCGTCGCCGCCGGCGAAGGCGTCGACCAGCTGCGCGACCGGCTGCAGGAGACGTTCGCCGCCGGAGGCGTCCAGCTCGGAGCCGCCCGCGCCGAGCGCATCGCCCGCACCGAAGTCGTCTCCGTGTGGAACCGGGCGTCGCTGGATGCGGCGATGGGCCTGCCCGACGGGGCGCGGCCCGCCTACAAGACGTGGCTGGCGACCGCGGACGAGAGGACGCGGCCCGCGCACTGGGAGGCGGACGGCTTCACCGTCCCGCTCGCCGCGCCGTTCATGGTGGCCGGGGAGCCGCTCCTGTACCCGGGTGACCCGGCCGGGTCACCCGCCGTCGTCATCAACTGCCGGTGCACCTGCGTGTTCGGGTCCGACGCCGAGCCGCCGGACGATGACGGCCGCCAATACCTGGACGAGCAGGAGATCGCCCGGGTCGTCGCGTTCTTCGAGGAGCAGGGAATCGTGCGAGACGCCCATGCCAGCGCAGACCTGTCCGCCGCCGCTGACGGCAGCCACCTGAAAGGCGCGATGATCGCGCTCATGCCCGCGCGGGACGACGCCGAGCGGCTCGCCGTCGACGGCGGCGAAGCACCGGACGACCTGCACCTGACCCTGCTGTACCTGGGCGGCCCCGACGGGTCCGCATGGGACGACAACCACCGCAGCGACCTGGCCGAGAACGTGCGGGCCGCGGCGCGCTCCCGCTTCTCCGGCCCGGTGACCGGGACCGCGTTCGGGGTGAACCACTGGAACCCGGGCTCGGACGAACCGTCGTGGGTGTGGGCGGTCGGCGACGACCGCGACCGGCCCGCGGGCGCGCCGCGCCTGCAGGACGTGCGGGACGCGGTGACGGCCGCCCTGGACGACACCCGCGACCACCCGGAGATCCCCGCCCAGCATTCGCCGTGGGTGCCGCACGTGTGCGCCGCCTACAGCAGCAACCCCGGCCTGCTCAGCGACATGGTGCAGCGGCTCGGGCCGATCACGTTCGATCGGATCCGGCTGGCGTTCGCCGGCGACGTCACCGACATCCCACTCGGCCCCGCCACCGACCAGGAGGACGCCATGACGACCGTTGATTCCACGCCGCGCCGCTGGTCCACGCCCAGCCCGGCCGCCCTCGCGTTCGAGAACACCGAGACGGGCGACGGCCGGATCTTCGCGCCGCGCGCCCTGTACTGGGAGGCCGGGCCGTGGCCGCTGCAGTACGCCGACGAGATGCTGCACGGCCACGAAGGCGCCGAGCTGGCCGGCGCGATCGACACGATCGGCCGCGACGGCGACCGCATCCCCTCCACCGGTGTGCTGTACCCGTCGCAGGCGTCCGGCGCGGCCGCGATCCGCCTCCTGGAGGAAGGCGCGCCGCTCGGCGTCAGCGTGGACCTGGACGACGTGGATGTGGAGTTCGTCGACCGGCGCCCCACCGAACCCGACACCACCGATGAGGAGGAGGTGGTGGTGATGCTCGCGTCGCTGGCCGCGGTCAGCGTCCTGCCGCTGCCGGGCGGCTCCCACCTGGTGTCGGCCACCCACCGGGTCGAGCACACCGCCGCCGGAGCGGCGGCGCCGGTGCAGGCGACCCACACCGTGCAGTGGACGACCGGGCCGGGCGGCCGGATCCCCGCGGCCGCACTGCGCGCCGCGCTGCACGCCGCCGGAGTCGTCACCGCCGCCGCCGGCGACCCCGACGACCCGAACGGCACCGTCCTGCACGCCGAGCAGTCCGGCGAGCTCGTCATGCGGATCACCCGCGCCCGCGTGCGCGGCGCCACCCTCGTGTCGATGCCGGCGTTCGCCCAAGCGCGGATCTTCCTGGATGCCGACCCCGCCGAGCAGGCCGCCAGCGCCGCGCCGCCGCCCGGCCGGATGGGTGACGTCGTCACCTACGTCGCGACCAGCCCCGTCCCGGTGGGCGCGCTCGACGTGGCCACCGCCCTGGACATGACCGTCGCGTCCGCGCGGGACTACCTGGTGCGGGCCGTGGCCGCCGGGTACATCACGCGGCTCGCGCGAGGCCTGTACGTCGCCGCCGCGACCCTGCCCGAGGCCTCCACCGCCCCGGCGGAGGTGACGGCGTCGATGTGCGGCGACACCGGCCTGCCGATCCACGACGGCAGCGACGCCGCGTGGGACGGCGACGCGGCCGCGTCCCGCGTCCTGGAGTGGGCGACCGGCGTCGACGGCGTCGACGTCGACCGGCTGTCGGCGGCGTTCCTGTGGAGGGACGACGACGCCGACCCGGCGACGCTCGCCGCCTACCGGCTCGGCATCGCCGACGTCGCCGGCGGAGAGCTGCGGATCATCCCCGGCGGGGTGTTCGCGGCCGCCGACGCGCTGCACGACGGCGACGGCGGCGTCCCCGCCGGCGACCAGGAGCAGCTACGCGACCGCGTCGCCCGCCTGTACGAGCGGCTCGCCGAGCATCTCGGCGACCCGGCCCTGGCGCCGCCCTGGCAGGAGGCCGGGGAAGGCATGGACGAGCTGGAAGCCTCAGCGTGGCAGCAGTTCCAGGACCTGCCGCCGCTGCCCGCCTCCTGGTTCCGCGAGCCCACCCCGGAAGAGTTGCCGCCCGGCTCGGGTGGCGTGCACGTACGGGCCGGCCGCGTCTACGGGTGGGTCGCGCAGCGCGGCGTGCCGCACGAGGCCTACCCGGGCAGGCGGCTGACCATCGAATCGCTGGGCGAGCTCGACTTCTCCGCGTTCCTGCGTTCCCGCTTCCAGCTCGACGACGGCAGCGTCGTGCGGGTCGGCGCGATGACGATGAACGCGGGCCACCACCGCGACGGCGCCGAATGCGAGACCGCGGCCTGCCAGTGGGACGACACCAGGACGGTCGCCGGGATCGTCACCGTCGGCATGTCGGACGGCGGCCTGTGGTTCTCCGGGGCGGCCGCGCCGTGGCTGTCGCAGTGGGACCAGATGGTGTTCTCCGCCTGCCAGCCGTCCTACCACGTCCGGCAGCTCCCGTCCGGCCGGTGGAGCCTGCGGGCGGTGCTGTCGGTGCCGGTGCCCGGGCACCCGTCGGAGCTCGTGGCGGCCTCCGCGGTGGTCGACCGGTCGAACATGGCGCTGGCCGCCTCGACGGCGGGCGGCTTCCGGGCCGGGCGGCCCGCCGGGTGGCCTGCCACCCGCGCCGCCGGGCCGCTGGCGGGCGCGTCCGTCGAGGAGGTCGTCGAAAGGCTCGCCGACGAGCTGGAGCGCCGCGCGGCGGCCCGCGCCGAGATCGAGCAACTCGCTCAGCTGGTCGCTCCGGCGCGGGCGGAAGTCGCCGCCGGCCTGGCGGCCCAGATGAAGGAAGGAGCCTGACTATGGGCTGCGGATGCAACAAGAGGAACCGGCAGCAGTGGGAGGTCGTCGTGGGCGGCCGGATCGTCTACACCTCGACGAACAAGTCGACCGCGGAGACCGTCGCCCGGCGGTACGACGGCAGCGAAGTCCGGGAGAAGAGCCAGCAGCAGGCGGGAGCGGGTTCCTGATGCGCGTCCAGATCCTGCACCTGCCGCACCTCGTCGACGGCGAGAAGGTGGAACGGCCGTTCGCGCTCGTGTTCGACCGGGCCGCGCCGAGCGTGAACGACGCCAAGTGGCAGGAGTTCGCCCGCAAGTGCGGTGCGCAGTACGCCATCGTCACCGTGGAAACCATCGACGTGGTCGACCCGCACAGCGAGCGGGAGCTGACACGGCTGGAGGAGTTCCTCACCGAGTGCGCGCCGCCCGGCCCGGACGAGTCACCGGTCGACGCGGTGATCCGGCTGCTGCGCGAGCGCATCCCCCGGCCCGGCATCGACGACGAGCAACTGCTGCTGCCCGCCGCCGGAGGCTGCGCGGGCCCGTGCGGCGGCGGTCAGGACCGGACATGATCGGGCAGCCGGGCGCCGGCGGGATCCTCCGCCCGGGTGGCGGGCCGGTGGCAAGCTGATGCCGTACACCAGCCACGGATACGCCTACGGTGCCGTCGACCCGGCTGACCCTCACCCCGGCAGGACAGCCACGTGCGGCGGTCCCGGCCTGTGCGGTACCTGCACCCAGGAGGCCGGGCACGCCCCGCCGGAGGCCCGGCGGCCGACGCCCGGCTGGGAAGGCAGCACCGGTTCGGCCCCCAGCCAGTACGGCGACCCGCACGTGTACGCCCGCGACGTCCACCCGGGTTCCGGCAACCGCGTGTGCGGGCGGCCGCTCGGCGCCGCCCGGCACGTGCAGGCCGCCCCGGGCGTGCCGGTGAACGACCGGAGCCGGTCCGCGGAAGCACCTCGCGCAAGCGTCAAAGCGGTGCAGAAACACCACGACCACCATATGGTGATCTTGCTACGCTGCATGCATGGAAGCTCACGGTCTGCGACTGGAGAGCTCGCGCGTGGTGCATCTCGCCGGCAGCGCGATCGACCACCGCGGCGAGAAACTGCCGGCGCCGGCGTGCCGCGTCGGCGTCTCCGGATGGGACCCCCGCCGCCTGCACGTCTCGTACGCGCCGATCACGTGCTGCCGCTGCGTCCGCCTCGTCAAAGCGCAGCAGCTCACCGAACCGGCCGAGCAGAACGCCCTGTTCTAACCGCCCTACCGCGCCCGCGGACGCGCGGCCGCCGGTGAACGCGCCGACCGGACCGCCGGCGGACGTGCTGGCCGCGCTGTTCGATCCGCGGCTGTACCTCGTCGGCAACGAGGACGGGCACGTGGAACTGCAGTGCCACGACTGCTGGGACGGCGGCCGCCCGCTCGCGTACCTGGACCGGCACGGCGGCACCTACCCGGACGCGAAGGTCGTCCCCGTCGAGACGCTGCCCGCCCTGGCCGGGTTCGCCCACGAGCACCTGCGCACCCGCCACCCCTGACCTGCGGCGCGGGTCAGGCATCGCAGGTCATACGCGTCGACCGCCTCGTGCGCTAGCATCGGGATCATCGCCGCTGGTTGTGGGCCGGGCTCTCACCTTCATCAGGAGAGAGACCACCAGCGTGGACCAGTTCGACCTTCCCGAGGACATCACTCAGCTCAACGACTCCGAGCTCTCCCAGCTCCTCGATGACGCGGTCACCGCGTTCGACGCGAAGAGCACCTCGACGACCATCACCGACCGGGACCTGGAGCAGCTGCGCCAGCTCGCCGGCGTCGTCAACAACATCCGCGCCGAGCAGGCGTCCCGCCGGACGGCCGCCGAGGCCGCCGCCGCTGAGATCGACGCGCTGGCCGCGCAGGTCCGCGGCGTCGAAGCGTCCACCGACAGCGACGGCGACGACGGCGAGGAGGAGGACAGCGACGGGGAGGTGGAGGCCAGCGGCAGCCCCGAGCCGGAGCCCGCCAAGGAGCAGGTGCTGTCGGCGTCGACGGTCATCTCGCCGCGCCGGCCCGCCCTGGACCTGTCGAGCGTGCGCCGCCGCCAGCCGCGGGTGCTGCCGGACGCGCCGCCGCCCGGCCCGGAGATCACCGCGTCGGTGGATGTGCCCGGCTACCAGCCCGGTCAGCCGCTCGACATGGACGGCGTCACCGAAGGCATCATCCGCCGCGCGAACGCGCTGAAGACCGCCGGCGGAGGCGTCGGCTTGACCGCGTCCTACCGGCTGCCGTTCGACCACCCGCTCATCGTCAACGACTCCTCCTCCGGCACGGAGGGCACCCGCGCGGTGGTGCTCGCTTCCGACCAGGCGCGGCTGCCGAAGGGCGACCTGGTCGCCTCCGGCGGCTGGTGCGCGCCTTCGGAGACGGTGTACACGCTGGCGAACATGGCGTGCCCGGAGATGCTGTGGGACGTCCCGGAGATCCAGCTCGCCCGCGGAGGCCTGCGCTTCTTCCCCATGCCGAGCCTCGACGTGGGCGCGATGACGTGGGTGCACACCGAGGCCGACGACATCTCCGGCGCGGTCAAGCCCTGCTTCAAGATCCCGTGCCCGGAGCCGGTCGAGGTGCGCTGCGACGCGGTCGGCGTCTGCCTGGAGTCCGGCATCCTGACGCAGCGGCACTTCCCCGAGCTCGTCGCCCACTACCAGCGGCTGGCGATGATCGCGCACGAGATGCGGATCAAGCAGGAGCTGTTCAACCAGGCCGTCACCCAGTCGACGCCGGTGACGATCGCGCAGACGTTCGGCGCGTTCTCCGCGATGTTCGCGGCCGTCGCCCTGCAGGCGTCCGACATGACCGAGCGGCTCAGCCTGTGCGAGTCGATCAACATCGAGGTCGTGTTCCCCTGGTGGAGCAAGAACCTCTTCTTGGCCGACATCGCCCGCCAGAACGGCGTGTCCTGCAGCGAGATCGACACCTCCTGCATCATCAACGCGTTCGCGCAGGTCGGCGTGTCCATCCAGTGGGCGCGGGGTCTCGGCCCGGCCGTGCCGACCGACATCGGCGGCGCCACCCCGGCCGTCGACTGGCCCGCGCAGATCCCGTTCCTCATCTACCCGGCCGGCACCTTCCAGGCGGGCCGCGGCGGTGAAATCTCGCTCGGCGTGATCCACGACTCGGCGAAGTTCGCCACGAACGACTACACGGCCCTGTTCTCCGAGGAGTGCGTGGCGCTCATCGCCCGCAACAACGAGGCCCGCATCGTCACCGTCCCCGTCTGCCCCGACGGCCGCACCGGCGAGCAGATCGGCATCGCCTGCCCGATCGCGTAACCGCTCCCCGTACAGCGTCGGGACCGGTTCGAGGGGTCCGGTCCCGGCGCGCTCCACCCCCACGTGAGGAGAAGGGCGATGCCACCAGCGGGCATGCGACGCAGAGTCGACGCGATCCCCGGCACGCCGCTGCCCAACGGCATCCTGGGCGGCTGCACCACGATCATCGACGTCGGCGACGACGACATCCACCAGCTGCTCGGCGTCGAATGGCTCGGCTTGGGCTGCTGCCCGGTCCGCGACACCGACTGGTGCCCCGACCCGGACGAGTCCCCCGGCGAGGTTCCGGCGAAGGAGTTCTGCCGGCCCCGCAACGAGTCCGCCGACGCCGTCACCCTGTACGCCGGCGTGGAGTGCTCCACCATCGGCTGGTCGTACCCCGAAGCGATCGAGCACGTCCGCCAGGTGCTGCTGCTCGGTGAGCAGCGCGGCCTGGAGGAGTGGTTCTGGGCCAGCGTGCTCGCCCCGCAAGCGATCGACCTGACGCCCGCGGCCGGGCCGGTGAACATCGCCCAAGGCGTCGCCGCCCTGGAAGGGTGCCTGGCCGAGTCGTACGGCGGCGTCGGCGTCCTGCACGTGCCCGCCGGCGCGGCCGCGCTGCTCGGCTGCTGCAACCTCGCCATGCGGGACGGGTCCCGGCTGCGGACCCTCGCCGGGAACTGCGTGACGATCGGCGCCGGCTATTCGGCGATCAACTCGGGTCCGGACGGCACCCCCGCCGAGCCGGGCACGGCGTGGCTGGCGGTGTCCGGGCCGGTGGTGGTGCGGCGCGGCCCGCTCGACATCGTCCCGGACCGGGCCGGCGCGTCGATCGACTACCGGTTCAACGACCGGCGGGTCCTGGCCGAGCGGACCTACGTTCCCGCGACGACCTGCACCGTCTGCATGATCAAGATCGAGGTGTGTCCGTGATCCGAGTCCAGCCGGCCCGGGAGCTGCGCCGCGACTTCGCCGCGTGGGCGGTCGCCCAGACCCCGAAGGTGCGGACCGTGTCCACCACCGAGTTCGGGGTGCCCGACCAGGTGTTCCCGGCGGTGCCGGAGGAGCTGCTGTACGGCGCGCTCGTCGACGGCCACCCGTACGTGCCGGCCGCGGCCGAACTCGAGGAGCGGGAAGCCGTCCCCGGCGAGGCGATGCCCGAGATCGACCCGGCCGCGTACCCGCCCGGCACGGTCCCGCTCGACCCCGCCCTCGGTGACGGCGAGGTGAGCGGCGGAAGCGACGCAAGCGACCCGGCCACCGACACCGCCACTGCCCCGGGCGCCGGTGACGGGCAGCCGCCCGCCGCCGCGCCGGTGGTGAAGCCGCGCCGGCAGTCCGGGCCGCGCACCGCCCGCTCCCGCAAGACGGGCAGCGCCGACACCGAAGGGTAGGAGCCCATGCCGGTAGAGCCTCAACCGTGTGCGCCGGGCGGGGGTAGCGGCCCGGTCGAGGTCACCACCTGCTGCTCCCCGTCGATCGCCTCGACGGCGCTGTGCCGCGCCGACGGCACCGCGGTGCTGCTGGTGGTGCGGTCCGGCTGCGTCGAGTGCGGCGCCACCGCCGAGGCCCCCGCGGTCATCGGGTGGATCGACCCGGCCACCGGAGCGTTCACCCCGGGGGCGGCGCCCGCCGACACCGGGCCGTGCGACACGCCCGGCTGCGTCGAGACGATCTGCGTGCAGCGGTGCGACGACACCGACGGCGACGGGACCGCCGACCAGGCGTACTCCGAGCTGTGGTGCGTGCGCGCGGACGGCACCACGGAACTGCTGCTCACCTACTCCGGTGACCCCTCGGCGCCGTACAACCCGGTCTCCCCCGTGGAGTGCGCCTACGGGTGCCCCGAGCACGAGACGGTGATGCTGTGCGACTCGCGCCCGGACGGCAGCGTCGTGCCGTTCCTGCGCCGCTACGTCTTCCTCAACGGGGCCGGCAGCTTCGAGGACGTCGCCGTCGACGGGCAGACCCCGCACGTCGTCCTCGGGACCGTCGGCGTCTGCTCCGCCGCCCCGGACTGCGACTCGCCGACGACGCCGGTCGCCACGGTCGGGCTGTGCCTGCCGGGCGGCATGCCGATCGCTGTCGTCCTCACCCGGGACTGCGACGGCGCCACCAGGCAAGACGGGTGGATCAACCTCAGCACCGGCCTGTTCACGGCCGGTGACCCGCCTGCGGGTGCGCGCGCGTGCGGCGACTCCCGGGCCTTCGAGCTGACCGGTGTCCTGTGCGACACCGACCCGGCCACCGGCGACGTCCTCGGCCTGGTCCTCGTCCAGTACGCCTACAACCCCGACGGCTCCCTCGCGTCCGTTGAACTCCTCGACCCGGCGATCGGCGACCCGTACGCCCTGCAAGGCGAGCTGCGGATCTGCCCCGGCGGCGACGAACTGCCCGAGCAGGACCTGGCCGTCCTGTGCGACGTCCAAGCGGACGGCACCCGCGTGCCGTTCCTGCGGGACTGGCGGCGAGACACCACGGGCGCGATCACCGGGTACACCGACTACACCTTGGACGGCGCCCCGTACGGCCCCAGCGGCACCGTCGGCGTCTGCCAGCCCGAACCCGGGACACCGCCGGTCGACGTCGAGTCCTACCCGCTGTGCGTCATCGACAACGCCACCGGCACCGTCCTGCAGCATGTACGCCGAGAAGTGACCTACGACGCGACCGGCACCCAGGTAGGGGAGCGGTTCGTCGACGCCGTCACCGGCGCACCCGTGCCCCTGCCCGGCGGCGCGTACCTCGGCGTGTGCCCCCCGCCGGCGGAGGAGTGCCGCGACTCCTCGACGCTGCTCGTGTGCGACCTCCCGGCCGGCGGCACCCCCGGAGCGGCCGTCACCGACACCGACCCCACCCCGTACTACCCGTTCCCCGTCGCCGACCCGGTCGAAGGCGCCCAAACGCTGTGGGACGGCGGCACACTGAACCTCCCGCCGGGCGTGTCGCCTCAGCCGGGCACGACCGGCCGCGTCAACAGCCTGGCCGCCACCATCCAGGCGCCCCGGCCCGGCTGCGACACCGGCACCGCCCACGTCGCCGTCGTCGTCTCCGTGCAGCAGAAAGGCCCGGACAACGGCTGCGGACCCACCGGGCACCTGCGTCTCTTCAACAGGACGACTCAGGCCGCGCTGACGGTCCTGCCCGCCGGCACCCCGGCCGGCTACTTCGGCACGCTCACCGTGGAGGCCGACGTCCCGGCCGCCGACCTGGCCGCCGGGAACATCGCTTTCGCGCTCGCCCTGGACGCCTACGACGACAGCGGCGGCATCTGCCCCGGCACCCGCAGCACCGGCTGGCAGCTGTCCGCGTTCACCGCGACGGTCGTCTACGACCAGGCCGGGTGCACCGCGCAGGTGTTCGCGAACGTCGTCACCGACTGCGAGACCGGCGCCGTCCAATCGGTGACGTACACGCTGCCGGACGGCACCCCGTACGAGCCGCAGGGCACCATCGGCCAGTGCGAGACGGCCGGCAGCGGGAGGCAGTGCTGCCCGGCCCCCGGGCCGGAGTGCGGGGACACCGAGATCGCGCAGCTGTGTGATCTGACCTACGACCCGCAGACCCCGATTCCGACGCCGGCGAGCGACTTCACGCTGTCCGGGAACGTGGTGGCCGCCAACGACGGCACGACCCTGTGGTTCGCCCAGGCCAACCAGGAAGCCAACGGCGTAGCCGAGCTGACCGTGGGCGGGCTGCTGCCGGCCGTGCTGTACGAGTTCAGGTTCGCGTCCGCGTGGATCGGCGCAGGAGCCCCCACCCCGGCCACCAACAACGCGATCTACCTGCTGGAAATCCTCGACGGCGCCACGGTGCTCGCCGCGAGGAACCGCAACGTCTCCAACGGGTCGAACGTGTTCCCGGGCGGTGTGCTGTCCGAGGACGTGCCGCCGCTGGCGTTCATCGCCCCCGCCACCGGCGCGGTCACGATCCGGTTCACTGACCAGACGACCGGCAGCCCGGTCAACGACCGCGACCTGTTCCTGATGCCGTTGGAGGTGCGGACGGCGGCGCTGACGCTCACCAGCACCCCGTTCCTGCGGCGCTTCACCTTCGACTGCGGCGGCAACCTCACCTCGACGCAGGATCTCGGCCTGGACGGCGTCACCCCGTATGAGGTTCAGGGCGAGGCAGGCCAATGCGCCGCCGCGGGCGGGCAGTGCTGCTCGACCGCACCCGAGTGCGCGCAGCACCTGCTGCAGGAGTACCGGTGGGACGACACCACCGGCGACGGGCTGGGCGACACCGCTTACGTCGAGCTGATCACGGTGGACGGGTGCACCGGCGACCTGACCAGCCTGGGGACGTACCTGCCGGACCTATCCGGCCCGTACGAGCCGGTGTCGCCGGCGACCGACTGCCCGGCGGAGGGGGCGCCGCCCGCCCGCGGAGTGCAGGCCCGCCGCATCGAGCTCGCCGCCGGCCAGACATGGGACGCGGACGCCGTGGCGTTGCTGCAGTCGGTCACCGCGACCGCTCACGGCGGCAACGCCCAGGTCGCCACGGCTGACGGGACCAGCACGCTGTTCGCCGGCGAGACAGCCACATGGTCGGTCGCCCGCGACGCCGACACCGCCCTGACCGGCCCTCTCACCATCACCGCGCAGACCGCGCCCGTCACCATCACGTTCACCCGAGGAGTTCAGCTGTGAGTGGTTGCTGCGGGCCCGGCCCGGTCATCACCAGCCTGCCGCCGGTGCCGCGCGTCGACGTGGAGGGCAGCCTCCTGTGCGACGTCCTCGCAGACGGCACGATCGCCGGGCAGGCCCTCGTCGAAGCCGTCTACGACACCAGCAGCGGCCTGCGGGTCGGCACCCGCCCGGTCGACCCGGTCACGGGCGCCGACTACCTTGTGCAGGGCACGCTTCAGCCCTGCCCGCCGCCCGAGCAGTGCTCCTGCGAGACGGTTCTGCTCTGCCACACCCCGCCCGGCACGCCGATCCCCGGCCCCACCACGTCCCCGCTGCCGCTCACCGCGACCGGGCAGCCAACGACGCACACGATCTCCGGCGCGCCCCGCTTCGGTTCGGAGGCGGACGCTACGGCGATCTGGGCCGGGCAGACGGTCGGCGTCCCCGGCAGCGCGGCGGGAGGCTCCGACGCCGGCGCGCACACGCACTACACGGTGGGCCTGGCCCCGGGCACCCCGGACTGCGGCACCCTCGACCCGGCCGGCACCGTCGAGATCACCGCGACCGTCACGTACACCAACGACGGCGCCGGCGGGGCGTGGGACTGGTACGGCCGTCTCTCCCTGTGGGTGGAGGGCGACGCCGCCCCGGTAGCGGCCGACGACTTCGGCCAGGGCTCCGCCGCGTTCTTCACGGCCGGGGAGACCCGGACGGCGACGATCACCGGCATCGTGTCCGTCGCCGCGCTCCAGGCCGGCGACGTGTCGGTGGAGTTCAACCTGGAGACCGGCGCCGACCCGAACGACGGCACCCCGGAGGGCAGCCAGCCGAAGACGTGGACCGTCACCGGCGCCACGGTCACCGCGACCGCCGCGGTGACCGGCTGCACCCTCGGCAACGAGCTCGGCAATCCCACGCCGTTCCTCCGGCACATCTGCCGCACCTGCGCAGGCAACGCCACCGTCACCGACACCGAGCTCGACGGCACCACCCCCCGCGACACCTCGACCGGCACCGTAGGCCCATGCGGGCAGGAGTCGACCGGCCGTCAGGTGATCGAACGGCACGGCTGCGACCAGACGGCGAGCGGCATCGTCCGCTACGTCGAGCTCTGGTCGGTCGACACCGGCAACCCGGACGACGAGCCCCTGCTGCTCGGCACCTGGCTCGACGGGGACTTCACGCAGCCGTACGAGCCCGTCAACCCGATCGACTGCCCCACCGAGGCGGCCTGTGCTTCGCCCACGACACCGGTCACCAGCGTGGGCCTGTGCCTCGCCGACGGCACGCCCATCGCCGTGACCGTCGTACGGGACTGCGACGGGGCGATCACCTCCGAAGGGTGGCTGAACCTCACCTCCGGGGCCTGGACGGCCGGGGCCGTCCCGGTCGGCACGGTCGCCTGTGGCGACAGCCGCTCCATCCAGGTGTCCGGCACCTTCTGCGCCGTGGACGACACCACCGGCGACGTCTCCGCCCTGGTCCTCGTCGAGTACACCTACGGCGACACCGGCGCCATCGAGGACGTGCGCCTGGTCGACGCCGTCACCGGCACCACCTACACCCCGCCGGCCGGGGTCACCGTCACCACCTGCCCGACAGGCACAGAGCAGCCCGAGCAAGACGCCGTGGTCCTGTGCCACACCGCCACGGACGGCACGGCCACCCAGTTCGTCCGCGACTACCGCCGCGACGAGACCGGCACCATCACCGGCCACTCGGACTACCTGCTCGACGGCACCGCCTACACCCCGGACCCGACCGGCACCGTGGGCGTCTGCCAGCCGGGCACGTGCACCGACTGCGAGACGCTGCTCCTGTGCGACGTGCCCACCACGGCGCCCGTACGGATCACCGGGACGGCCGCCTCCGGCACCCTCTCCAACGGCGTGAGCTGGACGTCTACGAGCCCCACCAACGTCACGTACGCGCCGCAGAGGAACAACGCTGACGGCTCCTGGTGGGGCATGCCGTCCTTCCCCCTCGCTGTGACCACGCCGACCAAGTGGACGTTCGACCGACCGGTATTCGTCGAGTTCTCCGTCTACGTCGCCTACCACGTGTCGGCGCCGGCGCTCAGCAGGGCGCAGCTCCCCGCTGGCCTGGAGCCGGTGTCCCTGCCGACCGGGTACGCCTACGACCCGGCAACGGGCGTGCTGACCCGTACGTCCGACGGTGACCCGGCCGACCCGTGCTCGTACACGACGGACCCGCAGGTGGCTGGTAGCGCGCGCTTCCGCACCACCAGCGCCGCCACGACCTTCACTACGGCGCCAGCGCCGAACAGCCGTGTCGCCCGGTGCGGGATCTTCTTCACCTACTGGTCGGGCGCCGTCTCGGTCGTGCCCGGCGGGCCGTTCCTGCGGCACATCTGCCGCTCGTGCGACGGCACGCCCACCGTGACGGACACCCTCCTGGACGGCGTCAGCCCGTACCTCCCGGCCGGGACCGTCGGCCAGTGCCAGACCGGCGCGGCAAGCAGCACCGGCTCGGAGGCGTGCCACAACACGACGACCGTCCTCCTGTGCGCCGCCCCGGCCGACGACACCACGGACGTCACCCCGACGATCACGGACTCCAACGTCGCCGCGATCGGGCAGACGCAGTTCCAGAACCACCCCGGCCCGTACACGCCGCTGTGGACGGGCGGCACCCTGGTCTACCCGGCCGGGCCCAGCCCGACGCAGCAGCACCTCGCCGCGACCGGGCAGTTCACGGCCGACGTCGCCGGGTGCGAGGACGCGTCCGGCACCCTCACGGTCTCTGTGCGCGTCCGCAACGACGGCCCCGACGACGGGCAGGCGTGGGACGGCGCGCTGCGGCTGTTCCGGGGGACGACGCAGATCGCCGCGCACAACGCGCTGGAGTGGGCGCCGGTCGGCTGGCAGGGCACGTTGACCGTCTCCGCGCCGGTCACGGCCGCGGAGGTCGCCGCCGGCGACATCCGGGTGTCCGTGCAACTGGAGACGTACCACCTCGGCGCCAAGCAGTGGACAGCCGACCAGTTCACCGCGTCCCTGACCCTGGAGGGCTGCGACCTCACGACCCCCGTGCAGATCCTCCGGAACGTGGTCACCGACTGCGAGACCGGCGAAGTGGTGGCCACGTACGACACCACCCTCGACGGCGAGCCGTACGACGTCGGGACGGGCGAGGTCAGCCAGTGCCAGCCGGTGACGCAGCCGCAGGAGCCGGACTGCTGCCCGACCTCCGAGACGGTCCACCTGTGCCACACCGTCGCGGACGGCACGGTCGTCACGGAGTTCGTGCGGGACTACCACCGCGACGCGACCGGCATCATCACCGGGTACAGCGACTACACCCTCGACGGCGCCGACTTCGTTGCGGACCCGGCCGGCACCGTCGGCCAGTGCCGCCCCGTGGACTGCACGAGCACGCCCCTGTGCGTGCGCCCGAGCGGCACCGTGGAGTTCATCAGCAACGCGGACAACAACACGACCGGCGACGTCGACCCGGTATGGAAGTGGTCCCTCGGCAGCCTCGCCGGCCCCTGGTACGACATGTACCAGGTGGGTGTCTTCCCGGGGTGGACCGTGACCGACCCGGGTACGCCGGGCGGGACGGCGCACTGGGTGGCGCAGCACCCTGACCGTGGAGTCGACAACACGGGCCTGCCCGGCGAGGGCCCGAGCATGACCGCGGCTACCCCGGACTGGTACGCGCGGGCCTCGTTCGACCTGCCGCCGTTCGCGGACCCCGCCACCATCCAGGTCGCCTCTACCGTCCTGAACGCCGACCAGCTCGCGGTGGAGTGGCGGCTCAACGCCGGCCCCTGGCAGTCCGTCAACCGGGATCACAACGATGCCGCGTACGGCTTCGGCCCGGCCGCTGTGCCGGGCGCGCAGGCGGGCACGAACACCATCTACCTCCACGGCCGGGAGACGGTGTTCGGCAGCGGCGCATCCGGCGTGATGATGCACCTGGTGGTGACGTACGACGTCGACGCGACCGCGTTCGAGCAGTGGCTCCGTACCACCTGCTCGGACGGCTCGATCACCTACCTCGACGGGGACGGCAACCCCCAGGCAGGCGTCCCGGCGGACTACACCATCGTTCCGTGCCCCGGAAGCACGGGCGGCGACGGGTTCGACGTGGAGACCTGGCCCCTGTGCGTCCTCGACAGCACCGGCGCGGTCGTGCAGCACGTCCGCGCCGAGCAGGTCTACGACACGGCGGGAGCCGCAACCGGCGCGCCGCGCCTCGTCGACGCCGTCACCGGCGACCCGGCCACCATCCCGGCCGGAGGCAGCGTCACCGTCTGCCCGAGCAGCACGAGGGCCCCAGTCCTCACCGGCGCGCGCAGCACCACCGGCACGGCACCGGTCGACCTGGCGGCGGAGTTCCCGGGCCTCCAGTCCGTGACCTTGCTCGTCTCCTCGGGCAGCGTCCTGGCCACCCTCACCGACGGGACAGCCGTCCCGATCCCAGCCGGGGCGAACGTCACATGGTCCGTCACCCGCGACCAGGACGCCGCCCTCGACGCCGCCTCCTTCGCCGGAGCGGACGCCGGGACGACGTTCCTCCTCCTGTGGACCTACACGGCGTAACAGCGACTGCGGGGCCGCCGACCCGGCGGCCCCGCCCACCAGCGAAGGAGGCGAGCGCAGATGGCCGGAACGGGAGGAAGCGTGGCGGCAAGCAGGGACTTGGAGTACGAGGTCCTCTGTGACGACAACGGGGCGTTCCTGCGCCGGTACACCGTCGACGACACCGGGGTCCTGGTCCCGGAGGACGCCACCCTGGACGGCGCCGACTACGCCGCGGTGGGGACCGTACGGCGCTGTGAGGCGCCCGCGGCCCCGCCGAACCCGGTCCTGGACGGCACGCTTCAGCGGCAGGCCGGTGCGGGCACGGTCACGGTCCCGGCCGGGGCCCGTTCCGTGACGCTGGTCGTCCTCACCGGGACGGCGGTCGTGGCGATCGGAGGCGGCGCGGCTGTCCCCGTCCCGGCCGGCACGTCGCTCACCTGGGGTGTGGACCGAGGCGGCGACGCCGGAGAGAGCCTGCAGGACGCTTACGCGTTCACCGGTGTCGCCGGGTCCGATTTCCTCGTCAGCAGCACGCGGGAGGTATGAGCGTGACCGGCACCGCGGGGAGCATCGCGATCCGGGGGAGCGGCTTCGCCGTGCTGCAGAACCCGGTGGACCTCCAGCCGTCAGCGTCGGGGGTGTGGGTCGACTCCGGACTGTTCGTGGACCTGCCTGCCGCCGGGGTGTACGAGCTGGACGCCGCGGTCCGCGCCAGCCTGACGGCCGGGGCTGGGGTCAACACGTGGATCCGCGCCCACCTGTTCAACGTGACCGCCGGCGTGGACGTCCCCGACAGCGAGACGATCGTCCACCAGCTCATCACGACCGCGGGCACCGGCCCTCTGGCCGGAGGCAACGACACGGCGCCGATCCTCGTGCCGTACACCGTGCCGGGGCCGCGCAGGATCCGGTTGGAGGCGGCGCGGCACAACACCGTCGGGGCGTCCACGGCGGCGAGCCTCGGGACCGGCCCGGCCGGGCGTACCACGCTGCGGTGGAGGCGGGTCGGGTGAGCACGGCCGGGGACTACGAGACGCCGCAGCGGCGCCAGGAGAGGGCGGCCGCCGCCACCGACGGCAACGGCGTCGCCACCTTCGTATGGCCGCCAGGGGCGTTCACCGCGCCCCCGGTCGTCACCGTCGCCGTCGAGGCCGGGGCCGGGTTCCGGTCCGCGCGGATCGCGTCGAACACGGCCGCGCAGACGACCGTCGCCGTGCTCCAGGCCTCCGGGATCACCCTGCTGGGGATCGGCGTCCTGGCGGCCGGTACGCCCGCTCCCGGGGTGACCGTGCACGCGCACGCCGTCGCCCCGTAGCCGCTCGCGGGCCGGTACGGCGCCGCGCCGGCTGCGAGCCCTTTAAGCGCCGGGACCTGGCCGCGGGTGATCGGTAGACTCACCTGTAGCCGCTGGTTATGGGCCGGGCCACCAACCTTCTGTTGGAGGCCCTCATGTCCTGCCCTTTGATCGCTAACGCCAGTGTGATCCGCGTGACCCGCGTCGACGGCTGCGGCCGGCCCGTCTGCGGCGACGACAACGCGTACGTGTTCGACTGCTTCGCCTCCCTGCAGATGAACCCGAACATCGAAGAGGGAACCGACGTCGAGTACAAGGCCGCCAACGGCCGCATCTGCGGGTTCAAGCGCGGCTGCCCGAGCTTCCGCGGCTTCGACCTCGAGTTGAACTTCTTCACCGTCTCCCCGGAGCTGATTGAGATCATGACCGGGTCGCCGGTGTACTACGACTACGCGGGCAACCCGATCGGGTTCGACTCCTGCTCGATCCAGTGCAACAGCGGGTTCGCGGTCGAACTGTGGGCCGAGGTCCTCGGTGAGGACGTCTGCCCGGAGGAGGCGACCGGCGACGGCGCCTGGGTGTACTTCCTGTTGCCGTGGGTCACCAACGGCCAGCTCGGCGACCTGGAGATCGGCTCCGAGCAGGCGGCGCTCACCCTGACCGGGGCGACCCGGGCGGGCGGCCGGTGGGGGGTCGGCCCGTACAACGTGCAGGCCGCCGACGCCGCTGGCACGCCCGGCCCGATGCTGACGCCGCTGGCGGCGAACTGCCACCGGCGGACGTTCATCACGACGATCGCGCCGCCCGAGCAGTCGTGCGAGTACCGGCCGGTCACCGGCGACCTGTGCCTGGCGTCCTGACCGATGACCGGACCTGACCTGGTGGTGCCGGTGCGGGAGGGCGCCGTCAACGAGCAGCTGCGGTACGCGCTGCGCTCGTGGGCGGCGCACCTGCCGCACGCCCGGGTGTGGATCGTCGGCCACCGGCCGCCGTGGGCGGCCGGCGTCGGCCACATCCCCACCGAGCAGACCGGCACGAAGTACGCCAACACGACGGCGGCGGTGCGGGCGGCGTGCGAGCACCCGGACGTGGCGGAGGAGTTCCTGCTCGCCAACGACGACATGTTCGTCATGGACGCTGTCGCCGGGATGCCGGTGCTGCACCGCGGCCTAGTCGACGAGGTCGAGCCCTACTACGCGGCCCGCGGCTCCGACGCCTACCTGCGCGGCATGCGCGAGACGCGGGAACTGCTGGCGGAGCTCGGCCACGAAGACCCGCTCAGCTACGAGCTGCACGTGCCGCTGCCGGCGACGAAGACGGGGATGCTCGCCGCCTTGGATGCGGGCAGGCACCTGAACGTCGTGCACAAGCGGACCCTGTTCGGGAACCTGGCGAACCTGGGCGGGCGGCGCATCGCTGACGTGAAGGTCATGCATCGGGGGCCGCGGTTCCCGCGGGACTCGCCGTTCCTGTCGACCATGCCGGACTCGTTCGCGCACGGGCAGGTGGGCGCGTATATCCGCCGCCGGTTCCCGCGGCCGTGCCGGTACGAGGTGCGGACCGGGAGGCGCTGATGCCGTTGCAGGTGGGCCCGTGCGACCCGTGGCCGGTCGACTTGTGCTGCCAGCTGCCCGACGACCTTGACCCGGCGGTCGTCGAGCGCTGGCAGCGAGTAGCTTCCCACATCCTGTGGCGCATGTCCGGTATGCGGTGGGGGCCGTGCCCGGTCACGGTACGGCCGTGCCGGCGCGCCTGTCTGCAGGAGGCGCCAATCCGCGTCTCCTGGGGGGCGGCCGGGCCGTGGGTGCCGTACATCGGCCCGGACGGGGCGTGGCGCAACGCCAGCGTGTGCGGCTGCGGATCGGACTGCTCGTGCGGTGAGCTGTGCGAGGTGGTGCTGCCGGGCCCGGTCTACGACATCGCCGAGGTGAACGTCGACGGGCAGGTGCTGGTGCCGGAGGCGTACCGGGTGGACGCGCCCGGCCGGCTGGTCCGCGTCGACGGCGAATGCTGGCCGTCGTGCCAGGAGATGGCGGCGCCGCCGGGCGCGCCGGGCACGTTCACGGTGACGTACCGGTGGGGGCTGCCGCTCGATGAGGCCGCGATCGCCGCGGTGTCCGAGCTGACGTGCCAGCTGGTCCTGGCGTGCCTGCCGCCCGGCACGAAGGGCTGCGACGCGTGCCGGCTGCCGGGGAACGTGACCCGGGTCATCCGCCAAGGCGTGCAGGTCGACATGGCCGACCCGACGACGATCTTCTCTGAGAGGCGGACCGGGCTGACGCTCGTCGACCTGTGGCTGAGCGTCGTGAACCCTGACCGGCTGACGTCGCCGTCGCGCATCTACAGCCCGGACTTCCGTCGGCCGCGGGTGACGACATGGCCGTGACGCCGCTGGCGGTGCACGACCTGGCGGCCGCCGTCTTGGGCTGCGTCTGCCAGGCGCTGGACGAGGCCGCGGCCGCCGTGGCCGAGCAGCCCGGCTGCCCGTGCCGCGCGTGCGTCGTCGCTGGCGCGCCCGCCTGGGACGGCTGCAGCGACCCGTGCGGCGACGATGCCGGCGGCCAGCTGACCGTTCACATCGCGCGGCTGTTTGCGTCGCCGCCGACCCGGTTCCCCGAAGAGGACCGGGACGTGCGCGGCGTGCGCGGCTGCGCGGCGGCGCCGCTGCTGGCGGCCGAGCTGGTGGTGACGCTGCTGCGGTGCGCGCCGACGCTCGACGAGCGCGGCTGCCCGCCGTCATGCGAGGAGCTGGAGGCCGCCGCCCGCGTCGTGCACGTCGACGCCGTCACCGTCGTCAACGCGCTGCTGTGCTGCCTGCCGGGCACCGGCGCGCGCGGCCGCCGGTTCGTGCTCGGGCCGGCCCGGATCCTGGAGCCTGTTGGCGGGTGCATGGGAGTGGAGCAGCGGGTGACGGTCGCGCTGGCCGGCTGCGCCCCCTGCCCCGGCGGGGAGTCGCCGTGAGCGTGAAAGTCACCGTCCGCCTGGACCGGGCTGCGCTCGAGCGCCTCACCGTGGACCCGAGCAGCAGCATCCCCCGCCAGGTGCACGCCCGCGTGATCCTCACGGAAGCCCGCGCCAAGCATCTGGCGCCGGTCGACACCGGCCGGTTGCGCTCGTCCATCTACACCGACGGGCCGCGCCGCGCGGGGCCGCGGCTGCGCTGGGAGGTCATCGCCGGGGTCGCGTACGCCTCCTGGATTCATGACGGCCGCCGTGAGTATCGGCGCGGCACCGGCCGCATCATCCGGGCGAAGGCGGGCTCGCGGCCGTTCCTCGCCCAGGCTCTGGGCGAGGTGTTCGGCTAGGCTCCGGGCGGGGACTCGGGAGATAGTCGAGGCATTCTAACGGCGGACACCTCTGACGCCAGCATGCTGAACAGAGCCACTCAAGCAAAAGTCCACCCAAACCCGTACGTTGACGGCAAATGCTGAGGCATGCCACCATGAGTGCTGTATTTGGAACGATCTACAGCCAGGAACGTCATGAGCGAGTCCCAAACTGATTCCGAGAAAGGCCTCCACCCGGCCTCCTCCGTCAGGAAGATATTGATAGTTTTTATTGCGGTTTTGAGTGCCGCTGGCATTATTGCCGCAATCATCTATTTCACTTCCTCGCCGCATGGGGTTACGGCTGACGAGGGCAAATCCAACAAAGGCGTCACGGTCACCTATGACGAAAACGGCGTCCCTACATATGAGGTTCCCATTGAAGGTGTAGGTGGTGAAACGGCGGAGTCGACGGAAGCCGAGGAAGGGCAAAGCGAAGAGGAGTCCCCGGCCTTCACCCGAAAGGCTGATGGCGGCACGTTCGCCAGCGCGCAGGACCTCGTGAGCACGATCGAGAGTCTCGGTGTTCCCTGCCACAATCCCAACTACTCCGCGCCCAGCGGCGACGGTCAGATCGTGCAGTGCTCGACCGGATCGACAAAAGTAGAATTCGGTGTAGCCAATCCCGGTGACAGTGATTTCGTAAACCGAATAAAGTCAAACTCTGCCGCTAGCTCCCTGAATGCTCTAATATTGGCTGGACAAAATTGGATACTGAGCACCTCCTGTGACTATGATTATGGAAACAGGGTCAGGGCGGCTATCGGTGGAGAGTACTTCAATACTCGGTTCGTCAAACCCACCAACTGTCCTGCTCCCTGATTCCATTCACCCGCCTACCGCTGTCCCTTGAAGCTCTGTCAGCCAGGCGGTGGTGGACCTGCCCCCTTGAGGCGCGGCTGCGCGGCGGCGCCGCTGCTGGCGGCCGAGCTGGTGGTGACGCTGCTGCGGTGCGCGCCGACGCTCGACGAGCGCGGCTGCCCGCCGTCATGCGAGGAGCTGGAGGCCGCCGCCCGCGTCGTGCACGTCGACGCCGTCACGATCGTCAACGCGCTGCTGTGCTGCCTGCCGGGCACCGGCGCGCGCGGCCGCCGGTTCGTGCTCGGCGCGACGCGGATCCTCGACGTCGAAGGCGGCTGCGGCGGTGTCGAGCAGTGGGTGACGGTCGCCCTGGCCGGCTGCGCCCCCTGCCCCGGGGGTGAGGAGTCGCCGTGAGCGTGAGCGTGACCGTGCGCCTGGACCGGGCCGCGCTCAAACGGCTGGCGGTGGGCCCGGACGGCGGCATCGCCCGCCAGGTCCACGCCCGCGTGATCCGCACCGAAGCGCGGGCGAAGCACCTGGCGCCGGTCGACACGGGCCGGCTGCGCTCCTCGATCCACATCGACGGGCCCCGCCCGGCCGGGACGGGGCTGCGCTGGGAGGTCGTCGCGCCGGTCGCCTACGCCTCCTGGATCCACAAGGGCCGGCGCGAGTACCGGCGCGGCACCGGCCGGATCATCCGGGCGCGATCGGGCCCGCGGCCGTTCCTCGCCCAGGCCCTGCGTGAGGTGTTCGGCTAGGCTCCGAGCCGTGCCGCTGGTTGTGGGCCGGGCACCGGTTGCGAGCCAGGGGAGAGTCCTGTGGCACGGCAGAAGTTCGCGGTCAACACCGAACCGCACGTCGCGGAGATCGGCGACGACATCATCCTGGAATTCCGACCGGAGGTGATGGGTGACGAGTTCCTGGAGGCGTGGGAGGCGCTGCAGGAGGCGTACCGGACGCTCGGCATCGACCAGACCAACGTCAGGGAGTCGTCGGCGGCGTCGCTGAAAGCCGCGACGACGGCGGTGCGGCGCTTCATCTCCGGGTTCATGCTGCCGGAGTCCGCGAAGCTGTACGCGTGGTGGGAGGTGCGTGACCGGGCGGGCGCGGTCGTGTTCGACACCGGTGACCCGCAGGAGGCCGCCGAGCGCGCCGAGGCGGTGGAAGGCGCGACGGTCGTCGACGTCGGGTTGCGGCTCCCGGACCGGGTCCACATCGAGCTGATGGGCTGGCTGACGGAGGTGTACGGGCAGCGCCCTCCTACGTTGTCGCCCGGCTCTGCCGCAGCATCGCCGCCTCCTGGCGCGAGATCGACGGGCAGCTCGCGCTCCAAGGGGTCGACCCGCGCGGCTGGACGCTGACGCGGCTGCTGAACGCCGCCGAGGTGATGATGGCGCGGGCTGCGAAGGATCCCGCCGACTACGAGCGGACCCGCGCCCGCTTGTACGCGCCGCCGCCGGGGCTCGCGGCCGGGCGCGACCGGCGGCGCACCACCCCACCGGCCGGGCCGGCAGGGCCGGGCCCGCAGACGAGAGCGGGGATGACGCGGGCGCAGGCGCTGGCGATGATGGCGGCGCTCGGCGCCGAAGACGCGCACCTCAGCTCCGGGGGCCGTACCGGCTAGTCTGAGATCGCCGCTGGTTTTGGGCCGGGCAACCGACGCGCACGTAGCGAGGTTGCCCCGTGGCAGACGACATCGTCGGTAGTGCTCGGATACGCATCGACCTCGATGACAGCGACGTCGACCGGCAGGCGCGCGCCACCGCGCGCCGCCTGCGTGACTCGTTCAAAGGGTCCGGCCGTGCCGCCGCTGACGGGTTCACCCGGGACGCGAGCGGGCGGCTGCGCGACAGCCGCGGCCGGTTCGTCGCTGAAGGCACCCAGATGGGTGAGGCGCTCGCGCGCGGCGCGGGCCGCGGCGCCGCCCTGCTGTCTGCGGCGCTGGCGACGGCGACGCGCGGCCTGGGCGGTCTGGTCGCCGGCGCCGGCGCGGTCACCGCCCTGTCGATCGCGCTGGCCAGCACGGCGACTACCGCGGTCGGGCTGGCGGCCGCGCTGGCGCCCGCCGCCGGGATCATCGCCGCCCTGCCCGCCGGGGTGCTGCTGCTGCAGGCCGCGGTCGGCACGCTGCGTCTGGCGCTGCTCGGCGTCGGGGAGGCGTTCGAGGCGGCGGTGACGGGCGACTCCGCTGAGTTCGCCAAGACCTTGGACGGGCTGGCGCCGGCGGCGCGGGCCGTCGCCGTGGAGTTGCGTGCGGCCCGGCCCGCGATCGACGGCCTGCGCCAGGCCGTGCAGGGGGCGTTCTTCGCGCCGTTCCAGGGCGAGATCACCCGGCTGGTCGACACTCTGGAAGGATCGTTGACGGCCGGGATGACCGGGACGGCCGCCGAGTTCGGGCGGCTCGGGGTGAGCTTGACGCGGTTCGCGTCGTCGGCGTCCGGGGTGGAGCTGGTCGACCGGGTGTTCGCATCCCTGCGCGGCACGCTGGATTCGATCAGCTCGGCCACCGTGGACCGGTTGCTGGTCGCCGTCGGCGGGTTCGCCGCTTCGACGCTGCCGGCGTTCAACGGCTTGGGCGATGCGATCGACGCGGCGCTGGTCAGGCTGTCGGCGTTCCTCGAGGAAGCCACCATCGCCGGTGACGGCTTCGTGTGGGTGACCGACGCCGTCACCGTGTTCCGGCAGCTCGGTTCGATCGTCGCCGACACCGGCGGCATCATCGTCGGGGTGTTCGCCGCCGCCGAGTCCGGTGGCGAGAGCGCGCTGGGCGCGGTCACGAACCTGCTGCAGCGGGTACGGGAGTTCGTCGAATCCGCCGAAGGCCAGGTCGCCCTGGTGGAGACGTTCCGCGCGCTGGCGGAAGTCGGCTCGCAGTTCGGGGTGGTGCTCGGCGCGCTGCTGGTGCAGCTCGGCCGGATCGCGCCGACCGTCGCGGACTTGTCGGACTCGGTCGGAGGCGGGCTCGCCGACGCGCTGGACGCGGTCGGGTCCGGCCTGGTCGCGCTCGGGCCGGGCGTGATTGCCACGTTCGAGGCGGTCGAGTCGGCGATCTCCGGGATCTCCGACTCCGACGCGCTGGCGTCGCTGGCGGCCGGCGCGTCGGATCTGCTGGAGGCGCTGGCGCCGCTGATCCCCGCCGCGGCCGACGTCGGCGCCGCGCTCGGCGAGCTCGGCCCGGCCGCGTCGCTGCTGGCGGCCGTGCTGACCCCCCTGGTGGCGTTGGTGGGCGGCGTCGCCTCAGTGTTCGCGGCGCTGCCGGGACCCTTGCAGGCGGCCGGGCTGGCGCTGGTGGCGCTGGTGGCGATGCGGTCGAAGGTAGCGGCGTTCGGCGACACCCTGTCCCAGCTGCCGCAACGGTTGTCGTCGCAGGCGGTCAGCACCGCCACCCGCAGCATGAGCGTGCTGCGCGGTGGCATCACCGGCCTGCTGGGGGTGGTCGGCGGCCCGTGGGGGGCGGCGATCGCCGCCGGCGTCACCGCGATCAGCTTGTTCGGGCAACGCCAGCAGGAGGCCGCGCAGAAGGTGACGGATCTGACGGCGACGCTGGATGAGCAGACCGGCGCCCTGACCGCGTCGACCCGCCAGTGGGTCGTCAACGAGCTGCACCAGCGCGGCACCCTGGAGCTGGCCAAACGCATGGGCATCGACACGGCGCTCGTCACCCAAGCCGTGCTCGGCCAGGAAGGCGCGGTCAAGGCGTTGAACACCGCCCTGGACGCCAACCTTCAGGCGGCGCGTGCTCGTGCCGACTCGCAGCTGCCGGGAGCTCTGCAGGGGGAGCTGGCCAACGCCTCCAGCCTGCGGACCGCGGTGGGGGAACTGTCGGCCACCTACCGGCAGTCGACTGCGGACGCCCAGCTGAAGATCGAAGCGTCCCGGCAGGTGGCGTTCTCCGAGCAGGGTGCCGCCCGGGCGGTGCGGGACGCGACGGCCGCGATGAAGGAGCAAGCCAACGAGCTGCGCGCCCAGGTCGATCCGGCGTTCGCGTTCCAGTTGGCGTTGCAGGGCGTCGCCGACAAGCAGACCGCTTACGCCAAAGCGGTGCAGGAGGCGGGCGCCGGGTCGCGGGAAGCGAAGGTGGCGGCGCTGGAGCTGGCGTTGCAGTCGGCGGAGCTGCAGACCGCGGCCGCCGCGCTCGGCGACACCTTCACCGGCCGCCTGACGCCGCAGATGCGGACCACGCTGCAGGCGGCCGGTTTGACGAAGCAGCAGATCGCGGCGGTAGAGAAGTCGCTGAAGGACACGAAGAAAGCCGCCCAGGACTACGAAGGCAACTATCGGGCGAACGTCGAGGTGCGCGGTACCGAAGCGGCGCAGCAGCGGCTGCGGAACCTGCAGGCGGTGTTGGCCGATGTCGAGCGCAGCGTGACGATCGGGGTGGTCGCCAACGTCAACCTGAACAGCCTGCCGGCGTTCGCCGACGGCGGCATCGTCCGCTCGCCCGTCGTCGGCTTGGTCGGTGAGGCGGGCCCCGAGGTCGTCATCCCGCTCACCCGCCCGGCCCGGGCGCGGCAGCTGGCCGAGGAGTCCGGGCTGGCCGGTCTCCTGGCCGGCCGCCCCAGCAGCGGCGGCGGCGGAGACGGCGGGGGCGGGGGCGGGGGCGGCGACATCTACCACACGTGGAACATCTACGAGGTCGGCGACGGGGAGGCGACCGCGCGGCGGGTGCTGAACCGGCTCGCCTTCGCGGGAGGCCTGTGATGCTGACGGACTACCTGGAACTCGGCGGCGTGGAGATCGCCAACCATGCCCGGTTGCGCGCCTACCTGGGCACGGTCGGCTCGCCGCTCGCCTCCGGCGACATCTGCGGCTGCCCGACGTTCACCGCCGGCCTGGTCGGCGACGCCCCGTACACGACACCCGAGCAGGATCAGGCGCCGTGGTGGGATCCGAACGTGCCGGAGTCCGCCGGCTTCGCGGGGCTGCTCGTTCTGGACGTCGAAGGCATGCCGGACCATCCGGTGCGGCGCACCGTGACCGGCGCGGCCGCCGGCGGCGCCGCGCTCGGCCCGGCCCGCGTGCAGGCCCGCACGATCACCGTCACCGGCATCCTGCTCGGCGCGACGTGCTGCGCCGTGGAGTACGGCCAGCACTGGCTGGCCGCCGCCCTGGACGGCTGCGCGGGCGGCGGCTGCAGCGGCGACGCGCTGACCGTTTTCACTTGCTGCCCCGACGCCGCGATGACGCCGCAGGAGTTCACGGCCCGGCACCGGCGCACCCTGCGCCGGGTCGCGCTCGTCGACGGCCCGCGGGAGCTCGCCCGCGCCGGTGACGGCTGCACCTCCGGGGAATGCTCGACCGGCGCCGACATCATCACGGTCGAGTTCGTGCTGTCGGCGGCCACGCCGTGGCTGTGGACCGACCCGGTGCCGGTCCTGGACGTCGACGCGCCCACCGACAGCGGCGGCTGCGTCACCTGGTGCGTCCACCCGCCGTCCGGGGGCCAGCCGCCGGGCTGCGCCGACGGGTGCCGTCTGGCGGCCTGCACCGACCCGGCGTCGGCGTGCGCCGACCCGTCGTGCCGGCCCGCGGCGCCGCCGGTGCCGGCCCCACCCGAGACGTGCTTCTGCCAGGCGCTCGCCGTCAACGCCGACTGCTACGACCTGGATTTGTCGGCGCGGCCGAACTGGGCGGCGGCCGCGCCCCTCATCACCGTCGCGGCGGGCAGCAGTGACCTGCGCCGCCTGACGATCACGTTCTACGAGCGGCGGCCCGGCGTCCACGACGGCCTGACCGCCGACCAGGTCGCCGACGCCGAACGCTGCACCCCGCACAGCGTCTACCACGTCGGGTACGTGCCCGCCGGCGGCATCGCGACGCTGGACGGGCAGATCGGCCGCGCCCTGGTGGAGTGCGGAGGCGTCAGCGAGTCCTCGCCGGACGTGTGGGGCCGCGACGGCGGCCCGCCCGCCTGGCGGCCGCTCGACTGCCACCGCGACCAGTACGTCGTGTGCGTCGAAGCCGACGCGGTCTTCATGCCCGCCCAGGACGCGACCGTGTCGATCGCCGTCACCGGCCGGGGGTATTAAGCGATAAACCCCTGCTGACCAGGCAATTTCCACTAAAATTAGTTCATGTATTCGAAAGCCCCGGCGGGTGCTGGAACACCCCCGGGGCACGGCCCGATCCTGAGTGAGAGGAACGGACATGCCTCATGGTAGGTGCGGCGTTAAGGACTGCACGAACATTGGGCGCTTGGCGCGTGGCTGGTGCGCGGCGTGCTACGCCTGGTCCCGCAGTCACGGCTGGGCAGACCCTAAAGGCCGCCCACGGAAGCAGAAGGCTCCCGCTGACGGGCAGTGCACGATCGTGGAAAACGGCGAGGAATGCGTCGGCGCGTACCACAGCGACGGAATGTGCTCTAAGCATCACAGTCGCATGAAGCGAAACGGTGACCCGTTCACGATCCGCAACCTAGGCAACGGCGGCATGCGGGCCATCCTCGAAGCCCTCGCCCAAGCGGAGACAGACGAATGCGTGATCGTCAAGGGGCGTGATCGGCAATGGCCCGTCAACACGGGAGCCGGCTGGGTGAGCGCTTCCCGCATGATGTGGATCATCCGGTATGGCGACCCCGGTGAGCTGCACGTCCTGCACTCCTGCAACGGCGGAAGCGGCAACAACGGTTGCGTCAACGTCCGGCACCTGTACCTCGGTGACAACTCGCGGAACGTGCTGGACCGCGGCGATGCGGGTGTGCAGGTGGGCGAAGACCATCACAGTTCAGTGCTCACAACCGCGGCGGTGAAGGACATCCGCAAGCGGGCAGCTGCGGGGGAGTCGCATTCGTCGCTGGCAAGAGAGTATGGAGTCAGCCGAACCACAGTTTCCGATGTCGTTAATGCTCGGACCTGGCGACGCCTGCTCAACGCCTAAGCTGAGTGCCGTCGCTGGTTTTGGGCCGGACATCTTCCCGCACGAAAGGGAGCCCGGCCCATGCCAACGGGGTGTGGCTTGCACGAGGCGCAGATCCTCGACCGGTCCGGCGCCGTCGTCGCCCACGCCGACGTGCTCACCGAAGTTGAATGGAACCGGGTCCTCGACGAGGTGTCCACCGCGCGGGTCGTCATCACCCCGGACGGTGACTGCTGCGAGAAGCTGAAGAACGTCCGCTCGTGGAGACACAAGCTGGCGATCTGGCGGGACGGCGACCCGGTGTGGGAGGGCCCGATCCTGATGCCGGAGTGGTCGACCGGCCAGGTGGAGATCCGCGCCATGGACGTGCTCGCCTGGCTGGACCGGCGGGTCCCGCACCAGAGCGTCCGCTTCTCCCGCCGCGACCTCACCGAGATCGCCGCCTGGCTCATCGCCGACGGGTTCGAGCCGGACGACCCCGGCCACCAGGTGCAGGTCATCGCGCCGGCCGGGGTGACCGGCCGCCGCTCCTACGTCCGCGACGTCGGCCAGACCGGCGACCACCTGCGGGACCTGGCCGACACCGGGCTGGACTACACGGCGGTCGGCTCGGTGATCCTGCTGCTGCCCGAAGACCACGCCACCTCCGTGGGCAGCCTCACCGACATCGACCTGCCCGAAGGGCTGACCGTCACCGAGGACGGCGCCGCCCTGGCCACCCGGTGGGTCGTGCACGGCGGAGAGGACGACGTGAAAGGCGAAGCGGGCGGCAGGAGCGCCTACTACGGGCTGCTGGAACGCAGCGTGGAGGAACCCTCCATCGAGGACGCGGCCGACGCGGCGGCCGCGGCCCGCTCCCGGCTGCGCGGCTCCCGCCCCGTCCCGGTGTGGATCTCCTCCGAGCGGGTCACCCTGTCGCCGGACGCGCCGGTCGACGTGCCGCACCTGGTGCCCGGCTGGTGCGTGGACGTGGCCACCACCGCGACGTGCCGCACCATCTCCCAACGCTTGAAGATCACCGGAGTGAAGGTGACGGAGAACCGCGACGGCGAGAGCGTGCAGCTGCAGCTCGCACCGACCGGCACCGGAGTGGAGAACTGACATGGCGTCTCGTGGATCAGCGGCGCGGCGGCTGCCGGGCAACCCGGTCGGCGGGATGCTGCGGGAGTTGAACCGGCGCGCCCGCCAGTCGGCCAAAGCGGGCCCGCGCGGCCACGAAGGCCCTGAGGGGCCGCCAGGACCTCCGGGCCCGCCCGGCGCGGCGGGACGGCCCCTTGCCGCAGCCGTGGCCGTCACCGGCGGCGACGGCCGCGCCGAATGGGTGTTCACCGACCCGCTGGCCGCGCCGCCGGTCATCGCCGCGCTCCCCGTCGATCCCGACCCGGGCGATGAGCGGACCGTCACCGTCACGCTGGAGCAGACCACGACCGAGCGGGTCGTGGTGCGGGTGTGGCGGACCCGGCCGCTGCTCGGCCTGGGCCTGCTGCCCGCCGAACCCGCCGGCGCGGGCGTGCGCGTGCACCTGACCGCGACCCCCACCACCTGAACCCTGAGAAGGAGAAGACCCTGTGGCTACCGCGTGCGTATGCTCCGACCGTCTGGAAGTCGACGACGACGGCGTCCTGTGCGTCATCCCCGGAAGCCTCGGCCTCCGCCGGATGATCATCTATTCGACGCCGGGCAACCACCAGTTCGTCAAAGCGAACTACCCGTGGCTGGCGCGGGTGCGGGTGCAGGTCCAGGGCGGCGGAGGCGGCAGCGCGGGAGCGAACGCCGCAGCGAACCAGCTGATCGCCCGCCCGGGCGGAGCCGGAGGCGGCTGGTCCGAATCCATCCTGTCGGTGAACACCCTCGGCGCGGCCGAAACGGTCGTCGTCGGCGCGGGCGGCGCCGCAGGCAACAGCAACAACCCGGGCGGCGCCGGCGGCTCCTCCAGCTTCGGCGGGTTCGTGGTCGCGCCCGGCGGCGACGGCGGCACCGCCAACATGACGTCCGGCGTCACGCTGGGCACCGCCAACGGCGTGCCGGGCCCGTTCGCCGGCGCCGGCGAGCACATCTCCGGAGGCGGAGCCGGAGGCGGCGCGATCCGCCTGTCCGGCACCGAAGGCCTCGCCGGGCAGGGCGGTGAATCCCGGCTCGGCCACGGCGGCTTCCAGCGCGGCTCCCAAGGTCCGGGGACGGCGCCGCGCGGTTGGGGCGGCGGCGCGGGTGGCGCCCTGTCCACCGGCACCTCTTACGACGGTGCGCAGGGCGGCGGCGGTATCGTGATCGTTGAGCTGTTCGGGTGAGGCCACCAGGGGTCAGCGGCCGGGGTGTTTGTCCCGGATGTGACCGGTGATTGCGTTCCCGCGGCTGTGGGGCTGTTCAGTCACAAACCCGACAGCTGACCACTTCGCCCGTACGCTCAGCATGAGTCCTCATCGCCCCTAACAACTCCTAACACAATGACCTTGGCCGTATCCGTCCGCCTGGACGGTCGTTGGTCTGCGCGTGAGGAAGGGTGAGCAGCCTCCGTGGATCGTCTCGGAGGCGGGACTTGCCCCTGAAGTGTGGACACCTTGAGTACCGGATGATGGAAATCCGGAGACAAGGAGTCCCACGTGGCGATGAAGTCGTACCCGCCGCAGTTCAAGGCCGACGCCGTCGCGCTGTACCTGTCCGACCCGGCCCGGACATTGAAATCGGCCGCCCAGGACCTGGGCACCAGCCGTGAGACCCTACGTAACTGGGTCCGTCAGGCCCAGGTGGACGGCACCGCGGGGGCCGAGCAAACGGCCCGCACCGGCAGGCCGACCGACGGCCCGTTATCGTCCGACGACGTGCTGGGAGCAGAAAACAAGCAACTCAAGGCGCGTATCCGGGACCTGGGGGACTGTACGGTTTTCGGTGTAACTCCTGATCAAGGAGGACACCCCTGATGAGTACTGTGATCCAGGCATCGACGGAGATCGACCTGGAGGACACCGCGGTGGCGCGCGAGGAGCCCGGAGCATCGGATCGCGAGCTCGTCGGCCGTCTGGTCGACCAGGCCCGCACCGAAGGATTGGACCTGGTCGGCGAGAACGGACTGCTGGGGCGACTGACCAAGCTGGTGCTGGAGTCGGCGCTGGAAGGCGAGATCACCGACCACCTCGGCTACGACAAGCACGAGCGAGCCGCCGGCGAAGCGGGCAACTCCCGCAACGGCACTCGCGCCAAGACCGTCCTCACCGACGTGGGACCGGTCGAGATCACCGTGCCGCGCGACCGCAACGGCAGCTTCGAGCCGAAGATCGTCCGCAAGCGGCAGCGGCGGCTGTCCGGCGTCGATGAGATGGTCATCTCGCTGGCGGCCAAGGGCCTGACCACCGGGGAGATCTCCGCGCACCTGGCCGAGGTCTACGGCGCCGAGGTCTCCAAGCAGACCATCTCCACCATCACCGACAAGGCCATCGAGGGCATGACCGAGTGGCAGAACCGGCCGCTGGATCCGGTTTACCCGGTCGTCTTCATCGACGCGATCCACGTGAAGATCCGCGACGGGCAGGTCGCCAACCGGCCGGTCTACGTCGCTTTAGCGGTCACCGTCGACGGCGAGCGCGACATCCTGGGGCTGTGGGCCGGCGACGGCGGTGAAGGCGCCAAGTTCTGGCTGCACGTCCTGACCGAGATCAAGAACCGGGGCGTGGCCGATGCTCTGATGGTGGTCTGCGACGGGCTCAAGGGCCTGCCCGACGCGATCGAGGCCGTCTGGCCCCGGACCGTCGTGCAGACGTGCGTGGTGCACCTGCTGCGCGCGTCGTTCCGGTACGCCGCCCGCCAGCACTGGGACGCCATCGCCAAGGCGCTGCGGCCGGTCTACACGGCGCCGACCGAGGCCGCCGCGCTGGAGCGGTTCTACGAGTTCGCCGAGGCCTGGGGTGGGAGGTATCCGGCGATCGTCAAGCTCTGGGAGAACGCCTGGGCCGAGTTCGTGCCGTTCCTGTCCTTCGATGCCGAGATCCGCCGGGTGATCTGCTCGACCAACGCGATCGAGTCGGTCAACTCCAGGATCCGCCGGGCGGTCAAGGCCCGCGGGCACTTCCCGAACGAGCAGGCCGCGCTCAAGTGCGTCTACATGGCGATCATGAGCCTGGACCCGACCGGCAAGGGCCGCAAGCGCTGGATCACGCGATGGAAGGCCGCCCTCAACGCCTTCGCCATCACCTTCGAAGGCCGTCTGACCCCGACTTCCCGATAACCAATGAAGATCGAGTTACACCGTTAACTGGACACACCCTGGAGTCCACCAGGAGGACTCAGTACTACGCCATGCTGGGCACCCGGTCCCTCTATCACGACGGCTGGAAGGCCGTGGCCCGGCACGGCACGGGCACCGGCCACGGCGATTTCGTCAACGACGAGTGGGAGCTCTACCACGTGCGCACCGACCGCTCCGAGACCCGCGAGCTCGGCCGGGAGCACCCCGGCAAACTCCGCGAGCTGATCGCGCGGTGGTATGTGGAGGCCGGGCGCAACAACGTCCTGCCGCTCGACGACCGCGTCCCGCGCGAGATCATGACCATGGCCAGGCCGAGCCTGTCACCGGCGCGCGAGCTCTACGTCTACTATCCCGCAACCGCGGAGGTCCCCGAGGAAGCCGCAGGCGACGTCCGCAACCGGTCCTTCACCCTCACGGCTGAATTCGAGACCACCACCGACGAGGCCGAGGGCGTCATCTTCGCGCACGGCTCGCGCTTCGGCGGCCACGCCCTCTACCTCAAGGACCGCCGGCTGCACTACGTCTACAACTTCCTCGGCATCGAGGAGTACCGCTTCAGCGCGGATGCGCCGCTCGCCGCCGGCCGGCACGTCGCGGTCGCCCGGTTCGACAAGACGCACGAGGATCCGCGCTATGTCGCCAACGGAACGCTGACCCTGTCCCTGGGGGAGACGGTCGTGGCGTCCGGCCGGATGAGGACCCAGCCCGGCAAGTTCTCGGTGGCCGGCGAAGGGCTGGTCATCGGCCGCGACAGCGGTGATGCGGTCACCGGCGACTACGCCGCGCCGTTCCCCTTCCGCGGGGGCACGATCGCCCAGGTGAGCGTCCGGGTGCCCACAGCCCGGCAGGTCGACGACGAGGCCGAGGCCGAGGCCGCCCTGGCACGCGACTAGACGGTGCGGCAGGAAAGCGACGCGGCCTTCAACCAGGAGGTGACATCACCGTGATGAGCGGGAGGGAGCGGCATGAAGCTGTGGCAGTTGGTGCCGGGCCTGGCCGAACTGCGCGGGTACCGCAGGTCCCGGCTGCGCGATGATGTCGTCGCCGGTGTCACCGTGGCCGCGGTGGCCGTTCCCTCGGGGCTCGGCATGGGGGAGCTCGCCGGGGTCGGCCCGGTGGCCGGGCTCTACGCCACCGCCGTCCCGCTGATCGGCTACGCGCTCTTCGGCTCCTCCCGCCAGCTGATCGTCGGCCCTACGGGCGCGGTGGCCGCGGTGACCGCGACCAGCGTCGCCGCCGTGGCCTCCTCGGATGATCCGGTCAGGGTGGCGGGGATGGCCGCCGCCCTGGCCGTGCTGAGCGGTGTGATCCTCATCCTGTGCTCCCTGCTCAGGCTGGGCTTCATGTCGGAGTTCCTGTCTCGCCCCGTCCTGCTGGGATACATCAACGGCGTCGCGGTGCTCATCATGGTCGGGCAGCTGAACAAACTGCTCGGCGTCACGGTCGAGTCCCGCAATTTCGTCCCGCAGGTGTGGGAGACGCTGCGTGCCATCCCGCAAGCGCACGGGTGGACGGTGCTGCTCAGCGTCCTGCTGATCGGGGCGGTCGTCCTGCTGAGGGTGGCGGCGCCCAAGATCCCCGCCGTGATCGTCGTGGTCGTCATCGCGGGCGTCGCCTCCGCCGTGATCGGGTTCCCCCGGCACGGCATCGAGGTCGTGGGCGACGTCGCCGGCGGCTTCCCCCTTCCGCGGCTGCCCGGCATCTCCCTCGACGACGTCTTCGACCTTGTCGTGCCCGCGCTCGGGCTGGCGTTGCTCATATTCGGCGACTCGATGGCCATCGCCCGGACCTACGCCGACAAGCACCGATACACGATCAGCGCGAATCGGGAACTCCTCGGGCTCGGAGCGGCCAACATCACTGCCGGGCTGTTTCAGGCCATACCGATCGACGCCAGCGGATCACGGACCGCGCTCAACGACTCATACCGTGGCGCCTCCCCGCTGGTCGGGTTGATCGTCGCGGCTGCGGCGGTCCTGGTCGCGGCGTTCGCCACCCCGCTGATCGAACCGCTGCCGACCGCAGCCCTCGGCGTGGTGATCATCCTGTCGACGGCGGACCTGATCAAGGTCAAACCGGTCCTCCGGCTGCGCCGGGTGCACAACGACGAGATGATCTTGGCATTGGTCACGTTCGCGGCCGTGCTGCTCCTCAATGTCATCGGCGGGCTGGCCGTCGCGGTCCTGCTCTCGCTGGGTTTGTTCGTCTACTGGACGGCACGTCCGCACGATGCGGTACTCGGCTCCTCCGACGACATCGACGGCTTCCATGACATCACCGCCCACCAATGCCTCCAGCCGGTGCCCGGGCTGATCGTCTACCGGTTCGACGCCCCGCTCTACTTCGCCAACGCCCCCCACATGGCCCGCCGCATCAGGCAGTTGCTCGCCGACGCAGAGGACGAGGTGATGTGGCTGATGATCGATGCCGAGGCGATGGCCTATATGGATGCCAAGGCGGTCGATACCTTGGGGGAACTGCACCGGGAGCTGGCCGACCAGGGCGTGACGCTCACCATGGCCCGGGTCAAGGAACCGATTCGGCGTATTTTCCAGGACACGGGCATGACCGAACTGCTCGGACCGGAGAACTTCTTCCCGACGGTCAGGTCCGGAGTCCAGGCGTTTCGGGAGCGCAAAGCAGGTTGACACCAGGCGGGCCCGACGCGCACGGGGTTTGCGGCTCCGGCACGCCGTCGCGCCTGCGGCAGGCACCAGCATGCGGACGCGGCACTTGTCGCGGGTGATGAACGCGCCGGCGGGGTGCGGCGCAACGCCGGTAGCCGATGAGGCGGTCCGGCCCATCTCACCGCGCGGGTGGCCGTCGCGGCCCGGCGGATGGGGTCGCGGGGGTGCTATCGCTGCGAGATGGGACGCCCGCCGGCGTCAGGGCGGCGGTGCCGCCCGCCGGGTGCCGTGTCGGCCTTGAGCTGCACCACCGCCGTTTCCGTTCTTCCTGGCGGTGAGGCTGCGGATCTTGACCGGTTGAGGCATCCGGCCTCCCGGGCGTTGCGTCTGACGCACGCGTCGGCACTCCGGTGAGCTGAGGCGGGGCCGCGAAGCGGCCTCATTCAAGGGTGCCGCCGTGTCATCCCGCGAACTCGCGAACGGGCAGCCCGGCGACGTCGGCTCGCGCCCGAAACAGCGAGCCTGCCAGCGGGTCCTGTCCGGGCTCGAGATTCTCCCGGGATGTGGTGATGAACAACTCGTCCAGGTGCGGCCCGCCGAACGTGCAGGCGGTGACCTTCCTGACCGGAAGTTCGATCACCTCGTCGAGCGCTCCCGCGGGGGAGTAGCGTCGCACCGCCCCGCCGTTATTGAGGGCCACCCAGACGCCGCCTTGCGCGTCGACGGTCAGCCCGTCCGGACGTCCGGCGTCGGCCGGAACGGTCACGAAGGTGCGCTGCCCGGTAAGACCCGACTCGGGGTCGTAGTCGAACACGGCGATCTGTTGCGTGGGCGTGTCGTTGTAGTAGGCGCGGGCCCCGTCGGGGCTCCACTCCAGCCCGTTGGAGACGGTGACCTCGGACAGGACCACCGCGACGGAACCGTCGGGCGCCAGCCGGTACAGCGTGCCGGCACCGGGGCGCTGGTCGTAGGCCATCGACCCGCAGTGGAAGCGGCCGTCGGGATCGCAACCACCCTCGTTCATCCGTATCCCGTGATCGCGCCACAGCGCGGGCAGGTGTGTCACGGTGCCGTCGGCGTCCTCCAGGGCGAAGCCCCGCTCGACTCCGATGACCGCGCCTCCCCGGCGGCGGGGCCGTACTGCTGCGGCGACGTCCCCCACATGGCGGCGGGTGACGGTGCCGTCGGCCGCCAGGGACATCACGTCTCCGGCCAGCATGTCGACCCAGCGCAGCCCGCCCCAGCGTGGCGACCATACGGGCCCCTCGCCGTGGTACACGATCGGATCGGTCACCTGCTCCGGATGCATCGGCGCCTCCCGGGAAAGAAACCAGCTTGGGCGAATCATGCGTTTTGTTCTTTACATGTCATAGTGCCCAAATTAGGAGACCGCCTATGGCGCGTTCACGCACAGCCGCAGCGTTGCGGAGGTGGCTCGCCGAGACCTGGCCGCTGCTGCAGGCGACGGTGGCGGCCACGACCGCCTGGGTGATCGCCTTGTGGATCGGTGACCACGACGCCCCGTTCTTCGCGCCGATCGCCGCGGTGGTCGCTCTCAGCTTCGGACGCGGCGAGCGAGGCCGCAACGCCCTGCGGCTGGTCTTCGGGGCGTGCATCGGCATCGTGGTCGGTGAGCTCACGGTCGTGTTCTTCGGCGGTGGCTGGGATCGCCTGGCGCTGGCCACGTTCGTCGCGCTGGTCATCGCCCAGGCGTTGGGGGCCCAGCGTCTGATGCGCATTCAGGCCGCCTCCGGGGCGATCTTGACCATCGCCGCGGCCGACGGCGAGGCCGGGGTGAACCGGTTGATCGATGCGCTGATCGGTGCGGGGGTGGCGCTGGTGTTCACGCAGGTTCTGTTCTCTCCTGAACCCCTGGCCCTGGCACGCCGGGCGGAGCGGGCGGCGCTGGCGACCATGGCCGAAGGTCTTCACCTGACGGCTGCGGCGTTCGGGCGCGGCACGTGCGACGAGGAGCTTCACCAAGGGCTGATCACCTGCATGTCCGGCGTGCGGGAGCACCTCGTCGAGGTAGGGAAGGCCGGCGCGGCCGGCACCCGGGTCGCCGGCCGCTCGCTGATCTGGCGTTACCGGCGCCCCGCGGCCACGCGGACGAACGAGGAGACCGCGCAGATCCAGTTGCTCGGAGCCAGCTGCCTGATGCTCATGCGCGCTGCCGTCAGCACGGATCCGCCCCGGCACGACAGGCTCGCGCAGGCGGTGCGGGAGCTGGCCGAAGTGATCACCGACCTCTCGGCGGACCTGGGCAGTCACCGGATCCGCCAGCGCGCGGTGGACGGTGCCCTCACTGTCGCCCGCCGGACCGATGAAGCCCCGGCACCGCCTATGGCGCAGGAAGCAGCGGCGGCCGGCGTGCGGTTCCTCTGCCTCGACATCATGGTCTTCGCCGGTGCCGCCCCCCAAGAAGCCTCCGCCGTGCTTCGGCAGGGCGCCGGCAAGCCGCGAGCGGTTGCGCCGCCGGAGGGCGTCAGCTTCCCCGGCCTGCCGAGTCCCGCGATGCTCCGGCGCCTGCGCCGCAGGCTGGCGGGTCGGCGGCACCGGCGCTGACGCGCCGGGAAGAGTCTCGGCCGCAGGTCAGGGCGGGCCCGCGCTTCCTGCCGCGTACTCCTCCAGCGGGACCAGGCCTGCCTGCCAGGCGGTCAGCACGGGCGTCATCACTCGCCAGGCCTCTTCGGCCTCGTCACCGCGCACCGACAGCGTGCTACCGCCCGACAGGATGTCCAGCAGTACGCGACCGTAGGCCGGCAGGCCGGTGGCGGGGGGTGGCGCGCTCAACGTCACCGGCACCGGCCTCGGCGGGTTCAGGGGCACACCGCCGGTCAGCTGCAAGGCGAGGTCCTCGGGACCGTCGAGGCCGATCCGCAGTTCGTTGGCCGCGGCGCCGCCGGACAGCGGGGACTCGGCCGGCAGGAAGCGGACCGTGACCTGCTTGCGTCGGCGGTGCAGCGCCTTGCCGGCCCGGAGCAGGAAACGGGTGCCCGCCCACCGCTCGGTGTCGATATCCAGTACGACCTCGGCGAAGGTCTCGGTGCCGCGGGTCGCGTCGATGCCGTCCTCGTCGGCATACGCCGGGACCTCCCGTCCGGCCCCGCCCGCCGGATCGGGGAGCCGCCCGCGGGTGTAGCGGGCGCGACGGGTCCGAAAGGTCACCTCGTCGCGGCTCAGGCGACGCGCTGAGCGCAGGGCATCGACCTTGCGGTCGCGCAGGGCGTGCTCGTCGAGGGAGGCCGGCAGGTCCATCGCGATGAGGGACAGGACCTGGAGCATGTGGTTCTGCATCACGTCCCGCAGGATGCCGGAGCGGTCGAAGTACCCGGCCCGGCCCTCCAGACCCAGGTCCTCCTCCCACAGGATGTCGATCTGCTCGATGTGCCGGCTGTTCCACACCGGTTCCACGACCCGGTTAGCCAGGCGCAGCGCGAGCAGGTTCTGGACCGTCGCAAGCCCGAGGACGTGGTCGACCCTGAACACCGCCTGCTCCCCAGCGGCACCGGCCACCTGGGCGAGGAGGCGGTTCAGGGCCACGGCACCGTCGAGGTCCTCACCGAAGGGCTTCTCCAGGGCGATCCGGCTTCCCGCAGGGAGCCCGGCGGTGCCGAGCGCGGTCACCACCGTCGCGTACAGGCCGGGGGGCAGGGCCAGGTAGACCGCCACCGGGTGCCGGATGCCGGACAGCAGGCCGCTGACGCTCGCGGGGTCGGTCATCTCGGCCCGGCGATAGCGCAAAGAGCGGACGAGGTCGGCACGGACCGCGGCCGAAACGTCCGGGGCGTGACGCTCGAGCCTCTCGGCGGCCATGCGCTGAAAGGCTCCATCGTCCAAGGCTTGCCGGGCAGCCGCGATGACCTCGAAGCCGTCGGGGAGCCGGTCCGCGGCACGGAGCGCGGCCAGGGCAGGGAGCAGGTACCGGCCGGTGAGGTCACCGGTCGCACCGAGCAGTACCAGCTTCGTGATCATGGTCGGCCCCCATGTGACGGCATCGGCAACACCGGACAGCGCAACGTCACTGTTGAACAGGATATGACACTGCGTTAAATGGCCTCTTGCTGACGTCCATAAAGAATGCTGAGTATGGCTGAGCGTGAGGCCACGGGCTCGGAACCGAAGCGGTCTCCTGCTGTGGTGACGCTTGCCGCACTGTACGGGACGGGGGGCGATGTCATCGGACCGCGGGTGGCGCAGCGGCTCGGCGTGGCCTTCCTCGATCGCGCCATCCCCGCGTCGGTCGCGGCGCGGGCCGACGTCCCGCAGGAGGTCGTCGCCGCCGTCGACGAACGCTCGCGGAGCCGCGGGCAACGGCTGCTGGCGCTGCTGGCCGGGGCGCCCAGCCTGACGGCGGGCCCTGCCCAGGATCGCTGGCTGCTGGAGGAGGGCAGGATACGGGCGGAGATCCGCCGCTTCGTGGCCGAGGCCGCCCGGTCCGGAGGCGTGGTCCTGGGGCGCGGCGGCGCGATCGTGTTGCGCGAGACGCCACAGGCGCTGCACGTGCACCTGGGCGGGCCCCGACAGGCCCGCGTCGCGCGGGTCATGGAGACCGAAGGTGTCGACCACGCCACCGCCGAGCGGCGCGTGAAGAGCAACGACTGGGCTCGACGGGAGTACGTCAGCAGGGCGTACAGCGCCGACGGTGATGATCCGGCCCTGTATCACCTCATGATCGACGCCACCGCTTTCGACGTGAACGCGTGCGTCGAGCTGATCGTCACGGCGGCCGCCTTGCACACACCACGCAGTACCGACGCAACGACATGAGGAGCTCTTATGCTCAGGCCCCGCGATACGCCCACCCGCGAGTGCACGTCACTCAACGGCCTGTGGCGGTTCGCCGTCGATACCGCCGGTACCGGCCGGGCTGACGGCTGGTGGCACCGTACCCTGCCCGGCAGACGGGAGGCGCCCGTACCGGCCAGCTACAACGACCTGTTCCCGGACGCTGCGGTCCACGACCATGTGGGCGACGTCTGGTACCAGAGGGCGATACGGGTTCCGAGGCGGTGGGAGGGCCTGCGGATCGTCCTGCGTCTGGACTCCGCGACCCACCGGGCGATGGTCTGGGTCGACGACACCGAGGTCGCGGCGCATGAGGGCGGGTACACGCCGTTCGAGGCGGATCTCACCGACGTGGTGGAGCCGGGCGCCGAGCACCGGGTGACGGTCGTGGTGGACAACACCCTGTCGTGGCAGTCGATCCCGCCGGGCTACGTCGAGCCGACTCCCGACGGCCCGCACCAGCGCTACTTCCATGACTTCTTCAACTATGCCGGTCTGCACCGCAGCGTATGGCTCTACACCACCCCCCGCACGTACATCAGTGATGTCACCGTCGTCACCAGACTGACCGGATCGACCGGGATCGTCGACTACCGGGTCGAAGCGGCCGGTGGTGAGGGGGGTGACGTCCGCGTCGTCCTGCGGGACGCCGACGGTGTCGAGGTCGCGCGGGCCACCGGCGGCACCGGGGAACTCGCGGTCGAGGACGTGCGCCTGTGGAGACCAGGTGAGGGATACCTCCACCATCTGCATGCCGAACTGTGGACCACCGGTGAAGAACCAACCGACTCCTACACACTGCCGGTGGGAGTGCGGACCGTGGCGGTCGAAGGGAACCGGTTCCTCATCAACGCAGAGCCGTTCTACTTCACCGGATTCGGCAAGCACGAGGACGGTCCCGTGCGCGGCAAGGGGCACGACGACGCCTTCATGGTCCACGACTTCGCGCTGATGGAGTGGCTCGGCGCGAACTCATTCCGCACCTCCCACTACCCCTACGCCGAGGAGGTGCTCGAGTACGCGGACCGGCACGGCATCGTGGTCATCGGTGAAACCGCCGCGGTGGGGCTCAACGCCGAAGTCGGGACCACGCTCACCGGGACGGTGTTCACCACGTTCTCCGAGAACACCGTCAACACCGCCACGCAGCAGGCCCATCTCCGGGCGATCCAGGAGATGATCGCCCGGGACAAGAACCATCCCAGTGTGGTGATCTGGAGCATCGCCAACGAACCGGAGTCCACCACACCCTCCTCCCGCTCCTACTTCGAGCCGCTGGTCGACCAGGCCCGGCAATTGGATCCGTCCCGTCCGGTGGCCTTCACCAATTTCATGAGCGCGACCCCGGACGTCGACGTCATCTCCGACCTGTTCGACATCCTCCTGCTCAACCGCTACTACGGCTGGTACAAGAACCTGGGCGATCTCGCGGCGGCCGAGCGGAACCTGGAAGCCGAACTCCGAGCCTGGACACGCAAGCACGACAAACCGATCATCATGACCGAGTACGGCGCGGACACGCTCATGGGCCTGCACGGCGTCATGCCCGCCCCGTGGACCGAGGAGTACCAGGCCGACCTGCTGGCGATGTATCACCGTGTCTTCGACCGCGTCGAGGCGGTCGTCGGCGAGCACATCTGGAGTTTCGCCGACTTCGCGACCGCTCCGGGTCTGCTCCGGGTCGACGGCAACAAAAAGGGCGTGTTCACCCGCGACCGCAGACCCAAATCCAGCGCCTGGCGGCTGCGCGAACGCTGGCGAAAGCACCGATGACCAGCTCACCGAGCGGGCAGACCCCCAAGCTGGGCGCACTGCAGTACATCGGCTACGGGGCCGGCGACTTCGCGAACAACCTGGCGTTCTCGATGGCGTCGATGTTCCTGCTCCTGTACTACACCGACGTCGTAGGGATCGCCGCCACCACGGCGGGAACACTGTTTTTACTCGTGCGGATCTGGGACGGGATCGGGGACGTGATCGCCGGCCGCATCGTCGACCGGACCTCCACCCGGTGGGGCAGATACCGCCCCTATCTGCTGTTCGCCTCGCTGCCGCTGCTGTTGCTGCTAGTCGCGCTCTTCTCCGTGCCGGGCGGGCTGAGCGAGGGCGGCGCGCTCGTGTACGCCTACCTGTCCTATGCGCTGTTCTCCTTCGCCTACGGCCTGGTCAACATCCCCTACGGTTCCCTGGCCACCGCCATGACACAGAATCCCGACGAGCGCTCCAAACTCTCCAGCGTCCGGGTCCTCGCCACGAATCTGGCCATCCTGCTGCTAGCGGCCGTCGTCTCGCCGCAGATCACAACCTCCGACGACCTCCAGCGATCCCTGACGGTCACCACCCTGGGGCTGGTGGTGATCGGGATGCCGCTATACCTGTTCACCTTCTCCACCGCCGAGGAGCGGGTGCAGCGCGACGTCGAGAAATCCAGCCTGCGCCAGACCTGGGACACCGTGAAGCAGAACAAGCCGCTGTTGTTGCTCGGCCTGTCCAGCGTGCTGTTCCTGTGCGGCATGTTCGCCTTGGAGACCAGCGCCATCTACTACGCCCGATACGTGCTCGGTAACGCCGACCTCTATATCGTCCTCATCGCCGCCCAGGTCATCGGCATGTTCCTAGCCGCCCTGTTGATCCCCACCGCAGTGCGTGCGATCGGAAAGCGCACCTCCTACGTCGTCGGCGGAGCCATCACCGTGCTGGGCGGCGTCGTCACCGCCGTCGCGCCGGGGTCTGTCCTCGCGATCGCCGGTTTCGGCGTTCTCGGCCTCGGTATCGGTGCCATCAACACCCTCATCTGGGCTCTCGTCGCTGACACCGTCGAATACGGGGAATGGAGGACCGGCGTGCGAGCCGAAGGCGCGACCTACTCCGTCCTCTCCCTCAGCCGCAAGTTCGGACAGGCCGTCGGGGCCGCCGCCGCCGCCTACATCATCGGCCTCGGAGGCTACGTCTCCGGCGCCGCCACGCAAAGCGACGGCGCTGTCGCCTCGATCAGGATCGCAGCCGGGGCCGTCCCCGCCGGCATCACCCTCGCCGCGATCGCCGTCATGGCCTCCTACCCCCTGACCGAAAGCAAGTTCCGCAAGATCGTTGCTGAAACCGCCCGGCGCCGCCCAGGACCCTGACCCGACGGCTCCGTGAACACCGCCGACTCGGCATCACGGCGGACAGGACCGCTGGTGTGAGCACAACGACCCGTCCGGCCGCGTACTCCCCATGGTCCCTCCTCTTGATGGATGCCGCCGGGGCCGCCTCTGATAACCAGGGAGAAACAACCCATTACGCCGGGAATGACCAGATGTGCCATCGCTGTGGGAGGGAGCACGGACATGCCCGCCATCGCGAACATCCTCGCAGGGCTCGACCGGATCAGGCCCGAGCTGGAGTCGCTCTACAAGGACCTGCACGCCCACCCGGAACTCGGCCACGCCGAGCACCGCACGTCCGGCAAAGCCGCCCAGCGGCTGGCCGAGTACGGCTACGACGTGCACGACGGGATCGGCGGCACCGGGGTGGCCGGCGTGCTCGAGAACGGCGACGGACCGGTGGTGCTGGTCCGCGCGGACATGGACGCGCTCCCGATCCGGGAGCAGACCGGCTTGCCCTACGCCAGCACCGCCACCGCGCCGGGAAACGGCGGCACACCGCAGCCGGTCATGCACGCCTGCGGTCATGACGTCCACGTCACCTGCCTGCTCGGCGCCGCCCGGCTCATGGCAGAGTCCCGCGAGAACTGGAACGGCACCCTGATCGCATTGTTCCAGTGTGCGGAGGAATCCGGCGACGGCGCCGACGCCATGATCACCGACGGCCTGACCGGCCAGGTCCCTCGCCCCGACGTGTGCCTGGCCCAGCACGTCCTGCCGTTCCCGGCCGGCCAGGTCGCCACCCGCTCCGGCGCGGTCTTGTCGGCGGCCGACAACTACCGGATCACGGTGCACGGGCGAGGCGCGCACGGCTCACGACCGCAGGCCGGCGTCGACCCGGTGGTGATCGCTTCGATGATCGTCATACGGCTGCAGACCATCGTCTCCCGCGAGATCGGCATGCTCACCCCGGCCGTGGTGACCGTGGGCAGCCTGCACACCGGGACCACCCCCAACAACGTCCCCGAGTCGGCCCGGATGGAGATCAACGTCCGCACCTACGACGCGGACACCCGCGCGCAGGTGCGCGCGGCCATCGAGCGGATCGCCAGAGCCGAGTGCATGGCGGCGGACGCGCCGAACCCCCCGGACATCGAACATTTCGGCAGCTTCCCGCCGACCGTCAACGACGAGGCGACCACCGGGAAGGTCGCCGACGCGTTCCACCGGTACTTCGGCGACCAGGCCGCCGCCCTCGATCTGCAGACCGCCAGCGAGGACTTCAGCAAGATCCCCGATGCCTTCGGCGTGCCGTACACATACTGGGGGATCGGTGGCGCCGATCCCGGCCGATACGCCCAGGCGGCCGAGGACGGCACCGTCGGCAGAGCCATCCCGGTCAACCACAACGCCCACTTCGCTCCGGTGATCCAGCCCACCCTCGACACCGGCGTGCAAGCTATCGTGGTCGCCACCGCGCAGTGGCTCGCCTCTGGTCCGTGACGCCACACACTGCGAACGCGGTGCAAACCCACACCGGGGCCAACCGGCTGACGCCCGGTCGGCCCCGTCTCCAGCTCGAGTGTTCTCGCGCGGTGGTCTCGGCACGGTCGGCCCGGCTTGTCCTCAGGGGCCGGAACGGCTCGGATGCGTCCATCGGCGTCGAATCGGCCGGCAAGGTGCCTGGCGTCATGATCCGATGAATTCGCAACCCAGGCGGCAGGAAGCATGCCAGCACGGAGAGAAGCGCTCGATCGGCCCAGTCCGATCTCGGCCGGACGGCCTGACGCCGCAACACCATGATCTCTATGTCTTGGCCGCTTGACTACGGCCCAGAAGCATCAGCCAGCCGAACACTCCGATCATGAGCAGGTAGAGGGGACGGAGAGACACAAGAGCCGATCTTGCTCGTACTGCCGCACACGACCTGCCCATGACCCCGGTGCCGGAGGCCTCACCGGCGAGCCGGTCACCAAAAGATCGCGGCGACCACCGGCACAGCGAAGCGAACAAAACCCCATAAAGGGTATGAATCGCTTGGGGGTGAGGGGCATGAGGACAATCGATTCCGCCGACCGCAACGACCACGGGCACCGGTGCGAGCAACTGGAACAGGAGCGCATGTTCCTGGCGGCGCTGCTCGACAGCCTGGACGCCGGGGTGGTGGCCTGCGACACCGACGGCCACCTGGTGCAGATCAACCAACCCATGCGGGAGATCCTGAAAACAGCCGAGCACCCCGACACCCCGCACGCCTGGGCCACGACCCACGGCCTGTACGCTCCGGACAGCCGACGACTGCTGGAGACCGAGGAGATCCCGCTGGCCCGGGCCCTGGCCGGCGAGCAGGTGTCCGGCCAGCAGGTGGTGATGCGCCCACCTGGCCACAGCCCCCGCCGGCTCACCGTCAACGCCCGGCCCATCACCACCGCCGACGGGCGCCGCCTGGGCGCGGTGGCCATCGGTCACGACATCACCGACGCCCACCGCACCGCGGTGCTGCGCGCCGTCCAGCACGCCGTCACCGGCGTGCTGGCCGCCGACCGCGGCGTGACGGAGACCGCCCATGCGGTGCTGGGCGCGATCGCCGGCGTGCTCGGCTGGTCCTGCGGCGAGTTCTGGCAGGTCGACGACGACCGGCACACCATCGTCCGCATCGCCTCCTGGAGCGATCCGGGCAAGGACCTGTCGGCCTTCACCGGCGCACAGCCGCTCACCTTCGCCCGCAGCCAGGGCATGCCGGGCAAGGTCTGGGCCGGCGGCGAGCCGATCTGGAGTACGGACCTGCCCGACGACGAGCGCGGTTTCGCCCGCATCGCCCAGGCCCGCCAGGCAGACCTGCACGCCGCGCTCGGCCTGCCGATGCGCAGCGGCGGCGCCGGTGCGGTGACGGGGGTGCTGACCTTCTACACCGACCAGATCGTCGGGCCCGACGACGACCTGATCGACCTGCTGGAGGGCGTGTGCGCGCATGTCGGGCAGTTCATGGAACGGCGCCGCGCCGACGAGCTGGCCCACGCGCTGGCCACCA
>NZ_JBHSBM010000018.1:94468-94810 GCF_042650625.1 Planomonospora corallina
TGGACCTGGGAGATCACCGGTGATGGACGGGTGCACTCGGTGTACCAGTCGCCGAACACCGCCGGGATCCTCGGCGGCCAGGTCCACGACACCGACCTGGCCGCCGTCTTCCGGTCCCGCTACGTCCGCCCCGACGACCGGGAGGTCTACGACGCTTTCGCCGCCGCCCTCGCCTCCGGCCAGGCGGCCGAGGCCGAGTACCGCATCACCGGTATCGACGGCCGCACCCGGTGGATCTGGAGCCGCGCCACCCCCCGGTCCGAGGGCGACCGGCTGCTGGTCGACGGCATCTCCACCGACGTCACCGACCGCCGCACCCTGGCCGAGCAGCGTGAGCACCTG
>NZ_JBHSBM010000018.1:94845-96984 GCF_042650625.1 Planomonospora corallina
CGCGGTCCGATCGGCGTCATCCGCGGCTACGCCGAGATGCTGCGCGACGCCCCCGGCCTGCCCGGCGAGCACCACGCCTTCGTCGAGGTCATCGGGTCCTCACCCCGAAGTATGGACACCTTGAGTGCCGGATCATGGAGATCTGGAGACCAAGGAGTTCCGCATGGCCATGAAGGCCTACTCAGCCGAGTTCAAAGCCGACGCCGTCGCGCTGTACCTGTCGGACCCGGCCCGGACCTACGCGTCGGTGGCCGAGGACCTGGGCGTCAACCGCGAGACGCTGCGCCTGTGGGTACAGCAGGCACGCGCGACCGGCACCACCCCGACTGCCCGCCACCTCATGCCATGCGCCGTCGTCGGTCGATTGAACCCGCATCCGCAGCCGGCCGCCGGTCAGCCGGGTGGTGACCTTCAGCGGGCCGTGCAGGAGGCCGGCGTCGGCCGTCAGCACCCCGTACTGCCCGGCCACGATCGTGCTGGTCTGGTCGGCGAGACCGGCGGAGCCGGCGGCGGGATCGGTCACGGCCGTATCTCTGCGGGAAGGGCGAGGACCCGCAGGAGTCCACTGGATGCCGTCCGAAGACGGCGCCTGCGAGTCCGGCCGAAAAGCGACGGCGATGTCCGTCGTGCCTGTCTCACCTTCCTGCGTCTACCCGCAGACGAGATCCGCACACCAGCCGGTGAACCGCCCGGTGCGGGTCGGCCCGTACGGCAGGGCGCCTTGCCATGCGGCTGGAAGCACTGGGCCGTCATCGGGAGTTCTGGACCGGTTGGGGGCGGAAGGCGACGCTGAGGGAGGCGGGGCACTGGTGGAAGGGGCCGGGCCGGTTGGGCACGTCGGTCTCGGTCAGCCGCAGGTCCCAGAGCCGGTCCAGGAGCGTCTCGATCGCGGTCTGGGCGATGACGGCGGCGTGGCCGTCGGCCGGGCAGCGGTGCGGGCCGGCGGACCAGGCCAGGTGGGAGCGGTTGTCGTAGCCGAGGCCCGGCGGCAGGTCCGGGTCGGTTCCGGTGGCGGCGTGGCTGATCAGGATCGGCACGCCGGGCGGGATCGGGGCGCCGTGCAGCATGGTGGCGCGGCGGGCGTAGTGCACGCTGAAGTTGGCCATCGGCGAGCGGGTCCACAGCACCTGCTCCATGGCGCGCCGTACGGTGACCGCGCCGCCGGTCAGGTCGCCGGCGTAGGCCTCGTCCTCCAGCAGCAGCCGCAGGCCGGAGGCGATCCAGGCGGCGGTGGGGATGACGCCGGCGCCGACGAAGCAGAACAGCTGGTGGAGGATCTCCTCGGTGGTGAGCCGGTTGGGGTGGGCGACCATCCAGGAGGTGAAGTCCGGTCCCGGGGCGTCCTGCTTCATCGCGATGAGCTCGGCCAGGCATCGGGCGAAGTCGGCCGCGCCCTGCATCGCCTGCGGACCGCCGCTCATGAGGAGCTGGCAGCCGGTGACCATGCGGCCGACCATGGAGGCGGGGCAGCCGAGGATGTCGGTGAAGACCAGCAGCGGGATCGTGTCGGCGAAGTCGGTCATCAACTCGGCGCGCCCGGCCGGGGCGAAGCGGGCGATGAGGGCGAGCGAGTGGCGCTGGGTGCTCTCCCGGAGTTCGTGCAGGTCGATGCGGGCCGCGCAGTCCTCGATCGCTCTGCGCAGCCGCTCGTGCTCGTGGCCGTCGGCGTACAGCAGGTTCGGCCGGTAGCCCATGATCGCCAGGACCGGGCTGTCGGGCGGGACCTGCCCGCTGTTGAGGGCGGCCCAGCCGCGGCTGTCCTTGCTGTAGGTGGCGGTGTCGTTGAGCAGGGTGACGGCGGCGCGGTGGCCGGTGACGACCAGCGCGTACACGCCGGGTGCGATCTCGGCCCAGGCGACGGGGCCGCCGGCGCGCAGCGCGTCGTAGGCGTCCTGCGGCCGGGCGGCGAAGTCCTCGCCGAACAGCCGGGGGACGGCGATGGAGGGGGTCGTAGAGGGGGTCATCGCGGAAGCTCCGGGTGTCAACGGGTGAGGATGGCGGTGACGAGGGCGATCAGTGCCTGCTTGGCCGAGGCGCGCATCCGGGCGTCCAGCCAGACCAGCGGCCGGTCGTCGGCCATGGACAGCGAGTCGCGCAGGGCGGCGTCGTCGTAGCGGGGGGCGCCGTCGAAGTGGTTGA
>NZ_JBHSBM010000019.1:0-13834 GCF_042650625.1 Planomonospora corallina
GCGAGACCTCAACTGCGACGGCCGGCCGGAGCACCGGCCCGCCCCCGCGCCCGCGGCCACCGGCCCGGCACGGGAACGCCGGACCCGCACCAGAGCGCATGGAAGCCCCGGGTAGGACCACCCGCACCGGCACGTCTCCAGCGCGGCACAACGCCCGGCCGAGGATGAGAACTCCCCGTTCCCGGCGGCCCGGCCGACTCAGCGGCCGATCCCCGGCAGGACCACCTCGTCGACCACCACTGCGGCGGTCGGCTGGTCGAGCAGGTCGTACTGCCCCGCGGCGACGGCGACGACGAGGTCCAGCGCGGGCGCCACGTAGATCCGCTGGCCGCCGTTGCCGAAGCCGCCCGCCCAGGTGTCGCCCACGTACCACTGATAGCCGTAGTGGGAGCCCTCGCCGATCCGCACGTGCGGGCGGATCGCTGTCGCGAGCCAGGATTCCGGCACGATACCGGCGCCCCCGTCCAGCACGAGCTGCCCGATCGACAGGAGGTCGCGCGGGGTGAGCCGCAGACCGGATGCCGCCAGGGCCCTGCCGTCCGCACCGGTCGACCACTCGAAACGCCCGATTCCCAGCGGCTCGAACAGCCGGGCTCGCGCGTAGTCCTCCAGCGCCGCGCCCGTGCCCTTCTCGATGAGCCGCCCCACCAGCGCCGAGGCCCCTCCGCAGTAGGTCCACCGCACGCCCGGCTCACCCGCGATGGGCCGCTCCAGGACGTAGCGGAAGCGGTCGGGGGCGAGCTCCATCGCGATCTCGCCGTTGGCGGGGCTCGTGTAGGGGACCTGCTCGACCCACTCCAGGCCGAGCGTCATGGTGAGCGCGTGCCCGACCGTCAGCGCGGTCCGGCGGGGATCGGCCGCGAGGTCGGGGTACTCGGGGAAGTGCCGCAGCAGCGGCTCGTCCGGATCCGGCACCCGGCCCTCGGCCAGTGCGACGCCGTACAGCAGGCCGACGACGCTCTTGGTGACCGAGCGGACGTCGTGGAGTGTGTCCGGCGCGAAGCGCACGTGGCCGAGCGGTTCGTTCAGCCGGAAGTCCTCGCCCTCGCCGTAGTGCTCCAGGACCACCCTGCCGCGGTGGGCGGCGACGACGCCGTGCAGGTCCGGCACCCGGCCCTGCGAGACGGCACGGGCGAGGCGGTCGGCGAGCGTCCCAGTGTTCATGAGCCGTTTCTAGCCTTTTCCGCGCTCCACCGCGCGTCCGGCGCGGCCTCCGGGGGCCGGGAAAAGGCACTCGCCTTGAGCGCGCTCCAGGTGCCTAGGGTGGGTGGCATGGATTACACGCAGCTTGGCCGCAGCGGCCTGAAGGTCAGCCGTCTCTGCCTGGGCACCATGAACTTCGGTCCCGCGACCACGGAGGAGGACTCCTTCGCGATCATGGATCACGCCCACGAGCTGGGGATCAACTTCTTCGACACGGCCAACGTCTACGGCTGGAAGAAGGGTGAGGGGATCACCGAGAACATCATCGGGCGCTGGTTCGCCCAGGGCGGCGGGCGCCGGGAGCGCACGGTCATCGCCACCAAGCTCTACGGGGACATGGGCGACTGGCCCAACGAGGGCCGGCTCTCCGCGCTGAACATCCGCCGGGCCTGCGAGGCGTCGCTCAAGCGCATGCAGACCGACTACATCGACCTCTACCAGGCGCACCACGTCGACCGGAACACCCCGTTCGAGGAGTTCTGGGAGGCCATGGACATCCTCAAGCAGCAGGGCAAGATCCTGTACGTCGGCTCGTCCAACTTCGCGGGCTGGCACATCGCCAAGGCGCAGGAGGAGGCCCGCCGCCGGGGCACCGTGGGCCTGGTCTCCGAGCAGTCCCACTACAACCTGCTGGTCCGCCCGGCCGAGCTGGAGGTCATCCCGGCCTGCCAGGACTACGGCCTCGGTCTGATCCCGTGGAGCCCGCTCGCGGGCGGCCTGCTCGGCGGCATCCTGCGGAAGATCGACAAGGGGCGCTCCGCCTCGGAGATGGTCACCGAGCAGCTGGAGAAGCACCGCGACAAGATCGAGCGCTACGAGGCGTTCTGCGACGAGCTCGGCGAGGACCCGGCCGACGTGGGCATGGCCTGGCTGCTCCACCAGCCGGCGGTGACCGCGCCGATCGTCGGCCCGCGCACGCTGGAGCAGCTCGACGGGAACGTCAAGGCCCTGGAGATCACGCTCGACGAGAAGGCCCTGGCCCGGCTCGACGAGATCTTCCCCGGCTTCAAGACCGCCCCGGAGGAGTACGCCTGGTAGCAGGCGTCAGGAGACGAGGGCTCCGACCACCACGAGGAGCACGAGCAGCGCGAGCACCGTGGGCAGCAGCCAGCGACGGGGACGATCCACGCCCTGGAGCCTAGCCCTGCCCACGGGGTGCCCGCGCCGCGAGGGGCCACCGGGCGACCGTCTCGTAGCGCACCCCGGCCCCCGAGTGGCCCACCTGAGGACTGCCGAAGTCGCTCCGCATCAGGTGCACGCTCTCCGCCTCCCACTCCGCGCCGGTGAACGGCTCCAGCGCCTCGACCAGCGGGCGCGCGTCGAGGTCACCGCGGGTCCGGGCCCGGGCCAGGGTCAGGTGCGCCTTGAAGCGCCGGTCGTCCACCTCGATGCCCTCGCGGCGCGCACCCGCAGCGACGGAGTCCGCCAGGCGGACGATCTCGGGCCGCCCGCCGTACGACTCGCCGCCGCCGCGCAGGCCGGCCCAGAGGACCCGGGCCCGCCGCGCGGAGGGGAACGCGCCCGCGCCGGCGAAGGCCAGCGTCATCGGCGCGTAGCGCGAGGCGGCGCGGGCGAGGCGCAGCTCCAGCCCGGGCAGGACCTCCTCGGGCACCTCGCCCAGGAACGCCAGCGTCAGATGCCAGTTCGCCGGATCGACCCAGCGCAGCTGCGGCCATTCCCCCCGGTGCGGTGCGAGCGCGCGGGCGAGCTCATCGCACACCCGCCGCGGCGGCAGCAACGCCACGAACAGCCGCATGCGTCGTCCTCCTGCCGATCGCCTTCGTCAGCATTATCGCCGCACCGGCGCCGAGCAGGGTGAGCACCCCGCCGACCACGGCGCCCAGGCGCGGGCCGCCGGCCTCGGCGACCCAGCCGAGCAGCGGCGCGCCGACCGGAGCGCCCGCGGTGAACACCAGCACGTACAGGCCCATCACCCGGCCGCGCATCTCCGGCGAGGAGGCGAGCTGCACGCTGGCGTTGGCGGTCGTGTTGAGGGAGATCAGCGCGACCCCGGTGGGGATGAGCAGGAGCAGGTAGAGCGGGTACCACGGAGCCAGGCCGGTGGCGATCTGGAACAGGCCGAACGAGACCGCCCCGCCGACCAGCAGCGTCTTGCCGGGCTTCGCCCGCCGGGCCGCCATCAGCGCGCCGACCAGCGCGCCCACCGCGAACATGCTGGAGGCCACGCCGAAGGACGAGGCGTCGGCGGCGAAGACCTCGCGGGCCATCAGCGCGATCGACGTCGAGAACGACTGCATGCACAGCGAGACGAAGCCGACCAGCAGGATCGGCATCAGCAGGTCCGGCCGGTCCTTCACGTAGCGCAGACCCTCGCGGAGCTGGCCCTTGGCCCGGGGCACCGGGTCGGGGGTGGTCAGCTCGCGGGCGCGCATCAGGGCCAGCCCGCCGAGCACGGCGAGGAACGAGACCGCGTTGACGAGGAAGATCGGTCCCGTGCCGCCGAGCACGTGGATCAGCACGCCGGCGACGGCCGGGCCGACCACGCGGGCCAGGTTGAAGCTGGAGGCGTTCAGCGCGATCGCGTTGGGCAGGTCCTTGCGACCGACCATCTCGACCACGAACGACTGCCGGGTCGGCACCTCGACGCAGGCGATGAGGCCGAGCGCGAGCGCCATCACGTAGACGTGCCAGACCTGGGCGACGCCGGTCACGGTGAGCACGCCCATGGTGAGCGCCAGCACGCCCAGCAGCGACTGGGCGGCGAAGAGCAGCCGCCGCTTGGGGTAGCGGTCGGCGAGCATGCCGCCCCAGAGGCCGAACAGCACCATCGGCAGGAACTGCAGCGCGGTGGTCACGCCCAGCGCGGCCGCGCTGCCGCCCGTCAGGTCCAGCACCAGCCAGTCCTGCGCGGTGCGCTGCATCCATCCGCCGACGTTGGAGACGATGCCGCCGATCGCGAAGAGCCGGTAGTTGCGGTTGCGCAGCGACCGGAACATCGAGCCCCTGCGCTCCGGAACGGTCTGCACGCCCCCGGTCCGGACCGCCTGCACCTCCCGGGCCGCCGCCCTGCGCGCGATCCGGCTGCGACGCACCCGTGCCCGCAGCCCCAGCCTCTTGCCCGGCAGCCTCTTGCCCGACCCGGCGGCCCGGCCCGGTTCCGCGGCGCCGCCGTCCGCGCCGCCGTCGTCCGCGTCGTCCGCCGGTACGGCGGGCGCCTCCGCCGCCCCGGTCTTCCCGCCTGCGGCGGGCGACCCGGCGACCGGTGCCTCGGCCCTGGGGGAAGCGGCCGAGGCGCCGGGTTCGTCAGGTTCGGCTAGATCCGGCTGAGCTTCTCCAGAATCGGAGCCGCCTGCCGGAGCACCGCCTTCTCCTCGGGGGTCAGCTCCTTCAGCCGCTGCGCCAGCCAGGCGTCCCTGCGCCGGCGCTCCTCCTTCAGCAGTGCCGAACCCGCCTCGGTCACGGTCAGGCTCACCTGGCGCCGGTCGGTCGGATGCGGGGTGCGCGAGAGCAGCCCCCGCTCTTCCAGCACGGCGATCACGCGTGTCATCGAGGGCGGCTGCACCTTCTCGTGCTCGGCCAGCTCGCCGGGCGTCATGCCGGGGTGCCGGTCCACGGCGGCGAGCGTCGCGACCTGGGTGGGGGTCAGCGAGTTGCCCGCGGCCTGCCTGCGCAGGCGTCGGGTCAGGCGTGCCAGCGACACGCGCAGCGCCGACGCCAGACCGGCGTCGCTGCGCAGGTTGGCGACGGGGTCCTTCCTGTCTGGGTAACTCATTAGCTGTACTCATTACCCTTGCTAACGATGCGCGCTCGCACCTGATTCCCTCCGGGCCGGATTTATTCCCGCGAGCCGTACAGCGTGGCAGACGGGCCCCCTGTTTCCCAACCCGGGACGGCTTCCCGAGGACGGAGCCGGTCTCAGAGCCGCTCGTGGGAGGAGGGCCGGCACACCGGCGGCCGGCCGGGCGCGCGTTCGCGTGCGCTCACGCCGTACGGCCGGCGGCCTCCACGCTCTCCCGGAGGGCTCGCACCTCCCGCGCCAGGTCGACCAGGGCCATGCCGACCCCGGCCAGCGCCAGCGCGTCGGCTTCCCGCCCACCGTGGACGGCCCGCTCCGCGGCCTCGTGCAGCAGGTCGGCGGCGTCCTGGGCCGGCCTCTCACGGCGGACGGGCGGGAACGGCTGCTCGTGGTAGAGGGGCTGCATCGATCGTCTCCAGACGGTGGGGGTGAGGGATGGAATCGCCGGGCGGACGAGCCGGCGGAACGGCACGACGGGACCTCCGCCCCCGGCCGGTTTTCTCCGCCCGCCCGGAATCCGGATATCGAGCACCGCGCCCTTCACCGATGAAATCGCACGGTGAATTCGCGCCGACGGGCGAAGTAATTCGCCGTGAATCGACCGGCCGGGACGGGGACGGCCCGGAGCCGGCGGAAACGCGCATCCGCCACGGCGCCGAAGAATTGACTGAACGGCCGATCAGAAAGCGAAGAGGACGCCTCCGGTCCCCCGTATCGCGGCGCACCGGTTCGGATATGTCTTCGCGAAGCGCTGCTGCCGGCCCCGCCAGGTCCCGGTGGCGGTGAGGCGGACCGGCGCGTACTCCAGGGTGCAGGGGCCGGGGTTCTCGGGGATGCGCTCCACCTGGCCCGCGACGCGGCGGAGCTGGTCGCAGGCCTCCTTCGCGTTCGGGTGGGTGCCCCCGTCCGGACCGCAGGTCAGAGTCGCCCCGGTCGACCCCGTGCCGTCCTCGGGCGTCACCCGCAGGACGTAGGAGCCCACGGGCCCGTCCGGTGCGGGCGCCCCGGCCAGGACCGGGGAGGCGCCGAGCAGCGGCGCCGGAGCCGCCAGGAGGGCGGCGGCGAGCCACCTGGCGCGGGCGCGGGCGGACGGCCGGAATCGCATGGATGTCTCCTCTGAAATGTCCACCGCGTTCTGCGGTGTTCGACGTGGCGGGACGGCGGGCCTGCGAATCGGCGCCCCACGGGAGCGAGAACAATGCTCGAGGATTCACCGGCGGTCTGCCGCAAATCCTTTCGCCCTGCGATGTTAGGACGACGATATCTATTCGGCAACCTCGGCGACCGTCCTCAATCGGCCACATACCTACCCGGCCGGTGATGTCATTTACACACCGAGTGAATAAAAATTTCAACCATGAGTTCGCCTCGGCTGCTCCCGGCCGGGGGAGGGTGCGGCCCGGCTCCCGGAAGGACTCCTCGGAACGGAAGAAGGCCGCCGCGGCGGCCGGATCGCTCCGGTCACCACGGCGGCCTCCGGGCCGCGGGCCCGGACTGTGCCGAGCAGGCCCTCGATCGCGCCGCGGGCTCAGACCGCCCCGAGCAGGCCCTCGATCGCGCCGCGGGCGAAGTAGACCACGAACAGCGCCGCGACGAGCCACATCAGCGGGTGGACCTCGCGCGCCCTGCCCTTGACGGCCTTGATCAGCACGAAGGCGAGGAACCCGGCGCCGATGCCGTTGGCGATGGAGTAGGTGAACGGCATGAGCACGATCACCAGGAAGGCCGGGATGGCGATCTCGTAGTCGGTGAAGTCGATCTCGCGGATCGCCGTCATCATCAGGAAGCCGACGATGACCAGCGCGGGGGCCGCGGCCTCGTGCGGCACGACGCCGACCAGCGGCGAGAGGAAGACCGCCAGCAGGAAGAGCACGCCGGTGACGACGGCGGCCAGGCCGGTGCGCGCGCCCTCGCCGACGCCCGCGGCCGACTCGACGTAGGTCGTGTTGGAGGAGACGGAGCCCGCGCCGCCGACCGCCGCGCCGACCGAGTCGACGAGCAGGATCTGCTGGGTGCGCGGCAGCGTGCCGTCCTCCTTGACCAGGCCGGCCTGCGCGCCGACGCCGACGACCGTGCCCATGGTGTCGAAGAAGTCGGTGATCAGCAGGGTGAAGACGAGCAGCAGCGCCACGGTGACCGAGACGGAGCCGAACGCGCCGAAGGGGTCGAACTCGGTGAAGAGCCGGAACGGGTTCTCGAAGCCGAAGATCCGCTCGGGCAGGGTGGGGACGTTGAGCTGCCACGCCTGCGCGTTCGGCGCGTCGGGCGTGGTGCCGCCGACCTTGGCCACCGCCTCGACGGCGATCGCGAGGATCGTGGTGGCGACGATGCCGATCAGGATGGCGCCCTTCACCCTCCGGGCCACCAGCACGGCGATCAGCAGCACACCGACCACGAACACGAGCATCGGCCAGCTCGTCAGGTTGCCGCCGATGCCGAGCTCCACCGCGGGGCCGCCCGCCGCCTTGCGCACGAACCCGGCGTCCACGAAGCCGATCAGCGCGATGAACAGGCCGATGCCGACGCTGATCGCGGTCTTCAGCTGGGCGGGGATGGCGTTGAACACCGCGGTGCGGAAGCCGGTCAGCACCAGGAGGGCGATGATCAAGCCCTCCAGGAAGACCAGGCCCATGGCCGACTCCCACGACATCTGCGTGGCGATGCCGTACGTGACGAAGGCGTTCAGGCCGAGGCCCGCGGCCATGGCGAACGGCACCTTGCCGACGACGCCCATCAGGATGCTCAGCACGCCTGCCACGAAGGCGGTGCCGGCGGCGACCAGGGGGATGGGCGCCGAGGTGGCGTCGGCGATGAACTGCCCCTCGGCGTCCTTGGCCGTGGCGATGATCAGCGGGTTGAGCACCACGATGTAGGCCATCGTGAAGAAGGTCGCGAGGCCGCCGCGGACCTCCCGTCCCACCGTCGATCCGCGCTCCGTGATGTGGAAGAACCGGTCAAGCACACTTATTTGACTCGTTTTAGTATCACTCACGGACATTCAGCGTGACATTGAAGCAGAGGTCAAGGAAGGTCCCGATCGCGATGGTGATGGGATCGCAACCGATCCGCGTCCTCACCGCGCCCGCCAGGCGGGTAGTGAAGCGCCCGCCCTGCGAACGACGGGCCCGCGTCGCCTACGCTGGAGCACGTGAACCAGCCTCGCCGTCAGGATCTCCAGCCGCTGCGGACCAACAACACGGCCACGATCCTCACAGGCATGGGCCTGTGGGCGGTCGCCCTGGCCGTGCTCCTGATCGTCGGCCTCGACCCCGAGGACCGCTGGTGGATCTGGACCTGCGTGGCGGCCCTGGTCCTCGGCCTCTTCGGTCTCTGGTACGTCCGGCCGCGCCCCGGCGCCGCCACCCCGACGCCCCCGGACGAGCTGCCCCCCGCCGAGGAGCCGGTCGAGCCCGCGACCGCCGTCCCGCCCTCCGCCGTGCTCCACCCGGAGACGCTCCACCCGGAGACGCTCCACCCGGAGACGCTCCACCCGGAGACGCCGGCCGAGACCGCCGGGGAGACCCGGGCCCCGGACCGCGCCGACGCCTCCGGCGACCAGGGCCGCCGGATCACCGGCTGAGAGGCGGCCCCCCGGCCCTCACGTGGTCGAGGCGGTCCAGGCGTCCAGGTCGGCCTCGGCGAGCAGCAGCGGCACCGCGGCCGGGTCGCGGAGCAGCGCGGCGACCGCGAGCCGGTCGCCCCACTGGCCCGACGCCCAGGCCAGCCCCCGCGCCAGGCCCTCCATGCCGCTGGCGTGCACCGTGCCCTCGAAGAACCGCCAGGTGGCGGGGACGCCGTCCACCAGCAGCTTCTCGTGCTCCACGTAGGTCTCCGGCGCGGTCGGCAGCAGCGAGCGCACGGCGGCCGGGACCTGGCGGACCTCGCCCGACGACGTCACCTCCCCGGCCGCGACCTCCCCGGCCAGCGGCAGGTCCAGCAGCTCCGAGAGCGCCTCGGCCAGGTCGAACGGGGCCAGGACCAGCGGCCGGTCCGCGACCAGCGGGAGCAGGTCCGGCGCCTCGACCACGACCGGCTCGCCCGTCTCCCCGCCCTCCTCGGGACCGGAGCCGACGCCGGGCCCGGACAGCAGCCGGCCGCCCTCGACGTCGGCGACGACGATCCGCCCGCCGAGGACGGCCCGGACCGCGCGCGGCGGCGCGACCCGCTCGGGGTCCACCCCGGCCAGCGCCACCCACAGGGCCCGCAGCTGCGCCCGGTCCACCTCGACCGAGGGGTCGGCGAGCAGGTCGAGCAGCTCGCCGGGGCCGCCGTGCGAGGCGAGCAGGTCGGCCAGCGTGGTCCGCACGCCCATCATCGCCAGGGCCGCCTCGTCGGCGACCGCCGGGGCGTCGCCGTACAGGCCGAACAGCAGCGGGTCACCGCCCGGCAGGCGCAGTTCGGTGGGACGCCTGCCGCCCAGCACCGGATGGGTGGACAGCCACCACGAGGTGTAGGACGGCACCTCCACGACCTCGCCCGCCACCAGCACCCGGAGCGGGTGCAGCACCGCGCGCAGCGGCGGACGCGAGAGCAGGGCCAGCGCCGAGGGCCAGTCGGCGACGTACTCCAGGTCGCGGACGGCGGAGAACTCCCGGACCACCGGCGGCACGTCCAGGCCGGGGAGCAGGTCGAGGACCGTCTCCAGCCACTCGTCCTCGAGGTCCAGGTCGTGGTCGCACTCGTCCGGATCGATCATCACATCGGTGTCGTTGACGACGGCGAAGCCGTCCAGCACCCCGACCGCGGTCAGCACCCCCGGGCCGTACCGCTCCACCAGTTCGGGCGCGGCGGTGCCGAAGTGCGCGCCGGTGTCCAGCAGCCCGGCCAGCGAGCCTCCGGCCAGCAGCAGCTCACCGGCGGGGTACAGCTCGCCGTCGGTGCCGCGCAGCGCCAGGTCGGCCAGCCACGGGGCCTCACCCGCGGTCAGCCCGGCGGCGTCGACCAGGGCGAGCACGGCCCGCGCCACCGGCTCGGGGTCGTCGCCGTCCAGGGACTGGTCGACGGCCGCCCGGGTGAGCGGGTCCTCCAGGACCGTGCGCGGCGTCGCCTCGGCCGCGCCGAGGCGGAGCAGGAGCGGGTGCGCGGCCGCCGGGTGCACGACGCGGAGCCCGAGCGGGGCGAGCACCTCCAGGTCCAGGGCGCCGCGCTCGGTCAGCACCAGCGTGCCGCGCGGGCCGCGGACCAGACGGCCGTCCGCGAGCGGGACCGGGAGCGCGCCGAGCGCCTCCAGGTCGTCGGCGGGCAGCACCTCGTACAGCGAGCGCCACCAGGCCGGGTCCCGCTCGGCGGCCGTGCCGCCCGAGAGGTCCCCGGCGAGCAGGTCGACGACGTCGGCGAGGTCGACCTTCTTCACGCCGAGCGCGGCGAGCGCGGGATGCCGGGCGGGCCAGCCGGCGGGCAGCAGGCCGGGCACCATCGGGGCGATCTTCTCCAGCAGCTCCCCGGGGGCCGCCACCACGCTCGCCTGCCGCCCGGAGACCACGACGCCGCCCCCGGCGGACCCCTCTGCGGACCCCTCGGCGGGTCCCTCGGCGTCGGCGGGCGGGGAGAGCGCCGGCAGCAGCGGGGCGTCCGGCAGCAGGCTCAGGATCGCCCGGCGGATCCGCGCGTCGAGCTCGCCCCTGCCCATCAGGCCCGGGACGAGGTCGAGCAGCTTCGGCGTGCGGGGCAGGTCCGACAGCAGCTCGACGTAGGTCTCGGCGGCGCGCTCGACCAGGAAGCCCGTCAGCGGCCCCGCCGCCACGTGCCGCCGGTCGGTCGCCATCGGGAAGGAGGCGATCAGCAGCGCGGGCAGGTCCAGCGGCTCGTCGCTCGGCGTCGGCGCGTGCACCACGGGCGGCGCCGGCTCCGGCAGCGGCCGCGGCTCGCCGCCGTCCGGGCCGTCTCCGGCGGAGACCGGCACGGCCCAGCGGACCGTCCAGTACGGCCGGGCCCGCTCCTCGGTCGGCCGGTCGGCGAACAGCTCGGCCACCTGCTCCGGGGTGAACCGCCCCGAGGCCGAGACGACCCGCCAGCCGTCCGCCGTGATCGTCCGGGTCTGGCCGTCCACGTCGATCTCGATCGACTCCAGCGCGGGCAGCCCGAGCAGCAGCGCGGGACCCGCCGCGTGCAGCATCCGCCGTACGGCCTCCACGGCCGCCTCGTCGCGGAGCGGGAGCCGCACCAGCGTGTCGAAGCCCGCCGGGATCTCCACCGGGCCGGCGGGGAACGGCAGGCGGAGCAGCGGCACGTGTCCGCCGCGCTCGGCGAGCTCGGCGGCCAGCGCGGGCTCGGCCGCCACCAGCGCGGCGGTCTGCTCCCGGGACCAGCGGACCACCCCGGTGCCGAGCGAGCCGATGACCGGCTCGTCGCAGACCGTCACCACGGCCGCGAAGCCGACGCCGAAGCGGCCGGTCGCGGAGGTCTGGTCGCGCTTGGCGGAGACGCGCAGCGTCGAGAGGCTCTCGACCCCGGCCGCGTCGATCGGCGCGCCGGTGTTGGCCGCGGAGAGCACGCCCTCGCGCAGCGAGAGCCGGAGCCGGCCGCCGACCCCGGCGCGGAGCGCGGCGTCGGCGGCGTTCTGGGCCAGCTCCACGATCAGCCGGTCGCGGTAGCCGCCGAGCGCGAAGTCCTCCTCCGCGTTGGCGTCCTCGCGGAAACGTGCGGGTGACGCGGTCCACGCTGCGAGTACGGCGGAGCGGATGCGATCGGTGCCGAGGATGTCAGTCACAGCGGTGATTCCCAGGGGCTCGGGCCGGCACGGGGCCTCCGGGACGCCACGGCGCCGCGGCCGGGCCGCGGCGGGAGGCGACCCGGCGGCCCCGGGGACGGCGTCGGATCGGGTCGGGTCAGGAATGGCCCAGCGGCTCGGAGTCGGCGTCGTCCACGGAACCGGCCAGGTCGGCCTCCGCGGGCTCCGTCTCCTCGATGTCGAAGGCCAGCTCGTCGAGGATCGGCGAGGCGGGCACGGCCTGGTGCGGCACGACGGTCGCCTCGGAGTGCGCGCCGCAGCCGTGGTCGGCGGAGACCACGCGGCCGTCGTCCGGCGCGTACTCGTTGGCGCAGACGCCGAACCCGATGCGCAGCGAGCCCGCGAGCGGCCAGTAGAAACCGCAGGTGGAGCACTGGGCGGGAGCGGCGTGCGCGATCGGGGTGTGCGGCCCCGCCTCGCCGGAGTGCCAGCGCCGCACAGCGAGGTCCCGGCCGATCGGGGAGAGCACCCGGGCCCGGCCGAGGCCGTACTCGAAGATCATCTGATGGTCGATCTCTTCGCCGGTCTCGTCGTCGATGCCGGTGAAGCCGGGCGCGAGCCGGTCGTCGTCCTCCCCGGTGGGCAGCAGGTCGCCCACGCCGAGGTCGCCGGGGCGCAGCCGCTCGCTCCACGGCACCCACGCCGGCGCCAGCAGCGCGCCGCTGCCGGGCAGCAGCACGACCTCGCTGACCGTGACGTTGCGCGCACGGGAGGCGCGGGCGACGGTGACGGCCCAGCGCCAGCCCCGGTAGGCGCGGTCGAGGCAGGCGAAGTAGTGGGTGACGACCCGGTCGCCTTCGGCCTCGGCTCCCAGGTGCTCGCCGACCTGGTCGGGTCTGACGTTCTCCTCGATCGCGGAGCGGGCCAGATCGACGGCGGCGACGCAGGCCGGGTCGAGCGCTACAGCACGGGATCGGGTACGGGTCACGGATTCATTCTCGCCTATGCCCGGAGCGAACGTCACCGTGCACGGGACGACACCCCGCATCCGGCGGTCACCGGCGGGTGACGTGCCGTATCGGGCAGCCCGTCCGCCCGTGGGGTATGACTGGATGCGTGGCAGCGGACTGGGAGCGGGCACGGCGGAGAGCGGCGGAGGCCTCCCGCCGGGTCGGCCGCGCCGCCGCCGGGGCGGGGCGGGCGGGCGCGCGGGCGGCCAGGAGCGCGGGGCTGATGACCGTGCGCGCCGGGCGCGGCGCCGCCGGCGCGACCCGCGGAGTCGGCAGGGCCGCCCGCCGGCTGACCCACGCCCAGGGCGCCGGCCGCACCGGGCTCGGCCAGCTGATCGAGCTGACGGCCGCGCACAGCGCGGGCGACGCGCTGGTCACCGCGGCGCTGGCCGGCACGCTGTTCAAGCTGCCGGTGAACGAGGCCCGGGGCCAGGTCGCGCTCTACCTGCTGATCACGATGATCCCGTTCGTGGTGGTCGCGCCGTTCGTCGGCCCGGTCCTCGACCGGTTCCGCTCGGGCCGCCGCTTCGTCATGGCGGGCACCCTGTTCGGCCGGGGCCTGCTCTGCTTCGCCATGGCCGCGGCGGTCGTCCCCGGTGACGTCTTCACCATCTTCCCGGCGGCGCTGGCCGTGCTCGTGCTGTCGAAGGCCTACAACGTCTCCCGCGCCGCGATCATGCCGAGCGTGCTGCCCGCGGACATCGCGCTGGTCACCGCCAACGCGCGGGTCGCGCTGTTCGCCCTGGTCTCGGCCGGGGTCGCGGCGGGCGCGGGCGCGGGCGTCAGCGCCTGGCTCGGCGCCGAGTGGGTGCTGCGCGCGGCCACGCTGCTCTTCCTGCTGCAGGGCGTGCTCGCCGTACGGCTCCCGCGCCACGTGGACTCCCCGGACCTGGACGAGCTCCAGGAGGGCGAGGAGCGGCCGCCGCGCTGGCGCACCATGCTCAGCACCGGACCGGTGGTGGCCGAGTCGATGCTGGCCAACGTCGCCATCCGGTTCTACTCCGGGTTCCTACTGTTCTACCTGCTCTTCCTGGTGCAGGAGAAGAAACTCCCCGGCATGCCCGCGGCGGCCACGATCGGCGTGCTGCTCCTGGCCGCCGGGGCCGGCGGCCTGGCCGGGGCCGGGATCGCCTCCTGGGCGCGCAGCCACTCCCCGCAGGTGATCGTGCTGGTCACGCTCGCGGTGTCGGGGGG
>NZ_JBHSBM010000019.1:13856-58195 GCF_042650625.1 Planomonospora corallina
GTGTTCACCCTGTGGACCGCGGTGGCCGTCGCGCTGGCCGCCGCGTTCGCGCAGGGCCTGGGCAAGCTCGCGCTGGACGCGATCGTGCAGCGTGAGATCGGCGAGGAGGTGCGCTCGTCCACCTTCGGCGTGGTCGAGGCGTTCCTGCAGGTCGCCTGGGTGGTCGGCGGGCTGGTCGGGCTGCTGCTCTCGCTGTTCGCCCGCGGGCCCGGCGGGCTCGCGACGATGGCCGCGGTGCTGGCGGGCTCGCTCGGCTGGCTGCTCCTGCGGCGCCGCCGGCGCCTGGAGGCCCGCGACGCCCGGGCCCGGGCCGCCCGCGCCGCCGCGCACGCCCAGGCCCCGCCCCCGGCTTCCTCCCCGGCTTCGTCTCCGTCCCCGGCGACGGCCACGGTCGCCGGGGCGGGGGACGCGCCGGAGTCCCCGGAGTCCGCGGAGTCCCCGGCGAGCCGGAAGCCGGAGAAGGCGGCCCGCAGGCGGCGGAGACGGCCCGCGGGGACCACCACCGCCGTCATACCGCACGACGACGCGCCCACCGAGAAGCACACCAAGCCGCTGACCAATCCGCACGGCTGAGCCGCGGGAGGCCAGACGTCCAGGTCAGGCGTCCAGGTCGTCCGCCACGGCGCGGAGCACGGCCGCGATCTTCTTGGCGTGCGCCGCGTCCGGGTGCTTGCCCCGCTGATAGGACGTGGAGACCCCGTCGAGGAGCTTGATCAGGTCTTCGACGATGACGACCATCTCGTCGGGTTTCTTCCGCTTGCCCCTGGGCTTGACGGTCCTCTCCAGGGTGGGCTGGTCGATCACCCGGACCGAGAGCGCCTGCTGGCCGCGGCGCCCCTCGGCCACGCCGAACTCGACCTTCTGACCGGGCTTGAGGGAGTCCACGCCGCCGGGCAGCGCGGAGGAATGCACGAAGACCTCACCGCCGTCGTCGCGGGTGAGGAAGCCGAAACCCTTGTCGGCGTCGTACCACTTGACCTTGCCACTCGGCACAGGGGTGACCTCGTTCAGACTGTGTAGGGGATGGAAGTAGGTTATGCCCACAGAAGGCTGAGGGCGAGCGTGCGAACGGGTGCGAGTTACGCGATCTCGGCTGTGTCTCCGGCGGTTCCGGCGGTTCCGGCGGTTCCGGCGGTTCCGGCGGTTCCGGCGGTTCCGGCGGTTCCCTTGGCTCCGGTGGTCCGCCACTCGTCGAACCACCCGGCGAACCCCGTCAGGTCGTCCAGCACGACATCGGCTCCGTGGTCACGCAGCTCTCCCGCCAGGTAGGGGCCGGTCGCCACCGCCACGCTGACGGCGCCTCCCGCCCGCGCCGCCTCGATGTCGGCGACGTGATCTCCAACATAGGCCGCCGCGCCGAAAGTCGCGAGGGCCGGGCCTTTTCCGGAACCGAAAAGGGATCCGGCGATCCCGTCCACCTCCAGGCCGAGGAACTCCACCGTCCGTCCGGCGTCCCCGGCGTTCTTGCCGGTGACCACGACGACTCTGCCGCCGGCCCGCCGTACGGCCTCGACGGCCTCGCGGGCGCCGGGCAGGAGGGTGGTGGCGGGGACGGCGATGGAGGGGTACAGCGAGCGGAAGATCGCGGCCGCCGCGGGGATCTCCTCCGCGGGGAGCCAGTTGGCCAGTTCGATCTCCAGCGGCGGTCCGAGCCGGGCCACCACCGCGGCGCTGTCGATGGGCACCCCGATCCGCGCCGACAGCGCGTCGTAGACGGCGGCGATCCCCGCCCGGGTGTCGGCGAGCGTCATGTCGAGGTCGAACCCCACGTCGAATCCCACGGAGCGCATGACCTGCAGCATGCCAAACCGGTATATCCCCCCGGTAATCCGCCGCCCTCCACCGTGCCCGCCGCCCCCGTCCTCCACCGTGCTCCCCCCGCTCCGCCGCCCGCCGCCTCCGCTCTCCGCCGTGCTCACCGCACCGCCGCACGCGGCCCCCACCCGGAGCACGTGTGCTCCCGGCCCCGACATCACCCCCTCTCTGTACGTCGCGGCACCCGCTGTGGAACCCTTTGCAAAGGAGTCACTTACTCCCCCGCCGTCGGGCCCACCGGCACGTCTCACCGTCCGGACCCGCCGGTTTCGTCCGGTGACCTGCGACCTGTCGGGTTGCGCACTGGATAGGGTCATGACGGAGGTATCGGCAGAGAGATGAGCAGATCGACGCGCGAGCGGATCATCGACGAAGCCCTGCGGCTGTTCGCCGAGCGGGGTTACGCGGCGACCTCGGTCGCCGAGATCGAGGCCGCCGCCGGACTGTCCCCCGGCGCCGGAGGGCTTTACCGGCACTTCAAGTCGAAGTACGAGGTGCTGGCCGCGGCGATGCACGAGCACGCCAGCCGGACCCGCACGCAGATCGCCGAGACCCTCGCCGAGCTGAACACCATGGACGCCTCCCTGGGCATCGAGGCCCGCCTCGCGCACCTGTGCCGCGCCGGGCTCGCCAAGGTCCGTGAGGAGAGCGAGCTGACACGCGTCTTCTTCCGCGACCTGAGCCAGTTCCCCGAACTGGTGGCCGTGGTCCGCGAGGGGCTGCTGCAGCCGATGTTCGACGCGTTCACCACCTGGATGCGGTCCCAGCCGGAGTACGCCGAGGCCGATCACGACTGGGCCGCGGTCGGCGCGGTGCTCGGCGGCGCGGTCGTCCACTACCGCCTGTTCCAGGACACCGTGGGCGAGCCCCCCGGCCACGCGGAGAAGGACCGCTTCGTCGAGTCCTGGGTACGGCTCGCGCTCGGCCTCATGCCGACCCCCGCCGTGCAGGCGATCGGCTAGCGGCCGGACCGCTCGCCGGAGGCCGGACCCCGCACCGGCCCGCCCGGCGAGGTCCGGTCACCCGGACCTTCCGGGACTCCTCACGGAGGTCCCCCCGGTGGCCGGGGGCGGCGGGCCGAGCAGACGGCGGGCCAGCCAGGACACGCCCGCCACCGTCCCGAGCACGAACATGAGCCCGCTGACCCCGGAGAACTCGGCGGCCAGGCGGCCGACCCGGCCCTCGCTCCTGACCAGCGCCACCAGCGCGCCGCCCACGGTGCAGGCGAGCACCGGCGCCGCCGCGCCGAGCACCCTGTCCCTCTTCTCCCAGCCCGGCGCGGCGAGCACGGCCAGCGCCCCGGCCGCCCACACCAGCAGGAACAGGGGGACGACCCCCACCTGGACCGGCGCGAGCGGGACGAGCAGCCCCGCCAGGACGAGCAGCGCCACCCCCGCCGCCTCACGCCGACGGGCGGCGAGGAGCGACGCCGCGTCCGTCCCGCGCCGGGCAGGGCCCTCCCTCCCCGGCCCCGTCGTGTCCGGCGCGGGAGCGCTCCGGCCGGGCACCGGGACCCGCCGGAGGCCCTGGCTCCAGCCGAGGACCGGGCGGCGGACGGGCCGGGCTCCGGGCTCGTGGCGGGCCAGCCACCTCAGCGCCTCCTCCCTGGAGTGGGCCGCTCCCGGCGGCACCGACCGGCCGCCCCGTGCGCCCGCTCTCCCCGGTCCGCCCGCCGGGTCCGCCTCCTGCCCCGCCCGTGCCGCCTCCTCCGCCAGACGCCTGGCCTCGCGCTCCACCAGGGCGACCGGATCGCCGAACCCGGAGAGCAGCCTCGCGACGGCGGCGGGGCTCTCCATCCCCCGCCGCTCGGCGTCGATCCGCTCGCGCAGCCGCCGGACGAAGGCGAGCCGCTGGTCCTGGCGGAGCACGCCGTGGGCGGCGTCGGCCGCCCTGCTGACGTACTCCAGGACGAGCTGGTCGGCACGCTCGATCACGCCGCCATCCTCCCCCAGCGCGCCCCCGCCCGCGAGCCCCTTTCCCCGGTTCTCCCCCTCCCGCACAGGTGCGCTCCGCCCTCTCCCGCACAGGTGCGCTCCGCCCTCTCCCGCACAGGTGCGCTCCGCCCTCTCCCGCACAGGTGCGCTCCGCCCTCTCCCGCACAGGTGCGCTCCGCCCCGGGTCCCCGGCCCCGCGGCGGTCCCGCCGCCCGCCGGGGTTTCCCGGTCCGCACGCTGTCGGTGAGGACTCCTACCATGGGGTGAATGAGCACGGAGTTCACCAAGTGGCTGCGCGGCCGGAGCGACGAGCAGCTGCGGGAGCTGGTCGCCCTCCGTCCCGAGCTCATCACCCCCGTCCCCGCCCACGTCGAGGGGCTGGCGGGACGGGCGAGCAGCCCCTCGGCGATCGGCCGGGTGCTCGACCGGCTCGACCGGTTCACCTTCGCCGTCGCCGAGACGGTCGCCGTGCTCCCCTCCCCGATCACCTACCGGGCGCTCCGCACCCGTCTGGCCCGCGCGCTGGCCGGCCCGGCGGACCCGGTCTTCGAGGCCAGGGCCAGGGAGACCGTCGACCGGTTGCGGACGCTGGCCCTGGTCTACGGCTCCGACCGGGCGCTGAGCCCCGCTCCCGGCCTCCGGGAGGTCCTGGACTCCCCCGCGGGCCTGGGCCCGCCGGCGCGGGAGGCGTTCCTGCACTACCACCGGGAACGGCTGGCCGATCTGATCGCCGATCTCGGCGGCGGGGGCGACTCCGCGGAGGACCTGGCCCGCCTCCTGGCCGACCAGGAGGTCGTGACCCGGCTGGTCGGGGAGGTCTCCCCGCAGGCCCGCTCCGCCCTCGACGAGCTGGCCTGGGGCCCGCCCAGCGGCCGGGTGGCCAACGCCGGCCGCCAGGTGCGCACGGCCACCGCCCGCTCGCCGATCGAGGAGCTGCTGGCCCGCGCCCTGCTCTGCGCGACCGGCGAGGAGTCGGTCGTGCTCCCGCGCGAGGTCGGGTTCTTCCTCCGCGACGGCCGCGTCCACCGTGATCTGAGCCCGGTCCCTCCGCCGCTCGACGGCCCCGGGCGCGCCAGGGACCTCGCCGACCGGACGGCGGCCGGGCAGGCGTTCGCGTTCACCCGCGCGGTGGAGGAGCTCTGCGAGCGGTGGGGCGCCGACCCGCCCGGCGTGCTCCGCGGCGGCGGCCTGGCCGTACGCGACCTGAAGCGCACCGCGGCCCTGCTCGACCTGCCCGAATGGGCGGCCGGGCTGGTCGTCGAGGTGGCGTACGCCGCGGGCCTGGTGGCCGCGAGCGGGGCGGTGGACGGCGACTGGCTGCCCACCCCGGCCTACGACGGCTGGCGGGTGCGCGGCACCGAGGAGCGCTGGGTGACGCTGGCGACGACCTGGCTCACCATGGACCGGGCACCGGGGATGATCGGCGAGCGAGACGAGCGCGACCGGCTCCGGAGCGCCCTCCATCCCGACCTGCGCCACCCCGCCGCACCGGAGGTCCGCGCCTCCGTGCTGGGCGTCCTGGCGTCCGCCGGGGACGCCGGAGGCCCCGGGAGCACCGCGGACGCGCCGACGGCCCCCACCGCCGGCTCGGTCCGCGAGCGCCTGGCCTGGGAGCAGCCGCGCCGCCGCGGCGCCCACCGCGACCGGCTGGTGGAGTTCACGCTGCGCGAGGCGGAGCAGGTCGGGGTCACCGGTCTCGGCGCGCTCTCCCGCCACGGCCGAGCGCTGCTGCCCCCGGCGGCGGGCGGGGCGGCGGGCGGGGCGGCCGAGGGGGGCCGGGAGCGCGGCGCGGGGACGGCGGCCGGACTGCTGGCCCCGCTGCTGCCCGTCCCGCTCGACCACGTGCTGCTCCAGGCCGACCTGACCGCGGTGGCCCCCGGCCCGCTCACCGGCGAGCTGAGCCGCTGGCTGGCCCTGGCCGCCGACGTGGAGTCCACCGGCGGCGCGACGGTCTACCGGTTCAGCGAGCGGTCGGTACGGCGGGCGCTGGACGCCGGGCAGGGCGCCGACGAGATGCTGGCCCTGCTGGAGCGGCACTCCACCACGCCGGTCCCGCAGCCGCTCGCCTACCTGGTCACCGACGTGGCCCGCCGCCACGGCCGCATGCGGGTCGGCACGGCCAGCGCCTACGTCCGCTGCGACGACCCCTCGGCGCTCGACGAGGTGATGGCCGACAAGCGCGCCGCCCCCCTGCGGCTGCGCCGCCTGGCGCCCACCGTGATCGCGTCCAAGACCTCCCGGGCGGCCCTGGTCGACTCGCTGCGCGCGATGGGCTACGCGCCGGTGGCCGAGTCGCTGGAGGGAGATGTGATCATCACCCGGCTGGACGTGCGCCGGACCGAGGGTCCCCCGCAGCCCCGCACCCCGGCCGCGTTCACCGGTCTGGACGCCGAGGTGGTCGCGGCGGCGGTGCGGGCGGTGCGGGCCGGGGACGCCGCCCACCGGACCCGCCGCAAGCCCGCCGACGCCCCCGAGGGCCAGGTGCCCCGCTCCCCGGCGAACGCCACGATCAGCGCCCTGCGCGAGGCCATCCGGCAGGGGTCGCAGGTCTGGATCGGCTACCTCGACTCGCAGGGCAACGCCACCAGCCGGATCCTGGAGCCCGCCCGGATGGAGGGCGGCTACCTCACCGCCTACGACGAGACCCGGGCCGCGGTTCACCGCTTCGCCCTGCACCGCATCACCGGCGTCTCCGAGCTCAGGTCCTGAGGCGCTCCCCGGCCTGGAGGGAGCGGCGGGGAGGCGGTCCGCCGGCCACGGCGGCGGCACCCGGCGCGGATCCGGCCGCCGGTCCCGGACGGGGCCGCGGGCGCGGGGCGGACCCGTCCCCCGCCCCGCGACCGGCCCGTCCGGGGCGTGGTATGTGTAGCGCACCGCCTTCCGCAGACAGCGAGACGAGTCCCCTTTGAGCAGTGACATCCCCGAAGGCTCTCCGGCGCGGCCCGAGGACCGGAGCGGTTACGAGAGCCACGAGACGGTCCCCGTCCGTCCGCCCGGGTACGGCGAGCGGCCCCGGGCGGAGCCGTCCGCGCCGGCGGCCCCCGCCGCCGGGTACGGCCCGTCCCGGCCGGCCCCCGGCTCCTCCCCGGGCTCTCCGGAAGCCCCGGAAGCCCCGGGAACCCCGGGCTCCCCGGGCTCCCCGGGCTCCCCGGGGTTCCGGGAGCCGGCGTCCCCGGGCCCCGGGTCCCAGAGCCCGGTGGCGGAGCCGTACGGCCGGGTCCGCCGGCCGTACCGGGGCGTCGAGGACGTCAGGAACCACGCGCTCGCCACCCTGGCCGCCGGCGTCGTGCTGACGATGAGCTGCGTGCTCGGCCCCGGCGGCGTCGTCGCGGCTGTGCTGGCGGGCCGGGCGCTCGGCACGGTCGAGGACGACCCCGGCCACGCCGGGGCACTGCTCCGGTGGGGCTGGTCCGCCGTCGCCGTCAACCTGATGGTGATCGCCGCGGGGGCCGTCGCGTTCGTCGTGGCGGGGCTCGGCGGCGCCTGGACGGGGAGCTGAGTCCCGGGACGGCTCGGACACCTGGGACGGCTCGGACACCTGGGACGGCTCGGACACCTGGGACGGCTCGGATACCCGGGACGGCTCGGATACCCGGGACGGCTCGGATACCCGGGACGGCTCGGCCGGCGGCCGGGCGGGAAGCCGAGCCGATCCGGGACTTCCCGCGGGCCCGGTTGTGTTGGATAGGCGGTAGCCGTACACGAGGGAGAAGTCTGTGGCCGACGGCCCGCTGATCGTCCAGTCCGACAAGACACTGCTGCTCGAGGTCGAGCACGCCCAGGCCGACGAGTGCCGCAAGGCGATCGCTCCGTTCGCCGAGCTGGAGCGCGCCCCCGAGCACGTGCACACCTACCGGGTGACCCCGCTGGCGCTGTGGAACGCGCGGGCCGCGGGCCACGACGCCGAGCAGGTGATCGACGCGCTGATCACCCACAGCCGCTACCCGGTGCCGCACGCGCTGCTGGTCGACATCGCCGAGACGATGGCGCGCTACGGCAGGCTCCGGCTGGAGAAGCACCCGGTGCACGGGCTCGTCCTGACCAGCACCGACCGGGCCGTGCTGGAGGAGGTGCTGCGCTCGAAGAAGATCCAGCCGCTGCTGGGCGCCCGGCTGGACGGCGACTCCGCGGCGGTCCACCCGAGCGAGCGCGGCAACGTCAAGCAGCTCCTGCTCAAGCTGGGCTGGCCGGCCGAGGACCTGGCCGGCTACGTCGACGGCGAGCACCACCCGATCACGCTGGCCGAGGACGGCTGGAGCCTCCGCCCGTACCAGCGCCAGGCCGCCGACGCGTTCTGGAACGGCGGCTCGGGCGTGGTCGTGCTGCCCTGCGGCGCGGGCAAGACGATCGTGGGCGCGGCGGCGATGGCGCGCGCGCAGGCCACCACGCTGATCCTGGTGACGAACACCGTCTCGGCCCACCAGTGGAAGCAGGAGCTGATCAGGCGGACCTCGCTGACCGAGGACGAGATCGGCGAGTACACCGGGACCAAGAAGGAGATCCGGCCGGTCACCATCGCCACCTACCAGGTGATGACGACCCGGCGGCAGGGCGTCTACCGGCACCTGGAGCTGTTCGACGCCCGCGACTGGGGGCTGATCGTCTACGACGAGGTGCACCTGCTGCCCGCGCCGATCTTCCGGATGACCGCCGACCTGCAGGCCCGGCGGCGGGTGGGGCTGACCGCGACGCTGGTGCGCGAGGACGGCCGGGAGGGGGACGTGTTCTCCCTGATCGGGCCGAAGCGCTACGACGCGCCGTGGAAGGACATGGAGAACCAGGGCTGGATCGCCCCGGCCGACTGCGTCGAGGTCCGGGTGACGCTCCGCGACGACGAGCGGCTCGCCTACGCGATGGCCGAGGCCGAGGAGCGCTACCGGTTCTGCGCCACCACCCCGTCCAAGCTGCGGGTCGCCGAGGCTCTGGTACGGCGGCACGCCGGCGAGCAGGTGCTGGTCATCGGGCAGTACATCGACCAGCTCGACGAGCTCGGCGAGCACCTCGGCGCGCCGGTGATCAAGGGGGAGACGAAGGTCAAGGAGCGGGAGCGGCTGTTCGCGGCCTTCCGCGAGCGGGAGATCCAGGTGCTGGTGGTCTCGAAGGTCGCCAACTTCTCCATCGACCTGCCGGAGGCGTCGGTGGCCATCCAGGTGTCGGGGACGTTCGGCTCGCGCCAGGAGGAGGCCCAGCGGCTCGGCCGGGTGCTGCGGCCCAAGGCCGGCGGGGGCGGGGCGAGGTTCTACTCGGTGGTCAGCCGGGACACCGTCGACCAGGAGTTCGCCGCGCACCGGCAGCGCTTCCTGGCCGAGCAGGGGTACGCCTACCAGATCATCGACGCGGACGACGTGCTCGCCGGCGACTGAGGACCGGCCACGGCCGAGGGCCGCACGGAAGGCGACGTGCCCGCCGGCGATCGAGAATCGCCGGCGAGCACCGTGTGGTCCGCGTCAGGTCCACGAAATCCCGCGGATCTTCGGCAAAGAGACCACCCCCTCCTTTGGACCGCGACAATCAGTCGCGGCATACCCCGTATCTTGCATCCTTCACCATATTTGCCCGCCTTTTTCACCCCCCGCAGGGAAATGACGATAAGTTACTCATTGGTCACTTAGTGCGCATTTCCTCGGCGACTTATGCCCCTTTTTGCGAACTTCGGAGTGAAGGCGGCCGTACCGGCCGGAGCCTCGGGCGGTTCTCGCCACGACACTCTTCGCGGACGGCCCGGCAGGCACCGCACGGCACCGGCCGCGCCCTCCGAAATCCCCTGCGACCAGGGCGATCGCAGGAGTCGGCGGGCACGTCCGCAGCCGGAGGGGCACTCGCACCCCTCCGGAGGGGATCGACGCCCCGGCCCCGGAGCGGACGGCCGCGGCGGCCGGCACCGGGAGAAGCCCCGCGCCGCCGCCGGAATGCCCGCAGACCGGCCCCCGGCCGGAGAATCAATCCTTTTGAGCGCCGCCCGGCCCCTCGGTAAGCTAGTCGATTCGCTGCCAGATGACCACCACCTCCGTTCACCGGATGAGAGGCTCTTTCCGCATGCCCGCTGAACAATTGCTCCCCGACATACCCGCGGACACCCCCGCCCCCGGCTCCGGGCCGGGCGGCGGCCCCGGGGACGGCGACGCCGCCCGGATCCTCGCCGCCGAGCGCGAGCACCTGGCCGTCTCCCGGGCCGCCCTGCGCGCGATGCGTGAGCACGCGCAGTCCCTGTCCGCCGACGCCGCCGGAGACTGGGTCTCCCAGCAGGTCCTGCAGGCGCTGCTGGACCAGCGGGTGGCGGCGCTCGCCGACCACGCGGGCACCCCGCTCTTCTTCGGCCGCCTCGACCGGACGGCCGGCGACGACCTGCCCGGCACCCTCCACGTCGGACGCAGGCACGTCCACGACGAGCGCAGCCGCCCCCTGGTCATCGACTGGCGCGCCCCGGTCTCCCGGGCGTTCTACCAGGCCAGCCCGGCCGACCCGATGGGCGTCTCCCGCCGCCGCCGGTTCGGCTACCACGGCGGCGACCTGACCGCCTTCGAGGACGAGCACCTCGGCCGCGGAGAGACGCTCCGGCAGTCGAAGATCCTCACCGAGGAGATCGAGCGCCCCCGCTCCGGTCCGATGCGCGACATCGTCGCGACCATCCAGCCCGACCAGGACGAGATCGTCCGCGACGAACTGACCCGGACGGTGTGCGTCCAGGGCGCCCCCGGCACCGGCAAGACCGCCGTCGGCCTGCACCGGGCCGCCTATCTACTCTTCACCCACCGGGAGAAGCTCGCCCGGTCCGGCGTGATGATCGTCGGTCCCAACCGGGCCTTCCTTTCCTACATCTCCTCGGTGCTCCCCGCCCTGGGCGAGGTCAAGGTCGACCAGACCACGGTCGCCGGGATCCTCGGCGAGCACGCCGCCCCCGAGGACCCCGCGGTCTCCTCGATCAAGGGCGACGCGCGGATGGTGCCGGTGCTGCGGCGGGCCCTGTGGGCGCACGTCGTCAAGCCCACCGAGGGCCTGCTCTACACCAAGGGGGTCAACCGCTACCGGGTGGCCGACCACGAGGTCCGTGAGATCGTCGCCTCCCTGCGCGGCACCACCCGCTACAACCCCGGCCGCGCGGCCCTCGCCCAGCGCCTGGCCCACCAGGTGCTCGTCCGGATGGAGCAGCGCGGCGAGTCCCCCGACGACCGGGTGCAGGACGCGGTCGCCCGCTCCAAGCCGGTCAAGCAACTGGTGGAGCAGGTCTGGCCCAGGCTCACCCCCCAGCAGGTCCTGCACCGGCTGCTGAGCGACCCCGCGTTCCTCGCCGCCGCGGCGAAGGACGACCTGTCCGCGCAGGAGCAGGCCGCGCTGCTCTGGAGCAGACCGCCCAAGTCGTTCCGCTCGGCGAAGTGGTCGGCGGCCGACGGCGCGCTCCTGGACGAGCTCGGCGACATGATGGAGCGCACGCCGTCCCTCGGCCACCTGGTCGTCGACGAGGCCCAGGACCTGTCGGCGATGCAGCTGCGCGCCCTGGGCCGGCGCTGCCGCACCGGATCGGCCACCGTCCTGGGCGACCTCGCCCAGGGCACCACGCCGTGGTCGGCGCGCTCCTGGAGCGAGGTCCTGGAGCACCTCGGATTCCCGGAGGGCGGCGAGGGGACGGGCGGCGCCGTCACCGAGCTCACCCTGGGCTTCCGCGTGCCGCGCGAGGTCCTCGACTACGCCGCCCGGCTGCTGCCCTCCGTCGCCCCCGGGCTGGCCGCGCCGCGCTCCCTGCGCCCCGGCGCGGGCTCCCTGACGGTACGGCACACGCCCGACCTGGCCGCGTCCCTCGCCGAGGCGGCCGCGCAGGCGCTGCGGCGGGAGGGCTCGATCGGCGTCATCGTCCCCGACGCCCGCGTCACCGCGGCCTCCGAGGCGCTGTCCGGCCTCGACCACCGCGTGCTGGCCCCGGACTCCGTCTCGGAGCACCGCCTCCTGATCGTCCCGGCCACCCTCGCCAAGGGCCTGGAGTACGACCACGTCATCGTGGTGGAGCCGGCCGACATCGTGGAGGCCGAGCCGCGCGGCCTGGCCCGCCTGTACGTGGTCCTGACCCGCGCGGTCACGTCCCTGACCGTGCTGCACTCCAGGGATCTCCCGGCCGAGCTGACCGGCTGATCCCCGGGCCGGAGCCCTCCGTCCCGGGATACACGAAAGCCCTCCGAACAGGCGTTCGGAGGGCTGACATTTTGCAGTCAGTTGAGCACTCACGGTCCGCGCCACGTGAGGTGCCCGGAAAAAGGCTTACCCCGGGGGGCTTGCTCAGCAGAGGCGTCCCCGGGGCACACATCACTCATGGTAGCAGACCATGAGCGGCGCGGAAAGGAACACAATGAGCGGCATCCTTTTCCAGAAGGTCTGCGACGCGGTCTCGACCGAGCGACTTCGCCCCTTTCTGAGAACTTGTGGCGGCGCGCTCGATCATGCGCTCCGTCTCTACGCGTGGAACATAGAGATCTCCAGTGCCTTCCACGGCCCCCTCCACTGTCTCGAGGTCGTTCTGCGCAACGCCATCGACCGGGAGTTGAACGCACTCTTCCGACGCGCCGACTGGTGGAACGCCCCCGCACTCGATCTGGCGCCTCAGGCCCGGCAGGCCGTGGCATCCGCATGCGCCACGGTCGCCCAGAACTACGCTCATCCGACGAACGGCCATGTGATAGCCGAACTCTCCTTCGGCTTCTGGACCAGCCTGCTCGGCACCGGAAACAGATATGACATGCGGCTGTGGCGCCCGGCACTTCATCGGGCCTTCCCCGGCTACCGCGGCCCACGGCGCGCGCTCCACAGGACCTGTACCACCTGCGCAAGCTGCGGAACCGGATCGCGCACTACGAGCCGATCCACCAGCGGCACCTCACCGCCGACCACACGAAGCTCCTGCGGATCCTCAGCCACATCTCCCCCGAGACGACCGACTGGGTCCGGGCCAACGACCGGGTGCCCGAGGTGCTGGCCCGGCGGGCCGACGTGTGCGCGGCGGCCGTGCCGACCCGCTTCTGAGGCGGCTGGTAGCGTGCCGGGCATGGGGATGATCATCCGGTACGGGCGGATCGGGGACGTCGAGGCGTTGCTGGCCTTCTGGCTGGTGGCCGCCGAGGGGACCGACCGGCACGACGACCCGGCCAAGGTGACCGCGCTCATCGAACGCGATCCCGAGGCGGTCCTCGTCGCCGAGGTCGACGGCGAGATGGCCGGCACGCTGATCGCGGGCTGGGACGGCTGGCGGGCGCACCTGTACCGGCTGGCCGTGGACCCGGCGCGGCGGCGGCAGGGGATCGGGAGCGCGCTGATCCGGGCGGCCGAGGAGCGCTTCGCGGCGTTCGGCGCGTTCCGCGCCGACGCGATGGTGCTGCACGACAACGATCTCGCCCACCACGCCTGGGGAGCGGCGGGCTACGCGCCCCAGCCGCAGTGGGCCCGCTGGGTCAAGCCGCTGACCTGACGGCCCGGAAGGACACGGGACGACCCGGAAGGGCCCGGCGCCGATCGCCGCTGTCTTCTCCGCGCACCGGGTGGGTCTCCCGCCGCAGAGGCCGGGACCTCGGTCCTTCCGGGAAGGCCCGCCGGAAACACCGGGACGGCGAGGAGCACCGGGACGGCGAGGAGCACCGGGACGGCGAGGAGCACCGGGACGGCGAGGAGCACCGGGACGACGAGGAGCACCGGGACGGAAAAGAAAGGGCCGGTCCCCTGAGGGGACCGGCCTCTTCTGTCACGCGGGAGACGGACTAGAAGTCCATGTCGCCGCCGCCACCGGGCATGGCGGGGGCCTTCTCCTTCTCGGGCTTCTCGGCGATGACGGCCTCGGTGGTGAGGAACAGCGCCGCGATGGACGCCGCGTTCTGCAGAGCGGAACGGGTCACCTTGGCCGGGTCGATGATGCCCGACTCGAACATGTTGACGTAGTCGCCGGTGGCGGCGTTCAGGCCCTCACCCGGGGTGAGGTTGCGCACCTTCTCCACCACGACGCCGCCCTCGAGACCGGCGTTGACCGCGATCTGCTTGAGCGGCTCCTCCAGGGCCTTGCGGACGATCGCGGCACCGGTGGCCTCGTCGCCGTTCAGCTCCAGCTTGTCGAAGGCCTTGGCGCCGGCCTGCAGCAGCGCGACACCGCCGCCGGGGACGATGCCCTCCTCGACCGCGGCCTTGGCGTTGCGGACGGCGTCCTCGATGCGGTGCTTGCGCTCCTTGAGCTCGACCTCGGTCGCCGCGCCGGCCTTGATGACGGCCACGCCGCCGGCCAGCTTGGCGAGACGCTCCTGGAGCTTCTCGCGGTCGTAGTCGGAGTCGGTGTTCTCGATCTCGGTGCGGATCTGGTTGACCCGGCCCGCGATCTGCTCGGCGTCGCCGGAGCCGTCGACGATGGTGGTCTCGTCCTTGGTGACGATGACCTGGCGGGCGCGGCCGAGCTGGTCGAGAGTGGTGCTCTCGAGCTTCAGGCCGAGGTCCTCGCTGATGACCTGGGCACCGGTGAGGATCGCGATGTCGGTCAGCATGGCCTTGCGGCGGTCGCCGAAGCCCGGGGCCTTGACGGCGACCGAGCGGAACAGGCCGCGGATCTTGTTGACGACCAGGGTGGCCAGGGCCTCGCCCTCGACGTCCTCAGCGATGATCAGCAGCGGCTTGCCGGCCTGCACGACCTTGTCGAGGACGGGGAGCAGGTCCTTGTTGGCGGAGACCTTGGAGTTGACGACGAGGACGTACGGGTCCTCGAGGACGGCCTCCATGCGCTCCGGGTCGGTCACGAAGTAGGGCGAGATGTAGCCCTTGTCGAAGCGCATGCCCTCGGTGAGCTCGAGCTCCAGGCCGAAGGTGTTGCTCTCCTCGACGGTGATGACGCCTTCCTTGCCGACCTTGTCCATCGCCTCGGCGATCATCTCGCCGATCTGGGCGTCGCCGGCGGAGATGGAGGCCGTGGAGGCGATCTGCGCCTTCGTCTCCACGTCCTTGGCGAGCTTGGCCAGCTCCTCGGAGACGCGCTCGACGGCGGCCTCGATGCCCTTCTTCAGGGCCATCGGGTTGGCGCCGGCGGCGACGTTGCGCAGGCCCTCGCGTACCAGGGCCTGGGCGAGGACGGTGGCGGTGGTGGTGCCGTCACCCGCGACGTCGTCGGTCTTCTTGGCGACTTCCTTGACGAGCTCGGCGCCGATCTTCTCCCACGGGTCCTCGAGCTCGATCTCCTTGGCGATCGAGACACCGTCGTTGGTGATCGTGGGAGCGCCCCACTTCTTCTCCAGCACGACGTTGCGGCCCTTGGGGCCGAGGGTCACCTTCACGGCGTCCGCGAGCTGGTTCATGCCGCGCTCGAGACCGCGCCGGGCGTCCTCGTCAAACGCGATCATCTTGGCTGCCATACGGCTAGACCTCCCAAACACAGGGTGGCGTGCACCGGATCGAGCCGACGCCCGCGACGGCATATGGACCCGCGACTCCGTTGGCGGGTCCCATCGCCTCGATCCTGGGTTGGCACTCTCATACAGAGAGTGCCAACGAACTGTTTAGCACTCTACCCTGCCGAGTGCAAGCCGCGCCGCGCTGAGCTGGGCTTCGCCCAGAGCGAAGGGTAAAAAACGGATGATCCATGCAGGTCGCGGACATACCCGCCTACACGGAGACGCGAAGGCCCGCACGTAAGCCCGCACGCAGAGTCCGCACACGAAGGACCGCACGTGAAGGGCCGCGCACGCGAAGGCCCGGCCCACCGGGAGAACCGGGGACCGGGCCGACGTGCGGGAAGGTCCGACGGACTGCGGTGCCGCGGGACCTTCCGACCTCTTCCCGCGACCGGGCGGACGACCGGATCAGACGGTCCGGACGGCCTCCGCCTGCGGACCCTTCTGCCCCTGGGTGATCTCGAACTCGACCCGCTGGCCCTGCTCGAGCGCCCGGTAGCCGTCCATCAGGATCGCGGAGTAATGGACGAACACATCCTTACCACCGTCTACCGCGATGAAGCCGTAGCCCTTGTCCGCGTTGAACCACTTGACGGTGCCCTGCGCCACTTCCGACTCCTCTTACCGACCTTGAAGACCACGCCCATTCCACTCGCGAAGTCTTCGATCTCCGCGGCGAAGGCCATCGCCCCATCGATCGTTCTCGACCATACCTGTGGGACACCGTGGGGCAACAGAGTCAATCCATCAATCATCCGTTTAGCCATGACTTCGGCACGAGAACAAACTTTTACTCTAGCTGTAATTTAGTTCAAAATTCCATTATTTCCTGATGTCCCAGATATGAACCCTCGTCACAAAACACGACACCCGCACGCGGCCGAGGCCGGTGCGGGTGTCGTGACGGCGCCCCGTCGAGCGGCGGACGCCCGGAGGCGCGGGGTGCGGGTCAGCCTCCGGCGACCGCCGGAATGATGGAGACCTGAACGCCGGGCGGCGTGGCGGTGTCGAGGTTGTCCGCGAAACGGACGTCCTCTTCTCCCACATAGACGTTGACAAAACGCCGGATCTTGCCCGTTTCATCGAGAATCCGGGCACCGATGCCGGGATAGTCGGCGTCGAGCTTCTCCAGGACCTCCCGGAGGGTCGCCCCTTCCCCGCTCACCTCCGCGGCACCATTGGTGTAAGTCCGAAGAATCGTCGGAATCCGCACGGAAACGCTCATGGTCGAGTACCTTTCAGGAGTTCTCAGGCGAGGGCGGTACGGAATGCGTCGAGAGAAGGCCGGATCACGGCGGTGGGACGCGCGTGCCCGGAAACCGCGTCGAGGGTCTTGAGCCCCTCACCGGTGTTCAGCACGACCGTCTCGCCGTCCGGGTCGAGCCGGCCCTCGGCGACCAGCTTGCGCAGCACGCCGACGGTGACACCGCCCGCCGTCTCGGCGAAGATGCCCTCGGTCCGGGCCAGCAGCCGGATCGCGTCGACGATCTCCGCGTCCGTGACGTCCTCCACCGCGCCGCCGGTGCGCCGGGCGATGTCCAGCACGTACGGCCCGTCGGCCGGGTTGCCGATCGCCAGCGACTTGGCGATCGTGTCGGGCTTGACCGGGCGGATCACGTCGTGACCGGCCTTGTAGGCCGCGGAGACCGGCGAGCAGCCCTCGGCCTGGGCGGCGAAGATCTTGTACGGCTTGTCCTCGACGAGGCCGAGGGCGATCAGCTCCTTGAAGCCCTTGTCGATCTTCGTGAGCTGGGAGCCGGAGGCCACCGGGACGACGATCTGGTCGGGGAGCCGCCAGCCGAGCTGCTCGGCGATCTCGTAGGCGAGCGTCTTGGAGCCCTCCGCGTAGTAGGGGCGGAGGTTGACGTTGACGAAGCCCCACCGGTCGCCCAGCTCGTCGCCGATGAGCTCGGAGCAGAAGCGGTTCACGTCGTCGTAGGTGCCGTCGATGGCCACGAGGCGCCCGCCGTACACCGAGGCCATGACGATCTTGGCCTCCTCCAGGTCGGCGGGGATGAAGACGCAGGCGTCGAGGCCGGCGCGGGCCGCGGCGGCGGTGACCGCGCCGGCGAGATTGCCGGTGGAGGAGCAGGACAGGGTGTGGAAGCCGAAGTTGCGGGCCGCCTCGACGGCGATGGCCACCACCCGGTCCTTGAAGGAGTGCGTGGGGTTGCCGGAGTCGTCCTTCACGTGGAGTGCGCGGACACCCAGCTCGCGGGCGAGGTTGTCGGCCTTGACCAGCTTGGTCCAGCCGGGGGCCATGTTCCGCTTGGAGGCGACGTCCGCCGGGACCGGGAGCAGCGAGCGGTAGCGCCAGATGTTGCTCGGCCCGGCGGCGATCTCCTCGCGGGTCACCCGGGGCAGCTCGTAGGCGATCTCGAGCGGGCCGAAACACTCGGTACAGGCGAAGTCCGGGCCGAGGTCGTAACGGGCGCCGCACTCGCGACAGGACAGGGCCACGGCGGGGCCGAAGTCGAGCGAAGCGGCGGTGGTTTCAGCGGTTGCAAGCGCCATGAAGCGAGGCCTTTCCCTCATCTTCGTCTGCGACCACCTTGGTCACAGACCGGAATTGGCACCTGTCCCGGCCGACCTCGTCAGATCACGAGTCTTGAACCGGGAGGGTTGCCGGGGCTTCGCAGGGCCGGTCCCTCCACCCCTCTGGATGAGCACGTATTCAGTTGTCGAACCCGTTGAGCAGGTTGAAAGCACTCTACCCCGGCTTTTCGCCGCTCCGACCAACCGTCTCACTTCGCGAGACGGATCGTGTTACCTGACGGACGCGAACCGGGCCGCGCCGCAGGGCCGCGAGGGCGTCAGGACCCGTAGGCCTCGCCCAGCGCCCCCTGGACGTACTTGCGCGCCTGGTGGATGCGGGACTTGGCGGTGCCCAGCGGGATGCCGAGCTGCTCGGCCACCTCGTTGTAGTCGAGCTGGCAGATGTCGCGCAGCACCAGCGCCTGGGCCAGGTCGGGCTTGGACGCCTCCAGCGCCTCCATCACGTCGAGCAGGTCCAGCCGGGAGCCCGCGATCACGCTCACCCGGGCGACGTCGGGCTTCTGCAGCGGCAGCTCCTCGGAGCTCTGCTCGGCCGCGCGCCGCTTCAGCGAGCGGTAGGTGGTCCGCGCGCAGTTGGCCGTCACGATGTGCAGCCACGTGCTGAACCGGGCCCGGCCCTCGAAGCGGCCGATGTTGCGGGCCACCGCCAGCAGGGTGTCCTGGCACGCCTCCTCGGCGTCCTGCCGGTAGGGGAGGATCCGGTTGCAGTGCCGCAGCACGTCGGGCTCGATGCGCCGCAGCAGCTCGCCCAGAGCCCGATGGTCGCCCTGGGCCGCCGCCCGGGCCAGTCCCTCGGTCGTCTCGTCCAGCGCCATCACGAGCCCCAATCAGCGGTCACCGTCGCCGGACATCCTATGGTCGACGGAAATGTTTGGTTAACCTCTGAGGCAAGCATCCCCCAAGGCGGGCCGATCCCCCGGCGTCCGCAGTAGGCGTAGAAGCTGAAGGGGCCTGTCTCCCTAGTCGAGGAAAGCATGAACACGATCCTGGTGGCGTCCAATCGTGGCCCCGTCTCGTTCACCGTCTCGGAGGACGGCTCGCTCTCCATGCGCCGGGGCGGCGGCGGGCTGGTGTCCGGCCTGTCGGAGGTGGCCAAGGAGCTGGACCTGCTCTGGGTCTGCGCCGCGCTCTCCGACGGCGACCGCGCCGCCGTACGGCAGGCGCCCGGTGGCCGCCTCGACCGGGCGGGATACGACACCGGCGCGCTGCGCATGCTCGACATCCCCCCGGCGACCTTCCACCGCGCCTACAACGCGGTGGCCAACTCCACGCTCTGGTTCGTCCACCACCTGCTCTACGACACCGCCAACACCCCGCACTTCGACGCCCGCTTCCGCCGCGAGTGGGAGTCCTACCAGTCCTACAACGCCGCGTTCGCGGTGGCGCTGGCCGAGGAGGCCGCGCACGGCGCGCAGGTGCTGGTGCAGGACTACCACCTCAGCCTGACCCCGGCCATGCTCCGCATCGAGCGGCCCGACGTGAGCATCGCGCACTTCTCGCACACCCCGTGGGCCCCGCCGGAGTACTTCTCCCTGCTCCCGGACGACGTCGCGACCGAGCTGCTGGAGGGCATCCTGGGGGCCGACCACGCGGGCTTCCTCACCGTGCGGTGGGCCGAGGCGTTCATGGACTGCTGCGAGGCGATCCTCGGCGCGGAGGTGGACCGCGACGGCCACACCGTCTCCCACGGCGGCCGGACCACCCGGATCGGCGTGCACCCGCTGGGGGTGGACGGCGAGGCGCTCTGGGCCAGGGCGAGCGAGCCCGACGTCGAATCGCACCTGGCCGCCCTGCGCGACCAGGTCGGCGACCGCAGACTGATCGTGCGGATCGACCGGACCGAGCTGTCGAAGAACATCGTCCGCGGGCTGACCGCCTACCGGGAGTTCCTGGCCGCCCATCCGGAGTGGCACGGCCGGGTCGTGCACCTGGCCTTCGCCTACCCGTCCCGGCACGACCTGCCCGAGTACCGGGAGTACACCGCGGCGGTGCAGCGCTGCGCCAAGGAGATCGAGGACGAGTACGCCACCGAGGACTGGGACCCGCTCATCCTCAACGTCAACGACGACTACCCGCGCTCCCTGGCGGCCTACCGGATGGCCGACGTGCTGCTGGTCAACCCCATCCGCGACGGCATGAACCTCGTGGCCAAGGAGGGCCCGATCCTGGCCCCGCGCAGCGTGCTCGTGCTCTCCCGGGAGGCGGGCGCCGCCGCCGAGCTGGGCGAGGACGCCCTGCTGGTCAACCCCTACGACGTCACGGCCACGGCCGGCGCCCTGCACGAGGGGCTGGTCATGGCCGAGGAGGAGCGGTGCCGGCGGGGCGCCCGGCTGGCCGCCGCGGCCGCCGCGCTCCCCCCGCACCTGTGGTTCGCCGAGCAGCTCGCGGCCCTCGGCTGGTCACCCGGTCAGGCGAGATAGCCCGGTGAGATAGTTTCAGTGGACATTTCGGATTTCGTCCACTCGGGGGTAGCAGGTGTCCACGGTCGCGCCCGTCCGACTGACCCGTGATCGCGCCACCTGGCTCATCTACCTCCAGCTCGGCGCCTTCGCCACCTATCTGTACGGCCTCAGCGCGGCCCTGCCTCTGCTCCGCCTCGACCTGGGGATCTCCCAGGCGGTCGCCGGGCTGCACGGCACCGCGATGGCGGCCGGCGCCGTCCTCACCGGGCTCGCGCTGCCCTCGCTGACCCGCAGGATCGGCCGCCGGGCCGTCACCTGGACCGGCCTGGCGGGCATGAACGCGGGCGTGCTGCTGGTGCTGCTCGGCAGCGTCCTCTCCGCCCTCCCGGTCACGCTGCTCGGGTACGCCGTCGCCAGCGGGATGGCCTCGATCACCCTCTACACGGGCATGGCCGTGCTCAGCGACCACCACGGCCCGGCGGGACCGGCCGCGATCAGCGAGGCCAACGCGCTCGGCGTGGCCGTCGGCATCGCCGCGCCGTTCGTGGTCAGCGCCGCCGCGCAGAGCGTGTTCGGCTGGCGGGCGGCGCTGCTGCTCACCCCGGCCGTGACCGCCCTGCTGGCGTTGGCCATGGGGCGCGTCTGGGTCGCCGAGGGCGACCGAGGGCCGGCGGACCGCTCGGCCGCCGAGGCGTCCGGCCGGTTCGGCGGGCGGTTCCACCTCGCCACCGGGGTGCTGTTCTGCTGCGTCGCGCTGGAGTTCTGCTTCAACCTCTGGGCGGCGAAGCTGGTCTCCGACCAGACGGGCCTCTCGCCGGCGGTCGCGGCGACCGCGCTGACCGCGTTCACCGCGGGCATGGCGGCCGGCCGCTGGGGCGGGGCCCGGCTGGCCCTGCGCGTGCGGCCCGACACGCTGCTCGTGGCCGCGCTCGCGGTCACCGGCGCGGGCTGGGCGCTCTTCTGGGCGAGCGGGAACCCCGTCCCGGCCTACCTGGGCCTGCTCGTGTCCGGACTCGGGGTCGCGCTGCACTTCCCGCTGGCGCTCTCCCGGGTGCTGGCCGCCTCCGGCGGCCGCCCGGACCGGGCCTCCGCGGTCGCCTCGATCTTCTCCGGTCTCGCCATCGGCGCGGGGCCGTTCCTGCTGGGCGCGCTGGCCGACGGGTTCGGCACCCGGCAGGCGTTCCTCATGGTCCCCGCCCTGATCGGCCTGGCCGTCGGCGGGGTCCTGGCGGCCTCCCCGCGGGGCGGCGGGGGGGGGGGGNNNNGCTCCCGCCCCGCCCCGCCGCTCCCCGTCAGCTCGCTCCCCGTCGGCTCCAGGTGGCGTTCCGCAGCACCTTCGTCAGCCCCGGGGTCTTCCACGCGTCCACCACGACGATCTTCGAGGTGGGCAGGAACCACTCCCGCTGGGTGAAGAGCGCGGTCGTCCGGCCGTCCCGCTTCACGCACCGGCCGTCCCAGGCGACGTACTTCGCCGTGTGCCCGCGCCCCACCCGGTGCAGTCCCCGGTCCCCGGCCCGCCCCAGGACCTGGACGCTCCCGTAGGCGAAGGGGCAGCCCACCGGCGCCCCCGAGGCGGGGACGAACGGCTTCGAGCCCGTGTACCGGCGCCCTCCGGCACCGTAGGCGATCACCTCCGGGCCGTACAGCCAGAAGCCCCTGCAGTCCGGGGCGAAGGGCTCCGGGGTCCTGCACTTCCCGGTCGTCACCAGGACCCGGTCCCGGTGGTCGTGCACCCTCCAGCCCGAGGGGAGCCTCAGGGTCATGCCCCGGAAGGAGAGGGTCCTGCCACCTGTCTCCGAAGCCTGCCCGGAGGTCCCGGCCGCCGCGGCGGCCGGGGCGGCGAGCACGGCGGCGGCCGCCAGGGCGGCGAGAACGGAAGATCGTCTTCTCATGTCCCGGAAGCTAGCCGCCGCCGCTTGTGGATCACTTGTCGGCCGGTTGAGCACACCGCCGCGCCGCACCACGGTGCGGTGCGGCCGGCGAGCCGGTCCGGTCAGCTCCAGGTGGCGTTCTTCAGCACGGTGGACAGCCCCGGGGTGTTCCACACGTCCACCACCAGGATCTTCGAGGTGGGCAGGAACCACTCCCGCTGCGTGAAGCTCCTGGTCTTCTTGCCGGACGGCGTCACGCAGGTGTTGGCCCAGGCGGAGTACTGCGCCTTGTGCCCGCGCCCGACCTGGTGCAGCCCCGAGGAGACGCGCCGGTCGGCGGCGTACCACTGCTCCTCGGCGCTGAAGGGGCACTGGATGACACCGCTGAACGGGTGGAACTGCCTCTTGCCCGTATAGGTGATGTAGCCGCCCCCGACCGGGACCCTGGTGATCGCCTTCGGGCCGAAGACCCAGAATCCCTTGCAGTTCGGCAGGAAGGGGTCCGGGTACCTGCACGCACCGGTCACCACCACCGCGTAGTCCCTCTCCCGGTGCACCTTCCACCCGGAGGGGATCTTCAGGGTCATGCCCCGGAAGGTGAAGGTCTTGGCCGCGGAGGCCCCCGAAGTCCCGGCCGCATGCGTCCCCGTGGCGGCCGAGGCCGCCGCGGGGGTCGCGAGTACGGCGGTGGCCGCCAGTACGGCGAGGACGGAAGATCGCTTTCTCATACCGGGGAAACTAGTGATCCCCGCTTGGCGATCACTTGCGGACCGGTTGCGGGCCACCCACCGCTCCCCCATGCGGTCCCACCCGGTGCGGCGCCCCCTCCGGGGCTCCGCCCGGTACGGCGGACGGCACGGCGGACCGTCCCCGCCCGGGACCCCGGATCAGCTCCAGGTGGCCCTCTTCAGCACGGTGGACAGCCCCGGGGTGTTCCACACGTCCACCACCAGGATCTTCGAGGCGGGCAGGTACCACTCCCGCTGGTCGAAGGTGGCCGTCTGCCGGGCGTTGCTCCGCGTCACGCACCGGCCGAACCAGGAGACGTACTTCGCCCTGTGCCCGCGCCCGACCTGGCGCACGCCGACGGCGGTGGGCTTGCCGATGACCTGGTCGGTCCTGGCGCTGAAGGGGCAGGCCTGCACGTCGCCGGCCGGGTAGAACGGCTGCTCGCCCGTGTAGCGGGAACCCTCGTCACCGTACTTGATCGCCTCGGGGCCGAGGACCCAGAACCCCTTGCAGTTCGGGGCGAAGTAGGCGGGCCGGTCGCACCGGCCGGTCTGCACCAGCATCCAGTCGCCCTGGCGGTGCACCTGCCAGCCGCCGGGGATGCGCAGCTTCATCCCCCGGAAGGAGACGGTCTTGCTCCCCGCTCCGGACGCCTCCGCCGAGACGCCCGCCCCCGACGTCCCCGCGGCGGCCGAGGCGGTGACCGGAGTGGCGAGCACGGCGGCACCGGCCAGGGCGGCGAGGACAAAAGATCGCTTTCTCATGCCGGCGAACCTAGCCGCCGCCGCTTGACGCCGGCTTGACGCCCGGTTGGCCGCGGCCGTGCCCGGCGGCGCGGGACGCCGGCCGGGACGGCAGAGGCCGACGGAGACCGGCGGAGGACAGGGCAGGGCGGCCCGGAGGGGCGGCGCGCCGCCGAGAGGTCAGCGCGAGGCGATGGCGTCGCTGATCGAGTCGAGCAGCTCGACCACCCCCGCCGGCCCGTCGACCACGATGTCGGCCTCGACGCTGAGCTCCGCCGAACCGCTGAACACCGTCACCCCCGGCAGCCCGCAGGTGCGCACGGTCTCGAAGGCCGCCAGGTCACCCAGGTCGTCCCCGGCGAACAGCACCGAGCGCGCCGAGCGCTCGGCCAGGAAGTCCTTCAGCGCCATGCCCTTGTCCGTCCCCGGCGGGCGCAGCTCCAGCACGAACTTGCCCGGCTCGACCGCCAGGCCGGTCTCGGCGGCCAGCTCCGCGATCGGCCCGGTCAGCTCGTTGAGCGCGCCCTGCGGCGAGGCGGCCTGCCGCGTGTGCACCGCCACCGCCCGCCCCTTGTCCTCGACCCTGACCCCGGCGATCCCGGCGATCAGGGTGGGCAGCTCGGAGCGGACGGTGACCAGGCCGGGGTGGGGAGGCGGAGTGGACAGCTCGCCCCCCTCCCAGCGTTCGAGGCCGTAGTGGCCGAGCACGACGAGTCCCGGCACCTCGGCCAGGGAGCCGTACTCGACGGCGGTGGCGGCCGGACGGCCGGTGATGATGACCAGGGAGCCGACCAGCTCCCCGAGCCGGGTCAGCGCCTTCGGTCCGTCCGGATGGATCCTGGCCGCCTCGGGATCGGGCACGATCGGCGCGAGCGTGCCGTCGAAGTCGCATCCGATCACCGCCCCCGCGGGGTCGGCCAGGATCGCTTCCAGTCCTTCGGTCATCGATTGCCTCCAAGCGGGGAGACCGCGGCCTCCGGGCCGGGGTCCTCGGCTCCCCGGGCTCGTTCTGCGGCCGTACCCGGGGATCAGGGGCGCATGCCCAGCCGCCGGGCGGCGCGTTCGCGTCTGCGGCCCTCGCGGAGCCGGCGCAGGCGCTTGACCAGCATCGGATCGTGGGCGAGCGCCTCGGGTCTGTCGATCAGTTCGCTGAGCAGCTGGTAGTAGCGGGTGGCGGACAGGTCGAAGGCCGCGCGGATGGCCTGCTCCTTGGCCCCCGCGTAACGCCACCACTGGCGTTCGAAGGCGAGCAGTTCCCTCTCTCTGTCGGTGAGAGCCCGCGCGGCCGGTTTCCGGTCGGCACTGTCGCCGGGGATCGGCGCGGTGTCCATCGGTCGCCTCCAGTGTGGAGACCCCGGCCGGGAGCCGGGGAGGAAACGCGGCACGGTGCCGCGAGGCCTGTTGACATCGGCATGCGGTTATCCAATGTAGCCTCGCCGCCTCCATGCCAGGGAGCGAATCGTACATAAGGCATACAGGTGCGCAAGGAGCTATTGATGTGACTAAAAGCAATAACCGTCCGTACTGTCCTGTATACCCAAAGCGCCGGATTGGGCCGCGGGACGCGTGCCAGAATCCCCTCTGACATCCTCCCCTCCTCCCTGACGAGGTCACCGTGTCCTATGCACGCGCGCTCGGCGCCGCCGTGGCCGTGACCGCGCTGACCGCCTTCACCTGGCCGTCCGGCGCCGCACCGGCCCTGGACAGGCGGCAGGAGCGGCAGTGGGCGCTGGCCGCGATGGACGCGCCGCAGGCCTGGCGGACCACCCGGGGCGAGGGGGTGACCGTCGCGGTGCTGGACACCGGGGTCGAGGCCCGGCACCCCGATCTGGCGGGCGCGGTGGTCGAGGGCCCCGACCTGACGGGCACGAGCAGGAGGACCTCGCTCTGGGGGCGGCACGGCACCGCCATGGCCAGCGTCATCGCCGGGCGCGGACGCGGCGCCGGCCGGTCCCCCGGCGTGACGGGGATCGCCCCCGCCGCGACGGTCCTGTCGGTCCGGGTCGCGCTGGAGAACGACGACCCCCGGCGCGGCCGCGCCCGCCGGGGCGCCGGCGACGCATTGGCCCGGGGCATCCGCTACGCCGTGGACCACGGCGCCCAGGTGATCAGCATGTCCCTGGGCGGAGGCGGCGGGTCGTGGCGGGGCTCCCCCGCCGAGGAGAGCGCGGTGCTCTACGCGCTGGCCCGGGGCGCGGTGCTGGTGGCCTCCTCCGGCAACGACGGCGCGGGCGCGAACCGGCAGAACTTCCCCGCGGCCTACCCGGGCGTGATCGCGGTCGGCGCGGTGGACGAGAACCTGCGCGTGGCCCCCTTCTCCAACCGGCAGGACTACCTGTCGGTGGTCGCGCCGGGACGGAGGATCCTCGCCGCCGACGGGAATGCCTCCTACGTGCTCGGGGACGGCACGAGCTCGGCCGCCGCACTGGTGGCCGGGGTGGCGGCGCTGATCAGGTCGGAGTTCCCCGAACTGGGCCCCGCACAGGTGCGCCGGGCCGTCGAACGCGGCACCGTCCGCGCCCCCGGGACAGGGCGCGACCCCGCCTACGGCCACGGCGTGGCCAACGCCGAACGCGCGCTGGAGCAGGCGGCCCGCATGCGCCGCCTGCCGCTCCGGGCCGCCGCCCCGATCCGCTCCGTCGCCCCCGGGCTCACCGGCACCGGGAGCCTCCGCCGGGCCGTCTGCGTCCTGCTGGTCCTGCTCGTGCTCACCATGGCGGCCCGCCGCCTGCTCCGCCACCACCACCGCGGCGTCGGCGCCTGCGGTCACCTCGGCCGCCGGTAGGGCCCCGCCGGGTGCCGGGCAGGACCCTCGCCCAGGCCCCGGGAGACGGCCCCCGCCCGGCCCCGCCCGGCCCCCCGCTGTACGGCGGGCCGTCCCGTCCGCCGGCCCGGCCGGGCGTCCGCGGGAGAGCGTGGCGGCCCGCCGTACAGCGGACACTCCCTGCGTGGTCAAAACCTGGGCCGATTCCGCCACCGACCATCACCTGTTCGGTCAGGGGTCGGCCATCATCGCCATTGCCCTTCGACGTTCCCCCCCTGCGGCGCGGGCCCGGTCCCCATACTGCTAAGCGCCACATCGGCGTCACACCGGCCGGCGCCGCCTCATCTCACGCGCCCGGCCCAGAAGATCTTCGGGGGAAGAACAACCATGATCCGTCGTATTCTCGCGGCCACCGTCGTCGCGGGCGTCGCCGTCACCGGTACGGCCACCCTCGCCTCTGCGAGCGTCTTCGACAGTCCCAACCCGCTCGAGCGCATCCTGGGCGAGGACGGCCCGCTCGGCCGGCTCCTGGGCGGCTCCGACGGCCCGTTCGGCGACCTGCTGGGCCGCGACGGCGCCGCTCCGGGACAGTACCCCGGCGAGGAGGGCCCGCACAGCTGGGGACCGTACGGCCCGCAGGGTCCCGAGGGCTCCCAGGGCCCGCAGCACGAGCAGTACCCCGGTGACGGCCCGCAGAGCCACTACCCCGGCGAGCAGGGCCCCCAGGGTCCCCAGGGCCCGCAGCACGAGCAGTACCCCGGCGAGGAGGGCCCGCAGCACCGGCTCCCCAGCGGCATCGGCAACTGACCGGTGCGCGCCCCGGCGGCGATCTCCGCGCCCGCCGCCGGGGCCGGACCCCTTCCCGTGGCCCCTCCCGCCGGAGGCTCCCCCGGGAGGGTCAGTAGCGACGGGGCACCGGGTGGATCTCCGGGTAGTGGCAGGCGCTCTCGTGCGAGCTGCCCGGCCGTACCTGCAACGCCGGCTCCTGCTGGGCGCAGGCGTCCCCCGCCTTCCAGCACCGCGTGCGGAACCGGCAGCCCGACGGCGGGGAGGCCGGAGAGGGCGGGTCCCCCTGCAGGATGATCCGCCTGCGCCGCTCGCGCCCGTCCGGGTCGGGGACGGGGACCGCCGAGAGCAGCGCCTGCGTGTAGGGGTGCTCCGGCCGGTCGTAGATGTCGGAGTCCCGGCCCAGCTCGACCATCTTGCCCAGGTACATCACCCCGACCCGGTCGGAGATGTGCCGGACCACGGACAGGTCGTGGGCGATGAAGATGTACGACAGCCCGAACTCGCGCTGCAGCCGGGCCAGCAGGTTGACGACCTGCGCCTGGATCGACACGTCCAGCGCCGAGACCGGCTCGTCGCAGATGATGACCTCCGGCCGGAGCGCCAGGCCGCGCGCGATGCCGATGCGCTGGCGCTGACCGCCGGAGAACTGGTGCGGGTAGCGGTTGACGTGGTCCGGGTCGAGGCCCACGATCTCCAGGAGCTCCTGCACCCTGCGCCTGCGGTGCTGCCGGGGCAGCGCGTCCGGGTGGATCTCGTACGGCTCGCCGACGATGTCCCCGACGGTCATCCTCGGGTTCAGCGAGGTGTACGGGTCCTGCATCACCATCTGGATGTTGCGGCGGATCCCCTTCAGCTCGGCGCCGGAGGCCCGGGTGATGTCCCGGCCGCCGATCCGCACCGAGCCCGAGGTCGGCCGCTCCAGCCCCATCAGCAGCCTGGCCAGGGTGGACTTGCCGCAGCCGGACTCCCCCACGATGCCCAGCGTCTCGCCGCGGCGCAGGTCGAAGGAGACGCCGTCCACGGCCCTGATCGCGCCGACCTGCTTCCTGAAGACGGTCCCCTGGGTCAGCGGGAAGTGCTTGACCAGGTCGCGGACCTCGAGAACCGGCTCACCCACGGCCGCCATCGAGAACCTCCCTCCAGTAGTGGCAGGCGCTGGCGCGCGTCGGCCCGATCGGGTGCAGCGGCGGGACCGCGGTGACGCAGTCCCCCTGCCGGTAGGGGCAGCGGGGGGCGAAGGCGCACCCCGGCGGCATGTCCAGCAGGTTCGGCGGCGTGCCGGCGATCGCGTGCAGTTCCCGGCCCTTGCGGTCGATCCGCGGGACGGACTCCAGCAGGCCGCGGGTGTACGGGTGGGCCGGGGCGCGGTAGACGTCGTGCACGAGGGCGTTCTCGACGATGCGCCCGCCGTACATCACGGCGATCCGGTCGGCCACGTCGGCCACCACGCCGAGGTCGTGGGTGATCAGGATCATCCCCATGCCGCTCTCGCGCTGGATCTCGGCGAGCAGGTCCATGATCTGCGCCTGCACCGTCACGTCGAGCGCGGTGGTCGGCTCGTCGGCGATCAGCACCTCGGGGTCGAGCGCGACCGCCATCGCGATCATGATGCGCTGCCGCATGCCGCCGGAGAACTCGTGAGGGTAGTCGTGCAGCCGCCGCCGCGCGCCGGGGATGCGGACCCGGTCCATCAGCTCGACGGCCCGCCGCTCCGCCTCCTTCCTGGAGGCCCCCTGGTGCACCCGGAACATCTCGGCGATCTGCCAGCCCACGGTGAAGACCGGGTTCAGCGCGGAGAGCGCGTCCTGGAAGACCATCGCGATCCGGCGGCCGCGCACCTGGGCGCGGGCGTCCTCGTTCAGCTGGAGCAGGTCCGTGCCGCGGAAGCGGATCCGCCCCCGGGTGATCCGGGCCGGCGGCGTGTCGAGGATGCCCATGATCGCCTGCGCGGTCACGGACTTGCCCGAGCCGGACTCGCCGAGCACGGCCAGCGTCTCCCCGGCCTCCAGCGTGCAGCCGACCCCGTTGACCGCCTTGGCGACGCCCTGCCGGGTCGCGAACTCCACGTGCAGGTCCTCGACGGCCAGCAGCGGCTCGTGCTGCACGCCTCCCCACGGCGGCAGCACCTGCGGCGCGCCTCCCGTAATGCCGTTCACGGTCTCCCCCTACCGCAGCTTCGGATCGAGGGCGTCGCGCACCGCGTCGCCCAGCATGATGAAGGCCAGCACCGTGAGGCTGAGGAACCCGGCGGGGAACAGCAGCGGCCACGGGGCCTGCAGGAAACGCGCCCGGGCGTCGGCGATCATCATTCCCCAGGAGATCTCCGGCGGCTGGATGCCGAGGCCGAGGAACGACAGGCCCGCCTCGGCGGCGATGAACACGCCGAGGTTGATCGTGGCGACCACGATCAGCGGGGCGATCGAGTTCGGCAGGATGTGCCGGAACATGAGCCGCCCGGCCGACGCGCCGAGCCCCCGGGCCGCGACCACGTAGTCCTGGCCCCGCGCCGCGATCACCGCGGCCCGCATGACGCGGAACGTCATCGGCCACGACAGTACGGCCAGCGCGAGCATGACCGTCCACACCGTGCCGGTCCGGAAGATCGACAGGATCAGCAGCGCGCCGAGGACCCACGGGATCGCGAAGAACACCTCGGCCGTCCGGGAGAGCAGCGCGTCCGGCCACCCGCCCCGGAACCCGGCCAGCAGGCCCAGCAGGCCGCCGGCGAGCGCGGTGGCGACGGTGCTGCTCAGGCCCACCAGCAGCGAGTTGCCCGCGCCGTACACGGTCCGGGCGTAGGTGTCGCAGCCCTGGTTGTCGGTGCCGAACCAGTGGGCGGCGCTCGGCCCCTGGCGGGCGTCGGCGAGCCGGCAGCCCGTGGCGTCGAACGGGTCCACGGAGGTGAACAGCCCGGGCACCACCGCCATCAGGAGGATCACGCCGATCAGGACGGCCGAGACGACGAACATCGGGCGGCGGCGCAGGTCCTGCCAGGCGTCGTGCCAGAGCCCGGCGGGCTTGGCCGCCCGTGTGCTCCGGGCGCGGCGGGCGTGCCGGGCCCGCCCGGTCTTCGGGGGTGCGGCGCTACTCATAGCGGATCCTCGGGTCGAGCACGGCGTAGAGCAGGTCGACGACCAGGTTGGCCAGGATGTAGACCAGCACCAGGAGCGTCACGATGCCCACGACGACGGGCTGCTGGCGCTCGGAGACCGAGCGGAACAGCTCCTGCCCCAGGCCGGGCAGATTGAAGATGGTCTCGGTGATGACCGCGCTGCCCATCAGCGTGCCGAGGTCGGCGCCGAGGTAGGTGACGACGGGGATGAGCGCGTTGCGCAGCGCGTGCCGCCCGACGATCCGGCGCCGGGGCAGTCCCTTGGCCACCGCGGTGCGGACGTAGTCCGAGCGCAGGGTCTCCACCAGGGTGGTCCTGGTCAGCCGGGTGAGGTAGGCGATCGAGGTCCCGGCGAGCACGAAGCCCGGCAGCAGGTAGCTCCGCCACCCCTCGAAGGCGCCCGAGATCGGGAAGAAGTCGATCCCGGTGCTCTGCTTGAGCTTGACGCCGAGCAGGAGCTGGAGCACGAAGCCGGTGACCAGCACCGGGATGGAGATCAGCAGGAGCGTGGAGGCGAGCACCATGGTGTCCTGCGCGCGGCCCCGGCGCAGCGCCGCGTAGAAGCCGAGCCCGACGCCGATGACGGCCTCCATGACCAGCGCGGTGACCGCGAGGTTGAGCGAGACCTGGAACTTGCCGGCGATGATCTCCGAGACGGGGACCCCCGCGAACGTCTTGCCGAGGTCGCCCTGGAGGAGCCCGGTCAGGTAGTGCCAGTACTGGAGGAGGAAGGGGTCGTCCAGGTGGTACTGCTCGGTCAGGAGGGCGGCGATGTGGGGAGGCATCCGCTTCCCGTTCGACATCCACTCGAGCGGGTTGCCCGGCAGTTTGAAGACGACGAAGAAGATGAGCAGTGTGGCGCCCAGCAGCACGGGGATCGCCTGGAGCAGGCGCCGGATGACGTAGCGGCCCATCGGACCGGGTCTAGACGGCCGCCGGGATCGACCGGCGGGGGAGTCGCGTCACTGGTGGTGGCCTTTCGGATATGGAAGGCGGCGGGACGGGACCCGCCGCCCGGCAGGTCCCGGCCGCGGCGGCCGCTAGGCCGCCGACGCCTTCTCGATCGAGGTCCACTCGATCAGGTTGAGCAGGTTGATCTTCACGCCCCGGACGTGCTCGGAGAACGCCGCGTTCGCCCGGTAGAAGAAGATCGGGATGAGCGGCAGGTCGCGCAGGAGCAGGTCGTCGGCCTTCTGGTAGTAGCGCAGGCTCTCCTCGTAGGTGGCGGCGCCGTCGCCCTTGGCCAGGAAGGCGTCGAACTCGGGGTTGGAGTAGCCGGAGAAGTTCGTGCCGTTCTTGATGGCGCCGGTGGAGAAGATCGGCGTCAGGTAGTTCTCGGCGGACGGGTAGTCGATGCTCCAGCCCATCCGGAACATGCCGCCGTACTTCTTGGCCTGCAGCTCGTCGAGGATCTGCCCGAGGCCCTCGAACGGCCTGATCTCGACCTCGATGCCCAGGTTGGAGCGGAGGTTGTTGGCGACCGCCTCGATCCACTCCTTGTGGCCGCCGTCCATGTTGGAGGCGAGCTCCACCTTCTTCGGGCCGTTCGCCTCGTCGTAGAGCTTCTTGGCCTGGGCCGGGTCGTAGACGCAGGCCGTGCAGGCGCCGGCGCGGTAGCCGTCCAGCAGCGGGTTGATGAAGTCGTCGGCGGGGGAGCGCGTGCCGGAGAAGACCGTGTCGGTGATGGTCTTGCGGTCGATCGCCATGGAGATGGCCCGCCGGATCTGCGGGTTCTCGTACTCCTTGTTGGCGATCAGCGGGAAGCCGACGTAGCCGATACTGGCGTCGGCCTGGTCGATGTAGCGCTCGCCCAGCTCCTCGGCGACGGAGATCGCCGAGGGCGGCAGCTGCTCCATGATGTCGATGGTGCCGCCCTGCAGGTCGTTCCAGGCGGTCTCGGCGCTGCTGTAGATCCTGAACTGCAGCTTGTCGAACTTCGGCTTCTCGCCGGGGAAGTCGTCGTAGCGCGTCAGTTCGATCGTCTGGTCGGTGCCCTTGTTGTAGGGCTTGTCCATCTTGAAGTAGCCCTGGCCGATCGGCTTCTTGGCGTACTCCTCGGTGATCTTCCCGTCCGCGCCGAAGGCCACCTCGGGCAGCGGGTAGAAGGTGGTGTACCCGAGCAGGTTCCTGAACTGCGAGAACGGCTGCTTGAGGGTGACCCGGAAGGTCGTCTTGTTCACGACCTTCAGCCCCTTCATCTCCTTGACGGAGGGGGTCTTGCCCTCGCCCGGGTTGAGGTCCTCGTAGCCGAGGAAGCGGGCGAAGAAGTAGTTGCCGCCCTGGGCGTTCTCCTGGTTGGCGGCGTAGTTCCACGCGTCCACGTAGTTCTGCGCGGTCAGCGGGTCGCCGTTGTGCCAGGTGAACCCGGACTTGATCTTGATCGTCCAGGTCCGGTTGTCGGTCGAGGTGATCGAGTCGGCGACGAAGTCGATGACCTGCTTCTCCTCGTTGAACTTCACGAGGGGGGCGAACACCGCGGCCATGACCTCCGCGCCCTCGACCTCGGTGGTGTCGGCGGGGTAGAACAGCTTCTGCGGTTCGCCGATCTTCACGCGCACGGCGTCGGCGGCCGCGCCCGTCCCACCTCCGGAGGCCCCGCCGCAGGCGGCGAGCCCCATCGCCAACAACACCGTAGCGGCGACGACCTTCGCGCCCTTGGTGACACGCATTTGTGGTAAATCCTCCCTTTACAGGTGGGCGTCGACACTGAGCTCCGATGCCCGAGGCAGCCCGGCGGAGGATGCGTGTCCCCCGGTCCCCGCCGACCCGGCGACGCACAGACGCCACACCAGTCGGACGCGACTATCCCGTATCAGCCCCTAACGGGTCGTCTCCGTGGTGTTGCAGTTCGGTCACGCGCGCGCCGACCCCACGTCACACGGCCACCGGGTCGCATGACATAGACTCCCACATGCACACAAATCAGACATTAGTGCATATGTGGTACGGGGATGGCCACGTCAACATACCCGCGTGGCCGGAGTGGTCGCGCCGTTGCCCGCGTGCGACCTCCCCCTGGGCTACCGTTGACCCGGGCACGGGGGGCCGAATCCCGGGAGAATCCACACAATCCATGTGGAACCTCGCGGCGGGTGTCCCCGTCCAAGGTGCGGCGGGCCACCGCCGCAGGCATGTCATCCACCCTCATCCAATAGAGTCCTTGCCATGAGCCAGCCGGAATCCGCCCTCGCGGACGCCCAGGCGGGCGGCCCTAGTGACGGCACCCCCGCCAAGGGGCAGGAGCCGCTGGCCGAGCTCGCCGCGCGCCACGGGCTTCGGCGTGCCATCGCACGCCCCAGCCTCCCCGCCTACCTGCGCCAACTGTGGGAACGACGTCACTTCGTCATGACGTACGCGACCTCGCGCAACGTCTCGAAGTACAGCAACTCCGCCCTCGGCCAGATATGGCAGGTCCTCACCCCGCTGCTCAACGCGGGCATCTACTGGGTGATGTTCGGCCTGATCCTCGGCGCCAAGGGCGATATCAAGAACTACACGGCGTTCCTCATCACCGGGATGTTCGTCTTCACCTACACCCAGCGCGCGGTGAGCGGCGGCGCCAAGTCGATCTCCGGCAACCTCTCGCTGATCCGCGCCCTGCACTTCCCGCGCGCGGCGCTCCCGCTGGCCTACACGATCCAGGAGTTCCAGCAGCTGCTGATCTCCATGGGCGTGCTGATCGTGCTGGTGCCCCTCACCGGCGAGGCCCCGACCTGGCTCTGGCTGCTCGTCCCGGTCGCCCTGCTGCTGCAGACGATGTTCAACGTCGGCGCCAGCCTCGTGCTGGCCCGCGTCGGCGCCACCGCCCGCGACCTGAACCAGCTGCTCCCGTTCATCATGCGCACCTGGCTCTACACCTCCGGGGTGTTCTTCGCCATCGAGCAGCGCGTGCTCAGCGCCGGCCTGCCGGAGTGGGTCGCCGACGCCATGTACCTCAACCCCGCCGCCGCCTACATCGAGCTCATGCGCGACCTGCTCATGAAGTCCTACGATGCGGCACCGCACATCTGGGTGGTTTGCATATCCTGGGCACTGATCGCCCTGATCGGCGGCTTCTGGTACTTCTGGCGAGCCGAGGAGAAGTACGGCCGTGGCTGAGATGACCGAGGAGCTGTCCGGAGTGAAGGCCGAGGAGCCCAGCACCCCCAACAAGGACGTCCGGGTGCACCCCGACCCCGAGCCGCAGGGCCCCGGCGAGCGCGTCCCCACGGTCATCGTGGACGACCTGCACATCATCTACCGGGTGTACGGCGCCGCCACCGACGCCGAGAAGGGCAACGCCGCCAACGCCCTGCTCCGCCTCCTCAAGCGCCAGGGCCGGCCCCAGATGAAGGAGATCCACGCCGTGCGCGGCGTCTCCTTCGTGGCCTACCACGGCGACGCGATCGGCATCGTCGGCCGCAACGGCTCCGGCAAGTCCACCCTGCTGCGCGCCATCGCCGGCCTGCTGCCCCCGCACTCGGGCGCGGTCTACACCGATGGCCAGCCGTCCCTGCTCGGTGTGAACGCCGCCCTGATGCGCGAGCTGACCGGCGAGCGCAACATCGTGCTCGGCTGCTACGCCATGGGCATGAACCCCGAGCAGGTCAAGGAGAAGTACGACGACATCGTCGACTTCTCCGGCATCGGGGAGTTCGTGCAGTTCCCCATGTCCACCTACTCCTCCGGCATGGGCGCCCGGCTCCGTTTCGCCATCGCCTCGGCCAAGAAGCACGACGTGCTCATCATCGACGAGGCCCTGGCCACCGGCGACCGCGAGTTCAAGCGCAAGAGCCAGGAGCGCATCAAGAAGATGCGCGAGGAGGCCGGCACGGTCTTCCTCGTCGCGCACAACCTCGACGTGATCGAGGAGACCTGCAACCGGGTCCTCTGGCTGCACAAGGGCAAGATCAAGATGGACGGCGACCCGAAGACCGTGCTCGCCGCGTACAACAAGGCCTGACGAGGGGACATGATCGGGGCAAGATGAGGAGCGTCCGAGAACGACGCTCCTCATCGGAGGTGAATGGTGTCCCAACGGCCACCGGTCCCGTACGACTTCCTACCCCCCGTCCCCGCGCTGACCGTCACCAGTGACGACGTGCGCGACGGCGAGACGATGTCCGACGCCCACGTCTTCGACGACTGGGGCATGACCGGGCGGAACATCTCGCCGCACCTGCGCTGGTCGGGCGCCCCGGAGGGCACCCGGAGCTACGCGGTCACCTGCTTCGACCCCGACGCGCCCACCGGCAGCGGGTTCTGGCACTGGCTGCTGTACGACATCCCCGCCGACGTCACGGAGCTCCCCCGGGGCGCGGGCGCCGCCGGCACCCGCTCCGGCACGCACGGCCGCAACGACTACAGCCGCAAGGAGTACGGCGGTGCCGCCCCGCCGCCCGGCTGGCCGCACCGCTACCTGTTCGCCGTGCACGCCCTCGGCGTGGAGAAGCTGGGGGTGGACGCCGAGGCCCCGCCCGCCGTCATCGGCTTCAACATCACCGCCAACACCCTGGCGCGCGGCTACATCGCGCCCGTCTACGAGGTGCGCTGAAGACGCCCCGGGGACGGGCGGCGTGTCCCGGGGCGTTCGACTGACATCGGGACCGGCGTTCGGTTATGATTCGAACGTTGTTTCGATCGGGGCTTTGACCTAGGAAGCCGTGAGTCATGGAGTGGGGGAGCGCGATGCGAGAGCTGTCGACCGCGATCGACCACCTGTCCGAAGAAGACCCGTCCGAGATCTCCCCTCTCCAGCTCACCGAGCAGCTCGTCGAGCTGCACTGGCAGATGGCCAGGCTCCAGGCCCAGATCGCCCGCCGCACGTCCGTGCGGTTCCCGGGCGACTGAGCCGGCCGCGCCGTCCGGCTCGGAGCCCGCGCCCGGGGCACGGGACGGCGTGACGACACGAAGAGACCGGCCGGTGCGCACCGGCCGGTCTCTTCGTGGTGATGGCGGGGCCACCGCCGGGATCAGGCCCGCCGGCGGACCCGCGACGGGAGCCGCCACGCCGGCGGGCCCGTCGTGGAACCGGGTGACGGCTACCGGGTCAGGTCCTCCGTGACACCGCGGACCGCGCCGGTCACCGACCGCAGCGTGCCCGTGGCGGCCTCGCCGCTGCGCGCGCTGCCGCTGTCCAGCAGCGGGGAGAGCTCGTCGATGGAGGCGGAGCGGGTGACCGGCTCCACCGAGCCGACGAGCGACCCCGCCTCGGACGGGGCCAGGTTGCCCACGAGCGGGGCGAGGGTGCCCGCCCGCTCGGCGCCCTGCGGGACGGCCTGGTTCAGTCCGTCCACGAGCCCCTCGACCCGGGGCCGCTGGTAGGTGAACCCCTCGGCTCCCTCCACGGTCCCCTGGACGTTCTCCACCGCCCGCGCCCCGGAGTGGGTCAGGCCGTTGGTGGCGCCGATGATGTGCCCGGCGCTGTCGCCGGCGCCGGTCAGCGGGTTCGACCCGCCGGTGATGTCCTGCAGCGGCCCGCTGCCGGTGAGGCCCCGCAGCGGCTGCCCGCCGGCGACGTCCCGCAGAGACGCGCCCCCGGTGAGGTCGCGCAGCTGCGCGCCGGAGGTGAGGTGCTCGGCGGAGATGCCCAGCAGCCGTTCGATGGTGCCCGACGCCTTCCCGACCACCCCGGGGGCGGCGGGGGCGGCGCCCTGGCCGCCCGTCAGCCCGTCCAGCGCCGCCCTGCCGTTGGTGAGGCCGCCGGCGAGCCCGCGGACCGCCATGGAGACGGTCTCGACCGGGTTCTTGCCACCCAGGGAGGGGATCTCCTGCGCCTGCGCGGGCGTGCAGATCGCCGCCGCCAGGCCGAACGCCGCAACGGCCACGGCCGTCTTGATGCCTCGCTTCATGATTGCCTTCCCAGCTCGTGATCGGCCCGATTCCTCCGGATGACGTGGAGAATGCGGGCCCCAGGGCTCCGTTTTTCGCCGGTGGCGCGTCGCATGAACACTGCAGGGGGTGCACCGACCGGAAGCTGTCCTGGAGTTTGTATCACCGCCCCGTCCGGCGTCCCGGCGGGTTTACGATGCCCAGATCACCTGTTGGAGCAAGGGGTAGGGCGCCTTTCCCTCCGTGCAGGAGGGCCACGTGACCTGCCCCTCGAGGCGACGAAGACGGAAATGTCGCAATGAAGTGCCACGCCCCGGCACCCCCTACGCCGGAAATATCCACAGCACCGGAGAAAGGCTCCGCGATCGTCCGGTGAAACACCGGGAAAGGGACGGGAAAAAGGGTCCCGCGGACCAGGGGGAGGAACTTTTACGTCACGGGGGATTCGCTTGACCGGGCCGGATCGGAACGCCGCCGCCCGGTGGGCCGGCCCCGGGAGCGCCGGACCCGCCATCGCGGAAATCTCGCGATATATCTCGAATTCGCCTAGACTCGTCCCCATGGACGCCTCAGACCCTGCACTGCGCGCCTCCATCCCCGCACCGCGCGCGACCGACCCCATGATGCGCGCCTCCGACGCCGACCGCGACCGCGTCGCCGCCGTCCTGGGCGAGGCACTCGCCACCGGCCGCCTCACCAGCCTCGAACACGCCGACCGCCTGGAGGCCGCCTACACCGCGGTGACCGTGGGCGAACTCCTCCCCCTCACCCGCGACCTGCCCGACACCGCCACCCCGGCCGCGGCCCCGGCCACCGAGCGCCAGGAGGTGTCCGCCGTCTTCAGCAAGGTCGTCCGCGGCGGGCGCTGGGTCGCCGCCCGCCACACCAGCCTCCGCGCTTCCTTCGGCGCACTGATCGTGGACCTCTCCGAGGCGGTGCTCCCCGGCCGGGAGATCACCCTGGAGGTCGGCTCCCGCTTCGCCAAGCTGATCGTCCGGGTCCCGCCCGACGCCCACGTCATCGACGAGGTCGGCGCGCTCTTCGCCAAGCGGCTCGTCTCCGGCGGCACCGGCGGGGAGGGCGGTCCGGTCATCCGGGTCACGGGCAAGGTCGCCTTCGGCAAAGTCGTCGTCTCCCGGGACAGAACCGACTGGAACATCCCGGGCGTTCCCTGATCCCGCCTGTGTGACTCGCGGTAACACCTCATACGATGCGGGGATCCCGTCCCGTACGAGGTGACCGCTCTCCTGATGCGCACGGCGCCTACGATGCGGGGACTCCATCCCGTACGAGGTGACCGCTTGCCTGACACCGCCGGCGCTTCCGGCGCCCCCATCGCCCTGGACGCCATGGGCGGGGACCACGCCCCCGGGGAGGTCGTGGCGGGAGCCGTGCAGGCCGTCCGGGAGCACGGCGTCCCGATCGTGCTCGTCGGCTCTCCGCGCCCGATCCACGAGGCGCTGCTCCGGCACGACGCGGCCGCGGAGATCCCGATCGTGCGCGCCGAGGAGACCCTGGCGATGGACGAGGGCGCCCTCGCCAGCCTGCGCCGCCCCCGCTCCAGCATCGCCGTCGCCTGTCACCTCGTACGGCGGGGCGACGCCGCGGCCGTGGTCTCGGCCGGCTCCACCGCCGGGGTCGTCGCCACCGGCAAGCTCCGGCTCAAGGGCCAGCCCGGGGTCCTGCGGCCCGCCATCGCGGTGGCCCTGCCGACCCTGCCCCGCCCCACCGTGCTCCTGGACGCCGGCGCGAACGCCGAGGTCAAACCCGAGATGATGGTCCAGTTCGCGCACCTCGGCGCGGCGTACGCCGAGACCGCGTTCCGGGTCGGCGAGCCCCGCATCGGCCTGCTGACCATCGGCAGCGAGCCCGGCAAGGGCAACAAGCTGACCAAGCGGGCGCACGAGTTGCTCTCGGCCGCCCCCGGCCTCGACTTCGCCGGCAACATCGAGGGGCACGACCTGCTCACCGGGGTCGTGGACGTCGTCGTCACCGACGGCTTCACCGGGAACGTGACCCTCAAGACCCTGGAGGGCAGCGTCCGCTACGCCTTCTCCGAGCTCCGCAGGACGATCGAGGAGAGCCGCACGGCCCGGCTGGGCGGCCTGCTGCAGCGCCGCCGCATCAGGGATCTCCGCGGCCGGCTCGACCCCGAGGCGCACGGCGGGGCCGTACTGCTCGGGCTGAACGGCACCGTGGTCATCGCGCACGGCGCCTCCCACGCCGCCGGGATCAGCGCCGCCTGCGTGCTCGCCGCCGAACTGGCCGCCCAGGGTGTGGTCCCCCGCATCGGGGAACGGCTCGGCACCGCCCACCGGCCGCACCGTCTCTGGTGACGCCGCCCGGCGGCCGGCGAGACCGTGGACTCCACGACCGGCTCGGTCCCCAGGACCGCCTCCGGACCCCGCGACCGCCTCCGGAACCGGCGGCGCCACCGGCTGCGGCGGCGCCACCGGCTGCGGCGGCCCGGAGAATACGGTTGCGCTACCGATATCCTTGGCCCATGACCGACCCGCAACTCGTCCTCACCGAGCGCGTCCAGCAGGCGCTGGCCGCCGCCTTCGGTGCCGAGTACTCCGACGCAGACCCGCTGATCCGTCCCTCGCAGTTCGCCGACTACCAGGCGAACGTCGCGATGAGCCTGAGCAAGCGCCTGCGACGGGCCCCGCGGGAGGTCGCCCAGGAGATCGCCGGCCGGCTCACCGAGGACGCCGGCTTCCCCGCGACGGTCGAGGTCAGCGGCCCCGGCTTCCTCAACATCACGCTCGACGACTCCTGGATCGCCGACCAGGCCGGCGAGTCGCTGGCCGACCCGCGCTCCGGCGTCGGCCAGACCACCCCGCCGCAGACCGTCGTGATCGACTACTCCGCGCCCAACGCGTCCAAGGAGATGCACGTCGGCCACCTGCGCACGACCATCGTCGGCGACGCGCTGGCCCGCATGCTGGAGCACCTGGGCAACAACGTCATCCGGCAGAACCACATCGGCGACTGGGGCACCCCGTTCGGCATGCTCATCGAGCACCTGCTGGACATCGGCGAGGCTGCCGCCCTCGCACGCCTGGAGGCCGGCGAGAGCAGCGAGTACTACAAGGAGGCGCGCGCCAAGTTCGACTCCGACCCGGAGTTCAAGCAGCGCTCCCGCCTGCGGGTGGCCACCCTCCAGGCCGAGGACCCGGAGACCATGCGCCTGTGGCACCTGTTCATGGACGCCACGATCCGCTACTTCGACAAGGTCTACGCCATGCTCGGCGTCACGCTCACCGACGACGACATCGCCGGCGAGAGTATGTACAACCCGATGCTCGCCCAGACCTGCGACGACCTCGAGGCGCTCGGCGCCGCGGTGGTGAGCGAGGGCGCGCTCTGCGTCTTCCCGCCCGGCTTCACCGGCGGCGACGACAAGCCGCTCCCCCTCATGATCCGCAAGAGCGACGGCGGGTACGGCTACGCCACCACCGACATGGCCGCCGTCCGCTACCGGGTCAACGACCTCAAGGCCGACCGCATCCTGTACGTGGTCGGCGCCGACCAGGCCCTCCACTTCCGGATGATCTTCGCTGCGGCCCGGACGGTCGGCTGGCTGCCCGACACGGTCTCCGCCGAGCACGTCCAGATCGGCATGATGCTCGGCACCGACGGCCGCCGCTTCCGCACCCGGAGCGGCGAGACCGTCAAGCTGACGGACCTGCTCAACGAGGCCGTCGACCGGGCAAGGGCGGCGATCGCCGACCGGGGCTACGACGAGGCGACCCAGGGCGAGATCGCCCACTCCGTCGGCATGGGCGCGGTGAAGTACGCCGACCTGTCGGTCAGCCACGACACCGAGTACGTCTTCGACTTCGACCGCATGCTCGCCTTCAGCGGCAACACCGGCCCCTACATGCAGTACGCCACGGCCCGGATCCGCTCGATCTTCCGCAAGGGCGGCATCGACCCGGCCTCGGCGACCGGTCCCATCGCGCTGGGCCAGGCGGCCGAGCGCGCCCTGGCCCTGCAGCTGCTCGGTTTCGGGGCGGTGGTCGAGCAGGCCGCCGCCCTGGCCGAGCCGCACCGCCTGTGCGCCTACCTCTTCGAGACCGCGAGCGCGTTCACGACGTTCTACGAGAACTGCCCGGTCCTGAAGGCGGACGTCGACGAGGCCGTCCGCGCCTCCCGGCTCGCCCTGTGCGCGCTCACCCTGCGCGTGCTGGAGACCGGCCTGGGCCTCCTCGGTGTCCCGGTGCCCGAGCGCATGTGACCCGTCCGCCGGACGATCACCAGGATTCCCCAAATCCAGGTGATCGTCCGGCAAAGACCGGTACGGCGCGCCTCCCGACAGTGATCTCCGCAGCGGACTACGCTGGCGCGGTCAACGGTCACGATTTCGAAAGAGTTCTCTGCCCTTGAGCACGGACCTGACCGCGACCCCCCAGGCCGGGGCGGAGCCGCACCGCTACGCCGACGCGCTCCTGGCCGCGCTCTCCACCGAGGCCCCGCCGCCTCCCCCGCCACCCGGGCTCGCGGAGGCCACCGCCGGCTGGCTCCCTCCGGCGCTGGAGGCGCTGTCCGCCCTCGTCCGAGGTGAGGACGCCCTGGAGCCCCTCGGCCGCGCCGCCCAGCACGACGGGAGGAGGACCGCTCTCTTCCTCTGCCTCGCCCTCGCCGCGGCCGGCCAGGGCGACCGGATCCACGCCTCCTGGTTCGGCACCGCCTTCGGCGACCTGTCCACCGACGGACCCGTCACCCCCGGCCAGCGGGCCCTCTGGCTCGCCGCCGCCCGGGGCGCGTACGGCCCGGCCGGCAAGATCTTCGTCCTGCGCAAGCTCGACGCGGTCTCCGTCTCCGAGACCCCCGACCCCGCCCGCTGGCTCCGCGCGCTGGCCCCGGACGAACCCTCGATCGTGGTCCCGCCGTCGCTGACCGACTTCCCGGAGATCGCTCAACTTCCCGAGCTGGCGCGGCCCGTGCACGCGGCCATCCAGCTCTCCCGGCTCCGCGGCCGATGCGTCGAGATCACCTCGGTCCGAGAGGACCACGACAGCGCCGGGCGTCCTTCCCGCCTGTCCGCTCAGGACCCCGAGGGCGAGCCCGCGACCGTGCTGCGCCGGCTGATCGTCTCCGGCGAGGTCGACGAGCCCGCGCACTCCCTCGCCGACTACCTCCTCGCCGACCTGCGACCCGGCTCCGACCCCCGCCTCGCGGCGATCGCCCTGCACGTCGCGGCCCCCACCGTGCGGAGCGCCGCCGAGAACCTCGTGCGGGCCACCCAGTCCGCCCCTCCCGCGACGGTCACCATCTCACTGCTCGGGCACGACGTCGTCCTCCACCCGGAGGGCCCCGACCCGGCGTCGCTCTCCGCCGCCGAGAAGCAGCTGGCCTCGGAGAGCGTGCCCGCCCGCGGCCTGCCCTGGCCGGCGTACACGCTCTTCGCCCTCGGCGCGGTGCTCGTATGCGCCGCGTTCCTCGTCCCCGCGCTTCCGGCGCTTCCCTCGGTGGCGGTGGCGCTCCTGCTCTCCGCCGCGGGCGCCTACCTGCTCTGGCAGCGGCGCGCCCGGGAGCAGGAGGACGCCGACTACGTGGCGGCCCAGCTCTCGGAGCTGCGCGAACTGGCCGACGGCGCCGTCTGGGCTCTGCACGAGTACGCCCGGGAGGCGGACAAGCGCGCGCAGACGGCCGCCTCGGATCTGACCGAGCTGACCCGTCTGCTCCGCCGCGGTCCCCGGGCCGGTTGACCGGAGTCCTGGTCTCACCCGGCAGGCGGCTCTCTCCACACCTGCCGGCTCGCAGAGGGCTCGCAGAGGGCGGGGGATCGCGACGGGCGCCCCGGGGGGCGTGGGGGCACCCGTCCGGGTCACCCGGTGGTGATCTCCATGTCGGCAGGGGCGAGCAGGAAGACCTTCTCCGCGATCCGCTCGATACGGCCCTCGCAGCCGTAGGCGAGTCCCGCCGCGAAGTCCACCATGCGCGTCGCCTCGGCGGAGCTCATCTCGTTCACGTCCATGATGACGGCCTGCCGCTCACGGAAGTACCGTCCGATGGTGGGAGCGTCGTTGTACTTCCTCGGCGTGAGCATGACGATCTTCGAAGGCTCGCTCACCGCGCGCCAACGTCTGGCGGCCCGCTCCGAAGCCGGCCTCCACTGCTCCTCCTCGGCCTCGATCTCTTCCTCGTAGCCGTAGTCGTAGGAGTCGTCATACTGCTCTTCCCCGCCCAGGCCAAGGTAGGTCGCCACCTTACGCACTGCCCCCATTGGCACGTCCTTTCCCGTAGGGCCACGCCGTGTTCGGCGTCCATCCCCACAACCTTTGACGCTAGCCGACGACGGAAAGTTCGCCACGCGACACGCCCAGCGTGAATTTCCAATTCGTACGGCCGGCGTCCAGGCTTGCCTGCCCCCCAGGCCCGCCCTCAATCCCCTGTCTACGACCCCCCTAGTATCTCGTCATGCGCATCTACACTGTCGACTCTTTTACCGACCGGACTTTCCGTGGCAACCCCGCCGGAGTCTGTCTGCTCGACGCACCGATGCCTGATGAGTGGATGCAGTCCGTCGCCGCGGAGATGAGGCACTCGGAGACGGCTTTCCTGCTCCGCGCAGGAGAGGGGCCGCATTTCCTCCGCTGGTTCACGCCGACGACCGAGGTGGCGCTCTGCGGGCACGCCACGCTCGCGACCGCGCATGTGCTCTACTCCACCGGAATCGCCACGGGCGTCCTCGAATTCTCGACGAAGAGCGGAATCCTCCGGGTGACGCGTGGCGAGGACGAGGTGATCACTCTGGACTTCCCCGCGAAGAGCGTGGCGGAGGCCGCCGCTCCTGAGGGTCTCGTCGAGGCGCTCGGGGTGAAACCCGTCCGGATCGGCAAGAACGTCTGGGACTATCTCGTGGAGGTCGAGGACGAGGAAGCCGTGCGCGCCGTCTCCCCCGACTTCGCCGCACTGGAGGCCGTGGACGCCCGGGGCATCATCGTCACCGCCGCCGCCTCCGGGGAGGGCGCGGACTATGTCTCTCGTTTCTTCGCGCCCAGGGTCGGTGTCCCGGAGGACCCGGTGACCGGCTCCGCGCACTGTGCTCTCGCCCCCTACTGGTCGGCCAGGTTCGGCCGGGACACCCTGATCGGCCGGCAGCTCTCCGAACGGGGCGGGGAGATCCGCACCACCGTGCGTGGTGACCGGGTCGGACTGTCCGGACACGCGGTGACCGTGCTCTCCGGGGAACTCCACGTCTGATCTCCCGGGCGGATTTCGAAGACCGTCGAGGACCCGGGAGAGCGGGAAGGGACGCGCCGGCGCCTCCGCACCGGCAGAAGAAAGGGCGCCGTCCCCGGCGGCGGTCCCCGGCGACGAAAAAAAGGGGCCGCCCACCGGCGACCCCACCCCGGAGAACCCACCCCCGCACAACCCCCGCGAAAACAGAAAGGGCCGCCCCG
>NZ_JBHSBM010000020.1:0-20347 GCF_042650625.1 Planomonospora corallina
ATCATTACAGCAGTGACGCCCATCTAATATGTGACGAACGGAGATCTCTGATGCGCAGATCAGGCGGCTCAATGCACGCTCGGGCCCTGGCGGCCCTCCCGCTCCCGATTCCTCCGTCGCCTAAAGGCGACGGTCCCCTCGGGAGGTCATGATGGACCAGTCGATGACGAGCAGGGCGATGTCGCCGGCGACGTAGGAGTGCCGGAGCCGGGCCTCGATCGGCAGGCCGAAGCTGAGAAGGTGCTGGTTGGCGGCGGCCTTCCCCTCGCCCGTGACGGGATGGCCGGGCCTGGGGACGAGGACACCCGCGTCCTCGTAGAGGCGGTCGAGCCGCTCCGGCGCCCCGGAGTTGAACGCCGCCACGAACGCGGCGGGAAGCTCTTCGGGGCTGTCGGGGAGAATGGCATCCAAAATGCCGTTGTCATGAGTCGTCATGACATATGAATCATAACACGAAATGCTATTTTCGGAGAAGTCTCCTTTTGTGAATCAATGGCGCGCGCGCTTTCCGTTGCCTCCGTGTGAACGGTCCGTCGCCGGACCTCCCGCCGCCCCGGCGGCCGGGGCGCCCCGCCGTACGGCGGAGCCCTCAGGACAGGAGCGCGGGCAGTTCGGTCAGCAAAGTGATGCGGGGCGCGTCCGGCGGCGGGGTGCGGGAGGGGGCGGTGCCGCGGTCCAGCCAGACCGAGTGCATCCCCGCCGTCCGGGGGCCGAGCACGTCGGCGTCGAGGTCGTCGCCCACCACCAGCACCTGCTCCGGAGGCAGGTCCAGCAGCCGCGCGGCGTGCAGGTAGCAGTCGCGGGCGGGTTTGTAGTGGCCGCCGAGCAGGTCGGAGGTGAGGACCGGGTCCAGCCGTCCGGCCAGGCCGATGGCGGCCAGTTTGGCGGCCTGCTGGGCGGCCTCGCCGTTGGTCAGCACGCCCAGCCGCAGGCCGCCGAGCGCGTCGAACGCGTCGAGGGCCTCGGGCACGTCGGGGAAGGCCCGCCACCGCCGCCGGTAGTGCTCCAGGTAGCCGGCGAAGGAGGCGTCCGCGTCGGCCGGTGCGGCCAGCCGCAGTTCGGCGCAGAGGTCGCGGACGCGGCGGCGGCGCTGCTCGGCGAAGGAGCACTCGCCGGCCTGCCAGGAGCGCACGTGGACCTCCTCCAGCCGCTGCCAGAGCCGGGGCACCTCGGGCAGCCGGGGGTGGCCGGGCGCGGTGGCCCGCGCCCACGCGGCGGCGGCGCGGTCGGCCGCGCCGCGGTGGTCCAGGAGGGTGCCGTCCAGGTCGAAGAGGATCGCGCGGATCATGAGGCCATCGTCGCAGGGGTCTCGCGGTCGTCGTGGGACGGAGGCGGCGTGCGGCGACCGGGACGGGTGGCGCGCCAGCTGGTGATGACGGCCGTGGCGAGGATGGCCGCGACCACCGCCAGCGACACCCCGGTGGGGATCTTGTAGACCTCCAGCAGCAGCATCTTCACGCCCACCCAGACCAGCACCAGGGCCAGGCCGAGCTTGAGGTGGACGAAGCGGTGCATCAGATCGGCCAGCAGGAAGTACATGGCGCGCAGACCGAGGACGGCGAAGGCGTTGGAGGTGAAGACCAGGAACGGCTCGGAGGTCACGGCGAAGATCGCGGGGATGGAGTCGACGGCGAAGACGACGTCGGTGACCTCGACCAGGACCAGCACCGCCAGCAGCGGGGTGGCGACCAGTTCGCCGGCCCGCCGGATGAGGAACCGGTGCCCGTGGTAGTCGTCGGTCACCGGGACCAGCCGGCGCAGCGCCCGCAGCGCCAGGCTCCGCTCCGGATCGATCGTCTCCGCCCGGTGCAGGGCCATGCGGACGCCGGTCAGCACCAGGAACGCGCCGAAGACGTACAGGATCCAGGCGAAGCTCGCGATGAGCACGGACCCGGCGGCGATGAACGCCCCGCGGAAGACCAGCGCGCCGAGCACGCCGTAGAACAGCACGCGGTGCTGGTACTGCGGGGGCACGGCGAAGTACCCGAAGATGATCGCGAAGACGAAGACGTTGTCGACGGCGAGCGACTTCTCGATCAGGTAGCCGGCGTAGTACTGGCCGGCGAACTCCGCGCCCTGCCACCACCAGACGACGGCTCCGAAGGCGAGGCCGAGGGTGACCCAGACCGCCGACCAGAGCGCGGCCTCGCGGACGCCGACGACGTGGGCGCGGCGGTGGGCGAACAGGTCGACGGCGAGCATGGCGGCGATCACGCCCAGCACGGCGAACCATGCCCACAGGGGGACGTTCACAGGGATTCTCCTCCGGTCAGGTGGACGACCGGAGGTCTCCCCGCCGCCCGGTACGGGCGGCGCCGGGACCGGGCGGGCCTTTCGCACGCCGTACTGACGATCCCGGCGGATCGGGTACTCCCCTCCGCCCTTTCACAATACGAAGTAGAATTCGTATGTCAAATGGTCGCGCCCCTGCTCCGGCGCGGTGGGGGCGAGGGAGGGGGCGGCGGGCATGGACACTTCCGGCGTCGCCGCGGTGGGCGCTCCCGGCCCCGATGCGGTGAGCGGTTCCGATGCGGCGGGCGGTCCCGGTACGGCGGGCGGTCCCAGCCGGGAAGGGCCGCGGGGGCCCGACCGGCCCGCGTGGACGTTCCTGAGCAACCACGCCCACGTGCTGGTCTGCCTGGACCGAGCCCCGGACGCGACCATGCGCGAGGTCGCCGCGCAGGTCGGCATCACCCTGCGCGCGGTGCAGAGCATCGTCGCCGACCTCGCCGCCGAGGGCTACCTGCTCGTGGAGCGCCGCGGCCGGCGCAACCACTACACGCTGGACCGCACCCGCCCGCTCCGGCACCCGCTGGAGCGGCACACCAGCACGGGGGAACTGCTCGCGGCGCTCTTCCCCCCGTCCTCCTGAGCCGCGGCTCCGGCCGTGCCCCCGCCTCCGGCCCGTCTCCGCAGGGAACCGTGCCGAGCGGGCCCGTTCCCGGCCGTCACGGATCAGGGAGGGCGCCCGGGCGGCCGGGATCCGCGCTCCAATGTGGTCATCAAGCCATGTCGCATACCGATCTTGTCGCGCATCACCGGCATCTGCTGGATGCGGCCGATGGGAGCGGGCGGTGGCGGCGTGATCTCCTCATGCGATGCGGTACCCCATAACCGGAATTATGTGGTACGGATCATGTGAACAGGTTAAGAGTTTCGTAGCTCTCTAAACAATTAAGCGATCGACTAAAACTAAACCTGAGAAGGGGGAGTGCCGGCCGCACGCGGCACCGGGGCCAGGCGATCACCGGATGACGCCCGCGCGGGCGGCGGCGACGGCGGCGTCGGCCGCGCGTTCCGCGTCGCGTTCGGTGACCGGCTCGCGGGTGATGAACAGCCGGTAGTAGATCGGGGCGACGGCCATCCTGATCACGTCGGCGGCGTCCGTGCCCGCCGGCAGCTCGCCCCGGTCGACGGCTCGCCGCACCACGTCGGCCGCCTGCTCGTGGCGGGCCGAGAAGAAGTCGTGCAGGGACTGCGCGGCGCCGCTGCTCTGCACGGCCGCCGTCACGAACGCGGCGGAGACCGGCCCGGCGACGGGATCGGCGAACCCGCTCTGCACCAGCCGGGTGATCTCCCGCAGGTCCCCCTTGAGGGAGCCGGTGTCGGGCACCGGCCACGGTTCCTGCCGCGCGAGCTCCAGGGCGTCCGCGATGAGCCCCTCCGCGCTTCCCCAGCGGCGGTACACGGTCGTCTTGTGGACACCGGAGCGGATCGCCACGTTCTCCACCGTCAGTCCGCTGTAGCCGTGTTCGGCCAGTTCGGTGAGGGTCGCCTGCCGTACGGCGTCGCGCACGCGGGCGCTGCGACCACCGGGGCGCTTCTCCAATGTCTACTCCAGTTGCATTAAGGCTCGCATTGGGTTACGTTAAAGCTACATAAGTTGCGATTGGAGTTCCATTCTGACCACCCAGCTCTCCCTCAAGGGAGTCTCGAAGTCGTACGGCGAGCACCTGGTCCTCGATCGGGTCACCTTCAGCGTCCGCCCCGGAGAGCGCGCGGGGATCGTGGGCGAGAACGGCTCCGGCAAGTCCACGCTGCTCCGGGTGATCGCCGGCGTGGAGACGCCGGACGACGGCGAGGTGACGGTGTCGGCGGCCGGCGGAGTCGGTTACCTGGGCCAGACCCTCGGCCTGCCGGGCCACCACACCGTCCAGCAGGCCGTCGACGCCGCCCTGGCCGAGCTGCGCGCCATCGAGCGCGGAATGCAGGAGGCCGCCGAGGTGCAGGACATGGACCGATACGGCGAGTTGCTCGCCGCCTTCGAGGCCAGGGGCGGATACGAGGCCGACGCCCGCGTGGACAAGGCGATGCACGCCCTGGGCCTGGCCCGGATCGAGCGGTCACGCGTGCTGTCGAGCCTGTCCGGCGGCGAGCAGGCCCGGCTGGGACTGGCCTGCGTACTGGCGGCCTCGCCGGAGATCCTGCTGCTCGACGAGCCGACCAACCACCTCGACGAGGCGGCGACGGCCTGGCTGGAGGACCGGCTGCGCGAACACAAGGGCACGGTGGTGGCGGTCTCGCACGACCGGATCTTCCTGGACCGGGTGGCGACGGCGATCCTCGAGGTCGAGGGCGGCACGATGACCAGGTTCGGCGGCGGCTACACCGGCTTCCTCGCCGACAAGGCGGCGGCCAGGTTGCGCTGGGAGCAGGCCTACGCCGACTGGCAGGAGGAGATCCGGCAGGCCGGGGAGTTCGCCGCGACCACCGCGCACCGCGTCGCGGCGGGCCGGGCCATGAAGGACAACAACAAGATGGCCTATGACCGCAACGCCGGGCGTGTGCAGGACTCGGTGGCCTCGCGGGTACGGCAGGCGGCCGAGCGCCTGCGCCGCCTGCGGGAGAACCCGGTCCCGCGCCCGCCCGAGCCGCTGCGCTTCCGCGGCGCGTTCGCGCCCGCCGGTGCCGGCACGGGCACGCTCGTGGAGTTCGGCCGGGTGCGGATCGCGGCGGGCGACCGCCTGCTGATCCACGGCCCCAACGGCGCCGGCAAGTCGACGCTGCTCGCCGCGATCGCCGCCGAGGCGGGTGAGCGGGCCGGATACCTCCCGCAGGAGGTGACGTTCGATCCGGACAGGACGGTCCTGGAGACCTACGGCGGAGAGGCGGCGGCACTGATGGCGACCGGCCTGTTCCGTCCGGAGGCGCTCGGGCTCAAGGTCGGCGCCCTGTCGGTGGGGCAGCGGCGGCGGCTGGCGCTGGCCGTGCTGCTGGCGGGCGAGTACGACCTGCTGCTGCTCGACGAGCCCACCAACCACCTCTCGCTCCCCCTGGTCGAGGAGCTCGAACAGGCGCTCGACGGCTACGGCGGAGCGCTCGTGGTGGTCACGCACGACCGGGCGCTGCGGCGCCGCTTCACCGGCACGCAGATCCCGCTCCCGGGAGGTCACGCATGTTGATCGATGGTTCCCCCTACGACGTCGTCACCGGTCCCGACGGCGCTCTGTGGTTCACGCTCGTCCACCAGGGACGGATCGGACGGGTCGTTCCGGGCGAGGAGCCCGCGCTCTTCCAGCTCGAGCCCGCCGACGGCCGCCCCACGGTGATCACCGCGGGATGCGACGGCGCGTTGTGGTACACCGAGTTCGCCGGCGGCCGGATCGGGCGGATCACCGTGGACGGCACGGTCACCGCCTTCGAGGTGGACTCGCCGTACGGCATCGCCGCCGGCCCCGACGGGAACATGTGGTTCACACAGCTCCAGGGCGACCGGATCGGCCGCATCACCGCGGCGGGCGAGGTCACCCTCCACCCGCTGCCCACCCGGGGCGCGATGCCGTCGGCGATCACGGCAGGGCCCGACGGGGCGCTCTGGTTCACCCTCAACCAGGGCAACGCGATCGGCCGCATCACCGTTGACGGCGAGGTGAGGCTGCACGGGCTGCCCACGCCGGCCGCCGCTCCGGTGGGCATCTGCTCCGGACCGGATGAAGCCCTGTGGTTCGTGGAGATCGGCGCGGGCCAGGTGGGCCGGATCGACACCTCCGGCGCTGTCAGCGAGTTCCCGCTCCCCGACCGCGCCTCCAGGCCGCACGCCATCGTCACCGGCCCGGACGGCGCCCTGTGGTTCACCGAGTGGGGCACCGGCAGGCTGGGCCGCATCACGACCGGAGGCAGGATCGAGGAGTACCCTCTGGACGGTGCCGAGCCCCACGGGCTCACGGTCGGGCCCGACGGCGTGATCTGGGTGGCGATGGAATCCGGTGCCCTGGTGAGCCGCTGACCACGCCGCACCGCACCGGCCTCGGCGCGCCTTGCGGAGCCCGTCCCCGCCAATGGATGGGATCGGAGCCGCGGGCCCGGTGAGCGGACGGCACTGCTCGGCGATCGGGAGACCTGAGTGTCCGGCCGTTCCGCGTCTCGTTCCCTGAAGGGCGGAGCATCCACGCTGCGGGTGCCCGGCGCCCGGGGGAGAGAACCGGGCCGGAGGCGCGGACGGCGCCGGGCGCGGCGGGGGCCGTGTCAATCGGGGACCGGGCCACCGAGCCGGGCGTGCGCTTGACGCGTGCCCGGCCCGGTGGCGCGCTGGGAGCGCAGGAACCCGTCGAGCGCCCACGTCCCCGGGCCGAGCACCGCGATCAGGAAGAACGACCAGCAGAACAGCGCCGACAGCTCGCCGCCGTTGCGCAGCGGCAGCAGGTGCTCGGGCTGGTGCACCACGAAGTACGCGTACGCCATCGAGCCGGAGCACAGCAGGGCGCTGAGGCGGGTGAAGAGCCCGGCGAGCACGAGGCCGCCGAAGACGAGCTGGATGAGCGCGGCCCACCAGGTGGGCCAGACGCCGAACGCGACGGCCTGGCCGGTGCCGCGGTTGCCGCCCAGGACGCCGAACATCGACGCCAGTCCGTGGAAGGCGAACAGCAGGCCCGTCACGGTGCGGAAGAGCGAGAGCACCGGGCCGTGGAACCGGTCGAACGTCATGGAGTCACCTTTCATGGGATCACTTCTCGGTTTCGTGCGGTGGTCGTGGTCTTCGGGCCGGGCAGATCCCCACGCCGGTCGGGCGCCGGCCGGCACGGCGGAGCGGCCGGCCCGCCGAGCCCGTCCGGTGCCCGTCCGGTGGCACGCGCCCCGGGACGGCCCTCGGGCGGCCGGCCGCGCCTCGCTGCGGGGTCAGCTTCCCGGCGCTTTCGAGGCGGCGGTCGTCAGGGCCATGAACTCCTGCCGTGAGCGGGGGTCGTCGCGCAGGGTCCCGAGCAGGCGGGAGGTGACGGTCCGCGCGCCCACGGTCCGCACACCGCGCAGCGACATGCACAGGTGCTCGGCCTCAAGGACGACGCCGACGCCCTTGGGGCGCAGGCTCTGGCCGAGGAAGTCGGCGATCTGGGCGGTGAGGCGTTCCTGGACCTGCGTGTCGCCGGCGAAGCGGTGGACCACGCGGGCGAGCTTGGACAGCCCGACGATGCGGTCGCCGGGGAGGTAGCCGACATGGGCCGTGCCGGAGAAGGGCAGCAGGTGGTGCTCGCACAGGGAGGAGAAGGGGATGTCCTTGACGAGCACGAGCTCGTCGTAGCCCTCGTCGTTGGGGAAGGTCGTCAGCGTGAAGGGGACCGGGGTCAGCATCTGGGCGAAGGCGGCGGCCACGCGCCGAGGGGTGTCGCGCAGATGCGGTGAGCGGGGGTCGCGGCCCAGGGCGCGCAGCAGGTCCGCCACCGCGTGCTGTGCCGCGGGCAGATCGATCACGGACGCGTCGCCGGCGGGCCGTCCGGGGCTCGGGTGCCGGGCGTTCTCGCTGTCGTCCCACGTCAGTACGGTCACGGGTGTCTCCTTGTCGGGGGAAGGGGGCCGGAGGTCTCACCGGGCGGAGCGCCGGCGGTGGCGGTTGCAGGGGCTTGCCCGCCGTGCCGCGCAGCGGGCCCTTGGCCCTGCGGCCCTCGAGCGTGAGCGCGGAGCGGAACGAGAACAGGCGCATGGTCTCCTCCAGCCAGGGCCGCCATTTTCGCCAACCACCATGGTCAATATTCCGCCCGCCTCGAATTACGTCAACCGACATTGGCTAAATTTGGGGGGTGGGCTACGGTGAGACCCATGGACGCGATGCCGGAGGACCTCGAAGCGCTCGGCCTGCTGTCCGAGCCGCAGCGGGCACGCATCTACGAGTTCCTGGCCCGCGCCGACGGGCCGGTCACCCGCCAGGAGATCTGCCAGGCCCTCGACATGGGGCGGACCCTGGTCGCGTTCCACCTGCACAAGCTCGAGCAGGCCCGCCTCGTGGAGGAGACCGACGAGCCCGCCGGCACCGGCCGCCGGGGCCGCCCCGCGCAGCGCTACCGGGCCGTCCGGCGCGAGCTGAACGCCTCCGTGCCGCCCCGGCGCTACGAACTGCTCGCCGAGATCCTGCTGCGGGCCGCCCGGGAGCAGCTGCCGCCCGAGCCGTTCACCCGGGCCGCCGTCCGCGTGGCCGTACGGCGGGGCCGGGAGCTCGCCGCCGAGCAGTCCTCCCGTGACGCCCTGTGGGACCTGCTCGCCCGGCTCGGTTACGAGCCCGCCGCCGACGGCGACTCCGTGCTGCTGACCAACTGCCCGTTCCAGCGGATGCGCGCGGTCGACACCGAGCTGGTCTGCTCGGTGAACGCCGCGCTGGCCCGCGGCTACCTCGAGGGCCTGAAGGCCACCGGACGCTTCACCGTCCGGCTCCGGCCCTGCCCGGACAACTGCTGCGTGATCCTCGACCCCGCGGCCTGACCGCTCCGCCGGTCCTGCCGTCACCGGCGCCGCCGGTTCCACCCGGCCTGCCGTCACCGGCGCCGCCGGTTCCACCCGGCCTGCCGTCACCGGCGCCGCCGGTGCCCGGGACGCCGCCGGGCCGGGTCCGCGGGAGTCCTTCCTCCGGGCACCTCCTGAGAGTCCCCTCCGCGCGGGGGATACCGCGTGGACGCCGCCGTTCGGACGAACGGCGGGATCGGTTGCAGACCTTGGTCCCCTGAAAACAGTCGTTGGTCCCGGCGCCCGAATGCCCGCCGGAAGCCTGCCGATGGAGGGGGCGAGCCGCACGAGGCAGTCGGTTCCCGAAGGTGTCCCCGTCGTTCCCGACCCCGCCGGCGCTCACGGTCGCCCCCCCCCCCCCCCGCGACCACCCGTCTCGCTGACCCCGTCAGCGGTGGCGCCGGGCGCCGTCAGGACGACGGCGCCGACATCAAGGAAGCAAGGACAGACATGCCTCTCACGAGCTCCTCGAACGGCCGTCCCGTCAACGGCACCAAGATCGCCACGGTCTCCGAGGCCGTACGGCCCGCCGGCACCGCCGGCACCGCCGGCTCCGCACGGGGCGAGAGCGACGCCGCCCGGCGCCGGGCCCGTTCGGTGGCCAAGCAGCAGCAGGCCGCCGAGCGGATCGCCGCGGCCACCGCTGAGATCTCCGCGCAGAACGCCCAGGCCGCCGAGGCCTCCCGGCAGCTGCGCGACGCGATGCAGCAGATCGCCGCCGGCGCGGAGGAGTCCTCCAGCGCCACCCAGCAGAGCCTGGCCACCGTCACCAAGGTCGAGGAGCGGATCAAGACGCAGCAGCAGGCCACCGAGAAGGTTCAGGGGCTCACCACCGCCCTGCAGCGCCTGCTGACGGAGACCAAGACCGGCATCGACGGCATGCTGCGCAACGTCGAGAGCGCCTCGGGCCGCCAGACCGCCTCGGTGAAGGTCATCAGCGAGCTGGAGAAGCAGGCCGACGAGATCGGCGAGATCGTCAAGACGGTCGCGCACATCGCCGACCAGACGAACCTGCTGGCGCTCAACGCCGCCATCGAGGCCGCCCGCGCCCGCCAGCACGGCAAGGGGTTCGCGGTCGTGGCCGACGAGGTGCGCACCCTGGCCGAGACCAGCGAGCGCAGCGCCAGCCAGATCCGGGGCCTGATCGACGAGGTCCGCGAGGGTGTCAACACCGTCGCCGCCAGCGTGCAGCGGTCGGCGGAGACCGCCCGCGGCGAGGTCGAGAAGGGCAAGGCCATCACCGCCCAGCTGGAGCAGATCCGCACCGACATGGCGCAGATCCTGGACGGGGCCGCCGAGATGGCCGCCGCGGCCGTCCAGGCGGAGAAGGCCGCCGCCGACGCCAAGGTCCGTTCCGAGGAGATCGCCGCCGCCGCCGAGCAGCAGTCGGCCGCCACCGAGGAGTCCCTGCAGACCGTCGGCCAGCAGGGCGCGGCGCTGCAGCAGAGCGAGCAGGCCGCCGAGGAGCTGGCCGAGATCGCCGACGGGCTGCGCACCAGCACCGACATCGGCAAGAGCGCCGAGGAGGTCGCCTCGGCCGCAGAGGAGCTGTCGGCCGCGGTGGAGGAGATCAACCGGGCCGCCGCCCAGATCTCCACCGCGATCGGGCAGATCTCCGCCGGCGCGCGCAGCGCCGCCGTCAAGGCCCAGGACGCCGCCGGCGCGCTGGTCCAGATCGAGCAGGGCGCCGAGCTGGCCGAGACCCGCGGCGGAGCGGCCGTGGAGAAGGCCGACGGCATGCTGGCGATGCTGGTCGCCAACAAGGAGTCCGTCGACGCCACGATCGAGGCGATCGCCGAGGCGGCCCGCGCCGGCATGGACAGCGCCCGCCAGGTCGTCGAGCTGGAGCTGGTCTCCCGGCGGATCGACAAGATCGTGGACGCGATCGCGAACGTGTCCATCCAGACCAACATGCTGGCGGTCAACGGCTCGGTGGAGTCGGCGCGGGCCGGTGAGTTCGGCAAGGGCTTCGCGGTGGTCTCCACCGACATCCGCAACCTCGCCCGCGACTCGGCGGAGAACGCCGAGCGCATCAAGGACCTGGTCAAGGCCGTGCAGGACCGCATCGTCGAGGTCCGCGGCGATCTGGAGGAGACCAGCCGGCTCTCGCTGGCCGAGGTGGAGGCCGCCAAGGCGACCACCGCCCGCCTGGTGGAGATCGAGCGGGACATGGCCGAGGTCCGCTCCGGCAACGAGCTGGTGCGCGACGCGGCCCAGGAGATCGCCGCGGCGATCTCCCAGGTGAAGAGCGGCCTCGACCAGATCTCCGCGGCGTCCAACGAATCCGACCAGCTGTCCGCGCAGGCGGCGGCCGCGGCCCGGCAGCAGGCGCAGGGCGCCGAGGACCTCGCGGCGGCCGTGGAGGAGATCGCGGCGCTCGCCGACGATCTGCAGAACAGCAACTGACGGCGGGACCGGCGAGGAGAGAAGAGGCACGATGAGCGAGCTCGACGACGCCGCCGCGGCCGTCCGCGGTCCCGGGGACCCGCACGGCGGGCCGTACGGCACCGGGAACGGCACCGGGAACGGCACCGGGAACGACGCCGCGGACGAGACGGAGGGCGCCGACTACGTCACCTTCGACATGGACGGCGAGCGTTACGCGTTCCCGATGAGCCGGGTGCAGGAGATCATCCGCATGCCCGGCCTGGTCAGGGTCCCGCTGGGCCCGCCCAGCCTGGAGGGCCTGGCCAACCTGCGCGGCCGCGTGCTGCCGGTGGTGAGCCTGCGCACCTGCTGCGCGCTCGCCGAGACCGGGCACGACGAGACGACCCGGGTGATCGTGGTCGACGGCGGGGTCCCGCTGGGGTTCGTGGTCGACCGGGTGGCCAGTGTGATCAGCGTCGACCCCGGTGCGGTGGAGCCGGCCGACACGATCCGGTCGACGGTCCGCTCCGACGTCCTCGTCGGGGTCATCAAGTCCGAAGGCGGGCAGATGACCACGGTCCTGGACGTGGACTCCCTGGTGGGCGGCGAGTTCACGCTGCGCGCCCGGCGCACCGAGCGGGGCGATGTCCGGCGCGGCGCGGCGGAGCGCGAGGAGGACCCGCTGGACGAGGCGGCCGACACGCTGGAGCTGGTCAGCTTCACCGTCGACGGGCAGGAGTACGCGCTCCCCATCGACCAGGTGCAGGAGATCGTCCAGGCCCCGGACCGGGTCAGCCGGGTGCCGAACTCCGGTGAGCAGGTGCTCGGGGTCATGGACCTGCGCGGCCGGCTGCTCCCGGTGCTCAGCATGCGCCGGGTGTTCGGCCTGGACGTCACCCCGCTGGAGCCGCAGAACCGCATCGTCGTGGTCTCCCTGGGGGCGGGCGAGGTGGCCGGTGTGGTCATGGACACCGTGCGGGAGGTCCTGCGGGTCCCCCACGACCTGGTGGCGCCCCTGCCCGGCGTGGTCAACCGGCCCGGACACGCCACCGAGGTCGGTTCGGTCTGCCGTCTGGACGGCGGCAGGCGCCTGGTGTCCGTACTGGACATCGAGCGCATGTTCGACTCGGCGGCGCTCCGGGAGGAGCTCGCCGCCCACCTCGGCGACGGGGACGGGACGACGGCGACGGCCGGAGAGGAGAGGGAGATGAACCTGGCCGACGACGGCCGCGGGGACGAGGAGCTGTTCGTCGTCTTCCGGCTGGACGCCGAGGAGTACGCGGTCGACGTGGACGCGGTGCAGGAGATCATCCGGGTTCCGGAGACGCTGATCCGCGTGCCGAAGACCTACGACTTCGTCGAGGGCCTGGTCAACCTGCGCGGCACCGTGCTGCCGGTGGTGGACCTGCGCACGCGGCTGGGGCTGGAGCGCGCCGGCCGCGACGACCGGCAGCGCATCGTGGTGCTGATCATCGGCGGCGTGCGGACCGGGTTCGTCGTCGACTCGGTCGCCGAGGTCGCCCGGGTCGCCAAGTCGGTGCTGGAGCCCGCTCCGGAGCTCTCCGCCGAGCAGGCCCGCCTGGTCGGCCGGGTGGCGAACCTGCCGGGGGACCGGCGCATGCTCCTGCTCGTCCAGGCCGACCAGCTGCTCGCGGCCGAGCAGGCCGAGGCGCTGGCGGCGGCCGCCGCCGGGCCCGCGGCCCGGGCCGCCTGAGAGGACCGGCGGTCATGTCCGGCACGAACGTCCTCGTCGTCGACGACTCCGCGCTGATGCGCAAGCTCATCAAGCGGATCCTCACCGACACGGGTGAGTTCGAGGTGTGCACCGCCCGCAACGGGCTGGACGCGCTGGAGCAGATGCAGCGCGTCCAGCCGGACGTGGTCACCCTCGACGTGAACATGCCCGAGATGGACGGCCTGACGTGCCTGGCGGAGATCATGCGCCAGGATCCGCGGCCGGTCGTCATGGTCTCCTCCCTGACGGAGGACGGCGCGCTGGTCACCCTGGAGGCGCTGGCCATGGGCGCGGTGGACTACGTGCCCAAGCCCGGCGGCACGGTCTCCCTGAACCTGGAGGACGTCGCCGCCGACCTGGTCGCCAAGGTCCGCGCGGCGGCCCGGGCGCGGGTGCGCCGGGCCGGCGGCCTGACCGCCCGGCTGCTCACCCAGCGCGCCCGGGTCGCCGCCGCCGCCACCGCCCCGTCCCGGCACGCCCGCGCCGGGACGGCCCGTCCGCAGGCCGCGCCGGCGGACCTGGTGCTGGTCGGCGCCTCCACCGGAGGTCCGGCCCTGCTGGCGGAGATCCTGGCGCAGCTGCCTGCCTCGTTCCCCGCGCCCGTGATCGTGGCCCAGCACATTCCCGCCTCCTTCACCGCGGCGCTGGCCAGACGGCTGGACGAGGCGTGTGAGCTGACCGTGCACGAGGTCACCCGGTCCATGCCGGTGCGGCCCGGCAACATCTACGTCGGGCGCGGCGACGCCGACGTGCTCGTCGCCCCCGGCGCCGGCGGCCCGGTGGTCAAGTCGGTCCCGGCCTCCTCCGCCCACCGCTGGCACCCGAGCGTGGACCGGCTGGTGGCCTCCGCGCGCCGCTTCGCCGACCCGGAGCGGCTGGTGTGCGTGCAGCTGACCGGCATGGGGGACGACGGCGCCGAGGAGATGGCGGCGGTGGCGGCCGCGGGCGGGCGCACCATCGCCGAGGCCGAGGAGACCGCGGTGGTGTGGGGCATGCCCGGTGAGCTCGTCCGCCGGGGCGGCGCCACCGCGGTGCTGCCCAACCACCTCATCGCCGCCCACCTCATCGACTGGGTCCGCTGAGCGGGCCCTCCCCGAACTCTCGCGAAGGAAGCACCATGGCACTCGTCCACCGCGCCGCCGGCGCCCCGGCGCCCGCGGTCCCCGCCGACCCCCGCCCGCCGGCCGAGGCGCTGGCCGACCCCGACCCCGAGCTCCGGCGCCGCGCCGTACTCGACCTCGGCTCGGATCCGGCCGCGACGGCGGTCCTGCTGGAGAGGGTGCCGCTGGAGGGCGACGCCGTCGTGCGCGAGGCCGTGCTGACCGCGCTGGCCGCCACGGACGGCGCCGAGGCCGCCGCGGGCCTGGCCGTGCACCTGCGCAGCGAGGACGCCGCGCTGCGCACCGCCGTGGTGGAGGCGCTGTCGGCGATGCCCACCGGTGTGCTGCCGCTCCTGCCGCAGCTGGTGCTCGACCCCGACCACGACGTGCGCATCCTCACGGCCATGGTGCTGGCCCGCCTGACCGGCCCGCAGGCCGTCGACTGGCTGGTGGAGATCGTCTCCGCCGACCGGCACCCCAACGTGGTCGCCACCGCGGTCGACGCGCTGCTGCCGCTGGCCGGCGCGGAGCACCGCCCGCTGCTGGCGGCGGCCCGGGCACGCTTCGCCGACGACCCGTTCCTGTGCTTCACCATCGACGCGGCCCTGCCGCGCCTGGGCCGGTGAGGGGCGTGCACATGACCGAGCCCATCGGGGACGAGGAGGCATTCGTCCTCGGCGACGGCGAGTTCGAGCGCTTCCGGGAGTTCTTCTACCGCCGCACCGGCATCCAGTTCAGCCCGGCCAAGCGCTACTTCGTCGACAAGCGCGTCGGCGCCTGCGTCCGGGACTCCGGCGAGGACGGCTTCGCCTCCTGGTTCGCCTCGATCCGGCTGGGCATCCGCCCCGAGCTGACCCAGAACATGATCAACCAGCTGACGGTCAACGAGACGTACTTCCTGCGCGAGGACTACCAGTTCGACAGCCTGCTGAACTCCGTCCTTCCCGCGGTGATGTCCCGGCGCGCCCGCACCGGGGAGAACGGCCCGGTGCGGATCCTGTCCCTGCCGTGCTCGACGGGAGAGGAACCGTACTCCGTCGCGCTGCGCCTGCTCCAGGAGTGGCCGCTGATCGACAGCGTGGACGTGGAGATCCACGCCGCCGACATCGACACCGCGGTGCTGGGCCACGCCCAGCACGGCGTCTACGGTCCGCGCTCCCTGCAGCGGGTCCCGCCGTCCTGGCTGGAGCGGCACTTCACGCCGACCGGCGGCGGGTTCCACCAGATCTCCGCCGGCATCCGCTCGGCCATCACCTTCTCCCGGGTCAACGTCACCGACCCCGAGCAGATGCGGGTCTTCGAGAAGTTCGACGTGATCTTCTGCCGGAACATGCTGATCTACTTCGACGAGCTGTCCAGCCGCCGCGCCGCCGAGAACCTCTACGGCGCGCTCCGGCCCGGCGGCTACCTGTTCCTCGGCCACTCCGAGTCGATGAGCCGGATCTCCCCCATCTTCACGCCGTGCCGCCTCCCGGACGGCCTGGTGTACCAGCGACCCACCACCGGAGCGACCCCATGACCAGCACCCACGGCGCCCGCGGCCGCCGCGTCCTCGTCGTCGACGACGCCGCCACCGTCCGCCTCTACCACCGGCAGCTGCTCACCGAGGCGGCCTTCGAGGTCACCGAGGCGGTCAACGGCCTGGAGGCGGTCGAACTGGCCCTGCAGACCCCGTTCGACCTGTTCGTGGTGGACGTGAACATGCCCAAGATGGACGGCTACGCCTGCGTGGAGGCGCTGCGGGGGCAGACCGTGGGCACCGGAGCCCCGGTGATCATGGTCAGCACCGAGGACCACAGCCGCGACGCCGACCGCGCCTACGCCGCCGGCGCCAACCTCTACCTGGTCAAACCGGTCGACGGCGCCCGGCTGGTACGGCTGGCGACCATGCTCGCCGCCGGGAGCGGGGAGGAGGCACAGTGATCCCGACGAACCCGATGAACCCGACGAACCCGACGAACCCGATGAACCCGGCCAACCCGCCGAGCCCGCTGCTCGCCCAGTTCCTCGCCGAGGCCGGCGACCTGCTCGCCCGGGTCGACGAGGGCCTGCTCCGCCTGGAACGCGCGCCCCATGACACCGGGCTCGTCAACGAGGTCTTCCGGGCCGCCCACACGATCAAGGGCTCCTCGGGGCTGTTCGACTTCCCCGAGCTGACCCGCCTGACCCACGCCGCCGAGGACCTGCTGGACGCCGTACGCGGCGGCCGGATCGACCTGGACGCGGCGATGACCGACGACCTGCTGGCCGCCTTCGACCTGGTGCGCGGCTGGCTGGCCCACGTCACCTCCGCCGGGCGGCTGGCGTCGTCGGCGCACGCCGCCGCCGCCGGGCTGATCGAACGGCTGCGCGGGCCGCTGGGCGGCGAGGGCGGTCCGTCCGCCGCCGGGGCCGCGCCCGCCGGGGCCGCACCCGCGCCGCGGGGAGCGGACCCCGCCCCCGAGTGGGTGGGAGAGCTCGGCCGCCGGTGGCTGGAGGACACGGCCTCCTGGCTGGGGCAGACCTCCGCCACCGTGCGGTTCGTCCGCTACCTGCCCGAGGAGGACTGCTACTTCCGCGGGGAGGACCCGCTGCACCTGCTGCGTCAGGTGCCCGCGGTCGAGCGCCTGGTGCCGGTCCCCCCGGAGACGTGGCCGGAGCCCGGCGAGTACGACGAGTACGCCTGCCTGCTGGGCTTCGTGTTCGCCACCCGCGCCGCCACCGGAGAGCTCGCCCATCTGTTCCGCTACGTGCCCGACCGGGTCGAGATCGCCGACCTCGGCGCCCCCGCCCTGACCCGGTGGCTGACCGGCGGGGCCGGGGACGGCACCGGAGAGGGCGGCGCCCCCGGGAGCGTCCTCGAAGGCGCCCCCGGCGTCCCAGCGGACGCCGGGGAGGAGCGGCCGGAGACGGCCGGAGACGCGCGGACCGTGCTGGAGGCGGCCGTGCGGACCCTGTCGGCGCTGCCGGAGAACGAGGACGACCGCGCCACCCGGGTCGCGTCGGCGGCGCACGCCGTCCGGGGCGCCGCCCGCGTCCTGGGACTGGAGTCCGCCCTGGACGGCGTCCTGGACAGTGCCCAGGACGGTGCCTCGGACGGTGCTCTGGACGGTGGGAGCGCGGACGCCGTCGAGGCGGCGGCCCGCCGGCTGCTGACCGCGGCGCGGCAGGCGGCACCCGCAGACGCCGCTGCCGCCACTGCCGCCGTTGCCGCCGCCGCGACCGTACCGGAGGCCGGGCCCGCCCCGGCCTCCGGTACGCCCGCCGACGGTGAGCGCGGCGCCAGGGTCGGCTCGCGGACCCTGAAGGTCGAACAGGAGAAGGTCGACCGGCTGATGGAGCTGGTGGGCGAACTGAACGTCGCCAAGAACGCGCTGACGTTCCTGGCCGCGGCGGCCGAGGAGGAGCACGGCGACCGCGTGCTCGCCCGCCGCATCAAGGACCAGTACGCCGGGATGCACCGCATCGCCGAGGAACTGCAGGCCGCCGTGATGGACGTGCGGATGCTGCCGCTCTCGGCCGCCTTCGCCCGCTTCCCCCGGCTGGTCCGCGACCTGGGCCGCAAGCTCGGCAAGTCGGTCGAGCTGGTCACCTCCGGCGAGGAGGTGATGGCCGACAAGGACGTCATCGAAGCCCTCGGCGACCCGCTCGTGCACCTGGTGCGCAACAGCCTCGACCACGGCGTCGAGACCCCCGAGCGGCGTCACGCCGCCGGCAAGGAACCCGTCGCGAGGATCCACCTGACCGCCGCCTCCGACGGCGACGCGATCATCGTCGAGGTGACCGACGACGGCGCGGGCATCGACCCCGCCCGGGTCAGGCGCAAGGCCTACGAGAAGGGCCTGATCAGCGAGGCCCGGGCGGAGGCGATCCCCGACGCCGAGGCGGCCGACCTGGTCTTCCTGCCGGGGTTCTCCACCGCCGAGGCCGTCTCGGACGTCTCCGGCCGCGGTGTCGGCATGGACGCCGTGCGCGCCAGCGCCGAACGCCTGGGCGGGACCGTCGCCATCGAGTCCGCGCACGGATCCGGGACCACCGTCCGGCTCAGGCTGCCGCTGTCCATGGCCGTCACCCAGGTCATGGTCTTCAGCGTCGCCGGCCAGCGTTTCGGCGTGCCCGTCGACACCGTCGCGGAGGCCGTACGGGTGCCCGCCGGCGAGTTCGACCGAGTCCTCCACCAGGACGTGATCCAGTTGCGCGGCGAGATCGTCCCCGTCATCGACCTCGCCGCGGCCCTGGGCATGCCCTGGACGCCGCCCGACGGAGGCCGCGACGTCCTGGTCGTGCGCGTCGACGGCCGGAAGGTCGGCCTGCTCGTCGAGCGCCTCCACCGCGAGGTGGACGTGATCCTCAAGCCGATGGAAGGGCTGCTCGCCGGCCACGGGGCGTTCTCCGGTACCGCGATGCTCGGCAACGGGCTGGTGCTGCTGGTCCTCAACATGAAGGAGGTGCTCGGCGTTGCCGCTCGAGCTGCGTGACCGTACCGCCGTCATCACCGGGGTGCTCGCCGTCGAGGACGTCGAGCCGCTCGCCGCCTGGCTGCGCGCCGCCGCCCGGCCGCGGGTGAACCTGCGCGACTGCACCCATCTGCACACCGGGGCGCTCCAGGCTCTGCTGGTGTTCCGCCCGGTGGTCACCGGAAAGCCCCTGGACCCGTTCCTCGCCGTCCACGTCATGCCGCTCCTCGGGACCGGGCAGAGCGGAAAGAAATCCAAGAGAGAGGCCCACCGATGAAGACCATCATGCTCGTCGACGACTCCGCCACCATCCTCATGAGCATCAAGTCGGTCCTCACCAAGGCCGGCTACGGGGTGGAGACCGCCGTCGACGGCAAGGACGCCCTGGGCAAGGTCACCGGCGGACTCCGTCCCGACCTGATCATCAGTGACGTGAACATGCCGCAGATGGACGGCATCACCTTCGCCCGGGAGGTCCGCAAGGCCGCCGGGATGCGGTTCACGCCCATCCTGATGCTCACCACCGAGTCGGAGGCGTCCAAGCGCGCCCAGGCCAAGGCCGCCGGTGCCACCGGATGGCTCGTCAAGCCGGTCCAGCCCGAGCAGCTGCTCGGCGTCATCAAGCAGGTCGTTCCCGGCGCCTGAGCGCTTCCCGGAACCACGACACGTCCGGGGGCGGCACGCCCCGGGGCCGCCGAGGAGGGTACTGATGTTCCGTTCGAGCCGCCGGTCGGCCGGACCCCGTGAGCACGCCGAGGAGCGGACTCCGCCGAGCGCGGAGGCGATCTCGCACGCGCTCTCCCCGCTGCCCGTCTACTGCGACGTGATGTCGGCGCACCTGAGGGACGTGGCCGGCCACACCGAGGAGGCCGCGCTGGCGACCCTGGAACGCATGCAGGAGGTCGACGCCCTCGCCGGGACCATGGCCGAGGACGTGGCCGGGCTGGGCCGGGCGGTGGACATGACCCAGCGGCAACTCGGCGAGATGAGCGAGTCCAACAGCCGGCTGGTCCTCGGCCTCATCCGCTACTTCGCCCAGCGCGACCGCAAGGTGGCCGCCCTGGTCGAGGAGGTGCGCGACCTGAACCGCCACGTGGCGGCGATCGAGGCCGTCAGCCGCGCCACGAACGTCCTGGCGCTGAACGCCAAGATCGAGGCGTCCCGGGCCGGCGAGGCCGGCAGGGGATTCTCCGTCGTCGCAGACGAGGTACGCCAGCTGGCCGAGCAGTCGAACAGGGCCGCCCAGGACATCGGCTCCAGCATCGGGGAGCTGACCGACCGGATGCGTCTCGTGATCGACGACGACAGCACGCTCGACGACGCGGGACCCGCCGAGGCCGAGCTGGACACGGGGGAGCAGACGGCCATCACCCGCCGCCTGCTCGATGTCATAGAGGCCCAGCGGCGGCTGGCGGAGATGCTCGGCGGCGTACTCACCGACACCGTCACCGCGGTCAGCCGGGTCTCCCGCACCTCCTCGGCGCTGACCGACAGCACCACCGGCGCCGTCGGAGGACTCCAGTCGCAGGACATCGGCCGGCAGATGCTCGAGCACGTCGGCACAGCCGTCGAGGCGGTCCAGCAGCAGGTCACCGGTGTCATCGACTACCTGGAGGGGGGGAAGACGGCCGACGAGTTGCTGGCGGGCGTCCAGCACGTCGACGAGCTGCGGACGGGCCATGTGATGGCCCGCCAGCACGCCAACCACGCCGCCGCCACCGGGCAGGCCGCCGACCACGCGGTGCTGCCGGCCATCGAACTGTTCTGACGGCCGCCGACGTCTTCGGCGGCCGTACCGCTCCCGCCTCGGAACGGGGGCGGGGTCCCGTGCGATCCGCTCGTTCCCGTCGTTCCCTGGGGCGGGCCCTGGGACGGTCAGGCGGCGACCACGGCGTCGGTTCCGGCGGTGCCGGTCGGGGTTCCGCCGGCGGCGGTCGGCCCGCCGGTGCCGGCGGGGGTGCCGGCGGGGGCGGGGGTGGGGGTGGGGGCGAGGTGGACGC
>NZ_JBHSBM010000021.1:0-2820 GCF_042650625.1 Planomonospora corallina
TACTTCGTGGTGCACCAGCCCGAGCACCTGCTGCCGCTGCGCAACGGCGGCGAGCTCTCGGCGCTGTTCTGCTGGTCGTTCTTCCTGATCGCGGTGCTCGGCCCGGGGACGTGGGCGCTCGACGCGCTTCTGCGCCGGCGGCCCGGCAGGGACGGCCGGGGCAGCGTGCCGCCGCCCCGGCCCGCGGCCGAGGCCGGCCGGTCGAAGTCGGCCCCGGCCCGCGCCGGGGGCCTCTGAGATCCGGAGCCGGGATGCGGCGGGCTCGCCCCGGACGTGCCTCGCGGAGGGGCGGGCGCCGTCCCCGGCCCGGGGGTCAGGCCCGGCCGAGGACCGTCCAGCCGTGGGCGGGCACGACGGCCGGATCGGCGGGGGAGGGCGCACCGCCGGAGGAGCCGGACGACTCCAGCACGGCCAGGCCGCCGGTCTCCACCGGGAGGCGGCGGGGCCGGTCGTCGAGGTTGAGCAGGGTCAGCAGCCTGTGCCCGGGGTCGGCCGGGTCGGCGGACTCCAGCGCGGCGGCCCGGTTGTCCAGGTACGGCAGGGCGGTCCGGGCCCGCACCAGCCACGGGTGGCGGCGGCGCAGCCCGATCAGGCGCCGGTGCAGCAGATGGACCGGCCGGCCCGATGGGGGCAGCTCGCCGGGGGTGGCGGGAAAGACCGGGCGGACCGCGTCGTCCCCGCCCTCCCGCTCCTCCTTGACCCCGGTGAGACCCTGCTCGTCGCCGTAGTAGACGCTGGGCACGCCGCCGACGGTGAACAGCACGGCCAGGGCGTGGCCGAGATGGCGGCGGTCGGTCAGGCGGCTGGCGAGCCGGGTCACGTCGTGGTTGCCGACGAAGGTCAGGGGAGTGAAGGTCTCCAGCAGCGCGACGTGCCGCTGGAGGGTCCAGGCCAGCTCGTGGAGGTTCCCGTCGTTGAGGGAGCTCCAGATCGCCTTCCACAGCTCGTACTGGGTGACCGAGTCCAGTCCGCTCTGGTGGACGTATCCGGCGTAGTCACCGTGGATCACCTCCCCGACGAACCACGCGTGGGGGTGGCGCGGCCGTACCCGGTCCAGCGCCGCGCGCCAGAACCGGGCCGGCACCGCGTAGGCGGCGTCGAGCCGCCAGCCGGAGGCGCCCCGGGCGAGCCAGTGGTCCATCACGCGCACGACGTGGTCGAGCACGGCGGGCTCGTCGTGGTCGAGGGCGACGAGGCGGTGGTGCCCCTCGAAGGTCGCGTACTCCCCGGTGCCCCCTGCGTCCCCGATGCTCCCGCCGGCTCCGGTCTCCCCGGTCTCCCGGCGGAACCACGCCGCCGCGCGCGGGTCGCCCGCCGCCCGCGCGAACACCGGGAAGGACCGGCCGACGTGGTTGAACACCCCGTCCAGCAGCAGGTGCAGCCCCCGCCCGCGCGCGGCCGAGGCCAGCCGGTCGAAGTCGGCGTCGTCACCGAGGCGGGGGTCGATCCGGAAATGGTCGACGGTGTCGTAGCCGTGCGTCTCCGAGGCGAAGACCGGGCCCAGCAGCAGGCCGGAGCAGCCCAGCTCCACCGCGTAGTCCAGCCAGGCCTCGACGTGCCGGAGGCGGTGCCGCGCCGGCTCCCCGGGCGGGAGCGCGGAGGTCTCGGCGCCGGTGAAGCCCAGGGGGTACACCTGCCACCAGATCGCGTGCTCGGCCCATGGCGCCACGGACCTCCTCCTTCCCGGCCGTCGCCTTCGCCCCGGACGTCACTCCTGCCCCGGCCGTGCGGCCGTATGCCGTCTCCCTTCCCCTTCCCCTTCCCCGGCCGAGGGTGGGGGAGTGCGTACGGAACAAAGATCGGTGCGGGCCGTACACTGGCCGGAACCACCAGAATGGAGTTCTGTAGCGATGCGAATCGGCCTGTTCATCAACGAGCCCAAGGGCCCGGACGTGCTCGGCAAGCTCCGCGAGCGGATCGCCCGCGGGGCCGACGAGGGCTTCACGTCGGCCTGGATCTCCCACATCTTCGGCGTCGACGCGCTGACCGCCCTCGCCGTGGCGGGCTCCGGGGTGCCCGGGATCGAGCTCGGCACCGCCGTCGTGCCGACCTACCCGCGCCACCCCGCCGCGCTGGCCCAGCAGGCCCTGACCGTCAACGCCGCGCTGGACGGCCGCCTCAACCTCGGCATCGGGCTCTCCCACCAGATCGTGATCGAGGGCATGTACGGCTACAGCTACGACAAGCCCGCCCGGCACATGCGCGAGTACCTGTCGATCCTGATGCCGCTGGCGCGAGGCGAGAAGGCGGACGTCGCGGGGGAGACCCTCACCGGGCGGATCGGGCTCAGCACGCCGGGCGCGGGGGACATGCCGGTCCTCATCGCCGCGCTGGCCCCGCGCATGCTCAGGCTCGCGGGCGAGGTCGCCGACGGCACCGTGCTCTGGATGACGGGTCCCAGGACCGTCGCCGAGCACGTCGCCCCCGCCGTCACCGAGGCGGCGCGGGCCGCCGGCCGGCCCGCCCCGCGCATCGTCTGCGCGCTCCCGGTCTGCGTCACCGACGACGTCGAGGCCGCGCGGGCCAGGGCCGCGGAGGTGTTCGCCGTCTACGGCCAGCTCCCGTCCTACCGGGCGGTGCTCGACCGCGAGGGCGCGGCGGGCCCGGCCGACGTGGCGATCGTCGGGGACGAGGAGAGCGTCGCCGCCCAGATCGAGACGCTGGCCAAGGCCGGGGTCACCGACTTCGCCGCGGCCGAGTTCACCACCGACGGCCGGACCCGGGAGTTCCTCAAGACCCTGCTCTGACGCCCCCGTCCGCGGACCGGGGGTCTCCCGGCTCCCCGGGTGGGGGCGCGCCGTCCGGCACGGCGCCGCACCG
>NZ_JBHSBM010000021.1:2834-33982 GCF_042650625.1 Planomonospora corallina
GCGCGGGGCCGGGCGGGCCCTGATCTCCGGCGCGGCCGGGGAGGGGGCGGGCGCTCAGACGCCGAACGCGGCCAGCGTCGCCCAGGCCGAGCCCGCGCCGGTGACCGCCCCGGCCGCGACCTGGGCGGTGGTGTGGTGGCGCAGCCGTACCCGCGCCCAGCAGATCACGGCCACGACCGGCGCGCCCGCCGCCACCACCGGTACGGCGGGCAGCACGTGGGCGAGCACCACCACGGTGCCCGCCGAGACGGCCGCGTGGAAGGAGATCTTCCAGCGCAGGGTGATCGGGACCGTCAGGGCGAGGGCGGACAGCATCGCGGCGACCGTGGCCACCAGCAGCCGGGGGCCGCCCAGGGAGGCCAGCAGCACCAGGGCGACGACCACCGCGACCATCGCCACCAGCAGCGGCCGCGTACGGCTCGCCCGGTCGACCAGATGGTGGGAGTCCAGCCGCCCGGAGCGGACCCCGGCCAGGATCACTCCGGCCGGGACCCCGCCGCACAGCACCGAGGCCATCAGCCCCCAGCCCGCGCCCGGCCAGCCGCCCGTCACCATCCCGACCAGCGGAGGCAGGCCGATGACCAGCGCCTGCGGAGAGAACAGGTCGGTCACCCACCGCGCCACGGCGGTGCCGGTCCCGGAGTCCGGCGCCGTTCCCCGCCCGATCATGGATCACCCCCAGCGTCCGGTCCCGGCCACCGGACGGCCGGGACCCGCGACGGCTCAGTCGTTGGCGTGCAGGATCGCGTTGAGCTCCACGCCGGTGCCCTGGCGGGGGACGGCCTCGACGGCGCCGGTGGTGGAGTTGCGGCGGAACAGCAGACCCGAGGCGCCGGAGAGCTCGGCGGCCTTGACGACCTTGCCGTCGGGGAGCGTCACCTTGGTCCCGGCGGTGACGTACAGGCCCGCCTCCACGACCACGTCGTCGCCCAGGGAGATGCCGATGCCGCTGTTGGCGCCGAGCAGGCAGCGCTCGCCCACGGAGATGACCTGCTTGCCGCCACCGGACAGGGTGCCCATGATCGAGGCGCCGCCGCCGACGTCGGAGCCGTCGCCGACGACGACCCCCGCCGAGATGCGCCCCTCCACCATGGAGGCGCCGAGCGTGCCGGCGTTGAAGTTGACGAAGCCCTCGTGCATGACCGTCGTGCCGGCGGCCAGGTGGGCGCCGAGCCGGACGCGGTCGGCCTCGGCGATGCGCACGCCGGTGGGCACCACGTAGTCGACCATCCGCGGGAACTTGTCGATGCCGTAGACGGTCACCGGGCCGCGGGCGCGCAGGCGGAGCCGCACCTCCTCGAAGCCCTCGACCGGGCAGGGGCCGTGGTTGGTCCACACGACGTTGCTCAGCAGGCCGAAGACGCCGTCGAGGTTCTGCCCGTGCGGCGCGACCAGGCGGGCGGAGAGCAGGTGCAGTCGCAGGTAGGCGTCGTGCGCGTCGGCGGGCGGCTCGGAGAGCTTGGCGATCCCGGTCTCCACGGCGACCATCTCCACGCCCCGGTCGGCGTCGGGGCCGAGCAGCGCCGCGACGGCGGAGCCGAGGGCCTGCTCGGCCTCCTGCGAGGTGAGGCGGCGGGTGCCCGGCGCGGAGGGCTCACCCAGCTTCGGGACGGGGAACCAGGTGTCGAGGACCGTCCCGTCCGGGGTGACGGTCGCGAGGCCGACGCCGTGGGCGCCGGAAGTCTGAGCTGCTGCGTTCACAGCGACCAAGACTAGATGATGTCTCCGGCGCGGTCCGTGGACGGGCTCGCCGGGAGCGGAGAGGCCGCGATTTCCCGTTGCGGTCACCGGTAGCATCGGGTTTCTACCACTCATCGAAGGAGCAACCGTGTCTGCCGTGCCAGAACTTCGCATCACCCTCGCCGGAGCCGAGCGTGTGGTGGCAGAGGGCACGACGTACGGCGACGTCCTCGGCGCCGACGGCCGCTCGGTGGTCGCCGCCAGGGCGAACGGCGAGCTGAAGGACCTCGCGGCGGCCGTGGCCGACGGCGACGTGATCGAGCCCGTCGAGGCCGGCAGCGCCGACGGGCGGGCGATCATCCGCCACTCCACCGCGCACGTCATGGCCCAGGCCGTCCAGGAGATCTTCCCCGAGGCGAAGCTCGGCATCGGCCCGCCGGTCGAGAACGGCTTCTACTACGACTTCGACGTCGCCGCCCCGTTCACCCCCGAGGATCTCAAGCGCGTCGAGAAGCGCATGCGCGAGATCGTCAAGCAGGGCCAGCTCTTCTCCCGCCGCCCCGTCTCCGACTCCGACGCGCGCGCCGAGCTCGCCGCCGAGCCGTACAAGCTGGAGCTGATCGGGCTCAAGGGAGGCGCGGCCGACGAGGAGAGCGTCGAGGTCGGCGCCGGGCAGCTGACCATCTACGACAACCTCGACGCCAAGACCGGCGAGCTGTGCTGGAAGGACCTGTGCCGCGGCCCGCACGTGCCGAGCACCCGGTCCATCCCGGCGTTCAAGCTGATGCGCTCCGGCGGCGCCTACTGGCGGGGCAGTGAGAAGAACCCCCAGCTGCAGCGGATCTACGGCACCGCCTGGGAGTCGCGCGAGAGGCAGGACGAGTACCTCCGCCTGCTGGAGGAGGCCGAGAAGCGCGACCACCGCAAGCTCGGCGCCGAGCTCGACCTGTTCTCCTTCCCCGACGAGCTGGGCTCCGGCCTGCCGGTCTTCCACCCCAAGGGCGGCGTGATCCGCAAGCTCATGGAGGACTACTCCCGGCGCAGGCACACCGAGGCGGGCTACTCCTTCGTCAACACCCCGCACATCACGAAGGAGAACCTGTACCAGGTCTCCGGCCACCTGGACTGGTACGCCGACGGCATGTTCCCGCCCATGGAGCTGGAGGGCGCGAGATACTACCTCAAGCCCATGAACTGCCCGATGCACAACCTGATCTTCCGGGCGCGCGGGCGGTCCTACCGCGAGCTGCCGCTGCGCATGTTCGAGTTCGGCACCGTCTACCGCTACGAGAAGTCGGGCGTCGTGCACGGCCTGACCCGGGTGCGCGGCCTGACCCAGGACGACGCGCACATCTACTGCACCCGGGAGCAGATGCGCGAGGAGCTGGCGTCGCTGCTCCGCTTCGTGCTCGACCTGCTGCGCGACTACGGCCTGAGCGACTTCTACCTGGAGCTGTCCACCAAGAACCCGGAGAAGTCCATCGGCGACGACTCGACGTGGGAGGAGGCCACCGAGACCCTGCGCGAGGTCGCCGAGTCGGAGAAGCTCGAGCTCGTCCTCGACCCGGGCGGCGCGGCGTTCTACGGGCCGAAGATCTCCGTGCAGGCGCGTGACGCGATCGGCCGCTCCTGGCAGATGTCGACCATCCAGCTCGACTTCATGCTGCCCGAGCGCTTCGGGCTGGAGTACCAGGCGGCCGACGGCTCGCGGCAGCGGCCCGTCATGATCCACCGGGCGCTGTTCGGCTCGATCGAGCGTTTCTTCGGCGTCCTGGTCGAGCACTACGCGGGCGCCTTCCCTCCCTGGCTCGCCCCGGTCCAGGCCGTCGGCATCCCGATCGCCGACGCCCACGTGCCCTACCTGCAGGAGCTGGCCGACAGGGCCCGCGAGCGGGGCATCCGGATCGAGGTGGACTCCTCCGACGACCGGATGCAGAAGAAGATCCGCAACGCGCAGAAGGCCAAGGTGCCGTTCATGCTCCTGGCGGGCGACGAGGACATCGCGAACGGCGCGGTCTCCTTCCGCTTCCGCAACGGCGAGCAGAAGAACGGCGTCCCGGTGGACCAGGCGATCGACGAGATCGCCGACGCGATCGAGCGCCGCGTCCAGGTCTGATCCGGCGTGCCCGGGGGCCGGTCCGCCGCCCCGGGCACGCGGGCGGGCGGCGGGCCGTACACGCGAACGGTCCCCGGCCCGGATACGCGAGAGGGCGGCGGGCCGTACACCACGGCCCGCCGCCCGCCCGCTTCCGGGCCCTTCCCGTACGGCCCGCGGCGCGGGCGCCCCGGGCCCCGGCTCAGACGCCGGCGGCCTCGGGCCCGGTCTCGCCCGGCAGGCGCACGTCGTCGACGGTGACGTTGACCTCGACGACCCGCATGCCCAGCATCCGGCTGACGGTGCGGGCCACGTTGGTCTTCACCTCGCCCGCCACGTCCATCACCACGTGGCCGTACTCCGCCACGATCGCCACGTCGACGGCGACGGTGCGGTCCTGGACGTGGGCGCTGACACCCCGGAACCTCCCGGCGGCGCGTTCCCGGACCGCCTCGGCCAGCCGGCCGGGGTCCGTGCCCAGACCGGCGACCCCGGCGACCTCGAGGGTGGCGAGCGCGGCCACCTTCTCGACCACCTCGTCGGCGACCGTGATCCTGCCCTTCACCACGGCCGCGGCCACCCCTTCGGAGGCCGCGGGCACCGAGGGGGCCGCGGGCGCCGAGGGCACCTGGGGCGCCGGGGCCACGGACGCGCCGAGGGAGAACGGGCGGACGGCGGCGCCCGCCCCGGCGGAGGGCTCGGGGGAGCGGCCGGTCTCCCCTGTGCCCTCCACCGCGGTCTCCTCGGCGGTCTCGGCGGCCTCGTCGACGAGTTCCTCGACGGAGACGTCGGTCATCTGCTGCTCCTCGGCTGTGGTCTGTCACGCTCGCTGGGACTGTGCCGAATTATGCACCTTGTGCCCATATGCCTTGTGCCCATATAAGGGGCCGGGCGGTGGCAGGCCCGCCGGACCCCGCAGGTCCGCCGGGCAATATGCTGGCCGCCATGAGCAACGAGCCAGAGCCACAGCAGGGAGCGGGGACGCCGGACGCGTTCGAAAGGCTCTGGACCCCTCACCGGATGGCGTACATCAAGGGTGAGAACAAGCCCACCGGCTCGGGGCCGGAGGACGGCTGCCCGTTCTGCGAGATCCCGAAGCTGGCCGACGAGGACGGCCTGATCGTGGCACGGGGTGAGCTGGTCTACGCCGTGCTCAATCTCTACCCCTACAACTCCGGGCATCTGATGATCTGCCCCTACCGGCACACCGCCGACTACGCGGACCTGAGCCCCGCCGAGACCGCGGAGTTCTCCGACTTCACCCGGCGCGCCCTGTCCGCCCTGCGCAAGGCCAGCGGGGCGCAGGGCTTCAACGTGGGCATGAACCTCGGCGGCGTGGCGGGCGCGGGCATCGCGGCCCACCTGCACCAGCACGTGGTGCCCCGCTGGGGCGGCGACACCAACTTCATGCCCGTGGTCGGCCGGACCAAGGTCCTGCCTCAGCTGCTGCGCGACACCAGGTCGCTGCTGGCCGGCTGCTGGCCCGCCGAGGCGTAGGACGGCGCGTCGTCGCGCAGGACCGCGACGCCCGCCGAGAGCACCAGGGGCAGCGCCAGCGCCAGCGCCATGGCCAGCACCGCCGCGCCCGAGTCGTTGACGAGCATGCCGAGCACCCCGCTGACCAGCGTGCCGATCAGCCCGGCCCGGAGCGCGGGGGAGTAGGCGAACGCGGCCGGCAGCACCCCGGCGGTGGCCGCGCCGGGGCGCAGCAGCGCGTAGACGAGGAACGCGAGCGCGACGACCACGATCGGCATCAGGTTCGGGCTGAGGAGCGTGCCGACCATCGCGCCGAACTTGCGCCAGATCACGTCCATCGCCTCGCCGCTGAAGATCTGGCCGACGAACCTGCCCAGATGGGTCTGGGAGGCCGGCGGGCGCAGGTGGTCGAGATAGGCGATCACCATCACGGTGACGCCCCCCGCCACGCAGAGCGCGCCCAGCCTGACGAGCGAGACCCGCCGCCCGGCGGCCAGCAGCGCGGCCACCGCGATGCCCGGCACGAACGCGATCACGCCGCCGAAGTCGCTGCCCACGCCGGGCCAGCCGCCCAGGATCATCGCCGAGCCGCCGAGCACCACGAAGACCGGAGCCGCTGCCCGGCCGCGGCGCCTGCCCAGCCGGTGGGCGAGCACCGCCGAGACCAGCAGAACCGAGGTGGCGAAGAGCGCGAACGGGATGTTGCCCAGGCCGTAGTAGCGCGCCCCCACCACGGCCGTGTAGCCCATCACGCTGTCGAGCTGGAGCGGCGTGCCGGCCAGCAGGTCGCCGGCGAGCACCGCCGCGGTGACCCCCGCCACCACCGCCGCGGGCCCCAGCGGGCTGCCGTTGCGCAGGGCCGTACGCCGGATGCGGGCCCGGGAGCCGCGCCGCCGCCCCGGGCGCAGCAGCGCCCGGGCCCGCGCCCACAGGAACGGCACCGCCAGCGCCGCCGCGGCCAGCGCGAGCGCGCACCCGGCGATCCCCAGGGCCAGGTCGAGGGCGGGGACCTCCGCACGGCGCCAGTCGGTGAGGTTGACCAGGTAGGTGGAGACCGGGACCGACGCCAGCACGAGCGCCGTCACCCGGACCCGGCCCAGGCCGCGCCGGCGGCGCAGCAGCAGGAAGGCCGTGACGTAGAAGGCGACCTGGAGCACGGCGACGGTGGTGAAGAAGATCCCGCCGATCTCCCGGATCGTCTGCCCGGCCGCGTCGGCGGCCTCCAGCCCGGCCTTCGCGGCCGCGGTCCCGCCGGTGCGCTCCGTGCCCGCCCGCCACGGCGTGCCGACCACCGCGGGCGGGACCGGGACGCCGGCCACGGAGAGCACGGTGGCGGTGATGTCCGGCAGGATCGTGACGTCGTCGCGCCGGGTGGAGGCCGCGCCGAGGAAGCGCCCCTGCGCGTCCGCGCCGGCGCGCATCATGGCCACCCGCAGGTGCGGCTGGGCCCCGTGGTCGGACAGGCCCGCCAGCAGCACGGTGGCGTCCCGCGGGAGCACGCTGAGCACCGCCCCGGTCTTGACGTCGGCCCGGCGCAGCGCGGCCGCCCGATCCTGCGGGGTGAGGGCGTCCTCGACGGCGGGCAGCCGGTCGCCGGTCAGGTACGGCCGGATCAGGTCGTCCACGTCGACCGCGACGACCCGGCACTCGGTGAGGGCGTCCGCCCGGATCTGCGCGGGGGAGGGCGCGTAGCGGTCGACCTTCCCGGTCCGGTCGGCCAGGGCCAGCGCGGCGCCCGGGCCGATCGCCAGCGTGCACTCGCCCGCGGCGCGCACGGCCTCGCCGAGCGTCCCGGCGCCGCGCTGCCCGGCGGTGCCGGTCAGGTAGTCGTAGCCGGGGATGACCGCCCCGGCGCCTTCGGGCTCGGGCACCGGCGGCAGCCCGCAGGAGTAGCCCACGGCGGACCTGATCCCGGCGGACACGGTCAGCCACGCGTCGTAGGGGCAGGCCACCCGGGCGACCGTGCGGACCGAGAGGGAGCCGACCGCGCTCCGCGCGGCCAGCTCCCACAGGTTGGGCGTTCCCTGCGGGCTCAGGTCGCTCCAGCGCAGGCCCGGCACGCCGATCAGCGCCACCCGCCCGCCCGCCGCGGCCGAGGAGCGCGCCCGCCCGTCGGCCGGGACGGAAGGCGCCGCCCGTCCGTCGGCCGGGACGGCGGCCTGCGCCGCGCCCGGCCAGAGCACGCCCAGGACCAGCGCGAACACGAGCAGCGTACGCTTCACCGGTGACCTCCCGCGGACCTCGCAGCCGACTGCCGGCTATCGGATGCTGGCACCGTAGGGGAAGATCACGCACCGGGTCCATCGAAAGCGGCTACGGAAGGACGGCCGGGGTGGCGGCGCTCTCGTTGTGCAGCCGGTCCAGGGCGGAGACGAGGTAGGTCCCGCCGCCGCTGACGGAGAGCTTCTGCCGCGCGCCGGAGGAGGCGGGCACGACCGCGACCAGGTTGCGGGCGTCGGCGAGCGCGCAGGCGTCGGCGGCGCCGGAGGCGACCCGGTAGACCGCGTAGGCGCGGGCCCCGGAGGAGGGCTTCCAGGTCAGCGTGGCGCCCTGGATCCGGACGTCGGCCGGCCGGGCCGGGGCGGCGCCGCCCAGCTCCTCCATCAGCGGCATCAGGGCCGGGCGGGAGTAGTGGGCCTTCTCGACGCGGTCCATCGCGCCGAGCGGGTTCGTGGCGATCTGCTTGGCGCTGAAGTAGACGTCGCCCCGGACCTGCGGGTGCCTGCGGTTGCGGGTCAGGTGGGAGGAGAGCTCGCCCGGCTTGCGCCAGGCCGGGGTGTCGGTGGCGCCCACCCGGTAGAGGGCCTGGCCGATGTACAGGTGGACCCCGGTGCCCTCGACCTGCTTCGCCCACCACGGCATCAGCACGTCGTAGTCGGCGACCCGGAAGCCGCGGGGCCAGTAGAGCTGCGGCATGACGTAGTCGACCGTGCCCTCGCGGATCCAGTGGCGGGCGTCGGCGTAGATGGCGTCGTAGGCGGACATGCCGCTGGTGGCGGAGCCGGCCGGGTCGACGGACTTGTTGCGCCAGATGCCGAACGGGCTGATGCCGAACTTCACGTGCTTCTTGGTCGCGTGCACGGCCCGGTCCACCTGGGCGACCAGCTTGTCGACGTTGGAGCGGCGCCAGTCGGCGAGCGTGGCGCCCCCTCCGTACCGGGCGTGGGCGGCGCCGTCCTTGAACCTCGTGCCCCGGCCGGGATACGGGTAGAAGTAGTCGTCGAAGTGCACGCCGTCGACGTCGTAGCGGCGCACCACGTCCTTGATGACGGCGGTGACGTGGTCGCGCACGGCGGGCAGACCGGGGTTGTAGTAGAGACGGCCCTCGTGCTTGACGACCCATTCGGGGTGGACCCGGGCAGGGTGGGTGGCCGGCAGGGCGCGCACGTCGTCGTCGTAGGCCGCGCGGTAGGGGTTGAACCAGGCGTGGAACTCCATGCCGCGCTTGTGCGCCTCGTCGATCAGGAAGGGCAGCGGGTCCCAGCCGGGGTCCTTGCCCACCGTGCCGGTCAGGAACTTCGACCACGGCTCCAGCGAGGACTTGTAGAAGGCGTCGGAGGCCGGGCGGACCTGGACGAAGACCGCGTTGATCCGGCGCTCGGCCGCGGCGTCGAGGAGCTTGACGTAGTCGGCCTTCTGCCGGGCGGCCGACTGGCCGGTGCGGGCCGGCCAGTCGATGTTGTTGACCGTGGCGATCCAGATGCCGCGCAGCTGCCGCTTGGGGTGGCGCGCGTCGGTGCGGCACTGCGCCGCGGCCGTCCCGACCGCTGCGGCCGTGCCCGCGGCGGGCGCGTCCTGCGCCTTCCGCGGCCCGGAGGCCCCGGCGTCCTGGGGGCCGAAGGCGTGGGCGGCACCGAGAGTGAGCACGGAGAGGGCGGCGGCTGCAAGCAGTGGTCGTCCGGTTCGCATGGACCACAGTGTGTCACCGGGGCCGCGATGCTCCGGCCGGAAAAAAGAAATCGGTTCGTGATACTTGTGTTACGGAAGTGAATCTCCGGGAGGCGTGAGCCGGCCGGGACACGCCTCCCGGAGCCGGTCAGGCCGTGACCTTCTCGACGAGGTGGGAGGGGAGCGGCTCGTACCGGAGGAAGGCCCGGCGGAAGGTCCCGGTCCCGTGTGACATCGATCTCAGATCGATGGCGTAGCGGCTGACCTCCAGCTGCGGCACCTCGGCCCGGACCAGGGTGCGCCCGGTGCCGACCGGTTCGGTGCCCAGCACCCGGCCGCGGCGCGAGGACAGGTCGGACATCACCGCGCCGACGTAGTCGTCGGCGACCAGCACGGAGACCTCGTCCACCGGCTCCAGCAGCAGGACCGGCACCTTGGCGGCCGCCTCCTTCAGCGCGAGCGCGCCGGCGATCTGGAAGGCCATGTCGGAGGAGTCGACCGAGTGGGCCTTGCCGTCGTGGAGCGTGACGCGGATGTCCACCATGGGGTAGCCGGCGAGCACGCCGCGCTCCATCTGGGTGCGCACGCCCTTCTCCACCGACGGGATGAACTGGCGCGGCACGACACCGCCCACGATCTTGTCCACGAATTCGAAGCCGCTCCCCGAGGGCAGGGGCTCGATCTCCAGGTGGCAGACGGCGTACTGGCCGTGGCCGCCGGTCTGCTTGACGTTGCGGCCGACCACCTGGCACTTCCCGCCGAGCGTCTCGCGCAGCGGCACCCGGAGCTCGATCTTCTCGACCGTCACGCCGTGCCGCTTGCCCAGCCGGTCCAGCAGGACGTCGGCGTGGGCCTCGCCCATGCACCACAGGACCAGCTGCTTGGTCTCGGGGTTGTTCTCCAGCCGGAGCGTCGGGTCCTCGGCGACGAGGCGGCCGAGCGCCTGCCCGAGCTTGTCCTCGTCGGCCTTGGAGCGGGCCTGGATCGCGACCGGCAGCAGCGGGTCGGGCATGCTCCAGGCGGTCATCAGCAGCGGGTGGTCCTTGTCGGAGAGGGTGTCGCCGGTCTCGGCGCGGGCCAGCTTGGCCACCGCGACGATGTCGCCCGCCACGGCCGCCGGGACGGGCCGCTGGTGCTTGCCCAGCGGGCAGGAGAGGGCGCCGACGCGCTCGTCCACGTCGTGGTCCTCGTGGCCGTGGTCGGCCAGGCCGTGCCCGGAGACGTGCACGGTCGCGTCGGGGCGGAGCGTCCCGGAGAAGATCCGCACCAGGCTGATGCGGCCCACGTAGGGGTCGCTGGTGGTCTTGACGACCTCGGCCACGAGCGGGCCGTCGGGGTCGCAGGAGATGTCGGCCACCGGCTTGCCGTCGATCGTGGTGATCTCCGGCATCGGGTGCTCGAGCGGGGAGGGGAAACCCTGGGTGACGAGCTGCAGGATCTCCGCCGTGCCCACGCCGGTGCCGGTGGTCAGCACCGGGTGGAAGCCGCCGCGCGCCACGGCCTTCTCCAGGTCGGACAGCAGGACGTCGATGCCGATCTCCTCGCCGGCGAGGTAGCGGTCCATGAGGGTCTCGTCCTCGCTCTCCTGGATGATCCCCTCGATCAGGTCGCCGCGGTACTGGTCGATCTGCCCCTGGTACTCGCCGGGGGCGTTCTCGGTCCGGGCTCCGGTGGCGTAGTCGTAGAACCGCTGCGTCAGCAGCCCGATCAGGCCGCGGACCCTGCCGTCGGCCACCACCGGCAGGAACAGCGGGGCCACGCCCTCGCCGAAGGCCTCCTGGCAGGCGGTGAGCGCCTCGTCGAAGTCGGCCCGCTGATGGTCGATCTTGCTGATCACGACCGCGCGGGGCATGCCGACCGCCGCGCACTCCTCCCAGAGCATCTTCGTCAGACCGTCCACGCCGTCGGTGGCCGGGACGACGAACAGCGCCGCGTCGGCCGCCCGCAGGCCCGCGCGCAGGTCGCCGACGAAGTCGGCGTAGCCGGGCGTGTCCAGCAGGTTGACCTTGACGCCGTTGTGGACCAGCGGCGCGACGGTGAGGTTCACCGAGCGCTGCTGCCGCACCTCGACCTCGTCGAAGTCGCTGACGGTGGTGCCGTCCTCGACCCGGCCGGGGCGCTGGACCGTCCCCGTCGCTGCCAGCAGCGACTCGACGAGGGTCGTCTTGCCCGCACCCGAATGGCCGACCAGCACGACGTTGCGCACCATGTCCGGCCGGTCGGCCACGGGCGCCCTGCCCGCGGCTCCCGATGCACCACTCGATCTGTCCGCCATGTCGCCTCCAGTGTCGTCGCGTGTCGTCACCGGGGTACGGCCGCCCGCGGCCGCACCCTGAAGGTCCGCGTTCTCGCGCGTCCGGCCACCGCAAGGACGCGGTGTGTTCACCAAATACCCATGTGGCGGATATCACAAGAGGGCTCGCCCGATCCGGTTGCGCGGGCGCGGATGCGCACCGCGGAGTCCGGTGGCCTACGATCGGAGCGCGATGCTGAAACTTCTGCGCCCCGCCGTCACCCGAGTCCTGACGCCCCTGGCCAGGGCGCTCGTCAGCCGGGGGGTGGGCCCCAACGCGGTCACCGCGCTCGGCACGCTCGGCACCGTGGCCGCGGCCCTGTTCTTCTACCCGCAGGGCCTGCTCTTCACCGGCACGCTGGTGATCACCTTCTTCGTGCTGGCCGATCTGCTCGACGGGGTCATGGCCAGGATGACCGGGCCGGGGAGCACCTGGGGCGCCTTCCTCGACTCCACCCTCGACCGGGTGGGAGACGCCGCGATCTTCTCCGGGCTCGCGGTCTGGCTGGCGCTGGAGGGCGAGTGGGTGCCGGCCGCGGTGGCGCTGTTCTGCCTCGTGTCCGGGGCGCTGGTGTCCTACGTCAAGGCCAGGGCGGAGGGGCTCGGCATGACCTGCGACGTCGGCCTGGCCGAGCGGCCCGAGCGGCTGGTGGTGGGCCTGGTCTCGGCGGGCCTGTCCGGCCTGGGCGTGCCGTACATCCTGCCGGCCGGGCTCTGGCTGCTCGCGGCGGCCAGCGCGGTCACGATCGGCCAGCGCCTGCTCCACGTCCGCCGCCAGGCGGTCGCCCTTCCGCCCCGGACCCTCCACTGACGCGAGGAGAGCGATGACCGACACGCCGCCTGCGCCGTCCCCGCAGCCGTCCCCTCAGCAGTCTCCGCGGCCGTCCTCGGGGCCGTCCTCGGGGCCGGAGCCCTCCGCGCGCCCCCGGCGGCCCGCGCCGTCCGGCCCGTCCCTGTCGGACCGGCTCGTCGCGGCCGGGTTCGGCGCGGGCTGGGCGCTCGTGCCGCACCTGCCCGAGCGCCTGGTCGCCCGGGGCTTCGAGGCCGCCGCCGACCGGCTCTGGCGCGGCCGGGGCCCCTCGGTGCGCCGCCTGGAGGCCAACCTCGCCCGGGTCAGGGGCGCCTCGCCCGGCGACCCGGCCGTGCGGGAGCTGAGCCGCGCGGGCATGCGCTCGTACTTCCGCTACTTCCACGAGGTCTTCCGCCTGCCGTCCGTCCCGAAGGCGGAGATCCTCGCCCGGACCCACGTCACCGGCGCCGAGCGCATCTTCGACAATCTGGAGCGGGGCCGCGGCGTGGTGCTCGCCCTGCCGCACATGGGCAACTGGGACGCGGCGGGGGCCTGGCTGGTGGCCTCGGGGCACCCGTTCACCACCGTGGCCGAGCGGCTGCGGCCCGAGTCGCTCTTCCGCCGCTACACCGCCTTCCGCGAGGGACTCGGCATGGAGGTGCTCCCGCTGACCGGCGGCGACGGCCAGAACTTCGGCACGCTGGCCCAGCGGCTGCGCTCCGGCCGGCCGGTCGCCCTGCCCGCCGAGCGCGACCTGACGGCCAAGGGCATCGAGGTCGCCTTCTTCGGAGCGGCCACCCGCGTGCCGGCGGGCCCGGCGCTGCTGGCCGTGCACACCGGCGCGGCGCTGCTGCCGGCCATCACGTACTTCCACGGACGCGACTGGGGCCTGGACATCCACGAGGAGATCGAGGTGCCGGCCGAGGGCACCCGCCAGGAGCGGGCGGCCGCCGTCGCGCAGAGCCTGGCCGCGGTCTTCGAGAAGGGCATCGCCGAGCACCCCGAGGACTGGCACATGCTCCAGCGCCTCTGGCTGGAGGACCTGGAGCCGAGGTCGTGACGGCCGGCACGGCCGGTCGCGGCGCGGGCCGGGCGGTGGGGGAGCGATGAGGGTCGGCATCGTCTGCCCGTACGCCTGGGACGTGCCGGGCGGCGTCCAGGTGCACATCCGCGACCTCGCCGAGGCGCTCATGGAGGACGGCCACCACGTCTCGGTGATCGCCCCCGCCTCCGACGACGCGGAGCTGCCCGGTTACGTGACCTCGGTGGGCCGCGCCGTCCCGGTGCCCTTCAACGGGTCGGTGGCCCGGATGTCGTTCGGCTTCCTGTCGGCGAACCGGGTGCGCCGCTGGGTGCGCGACGGGCGCTTCGACGTCCTGCACGTGCACGAGCCGTTCATCCCCTCGGTGGGCCTGCTGGCCTGCTGGGTGGCGAGAGGGCCGATCGTGGCGACCTTCCACGCCTCCTACGGGCGCTCCCGCGCCTTCTCCGTCGCGACCCCCGTGATCATGAGCGCGCTGGAGAAGATCACCGCCCGGATCGCGGTCTCGGACGCGGCGCGCAAGACCCTGGTGGAGTTCATCGGCGGCGACGCCGTGCTCATCCCCAACGGGGTGACGGTCCGCCGCTACACCGACGCCGAGCCGCTGCCGCGCGCCGCGGACGCCGAGGTGATCGGCTTCCTGGGCCGGATGGACGAGCCGCGCAAGGGCCTGCCCGTGCTGCTGGAGGCGTTCGCGCTACTGGCGCCCGAGCGGCCGCGGCTGCGCCTGCTGATCGCCGGGCCCGGGGACGCCGACGAGGTGCTGGGGCGGGTCCCGGCCGCCTTCCACGATCGCGTCGACCTGCTGGGCATGGTCAGCGAGGCCGACAAGGTCCGCGCCTACCACTCGGTCGACGTCTTCTGCGCGCCCAACCTGGGCGGGGAGAGCTTCGGCATCGTGCTCACCGAGGCGATGTCGGCCGGGGCGGCGATCCTGGCCAGCGACATCCCGGCCTTCCGCAAGGTCCTCGACGAGGGGCAGGCCGGGGCGCTGTTCGAGACGGGCGACGCCGGGTCGCTCGCGCGTGAGGCCGCCGCGCTGCTGGACGACCCCGCGCGCCGGGCCAAGCTCTCGGACGAGGCCCGCACCGCCGTGTGGAAGTACGACTGGTCCACTGTCGCCCGCGACGTCGTCCGCGTCTACGAGACGGTGGCGCGCACGGGCGGGGTCGAGGAGGACGACACCCCGTGACGGCTACGACGGTCCTGGTGGTGGGTGTGGTCCTGCTGCTCACCGCCGTCTACGTCTCCTGGCGGGCGGGCCGGCTGGACCGGCTGCACATCCGGCTGGAGGTGGCCCGCGAGTCCCTGGACGCCGCCCTGGTGCGGCGGGCCGCCGTCTGCCTGGAACTGGCCGGCTCCCGCGTCCTGGACCCGGCGACGAGCCTGGTGCTGGCCGCCGCGGCCCACGAGGCCCGTACGGCGGGCCCGGAGGAGCGCGAGCGCGCCGAGAGCGACCTGTCGCGGGTGCTGCGGGCGGTGCTGGACCAGGAGCGCTTCCGGGAGAAACTGGCCGAGACCTCCGCCGGAGCGGAACTGCTCCAGGAACTGGACGCCGCGGTCGCCAAGGTCGTCTACGCCCGCCGTTTCTACAACAACGCGGTGAACCTCGCGCGTGCGGCCCAGCGCCGCCGGCTGGCCCGCACGCTCCGGCTGGCGGGGCACACCCCGTACCCGGACTTCTTCGAGATCGACGACGCTCCGCCGCAGGCGCTGGCGGCGGAGTGAGCCCCGCGGGCCGGGGCCGGAGCCGGCGGGACCCCGGGGGCGCCGCGCCGCCGCGGACGGGCCGCTCCCGCGCGGTCTCCCAGGTCATAGACATGAAATCGCTATACAAGCGGAACGCCAGGCAAGTCGGTCACCGGTAAGCTCTTGGCGATTTTCAGGCCGATTCGAGGAGATGACCGTGCGGCTACCCCGGATGATCGCCGTCACACTGACCGGAGCGGCGGTCCTGCTGCCGGCCGCGGCCTGCTCGTCCGACGAGCCCGCCCCGGGCAGGCAGCCGCAGGCGGCGGCGGAGTCCCCGGAGCCGACGCCGACCCCGGAGCCGACCCACCCCTTCACCGGCCTGCCCGGCGGGACCCGCGGCCCGGTGCTCGCGGTGAAGATCGAGAACACCGCGGCGGGCAAGCCGCAGCTCGGTCTCAGGAGTGCGGACATCGTCTACGTCACCCAGGTCGAGGCCGGCCTGACCCGGCTGATCGCGGTCTTCTCCTCGAAGATCCCGCCCAAGATCGGCCCGGTCCGCAGCGCGCGCATCACCGACCTGCACCTCGTCCCGCAGTTCGGCAAGCCAGCCTTCGCCTACTCCGGCGCGCAGACCAAGATGCTCCCGTTCATCGCCGCGGCCCCGCTGTTCGACGTCTCCGACAGCCGCGCCCCGGGAGCCTACTTCCGCCAGCCGGGGCGCTACGCCCCCTACAACCTGTTCGCCGAGACCAAGAAGCTGCTGGCCGGGGCGCCCAGGGCGAGCAAGGCGAAGGACATCGGCTTCACCTTCGGCGACGCCCCGGCCGAGGGCGGCACGCCCCGCAGGACCTACAGCGTGAAGTACCCGGCGGCCCGCTTCACCTTCGGCTGGTCGGAGAAGGCCGGCAAGTGGCTGATCTGGCAGGACGGCAAGAAGGACATGGCGGCCGAGGGCGGCCAGCTCGCCGCCCCCACGGTCGTCGTGCAGTACACCAAGACCGAGCGCTCGCAGTTCCACGACAAGAACCAGAGCTACACGCCCCTGGTGCGCACCACCGGCAAGGGCCGGGCGGTCGTCCTGCGCGACGGCAAGGCCTACAAGGCGCGCTGGAGCCGCGCCTCGGAGAAGGAGGGCACCGTCTTCACCACCGAGACCGGTGAGCCGATGAACTTCGCCCCCGGCCAGGTCTGGGTCGTCCTCGCCTCGGCCAGGCCCGTCGTCCCCTGAGGCCCGCTCCGGACCCGCTCCGGGCTCAGTGCGGCGCCGACGGGTCGGCCGGCAGCCGCACGGTGAAGGCGGTGCCGCCGCCGGCGCGCGGCGCGGCGGTGACGGTGCCGCCGTGCGCCTCGACGATCGCCTTGGTGATCGCCAGGCCGAGGCCGGTGCCCTTGATCCCGGCCTGCCGGGCGGTGGAGGCGCGGAAGAACCGGGAGAACAGCTGCTCGTACTGGTCGGCCGGGATGCCGATGCCGCTGTCGGCGACGGTCACCGCGACCGTCCCGTCCCGGCCGTCTCCGCCGCCGGGCTCCGCACCGGCGTCCGGACCGCCGTCATGGCCCGCGGTGACGGTGACGGCGCCGCCGTCGGGTGTGTACTTGATCGCGTTCGACAGCAGGTTGTCCATCACCTGGCGCAGCCGTACCGGATCGGCGTGCACGTGCAGGTGGTGGGGGAGGTCGGCGGTCAGGTCGATCCGCTTGGCCTGCGCGGCCGCCCGGTGCTCGTCGACGGCCTGGCGGACCAGGCGGGTCAGCCACACCGTGCGCGCGTCGACGCTCACCCGGCCGCTCTCCAGGCGGGCCAGGTCCAGCAGGTCGTCGACCAGCTCCTGCAGGTGGTCGCTCTTGCGGTCGATGACCTCGATGAAGGCGCGCAGCTCGGCGGGGAGGCCGGGGGCCTCGCGCAGCATCTCGGCGTAGCTGCGGATGACGCCGATGGGGCTGCGCAGCTCGTGGCTGGCCATCGCCATCAGGTCGTCCTTCATCGCGTCCAGCTCCCGCAGCCGGTCGACCTGCTGCTGGCGCTGGGCGAGCAGGCGCTCGCGCTCCTCGGCGATCTCGCGGTGCGCGGTGACGTCGCTGGAGATGCCGTCGACCAGCAGCCGCTCCCCCTCGCGGCGGGGCACGCCCCTGCTCCAGATCCAGCGGGTGACGCCGTCCAGGCCGATGAGCCGGTACTGCAGCTGGGCCCGGCGGCCGGCGATCAGCTCGGCGCAGTAGGCGCGGAAGGCGTCCTGGTCGTCGGGATGGACGAACCGGAGCATGACGGCGATGAAGTCGTCGTCGGGGGCCAGGTGCAGCCGTCCGCCGAAGACGGCGGTGTGCTCGGTGTTGACGTAGATCGCGCGGGTCGTGCCGTCCGGCCGGACCTCGACGGTCCAGATCTTGTCGGTGAGCTGGTTGACGATCTGGTCGAACTGGCGGCGGCTCTCGGCCAGGACGACGGCGAGCTCCTCGGCGCGGCGGCGCTCCATGTACCGGCCGACGTGGGCGCAGACGCCGTCCAGCAGGTCGACCAGGTCGTCGTCGGGCTGCTGGGGGTGGTCGGCGCCGAAGATCAGCACGCCCAGCACCTGGTCGCCGCTGCGCACCGGCAGGGCCATGGCCGAGCGGATCCCGGCCCGCGACCCGGCCTGCAGGCGGGAGAAGCCGCGCGGATCGGCCGCCATGTCGCTGATCCAGACCGGCTCACCGCGCTCCCAGGCGAGCCCGGGCAGGTCCTGCCCGCGGGCGAACACGGCCGGGTGGCCGGCGGTGAAGGCCGACAGGTCCCGCCCGGGCCTGCTCCAGAAGGCGATGGAGGCGATGGACTCCTCGCCGGAGTCGACCTGCCAGTACTCGCCGTAGGTCCACCCCAGCGCTTCGGTGACCGCGGCGGCCACGCCGGCGGCGGCCTCCCTGCTGGAGGGGGCGTCGGCCAGGACCTCCGCCACGGCGTGCTGGGCCGAGCGCAGCGTCTCGGCCCGGTGGGCGGCGGTGACGTCACGCAGGATCACCACCGCGCCCAGACGCCCGTCGTCACCGTCGATCGGCCGGCCGGTGACGGAGAACCGGCGCGGCTCGGCGTCCGGGGGACGGGTGACGATCTCCTCGCCGTCGATCCGCTCGCCGGCCAGGGCCCGCGCCAGCGGCACCCGCGCGCCGCGCAGCGGGGTGCGCCCGTCGGCGGCGAAGATCTGGAAGACCTCGCCTGTCTCCATGACGTGGCGGTGGGGGCCGTCCGGGCGGATCTCCCGCAGCGGCCGGTTGGTCAGGATCACCCGGCCGTCGCGGTCACAGGCGTCGACCCCCACGTCCAGGTTGTCCAGCAGCGTCCGCAGGAACATGCGCTCGTCCTGCCGATCTGCCCCGCCGCGGTCACCACCGCGGTCACGGTCGTGGTCACCGTCGCGGTCGCGGTCACCGTCGCGGTCGCGGTCGCGGTCGCGGTCGCGGTCGCGGTCACCGTCACGGTCGTGGTCACGGCCACCGGACGCCTCCCGGACGCGGTCCGGCTCCGCGGGCGGTCCGGGCCGGGGCGAGCGCAGCGCGATCTCGGCCTCCGCCAGCGCGGCCAGATCCTCCAGCGCGTCCAGCTGCCCGGCGTCCCACTGCCGGGGCGCGGCGTCGATCACGCACAGCACGCCCAGCACCTGGCCGGCGGGGGCGCGCAGCGGCGTCCCGGCATAGGAGCCCAGATCCCCGCGGGCGACGGCGCCGACGCCCCGCCAGCGCGTGTCGGCACGGGTGTCGGGCACGGTCAGCGGCGCGCCGGTGGCGACGATGTGCCGGCACAGCGACTGCGACAGGGGCGTCCGCCGGCTCCGCTCGGGAGCGGCGCACCCGGCCGTGCTGACGACGACCTGCCGGTCCGCGTCGATCAGCGAGACCATCGCCCCCGGCACCCGGAGCCAGCGGACCGCCAGGCGGGTCACCCTGTCCAGCAGCGGCACCCGCTCCGCCTCCAGCAGCCCGGTGGCGCGCAACGCCCGCAGCCGCAGTCGGTCATGGATGTGGTCTGTCATCGACACGGTCCATCTCCCCCGAGAGTTCTCCACCCGTATCCGTGCCCACCAGCAACGTTACGCGGCCACGGGCGGCGGACGGCGATCAGCGCCCTCCGCCCTCCCCGGTCCGCCGGAGCGGGGAGGGCGGAGTGGTGTGGGGAATACCCGGGCCACCGCCTACGATGAACAGGTGGCGGCCGCCGCGTGGGCGGCCCGTGATCCGCAGCAACCAGCCTCGTGAGGTAGAAGACCGTGTCCAGCAGCACGCCCGAAGTCACCGAGACCGCCATCACCGGAACCGCCCGGGTGAAGCGCGGCATGGCCGAGATGCTCAAGGGCGGCGTCATCATGGACGTCGTCACCCCGGAGCAGGCCAAGATCGCCGAGGATGCCGGCGCGGTCGCCGTCATGGCGCTGGAGCGGGTCCCCGCCGACATCCGGGCGCAGGGCGGCGTCTCCCGGATGAGCGACCCCGACATGATCGACGGCATCATCAACGCCGTCTCGATCCCCGTCATGGCCAAGGCCCGCATCGGCCACTTCGTCGAGGCCCAGGTCCTGCAGTCGCTCGGCGTCGACTACATCGACGAGTCCGAGGTGCTCACCCCGGCCGACTACGCCAACCACATCGACAAGTGGCAGTTCACCGTGCCCTTCGTCTGCGGCGCGACCAACCTGGGCGAGGCGCTGCGCCGCATCACCGAGGGCGCGGCCATGATCCGCTCCAAGGGCGAGGCCGGCACCGGCGACGTCTCCAACGCCGTCACCCACATGCGCACGATCCGCGCCGAGATCAAGCGCCTGTCCTCGCTGCCCGCCGACGAGCTCTACGTCGCGGCCAAGGAGCTGCAGGCGCCGTACGAGCTGGTGGCCGAGGTCGCAAGGACCGGCAAGCTGCCCGTCGTGCTGTTCACCGCCGGCGGCATCGCCACCCCGGCCGACGCCGCGATGATGATGCAGCTCGGCGCCGAGGGCGTGTTCGTCGGCTCCGGCATCTTCAAGTCCGGCAACCCCGCCGAGCGCGCCGCCGCCATCGTCAAGGCCACCACCTTCTACGACGACCCGGACGTCGTCGCCAAGGTCTCCCGCGGCCTGGGCGAGGCCATGGTCGGCATCAACGTCGACGAGATCCCGGTCCCGCACCGCCTCGCCGAGCGCGGCTGGTAAGTCCTGACGGCGGGGCGGCCTCCCGCGCCGCCCGGTCCGGCGCGCGGGACGGTCACCCGCGGTGAAAGACGCCGTCAAAGGCGGCGCCCGTGAAGGGCGCCGCCTTTTGCGCGTCCTGAGGAGTTCACCCTCTTGTCGTGATCGTCGGCGAGGCCGCGGCTTCACCGTCCGATCGCCCCGGGAGGATCCCCCCATGTCCCAGCTCAGCAGGCGCTCCTTCCTCGTCACCGGCCTCGCGGGCGCCGCGGCCGGCCTGCCCTCCGCCGCGCGCGCCGCCCCCGGCCCCGGCGGCGGGGCCTCCCCGGCCTCCCGGGAGCTGCGCTCCGACCCCTTCACGCTCGGCGTGGCCTGCGGCGACCCGGACTCCGGCGGCTTCGTGATCTGGACCAGGCTGGCGCCGCGGCCGCTCGCCGAGGACGGCGCGGGCGGCATGCCCGCCAGGCCCTTCGCCGTCCGCTGGCAGGTCTACGCCGACGAGGCCGGCCGCCGGCCCGTACGGCAGGGCGTGGCCATCGCGCGCCCCGAGCGGGGCCACAGCGTCCACGTCGAGGTCGACGGGCTGGCCTCCGGCCGGGACTACTGGTACCGCTTCAGGGCCGGGCGGTACGTCTCGCCGACGGGCCGGGCCCGGACCGCCCCGCACCCGCTGTCGTACGGCTCCGGGCTGGTGCTGGCCTTCGCCTCCTGCGCGCAGTACGAGCACGGCCACTTCACCGCCTACCGGCGCCTGGCCGAGGACCACCCCGGCCTGGTCCTGCACCTGGGCGACTACCTGTACGAGTACGGGCGCGACGTCTACACCGCTCCCGGCGGGAACGTCCGCCACCACGAGGGGCCGGAGACCGAGACCCTGGCGGACTACCGCCGGCGGCACGCCCAGTACAAGACCGACCCCGACCTGCAGGCGGCGCACGCCGCGGCGCCCTGGCTGGTCGTCTGGGACGACCACGAGCTGGACAACAACTGGGCCGGAGAGGTGCCGGAGAAACCGGAGACCCCGCAGCCGGGCTTCCCCGCCCGCCGCGAGGCGGCGTTCCGCGCCTACTACGAGAACATGCCGCTGCGCCGCGGGTCCGTCCCGCGCGGCGCCGGCATGCGGCTCTACCGGCGGATCCGCTGGGGGAGGCTGGCCGTCCTCCACCTGCTCGACACCCGGCAGTACCGCAGCGACCAGGGCTGCGGCGACGGCTACCGCGACTGCCCGGAGGCGGCCGTCCCGTCCCGCTCGATCACCGGCGCCGAGCAGGAGCGGTGGCTGCTGGAGGGCCTGCGCCGCTCGCGGGCGCGCTGGGACCTCCTGGGGCAGCAGGTCTTCTTCGCCCAGCGCGACAGCGACGCCGGACCCGCGAAGGTCACCAACCAGGACACCTGGGACGGCTACCCCGCCTCCCGGCGGCGGATCACCCAGGGCTGGGTGGACGCCGGGGTGCGCAACCCGGTCGTGCTCACCGGGGACGTGCACGCCCACTGGGCCGGCGACCTCAAGCTCGACTACGACGACCCGGCGTCCCGCACGGTCGGTTCCGAGCTGGTGACCTCCTCGATCACCTCGGGCGGGGACGGCCGCGACTCCGACCCGGCCGCCCACCCGTTCCTGGCGGTCAATCCGCACCTGAGGTTCCACAACGACCAGCGCGGCTACGTGGTGACCCGCATCGAGCGCGAGCGGCTCACCGCGGACTTCAAGGTGCTGCCCCAGGTCTCCCGGGCGGGCGCGGAGGCGTACACCCGGGCGAGGTTCGTCGTCGAGGACCGGGTCCCCGGGATCCAGCAGACCTACCTGCGCCCGCTGGATCCCCCGGTGGCCGCAACGCCCGCGATCGACCAGGTCCGGGAGACCGTGGACCGGGAGACCAGGCGCCCCTGACGGCGTCACCGGGCCCGCGCGAGCCCGCGCCGGGGCGGCCGTGCGGCCGTCCCGGCGCCTGCCCGGGAGCGTCCCGCGGGAGCGCCGCGCGGAGGGCGGGGCGGCCGGTCCGGCGGGGCACGCCCGTGCCGGAGGAGGACGGCCGGAGGCGGAGAGGCGATCACCGTCCGGCACACCGCGCGGCAGCGGTTACCCTCGTAGGGCGAACCCGACGAGCCGGACGAAAGGACGAGCGTGCCCACGATCGGTGTGCTGGCCCTCCAGGGAGACGTGCGCGAGCACATGCGCGCGCTGGAGGACGCGGGAGCCAAGGCGGTGGCCGTACGGCGCCCCGGTGAGCTGGAGACCGTCGACGCCCTCGTCGTCCCGGGCGGGGAGTCCACCACCATGTGGAAGCTCGCGACCACGTTCGAGATGCTGGAGCCGCTCCGGGCGCGGATCGCGGGCGGCATGCCCGCCTACGGGTCCTGCGCCGGAATGATCATGCTGGCCGACCGGATCCAGGACGGTGTCGAGGGTCAGCAGACCATCGGCGGCATCGACATGACGGTCCGCCGGAACGCCTTCGGCCGCCAGATCGACTCCTTCGAGGCCGACATCGACTTCGCCGGCCGGGGCGGGCTGCGCGCGGTGTTCATCCGCGCCCCCTGGGTGGAATCGATCGGCCCGGAAGTGGAAGTGCTGGCCCGGGCCGAACCTGCCGATAGGATCGTCGCGGTCCGCCAGGGGCCGCTGCTCGCCACGTCCTTCCATCCGGAGCTGATCGGGGACGCGGGCGTGCATTCGTACTTCGTGGAAATGGTGAGGGAGTTCTAGGCGATGTCCGGCCACTCCAAATGGGCGACGACGAAGCACAAGAAGGCCGCGCTTGACTCCAAGCGGGGCAAGCTGTTCGCCAAGCTCATCAAGAACATCGAGGTCGCGGCCAGGACCGGTGGCCCCGACCCGGACGGCAACCCGACACTGTACGACGCCATCACCAAGGCCAGGAAGAGCTCGGTCCCGCTGGACAACATCGAGCGCGCCCGCAAGCGCGGCGGTGGCCTGGAGGCGGGCGGCGCCGACTGGCAGACCATCATGTACGAGGGCTACGCCCCCGGCGGCGTCGCGGTGCTGATCGAGTGCCTCACGGACAACCGCAACCGGGCCGCCTCCGAGGTCCGCGTGGCGCTGACCCGCAACGGCGGCTCGCTGGCCGACCCCGGCTCGGTGTCCTACATGTTCAACCGCAAGGGCGTCGTGATCGTCCCCAAGGGCGGCCTGTCCGAGGACGACGTGCTGATGGCCGTCCTCGACGCGGGGGCCGAGGAGGTCAACGACCTGGGCGAGAGCTACGAGGTCGTCTGCGAGGCCGGTGACCTCGTCCCGGTCCGCAAGGCCCTGCAGGACGCCGGGATCGACTACGACTCGGCCGAGTCGAGTTTCCTGCCGACGATGAACGTCCCCCTGGACGAGGAGGGCGCGCGCAAGGTCTTCCGGCTGATCGACGCGCTCGAGGACAGCGACGACGTGCAGAACGTGTGGGCCAACTTCGACGTCTCCGACGAGGTCATGGAGAAGATCGAGGCCTGACGGGCGGCGCGCCCCTCCCCGGCGGAGGGGCGCGCCGTTCCGTCCTGCCATCTTGGTTGTTCTGCGAGGTTTGTCCCCCTGCGTACGGGTAGCAGCGGCTCACCATGGGGAGCCCTGATCTCGTCTTCGCGGTGGCCGGCGCCGGAGCCCTGCTCGCCGCCGTGCTCCCGCAGCTGCTCGACCGGCGGCCCTTCTCGCTGCCGCTGGCCTGCCTGATCGGCGGGTTCCTCCTCTATCTGGTGCCGCTGGGGCTGTCGCGGCCCGACCCCGTCGCCCACCGGGCACTGCTCGAGCACGCCACCGAGGTCTGCGTCATCATCTCGCTGATGGGCGCGGGGCTGGCGATCAACCGGCCCTTCCGCTGGGCCCGGTGGGCCTCGACGTGGCGCCTGCTGGCATGGACGATGCCGCTGAGCGTGGCGGCGGTCGCCCTCGCCGCCCACACCCTGCTGGGCTGGCCGTGGGCCGCGGCGCTGCTGCTCGGAGCCGTGCTCTCGCCGACCGATCCGGTGCTCGCCTCCGACGTGCAGGTCGGCCAGCCGGTCGACTGCGAGAAGGACGACGACGAGGTGCGGTTCACGCTCACCTCCGAGGCCGGGCTCAACGACGGCCTGGCCTTCCCGCTCGTCTACGCCGCGATCGCCCTCGCCCTCGCCGGGGGCGGCGCCGGCTGGGTCGCGGAGTGGGCGCTGGCCGACCTGCTCTACAAGTGCGTGGTCGGGGTGCTGGGCGGCCTGGCGACCGGCACCCTGCTGGGACGGCTGTTCTTCCGGGCCAGGACGGCGGACCTGCGGCTGGCCGAGCACCGCGACGGCTTCGTCGCGCTGGCCGCGACGTTCCTGGCGTACGGCGCCACCGAGCTGACGGGCGGGTACGGCTTCATCGCGGTGTTCGTGACCGCCTGCACCATCAGGGCCGCCGAGCGCACCCACGGCTACAACGGCGTGCTGCACGGTTTCATCGAGCAGATCGAGCGGCTGCTGACCGCCTGGCTGATCCTGCTGCTCGGCGGGTTCGTCGCGACCGGCGGACTGTCCGCGCTCACCTGGCAGGGGGCCGCGGTCGGGCTGGGCCTGCTGCTGGTGGTCCGGCCGCTGACCGGCTGGCTCGCCGGCCTCGGCGGACGGGCGGGGCCGCGCGAACGCGGGGTGATCGCCTTCTTCGGCATCCGGGGCATCGGCTCGCTGTACTACCTCGCCTACGGGCTCGGCCACGCGGGCTTCGGGGTGCCGCCCGAGGAGCTCTGGGCCGTGGTGGCGTTCACCGTGGTGGCCTCGCTGGTCCTGCACGGCGTCACGGCGACGCCGGTGATGGAGCGGCTGGACCGGCTGCGGGTGAGGGCGGCCGAGGACGGCGGCGGGGAGCCCGCCGCCCAGCGGCTGTGAGCCCCCGTCCCCGCCGGCCGGGGGAGCGGCGGGTCCGGCGGCCTTTCCGTGCGGGGCGGGGCCGCCAGGCGGTAGAGTCGGGCACCGAACAGGTGTTCGGCGGGTGGGAGGCGTGCCGGTGCGGGTGCCCGAACTGCGGGTGATGGGGGTCGATCCAGGGCTGACCCGGTGCGGGCTCGGCGCGGTGGAGGGACGCCCCGGCGCCCCGCTGCGCCTGGTCAAGGTCGGCGTCGTGCGCACGGCGGCCGACGAGGAGATCGGGGCCAGGCTGGTGGCCGTCGAGGCCGGGATCGAGCGGTGGCTCGACGAGGTCAGGCCGGACGCCGTGGCCGTGGAGCGGGTCTTCGCCCAGCACAACCTCCGGACCGTGATGGGCACGGCCCAGGCCTCCGCCGTCGCCATCCTGTGCGCCTCGCGGCGCGGCATCCCGGTGGCGATGCACACCCCCTCCGAGGTGAAGGCCGCGATCACGGGAAGCGGCACGGCGGGCAAGCAGCAGGTCGGCGCCATGGTGACCAGGCTGCTGCGGCTCGACGAGATGCCCAAGCCCGCCGACGCCGCCGACGCCCTCGCGCTCGCCATCTGCCACGTGTGGCGGGGCGGGGCGCACAACCGGCTGGCCGAGGCGCTGGCCAGGACGAGGACGGAGCCGGGCACGACCGCGGCGGCCTACTTCCGCGGCCGGGGTCGCGGCGGACATGCGAGAGGAACGATGAAGTGATCGCCTCGGTGCGGGGACGGGTGACCACCATCGCGCACGACAGGGCGGTGGTCGAGGTCGGCGGCGTGGGCGTGCTGGTGCACTGCACCCCGGGCACGCTCGCGACGCTGCGTGCGGGCGAGGAGGCCCGCCTGTCCACCTCCCTGGTGGTCCGCGAGGACTCGCTCACGCTGTTCGGCTTCGCCGACGACGACGAGCGCGGCGTCTTCGAGATGCTGCAGGCCGCGAGCGGCGTCGGGCCCAAGGTGGCGCTGGCCATGCTGGCCGTGCACACGCCCAACGCGCTCCGGGTGGCCGTCGCCGCCGCCGACGTCAAGGCGCTGACCCGGGTCCCGGGCGTCGGCCCCAAGGGCGCCCAGCGGATCATCGTCGACCTCAAGGACAAGCTCGGCACCCCGGAGGAGGCCGTCAGCGCCGCGCTCAACGGCCGTGCGGCCGCGCCCGCCTGGCGGGATCAGGTCCACTCGGGACTGGTCGGCCTGGGCTACTCGGCCAAGGACGCCGACGAGGCCGTCGCCGCGGTGGGCCCGCAGGCCGACGCCGAGCTGGCCGCGGGCCGGACCCCGCAGGTCGCGGCCCTGCTGAAGGCGGCGCTGCGTGCGCTGAGCGTGCGATGAACGGAGGAGGTCACGTGAGTGAGCGGAGCGAGCGAGCCATGGGTGCTGCAGTGTCGCTCGCGCGGCCGACGGAGGAGGTCACGTGAGTGAGCGGAGCGAGCGAGCCATGGGTGCTGCAGTGTCGCTCGCGCGGCCGACGGAGGAGGCCGCGTGAGTGAGCGGGATCTGGTGTCGCCGGAGGCCGAGGGCGACGAGCGGCTGATCGAGGCCGCGCTCCGGCCCAAGCGGCTGGAGGAGTTCATCGGCCAGGCGCGGGTGCGCGAGCAACTCTCACTGGTGCTGCACAGCGCGCTGCGCCGCGGGCGGCCCCCGGACCACGTGCTGATGAGCGGGTCGCCGGGGCTGGGCAAGACGACCCTGTCGATGATCATCGCGACCGAGCTGGGCGTGCCGCTCCGCATCACCTCGGGGCCGGCTCTGGAGCGGGCCGGTGATCTGGCGGCGATCCTCTCGACGCTCTCGGAGGGCGAGGTCCTCTTCGTCGACGAGATCCACCGTATGGCCCGCCCGGCGGAGGAGATGCTCTACCTCGCCATGGAGGACTTCCGGGTCGACATCGTCGTGGGCAAGGGGCCGGGCGCGACCGCGATCCCGCTGGAGATCGCGCCCTTCACCCTGGTCGGGGCCACCACCAGGGCGGGGCTGCTGCCCGCGCCGCTGCGCGACCGCTTCGGTTTCGTCGCGCACATGGACTTCTACGAGGCCGGGGAACTGGAGCAGGTCCTGCACCGCTCGGCGCGGCTGCTCGGCCTCCGGCTGCCCGACGACGCCGCGCGCGAGATCGCCGGGCGGTCGCGGGGCACGCCCCGTATCGCCAACCGGCTGCTGCGCAGGGTGCGCGACTTCGCCGAGGTGCGGGCGGAGGGGGAGATCTCGAAGGAGGTCGCCGCGGCCGCGCTGGACCTCTACGAGGTCGACGCCGAAGGTCTGGACCGGCTGGACCGGGCGGTGCTGGACGTGCTGCTGCGCAGGTTCGGGGGAGGTCCGGTCGGCCTGTCCACGCTGGCCGTCGCGGTGGGGGAGGAGCCCGAGACGGTCGAGGTGGTCGCCGAGCCGTTCCTGGTCCGGCAGGGCCTGCTGGCCCGGACCCCGCGCGGCCGGGTCGCGACCGCCGCGGCGTGGTCGCACCTGGGGCTGACGCCGCCGCCGGACGCGTTCGGCGCCTGAGGAGCGGGTGCGGCGCCTGAGGGCTCCGCACCCGTCCGGTGGGCACGGCGCCGTACACACCCGTGCGGTGGGCGCGGCGCCGTACATGAGGGACGCGCACCCGTGCGGTGGCGCGGCGTCGCACATGAGAGACGCGGGAGAGATGCGGAAGAGACGCGGAGCCGGCGGCGTTGTTCCTGGAGAGCCGGTGGCGTTGCTCCCGGAGGGGGAGGGGGCGCGGACTCCGGCGCGGCGGAGCCGTACAGGGATGATCACGGATCGGTGACGAGGGTCTCGAAACGGGAACTTCCCCACGTGCCCGATCGTGACCTCGTTGCCGCGCTTCTAACAGCTCGCCTAAACTCCGTGGCTTGGCTGGCTGTGTAGGCTGACGTGCTGAGCGGCGTGGCCGTATACGACGTCCGGCGCCAGGCCGGTCATTCTCAAGTTGGAGGAACGGCCCCATGGGCGACTACTCAAGCCTCATCATGATCGCTCTGATGGTCGTGGTGTTCTACTTCCTGCTCATCCGCCCGCAGCGCAAGCGGCAGCAGGAGCAGGTCCAGATGCAGAACTCCCTGACTCCGGGGACGCGGGTCATGACCACGACGGGACTGTTCGCCACCGTGGTGGCCATCGACGCCGAGGACGTGATCCTGGAGGTCGCGCCCGGCGTCGAGACCCGCTGGGTCAAGGCCGCCATCGGGCGGGTGATGCCCGAGGCGGACGACGCCGGGAGCGTCCGGGAGGACGTCGCGGGCATCGACGGCGACGTGACGGAAGTCCCCGAGCAGCAGGGTGACAACGAGGACTCGGCCCCCAACAAGAAGTCCTGAGCGCGGCTCACCCCCAATCCCCCTTAACCGAAAGAACTGACGACCAGTGGCCCGACCGACCAGCGGCCAGAGCAGACCGGGGCGCATGCTCCTGGCGCTTCTGGCGCTCATTCTCGCCATGGGCGGGGCGATGCTCCTGGAGGAGTCGCTCACTCCCGAATATGGCCTCGACCTCGCCGGCGGCACGACAGTGACGCTGTCGCCCATCACCCCCAACGGCGGCACTCCCAGCGAGGAGAGCCTCGACCTGGCCGTGAACATCATCCGGGAGCGGGTGAACGGCAGCGGCATCTCCGACGCCGAAGTGGCCAAGTCCGGTGACAACATCGTCATCTCTGTCCCCGGAGTCGGTCAGGAGGAGGTCGTCAAGCTGGTCGGCACGACCGCGGAGCTGCGCTTCCGCCAGGTGCTGGCGATCGCCGCGGGCTCGCCCGAGGCTCCGGGCGAGATGGCCACCCAGGCGCCGACGCCGGCCCCGGGTGAGACGGCCACCCAGACGCCGGCCCCGTCCGCCTCGGCCCCCGGTCAGCAGGGCACGCGGACCCCGGCGCCCTCCTCGAGCGCGAAGGCGAGCCCGAGCGGTTCGCCCGCGGGCCGGGCGCTCTCCTCGGCGCTGACCAACCCGAGCCCGGCGCAGACGACGGCTCCCCGGCAGCGCAGGACACCGGCGGCCGAGCCCAAGGGCGACGCGGAGCCGGCGGCCGAACCGAGTGGCAAGCCGTCCGCGGCGTCGTCCGCGACGCCCACGGTGGCCGCGGACGACCCGCTGGCCGGTGTCGACACCACCGGCATCGACCCGCAGACGCTGGAGCAGTTCAAGACGCTCGACTGCTCCAAGCAGGACAGGGGCCAGGGCGCCCAGGACGACCCGAACAAGCAGTACGTCGGCTGCAGCCAGGACGGCGTCGCCAAGTACGTCCTGGAGAAGGCCGCCGTCACCGGAACCGCGATCGACACCGCGGACGCGGGCGTGGAGCCGAGCACCGGTGAGTGGCTCGTCCAGCTCTCCTTCAAGGGCCAGGGTCCCCAGCAGTGGTCCCAGGTCACCACCACCGCCTTCAACTCCGCCGAGCCGCGCAACCAGATCGCCATCGTGCTCGACGGAGTGGTCATCTCCGCCCCGGTCATCCAGCAGCCCATCACCGGCGGCCGGGCGCAGATCTCCGGCAGCTTCACCCAGGTGACCGCCACCGAGCTGGCAAACCAGCTCAAGTACGGCGCGCTCCCGCTGAAGTTCGAGAAGAGCTCGATCGAGGAGGTCTCCTCGACCCTGGGCGCCGACCAGCTCCGCGGCGGTCTCATCGCCGGCGCGATCGGTCTCGGCCTGGTCTTCGTCTACTCGCTGTTCTACTACCGGGGCCTGGGCCTCGTCTCGGTGCTGAGCCTCGTGGTCGCCTCCATGCTGACCTACCAGTCGGTGGTGCTGCTCGGCCACTACGCGGGCTTCCGCCTCTCGCTCCCGCACATCATCGGCCTGATCGTCTCGATCGGCATCACCGCGGACTCGTTCATCGTCTACTTCGAGCGCATCCGCGACGAGATGAAGGAGGGCCGCCGCACGCTGCGCTCGGCCGTCGAGGTCGCCTGGGTCCGCGCCCGGCGCACGATCCTGATCGCCGACGCGGTCATGTTCATCGCCGCGGTGGTGCTGTACTTCCTGGCGGTCGGCGGCGTGGCCGGGTTCGCGTTCGCGATGGGCCTGACCACCCTCATCGACATCGCCGTGGTGTTCATGTTCACCAAGCCGTTCGTCGCGTTCCTGGCCAGGCTGGACTTCTTCGCCAAGGGCCACAAGCTCTCCGGCATCGACGCCGAGCGCATGAGCAACGAGCCGGTCGCCGGCTCCACGACCGCTTTGCAGGAGGCGTGATGGCCGGCCTCGTGAGCCGCCTCTACCGGGGCGAGACCAACGTCGACTTCGTCGGCAAGCAGAAGCTCTGGTACGGCCTGTCCGCCTTCCTGCTGCTGATCTCCGTCGCGGGCCTGGCCGTCAACGGCCTGAAGCTGGGCGTGGAGTTCACGGGCGGGTCGGTGTTCTCCTTCAAGGCGCCGTCGGCCACCATCGAGCAGGTCCGCGGCACGATCCTCGAGGCGAGCGAGCATCCGCCGATCGTGCAGACGACCAACAGCGGCTGGCGTGTCACCACCGGCAGCCTCCCGGCCGAGAAGATCACCGCGGTCCAGAAGGCCGTCGCCGACGAGTTCGACCTCGCCGAGCCGAGCGAGGTCACCGTCCAGGTGATCGGCCCGTCCTGGGGCGACCAGGTGGCCGACAAGGCCGTCGTCGGCCTGATCGTCTTCATGCTGGCGATCGTCCTCTACCTGACGATGGCCTTCGAGTGGAAGATGGCGCTGGCCGCCATCGTGGCCCTCCTCCACGACCTGGTGATCACCGCGGGCGTCTACGCCTGGTCGCAGTTCGAGGTCACCCCGGCGACCCTGCTGGGCTTCCTGACGATCCTCGGCTACTCGCTCTACGACGCGGTCGTCGTGTTCGACATGATCAAGGAGGTCACCGCCAAGCTCGGCACGACCTCCAAGGTGACCTACTCGCAGGCCGCCAACGACGCGCTGAACCACACGCTGATCCGGTCGCTGAACACCACCCTGGTGGCGATCCTGCCGGTCGCGGCGATCCTGTTCATCGGCACCACGCTGTTCGGCGCCGGCACGCTGAAGGACCTGTCGCTGGCGCTGTTCGTCGGCATGATCGTCGGTACGTACTCCTCGCTGTGCGTGGCGACGCCGCTGCTGGTGACCCTGAAGGAGCGCGAGCCGCGCTACCAGGCGATCGCCCGCAGGCTCGCCTCGACCGGCGGCGCGGCCAAGGCCGGCCGCCAGCCGGTGGCGGCCGGGGCCGCGTCCGGCGGCGACAAGCGCAGGAAGAAGTAGGAC
>NZ_JBHSBM010000021.1:34004-38015 GCF_042650625.1 Planomonospora corallina
GGCGGCCCGCGACCCGTCGCGCCTCCGTCCCCCGCGCCGGGGCGGAGGCGTTCTGCTGGAAGAAGACGTCTCTCCCACAGGGGTGGATCATGAGTGACCTGAGCCGGCTGATCCTGGACCGGATCCGCGACGTGCCCGACTATCCGCAGCCGGGGGTGCTGTTCAAGGACATCACCCCGCTGCTGGCCGACCCCGAGGCGTTCGCCGCGGTGACGGACGCCTTCGCGGGCCTGCACGAGGTGGACAAGGTCGTCGGCATCGAGGCGCGCGGCTTCATCCTGGCGGCTCCGGTGGCCTACAAGGCGCGCGCCGGGTTCGTGCCGGTGCGCAAGAAGGGCAAGCTGCCCTCCGAGACGCTGGACGCGGCCTACGACCTCGAGTACGGCTCGGCCGTCATCGAGGTGCACCGGGACGCGTTCGCCCCCGGGGAGCGGGTCCTGGTCGTCGACGACGTGCTCGCCACCGGGGGCACGGCACGCGCGACGGTGGAACTGGTCCGCCGGGCGGGCGCCGAGGTCGTCGCCGTCGCCGTACTGATGGAACTGGCCTTCCTCAAGGGCAGGGAACGGCTGGCCGGCACCGAACTCCGCCCCCTCGTGGTCGTCTGATCCGCCCCGCAGGGGGAAGTACCTGTGCGGGTCTGGATACACTGATGGGATCTGGACTCGAACGTGAGGAGTCTGAGTGCCCCGTGATGTGGTCGTGCCCGACGTGACCGCCGGCGAAGGCGGTTCCGAGACGGCCGCCCCGGTAGGTGATGCCGGCGCGGCCGTGTCCGGAGCCACCGAGGAGAAACCGGCGGTGCGACGCAGGCTCGCCCGCTTTGGGGGACAATGGGGTGGCGCCATGAATCCGGTGCTTGAACCGCTGTTCCGCACGGTCCGCGCGACCCACCCGAAGGCGGACCTGCGGCTGATCGAGCGGGCCTACGACGTGGCGGCCTACCACCACCGCGACCAGAAGCGGAAGAGCGGCGACCCCTACATCACCCACCCGCTGGCGGTCGCGACGATCCTGGCCGAGCTGGGCACCGACGACGAGACGCTCTGCGCCGCGCTGCTGCACGACACCGTCGAGGACACCGCCTACAGCCTGGACGAGCTCCGCGCCGACTTCGGCGAGAACATCGCGCTGCTGGTCGACGGCGTCACCAAGCTCGACAAGGTCAAGTTCGGCGACGCGGCCCAGGCCGAGACCGTGCGCAAGATGGTCGTGGCGATGTCCCGCGACATCCGGGTGCTGGTCATCAAGCTGGCCGACCGGCTGCACAACATGCGCACCATGCGCTACCTGCCGGAGCACAAGCGGCAGCAGAAGTCCCGCGAGACGCTGGAGATCTTCGCCCCCCTCGCCCACCGGCTGGGCATGAACACCATCAAGTGGGAGCTGGAGGACCTCGCGTTCGCCATGCTCTACCCCAAGCGCTACGACGAGATCGCCCGGATGGTCTCGGAGCGGGCCCCGCGCCGGGACCTGTTCCTGCAGGAGGTCATCGAGAAGGTCTCCGCCGACCTGCGCGAGGCGAAGATCCGCGCGGCGGTCAAGGGCAGGCCCAAGCACTACTACTCGGTCTACCAGAAGATGATCGCGCGCGACGTCGCGTTCGACGACATCTACGACCTGGTCGGCATCAGGGTGCTCGTCGACACGGTCCGCGACTGCTATGCGGCCCTCGGAACGATCCACGCGCGGTGGAACCCGGTGCCCGGCCGGTTCAAGGACTACATCGCGATGCCCAAGTTCAACATGTACCAGTCGCTGCACACCACGGTGATCGGTCCCGAGGGCAAGCCGGTGGAGCTCCAGATCCGCACCCACGCCATGCACCACCGCGCCGAGTACGGCGTCGCCGCGCACTGGAAGTACAAGGAGGAGATGAACACCGCCGGGCCCTCCGGCACGAAGCTCAAGGCCACGGGCGACATGGCGTGGCTCCGCCAGCTCCTGGACTGGCAGAAGGAGACCGCCGACCCCGGGGAGTTCCTGGAGTCGCTCCGGTTCGACCTGTCGGTCTCGGAGGTCTACGTCTTCACCCCCAGGGGCCAGGTGATCGCCCTGCCCGAGGGCGCGACCCCCGTCGACTTCGCCTACGCCGTGCACACCGAGGTCGGGCACCGCTGCATCGGGGCCCGGGTCAACGGGCGCCTGGTGCCGCTGGAGTCGCGCCTGGGCAACGGCGACACGGTCGAGATCTTCACCTCGAAGTCGCCGGACGCGGGCCCGTCCCGCGACTGGCTGAAGTTCGTCAAGTCCGGCCGGGCCCGCAACAAGATCCGCCAGTGGTTCTCCAAGGAGCGGCGCGAGACCGCGATCGAGGCGGGCAAGGAGGCCATCGGCCGCGCCATGCGCAAGCAGGGCCTCCCGCTGCAGCGCCTGATGTCCGGGGAGTCCCTCCTGGTGCTCGCGCGCGACATGCGGTACCCGGACGTCTCCTCGCTGTACGCGGCCGTCGGAGAGGGCCACGTGGCCGCCCAGACGGTCGTGCAGAAGCTCGTGCAGTCCGTCGGGGGAGTGGAGGCCGCCGAGGAGGACATCGCCGAGACGGCGGTCCCGACGAAGCTGCGGGGCCGCCCCCGCGGCGGGGGCGCGGGTGTGGTGGTCGCGGGCGACTCCGACGTCTGGGTGCGGCTCTCCCGTTGCTGCACCCCGGTCCCCGGGGACGAGATCGTCGGCTTCGTCACCCGCGGGCACGGCGTCTCGGTGCACCGCGGCAACTGCCCCAACATCGCGCAGCTCAAGTCGGATCCGGACCGGCTGGTGGAGGTGTCCTGGTCGCCGAGCGAGGACTCGGTCTTCCTGGTCGCCATCCAGGTCGAGGCGCTCGACCGGCCCCGCCTGCTCTCCGACGTCACCCGGACCCTGTCCGACCAGCACGTCAACATCCTGTCGGCGTCGGTGACGACCTCCCGTGACCGGGTCGCGATCAGCAAGTTCACCTTCGAGATGGGCGACCCCAAGCACCTGGGCCACGTCCTGAAGGCCGTGCGCAACATCCAGGGCGTCTACGACGTCTACCGGGTCAGCGGCGCCGGGGCCTGACTCCGCCCGTTCCCGGGCCGGGGTCCGGGAACGGGGCCCGGGAACGGAGCGGGGCGCACCCCCGGTGGAGGAGGGCGCGCCCCGGTCGCGGTCGGACGCTCAGGAGAACTCGGCGAGCGTGCGCTCGGCCTCCTCCAGCCAGGAACGGCGGGCGGTCAGGGCCTCCTCCGCGTCCTTGACGTCCTTGTCCCTGCCGGCGGCCTGGGCCTTGGACAGGCGGGCCTCCAGCTGCTCGATGGACTTGCGCAGCTGGTCCACCGTGTTCTGGGCACGGGCCCGGGCCTCGGGGTTGGAGCGCTTCCACTCCGCCTCCTCGGCCTTGCGGATCGCCTCGTCGATCCGGCGCAGCCCGCCCTCCAGGCGGTCGCGCTGCTCGCGGGGGACGGGGCCGGCCTCCTCCCAGCGCTCCAGGATGCCGCGCAGGGCCGCCCGGGCGGACCGGGCGTCGGAGACGGGGAGGATCTTCTCGGCCTCGGCCAGGAGCTGCTCCTTGACCTCCGCGTTGGCCGCGAGGGAGGCGTCCCGCTCGGCGAAGACCGCCGACCGGGCCTGGAAGAACTGGTCCTGGGCGGCCTTGAAGCGGCCCCACAGCTCGTCCTCGATCTCGCGGGAGGCCCGGCCGGCGCTCTTCCACTGCCGCATCAGCTCGCGGTAGGCCGCCGCGGTGGGGCCCCAGTCGGTGGAGGAGGCCAGGGACTCGGCCTCGGCGACGATGCGGTCCTTGACGGCCCGCACGCTCTCCCGCTGCTCGTCCAGGCCCGCGAAGTAGGCCTTGCGGCGCTTGGCGAAGGCCGTGCGGGCGGCCGACAGGCGCTTCCACAGCGCCGCCTCGGTCACCCGGTCGATCCGCTCGGCGGCCTTCCACTCCTCCACCAGCTGGCGCAGGCGCTCCCCGCCCGTCTTCCAGTGGGTGGTGGACTCCGCGACGTTCTCGGCCTCGGCGACGATGCGCTCCTTGACGGCCCTGGCCTC
>NZ_JBHSBM010000021.1:38023-81096 GCF_042650625.1 Planomonospora corallina
GCGGCCCGCCTTGACCTCCTCGCGGCGCTGGGCGACCAGCTCGCTGAGCGCGTCCAGCCGCTTCAGCAGCGCGTCGAGGTCGCCGACCGCGTGCGCGTCGGTGACGGACTCGCGGATCTTGGCGATGGACGCCTCGGCCTGGGCGGGAGCCAGGTCGGTGCCGCGCACCCGCTGCTCCAGCAGCGTGACCTGACCGGCCAGCTCGTCGAACTTGCGCCGGAAGTAGGCCAGGGCCTCCTCCGGCTCGCCGGCCTTCCAGGACCCGACGGCCCGCTCTCCCTCAGCCGTACGCACGTAGACGGTGCCGTCGTCGTCTACCCGGCCCCACGGGTCGGTGCTCACCGTGTCCTCCCGCACTTTCGTCAGCCCTTCCGGAGCCCTCGGCCCCGGATGTGTTCGGTTGTATTACGTCAGCCCTTGGCGGATATTGTCACGTCTTTGATCTCGACTGTCTTCTTGGGGGCTCCGGTTCCGTCGCCCCCGTCGCCGATGACGCCGGCCTTGTTCACCTCGTCGACGATCTCCAGACCCTTGGTAACCGTACCGAACGGCGTGTAGTTCGGGTTCGCGGTGAGGCTGGAGGCGTCGCCGTAGACGATGAAGAACTGGCTGCCGTTGGTGTCCGGGCCGCTGTTGGCCATGGCCACCACGCCGCGGGTGTACTTGGCGCCGGCGAGGTTCTCGTCCACGAAGCGGTAGCCGGGACCGCCCTGGCCGTCGGTCGCGCCCTCGCCGTCGGCCTTGGCCAGCGGGTCGCCGCACTGCAGGATCGGGAACCGGTCGGAGCCCAGGCGGTGGCACTTGGAGCCGTCGAAGTAGTCCTTGCCCGCCAGGTGGGCGAAGGAGTTGACCGTGCAGGGAGTCTTCGCCGGGTCGAGCTTGATGACGATGTCGCCGAGGTTGGTCTTCAGGGTCATCGTCTCCGGCGAGGTGTCGACCTTGGCCGGCGGCATGCCGACGTCCTTGACCTGGCCCTCGGTGGCGGCCGCGTAGCCGCAGGTGCCGCTGGCGGGGTCGAAGGCCGTGGGCTGGCCGGTGGTGGCGGGGGCGTCGTCCCCCCCGCCGAGCAGGACCGTCGCGGCGATCACGGCTCCCACGACCACGACCGTCGCCACGCCGCTGCCGATGATCGTCATCCGCTTGGCCCTGGCCTCGCGCTCCGTGCGCCGCTGGATCTGCCGCTCGTAGTGCTCGCGCGCCAACTGCTTCTGGCGGTCCTTGCCGCTCACAGCTCAGCCCTCCCGGGAGCCTGAAGTATCGATATCGAGGTGGGCGAATCGTATCGGCCGGAGGGTCATGGTTCGCAGCCCGCAGACCCTCACCGGTACCCTTCGGTTACATTCCCATCCGCATTCTTGACGAGACAGCTGAGGCAGATGCTGATCGCCGGCTTCCCCGCAGGGTCCTTCCAGACCAACTGCTACGTCGTCGCTCCCGCCGCGGGCGAGGAGTGCGTGATCGTCGATCCGGGGCAGAACGCCGTCGGCGACCTGGACGACGTGCTGCGCGAGCATCGGCTCAAGCCGGTCGCGGTGCTGGTCACGCACGGCCACATCGACCACATGTGGTCGGTCGCCCCGGTCTGCGGAGCCCGGGACGTCCCGGCGTGGATCCACCCGGAGGACCGGGATCTGCTCTCCGACCCGGGCAAGGGGCTGTCGCTGATGGCGCGGCAGCAGCTGTTCGGCGGGCTGACCTTCACCGAGCCCGACGACGTGCGCGAGCTCGCCGACGGCGAGGTGCTCCGCCTCGCGGGCATGGAGCTGGTGGTCGACCACACGCCGGGCCATACCAGGGGGTCGGTGACGTTCAGGCTGCCCCGCACGGACGAGATCCCGGACGTGATGTTCTCGGGCGACCTGCTGTTCGCCGGCTCCATCGGCCGCACCGACCTGCCGGGCGGCGACTACCCGACCATCCTGCGCAGCCTGGCCGGCACGTGCCTGCCGCTGCCGGACGACACGGTGGTCCTGCCCGGCCACGGACCACAGACCACGATCGGCACCGAGCGCGCCACCAACCCGTACCTCGCGGAGGCCGCCCCGTTCGCCGGTCCCACCAGGGGAATCTAGACACCATGACCTTCCAGGCGCCCAAGGGCACCTTCGACTGGCTCCCGCCGCGCTCCGAGCGCGTCCTCGCCGTGCGCGAGACGCTCGTCGCCCCGGTCCGCCGCGCGGGCTACGGCTACGTCGAGACGCCGACCTTCGAGGACACCGCGCTGTTCGTCCGCGGTGTCGGGGAGTCGACCGACGTCGTCTCCAAGGAGATGTACACCTTCACCGACAAGGGCGGGCGCTCCATCACGCTCCGCCCGGAGGGTACGGCCCCGGTCATGCGGGCCGTGCTCCAGCACGGACTGCACAACGGGCAGCTGCCGGTCAAGCTCTGGTACTCCGGGAGCCAGTTCCGCTACGAACGCGCGCAGAAGGGCCGCTACCGGCACTTCTCGCAGGTCGGCGCCGAGGCCGTCGGCGCCGAGGACCCGGCGCTGGACGCCGAGCTGATCCTGCTGGCCCACGACGGCTTCGCCGGCCTGGGCCTGACCGGGGTCCGGCTGCTGCTCAACACGCTGGGCTGCAAGGAGTGCCGCCCCGCCTACCGGGCCGCGCTCCAGGACTTCCTGCGCGCCCTCGACCTCGACGAGGCCACCCGGGAGCGCATCGAGATCAACCCGCTGCGCGTGCTGGACGACAAGCGGCCCGAGGTGCGGGCGCAGCTCGCCGGCGCGCCGCTGGTCGTCGACCACCTGTGCCAGGCGTGCAAGGCCTACCACGAGGAGGTCCGCGCCCTGCTGACCGCCTCCGGCATCGCCTACACCGACGACCCCCGGCTGGTCCGGGGGCTCGACTACTACACCCGCACGACCTTCGAGTTCGTCCACGACGGCCTGGGCTCGCAGTCCGCGGTCGGCGGCGGCGGCCGCTACGACGGGCTGAGCGAGATGATCGGCGGCCCGGCGCTGCCGAGCGTCGGCTGGGCGCTCGGCGTGGACCGCACCGTCCTCGCCATGGAGGCCGAGGGACTGCTGGAGAGCGACGAGGCGCGCGGACGCGTCCAGGTGTACGGTGTCCCGCTGGGCGACGCGGCGCGCCGCCGGATGTTCCAGCTCGTCACCGAGCTGCGCCGGGCGGGCCTCGACGCCGACATGTCGTTCGGCGGCAAGGGCGTCAAGGGGGCCATGAAGGGCGCCGACCGGTCCGGGGCGCGCTACGCGCTGATCCTGGGCGAGCGCGACCTCGAGGCGCGGGCCGTGCAGCTGAAGGACCTGACCACCGCAGAGCAGACCGAGGTGCCGTTGGCCGAGGTCGCCGAAATCCTGAAGGGGAAGCTTTCGTGATTCGCACGCACACCGCCGGGTCGCTCCGAAAGGAGCACGCGGGCGAGCAGGTGACGCTGGCCGGATGGGTGGCGCGCCGCCGTGACCACGGCGGCGTGGTCTTCATCGACCTGCGGGACGCCTCCGGCACGGCCCAGGTGGTCTTCCGCGAGGAGGACGACGCGCACGGCCTGCGCGCCGAGTACTGCGTGAAGGTCGTCGGCGAGGTGCGGGTGCGCCCCGCGGGCAACGAGAACCCCGACCTGCCGACCGGCGAGATCGAGGTCGTCGCCGCCGAGGTCGAGGTGCTGAGCGAGTCGGCCCCGCTCCCGTTCCCCATCGAAGGCGCTGCGGGCATCTCCGAAGAAGCCCGGCTCAAGTACCGCTACCTCGACATCCGCCGCCAGCAGGTCGCGCAGGCCATGCGGATCCGCTCCCAGGCCACCTACCTGGCCCACGAGGTGATGAAGGAGCACGGGTTCGTCTACGTCGAGACCCCGACGCTGACCCGCTCCACCCCGGAGGGCGCCCGCGACTTCCTGGTCCCGGTCCGCCTGCAGCCCGGCAGCTGGTACGCCCTGCCGCAGTCGCCGCAGCTGTTCAAGCAGCTGCTGCAGGTCGCCGGCCTGGAGCGCTACTACCAGCTCGCCAAGTGCTACCGCGACGAGGACCTGCGCGCCGACCGGCAGCCGGAGTTCACCCAGATCGACATCGAGATGTCCTTCGTGGACCAGGACGACGTCATCGCCCTGGGCGAGGCGCTGGTCGGCCGGGTCTGGAAGGAGACGCTCGGCTACGAGATCCCGATGCCGCTGCCCCGGATGACCTACGCTGAGGCGATGGCCCGCTACGGTTCCGACAAGCCGGACCTGCGCTTCGGCTGCGAGCTGGTCGAGATGACCTCCTTCTTCGCCGAGACGAGTTTCCGCGTCTTCCAGGCGCCGTACGTCGGCGCCGTGGTCATGCCCGGCGGCGCCTCCCAGACCCGCAAGGAGCTGGACGCCTGGCAGGAGTGGGCCAAGTCGCGCGGCGCCCGGGGCCTGGCCTACGTGCTCGTCGGCGAGGACGGCACGCTCGGCGGCCCGGTCGCCAAGAACCTGTCGGAGACCGAGACCGCGGGGCTGGCCGCCGAGGTGGGCGCCAAGCCCGGCGACGCGATCTTCTTCGCGGCGGGCAAGCCCGCCGAGTCCCGCGACCTGCTCGGCGCGGCCCGCCTGGAGATCGGCCGGCGCTGCGGCCTGATCGACGAGTCGGCGTGGAACTTCCTCTGGGTCGTCGACGCGCCCATGTTCGAGCCGGTCTACGACGACGTCGGCCGCCAGTCCGGCTGGACCGCCGTCCACCACCCGTTCACCGGGCCCAAGCCCGAGTGGGCCGACACCTTCCAGGACAGTCCCGGCGAGGCGCTGGCCTACGCCTACGACATGGTCTGCAACGGCATGGAGATCGGCGGCGGCTCGATCCGTATCCACCGCGCCGAGATGCAGCAGCGTGTCTTCGACGTGCTCGGCATCTCCAAGGAGGAGGCCGAGAGCAAGTTCGGCTTCCTGCTGGAGGCGTTCAAGTACGGCCCGCCGCCGCACGGCGGCATCGCCTACGGCTGGGACCGGATCTGCATGCTGCTCGCGGGCGGCGACTCGATCCGCGACGTCATCGCCTTCCCGAAGACGGCCTCCGGCTTCGACCCGCTGACCGGGGCTCCCACCCCGATCACGGCCGAGCAGCGCAAGGAGGCCGGTGTGGACGCCAAGCCCAAGGAGGCGGAGGCGTCCGGGGCCTGATCGCGTCCCGGCCTGCGGTCCCGCGGGGCCGGCCCTCGCTCGTGACAGGCGCCCCGGTGGGCATCACGCCCGCCGGGGCGCCGCCGTGTCCACGGACGGGTGTCCACCTGGCGGGAAGCCCCGGGGAAGGCCTGGGGAAGGCCGTGGGAAGCCGGACGCCCCGGCGGTGGGCTCCACCGCCGGGGCGTCGCGTGCGCCCGCCTCAGGAGAGCTTGACGTCCTTGATGAGCACCGGGATCTTCGGGGCGTGCGAGCCGCCGTCGCCGGTGACGTCGTCGGGGTTGGTGATCCAGCCGCCCTTGACGATCTTGTCGACGATCTCCATGCCCTTGGAGACGGTGCCGAACGGCGTGTAGGCCGCCCCCGAGTCGAGCTGCGTGGTGTCGTCGGCGTAGGAGATCCAGAACTGGCTGCCGTTCTGGTTGGCCGCGTCGGGGGCCTGGGCCAGGGCGACCGTGCCCCTGCCGTACGACATGCCGCCGAGGTTCTCGTCGTTGAAGACGTAGCCGGAGCTGCCCTGGCCGTCGGTGGAGTTCTTGCCGTCGGCCTTGGCCTTCGGGTCGCCGCACTGCAGCAGGGCCAGGCCGGAGTTCTCCGGGGTGGCCAGGCGGTGGCACTTGGTGCCGTCGTAGAAGTTCTTCTTGGCGAGGAAGGCCATCGAGTTGACGGTGCAGGGGGCCGCCGCGGTCGCCAGGTCGATCACGATGTCACCGTGGTTGGTGGTGATCGTCATCGTCTTCAGGTCCAGGTTCGGTTTCTTGGACGGGTAGCCCACGAACTTGACGGGGATGTCGCTGGTGTCCTTGCGGTACTCGCAGGTGACGGCGCCCGGCTTCAGCGAGGGGGAGGGAGCCGGCGAAGCGCTCTGCGAGGCGCTCTGCGACGGGCTGGGCGAGCTCGTCGCGGCCGCGTTCCGCGTGCCGTCCTCCGCGCCGAGCAGGACCGAGGCGGCGACCACGCCTCCGACCACGACCACCACCGCGGCGCCGGCTCCGATGAAGGTGTTCCGCTTCGCCTTGCTCGCCTGCTCAGCACGCTGGGCCTGCCGCTCCCTGTGCTCCCGCGCCAGCTGGCTCTGGCGGTCTTCGCCGCTCACCGCAATGTCCTCCAGGATCACCGTCTGTGTGACTGTCAACCAACTGTGCGAAAGCGTACCGGCCCCGGCGTGTGCTGAATGTAAGTGGCGCAGGCTTACGGATGGGGCAGAGGGGACGAGCCGGGTGCTCTTTACGCGTTCCAGATCCCCCGCGTGATGGGATTCGTCCCTGGTGACGACATAGCCCGCACGACTGGAGTCCCCCCGTGCTCGACGAGATCCTGGGCCTGCCGGCCCACCCCCTGATCGTCCACGCGACCGTGGTCCTGACGCCGCTGCTGGCGGTGGCGGCGGTGGTCTACGCACTGGCCCCGCGCACGCGCGCCGCGCTGGCCTGGGCGCTGCTGGGCCTGGCCGTGGCGGGACCCGTCGCGGCCCTCGCCGCCCGGCAGAGCGGCGCCGCGCTGAAGGACGCCCGGTTCTCCTCGGCGAGCGGGCGGCTGGGCGAGCGCATCGCCGAGCACGAGGGCTTCGGCACGCCGCTGGCGCTGGCCGCGCTCGTCCTCGGCCTGGCCTCGCTGGGGCTGGTGCACGTCGCCCGGCCCGGCGGGACCGACCGGTACGGCCGGCCGGTCTCCCTGGCGGTGAGCGGCCTGGCCGTGGTGGCGGCCGCGGTGGCGGCCTACTACGTGGCGCGCGCCGGGCACAGTGGCGCCGAGGCCGTCTGGGGAAGCTGATCTCCCGCGGGCGGCGGTACTGTCGGGGGCGTGGAGAGCCTGTTCGATTCGGCGGCCCAGGAGGCCCACCGCGGCCAGGAGCCCCTCGCGGTCCGGATGCGCCCGCGGAGCCTGGACGAGGTGATCGGCCAGCGGCACCTGCTGGGCCAGGGCACGCCGCTGCGCCGGCTCGTCGAGGCCGAGGCGCCGATGTCCCTGTTCCTGTGGGGGCCGCCCGGCACCGGCAAGACCACCCTGGCCTACGTCGTGGCCGGGGTGACCCGGCGCCGGTTCGTCGAGGTGTCCGCGGTCTCGGCCGGGGTCAAGGAGGTCCGCGCGGCCATCGAGCAGGCCCGGCGCGAGCTGGGCATGTCCGGCCGGCAGACCGTGCTCTTCGTCGACGAGGTGCACCGGTTCAACAAGGCCCAGCAGGACGCCCTGCTGCCGGCGGTGGAGAACCGCTGGGTCACCTTCATCGGCGCGACCACGGAGAACCCGTTCTTCTCCGTCATCTCGCCGCTGCTGTCGCGCTCCCTGCTGCTGACCCTGGAGCCCCTGTCCGACGACGACGTCCGCGCGGTGCTGGAGCGGGCGGTCGCCGACCCCCGCGGCCTGGACGGGAAGGTCCGCCTGACGCCCGAGGCGGCCGGCCACCTCGTCCGGCTGGCGGGGGGAGACGCCCGCCGCTCGCTCACCTATCTGGAGGCCGCCGCGCTGATCGCCGACGGTGAGGTCACCGTCGAGGTGGTGGAGCGCGCGGTGGACAAGGCGGCGGTCCGCTACGACCGCCAGGGCGACCAGCACTACGACGTGGTCAGCGCCTTCATCAAGAGCATGCGCGGCTCCGACGCCGACGCCGCCCTGCACTACCTGGCCCGCATGGTCGAGGCGGGGGAGGATCCCCGCTTCATCGCCCGGCGCATTGTGATCTTCGCCTCGGAGGACGTCGGCATGGCCGACCCCACCTGCCTGCAGACCGCGGTGGCCGCGGCCCAGGCGGTGGAGTTCATCGGCCTGCCCGAGGGGCGGATCAACCTCGCCCAGGCGGTCATCCACTGCGCGCTGGCCCCCAAGTCCAACGCGGTGATCACCGCCGTCGACGCGGCCGCGGCCGACGTGCGGCGCGGCGACATCGGACAGGTCCCCGGCCACCTGCGCGACGCCCACTACCCCGGGGCCGCCGGGCTCGGCCACGGCAAGGGCTACAAGTACCCGCACGACTTCGAGCACGGCCTGGTCCGCCAGGACCACCTCCCGGAGCCGCTGCGCGGCCGCCGCTACTACCGGCCCACCCGGCACGGCGCCGAGGCGGGCTTCGCGGACCGCTGGGCCAGGATCCGCGCCTTCCTCCGCGGCGGCCAGGGAGACTAGGCGGGCTCCTCCCCGGCCGTGGGCCCGGTCTCCTCCCCGGCCGCGGAACCGGGCCGCTCCGCCGTCCTGGAGCGGCGGCGCGGGAGCCGTACGGTCAGCAGCCGGGCGCGGGGGGCGACCCGGGCGGCCAGGTCGAACACCGCCTCGGTCCGGGACCGGTCGGCGTCCAGGTGCGTGAACAGGTTGACGCCGAGGTAGAACGTGATCGCGGCGTAGGCCAGCTCGCGGGGCGGCAGGAGCCGGGCCAGGGGCGAGCCGCCGATGACCCGCTCCAGGGTCTGCTCGACGAACTCGATCCACGGCTCGGCCCGCCTGGTGATCTCCGCGCGGAGCTCCGGCTTGGCGATGCCGGCCCCGACGAGCTCGGAGAAGAGCGTGATGTGCCCGCCCTCCAGGTCGGCCCGGTAGATCGCGTTGGCGGCCTCGACGAGCTCCTCCAGCGTGCGCGCGCCGGCCACCGCCTCCCGGTAGGCCGTCATCCGCTGCTCGGACGAGCGGTCCAGCGCGGCCAGCAGCAGCTGGTCGACCCCGCCGAAGTGGTAGAAGACCAGCGCCGAGTTCACTCCCGCCGCCTTGGCGACGGCGCGGGCGCTGGTGCCCGCGTATCCGTCGGCCAGCAGGACCTCCGCCGCGGCCTCGACCAGCCGCCGGCGTGTCTCCTCACCGGTCTGCTTCCCCACCGGGACCCCCTTGCGTCTCGTTTGCGCTAATCATACGGTTTAATCAAGTGATTAAACCGATTGGTGAAGAGGACTCCATGGACGACGACACCGGCCCCCTCCCCGATCCGCGGCACCGGAGCCGGGCGCGGCGGACCCTCGCGGGCCTGCTGCTCGCCCTGTTCGCCGCCTTCCTGCTCTACCGGACGCTGCACGCCGGGCACCTGGAGCAGACCGCCCTGTTCTACGTCGGCGTGCCCGCCGTCATCGCGATCACGGTCGTGCTGCGGGCCCGGCCGCGCAGCGCCACCGGGACGGTCATGGCCGCGATCACCGCCGGGCTCGCCCTCGCCGGACCGCTGCTCGGCGAGGGGATCGTCTGCCTGGTCATGGCGGCCCCGCTGTTCTACCTGGTGGGCCTGGTGATCGGGCTCGTCGCCGACTCCCTGCGCGACCGGGGGACGCACGCGCTCACCACCCCGCTGGTGCTCCTCGCCCTCGCCGCGGGCGGCGCGGAGCTGACGGCCCCGCCCCGCGACACCGAGGTGACCGCCACCCGCCAGGTCGCCGGAGCGGACGTGGAGCGGGCCCTGGCCGGCGTCCCGGAGTTCGGGCCGGTCGGATCGACGTTCCTGAGGCTGGGCTTCCCCCGGCCGGTGCGCTCGGCGGGCGAGGGCCTGGAGGTCGGGGACACCCGGGAGATCACCTTCACCCCGCGCCGCTCCCTGGGCATCGGCGCCGTCCCGGAGGCGCGCGCCATGACCCTGAAGGTCACCGGGCGCGGCCCCGGCCGCGTCGCCTTCGCCGTGGTGCGCGACACCACTCTGGCGCGCTGGATGGACCTGCGCGAGGCCGAGTTCGCCTGGAGCGGCGACCGGCTCACCGTGACGCTGCGCTACCGCCGCACCTTCGACCCCGGCTGGTACTTCGGTCCCCTCCAGCGGTACGCCGCCGGCGAGGCCGCCGGGTACCTCGCCGAGACGTTCGCCAGATGAGTCCCGTGAACCCCGTGAGCCTGGCCGACCCGGTGGACCCTGTGGACCGGATGGACGGCGTGCGGCGCGGGCGGGGAACCGCCCGGAGGGGAGAGGCCGGGTGAACGCCACGGGATACGCGGCGGATCCGGCTCTCGTCCGCGGAGTGGCGATCATGGCGCCGCTGCTGGCCGTCGCGGTCGCGGCCCGGCTCCGCGGCCCGGCGGAGCGCGACATCGCCGCCGCGATCCTCGCCACGGCGTGGAACCTGCTGGCGCTGACCGGAGTGAACCTCCTCGCCGGCGCGACGGGCTGGTGGCGCTTCGCGGCCGAGGGCGCCGTCGTGCACGGCCTCCCGGTGGACCTGCTGCTGGGCTGGGCGCTGCTGTGGGGCGCGGTCCCCGCGCTCGCCACCGCGCGCACGGCCCGTCCCGTCCCGCTGCCCGCCACGGCGGCCGTCCTGGTCTGGCTGGACCTGGCGTTCATGCCGCTGGCGGCCCCCGTCGTCGCCCTGGGCGGCGACTGGCTCACCGGGGAGGCCGTCGCCGTCGCGGCCGGCCTGGTGCCCGGCCTGCTGCTGGCCCGCTGGACCGCCGCCGGCGCCCGGCTCCGGGCCCGGGCCAGCATGCAGGTCGTGCTGGCCGCCGGGCTCGGGCTGGTCCTGCCGGTCGCGCTGACCGGCGTGTGGCGGCAGCCGGAGTGGGCGCTCGGCCTGCTCGCCCAGGTGCTCGCCGTGCCGCTGCTGCTCGGGGTGGCCGCGGTCCGGGAGTTCGCGGCCGCCGGCGGGGGCACGCCGCTGCCGTACGACCCGCCGGAGCGCCTGGTGACCGGTGGGCCCTACGCCTACGTGCGCAACCCGATGCAGGTCTCCATGACGGCGGGCTACCTCGTGCTCGCCCCCTTCGAGCCGGTCTTCCTCGCCGCCGCGGCCGTCGCCTTCACCTACGGCGCGGGGCTGGCGGCCTGGCACGAGGGGGAGCAGCTGACGGGGCGCTTCGGCGCGGAGTGGGAGGAGTACCGCCGCCGGGTGCGGCCCTGGCTGCCGAGGCCGCGCCCGGCCCGGATGCCGGGGCCGGGCGCGGCGGTGTACGTCTCGGCCGTCTGCGGCCAGTGCTCCCAGGTGGGCGCCTGGATCAGGAGGCGCTCCCCGGCGGGGCTCCGGGTGCTGGCGGCCGAGACCCGCTCCGGGACGCGCCGGATCACCTACGAGGCGGCGGACGGCCGCACGGCGGAGGGGGTGGCCGCGCTCGCGCACGCCCTGGTCCACATCCACCTGGGCTGGGCCCTGGTGGGCTGGGCGCTCCTGCTGCCGGGGGTCACCCGGTTCGCGCAGCTGTGCGCCGACGCCTTCGGGGCCGGGCCGCGGGCGGCGGGGGCCGGTGAGGCGCTGAAGGCGGGTGAGGCGCTGAAGGCGGGTGAGATGCCGGGGGCCGGTCGGGCGCAGCGGGAGCCGCACGGCGCTCCGGAGACCGTCCCGGAGGCGGGACCGGACGGGGTGTTTCAGACGGGGGCGCGGGGGTACGCGGCCCCGGACGTGCAGGCAGGACCCGGTCGAGGCGGGAGCACCGCGACATCCGGTGGACCGGCTCCGCATATCCGGAGATAGCCCGCCGCGTGCGGCATGCCGGGGGAACGGGGCGGGACACGGTAGGGTCTTGCCATTCCGGAGCCGGGTGAGACAGGGAGATCTGCGCATGCTTACCGCGGGAGAGGTCGCCGGACTGATCGTGGCCGTGGCGTGGGTGGTCCTGGTCTGCTTTCTGGCCATGGTCCTGCTCAAACTGTCCCGGCTGCTCACCGAGACCACCAAGATGGTCTCCGAGCTGAGCGAGCGGGCCGTGCCGCTGCTGGAGGACGCGGCCGTCACCGTCACCGAGACGAACCGCCAGCTCGTCGCCGTCGAGGCCGTCGTCCGCGACGTCAAGCAGATCAGCGGGCACGTGGCCCGGGTCAGCAACGTGACCCAGGTGCTGGTGACCGGTCCTATGATCAAGGTGGCGGCGCTCGGCCACGGCCTCTACCGGGCCATCGGCGCCCGCGTGCCCGCCGGGTCCCGCTCCCGGCGCCTGACGGCCCGCCAGGTCGAGGCCCGGGCGCTGGAGAGGCGGCCGCGGTGATCCGGCGGCTGTTCTACATGTCGCTGGGCGCGTTCTGCGCGCTGTGGGCGAGGCGTAGGCTGGCCGAGCTGCACCCCGACCACCTGGCGCGGCGCGCGGCGCGGGGCGCCGCGGGCCTGCTGGCGGAGGCCAGGGACGCGGCCGCCGAGGCCCTGGACGACGCGGCCGTGCGGGAAAGCGAGTTGCGGTCCCGGTTCGGCCTCGACAGGCTGGAAGACATCTACAACTACGACGTAAAGGATGGCCGCTGACATGGAGTCGGCAGAGATCGCCCGCCGCTTCCTGCGCTTCTTCGAGGAGCGTGGGCACACCGTCGTGCCCTCGGCCAGCCTGATCGCCGAGGACCCGACGCTCCTTCTGGTCCCCGCGGGCATGGTCCCCTTCAAGCCCTACTTCCTGGGCCAGCGCACGCCCCCCTACAAGCGGGCGGCGAGCGTGCAGAAGTGCGTGCGCACCCCGGACATCGACGAGGTCGGCAAGACCACCCGGCACGCCACCTTCTTCCAGATGCTGGGCAACTTCTCCTTCGGCGACTACTTCAAGGACGACGCGATCCCGTTCGCCTGGGAGCTGCTGACCCGCTCCGAGGCCGACGGCGGGTTCGGCTTCCCCGAGGACCGGCTCTGGGTCACCGTCTACCACGACGACGACGAGGCCGCCGAGCTCTGGAACAAGAAGGTCGGCGTCCCCGCCGAGCGCATCCAGCGCCGCGGCATGGCCGACAACTTCTGGTCGATGGGCGTGCCCGGCCCCTGCGGCCCCTGCACCGAGATCTACTACGACCGCGGCCCGGAGTACGGCCGCGAGGGCGGTCCGGTCGCCGACGAGAACCGCTACCTCGAGGTGTGGAACAACGTCTTCATGCAGTTCGAGCGCGGCCCGGGCAGCGGCAAGGAGGACTTCCCGATCCTCGGGGACCTGCCCGCCAAGAGCGTCGACACCGGCATGGGCCTGGAGCGCATGGCCGCGATCCTGCAGGGCGTCGACAACATCTACGAGATCGACACCACCTACAAGATCCTCGACCGCGCCGCCGAGCTGACCAAGACCCGCTACGGCCGCGACGAGCGCGCCGACGTCAGCCTGCGCGTGGTCGCCGACCACGTCCGCACCGGCACCATGCTGGTCGCCGACGGCGTGCTGCCCGGCAACGAGGGCCGGGGCTACGTGCTCCGCCGCATCCTGCGCCGCACGATCCGCAACCTGCGGCTGCTCGGCTCCGGCGAGGATCGCTACATGCACGAGCTCACCGCCGTCGCGATCGACGTGATGGGCGAGCTGTACCCCGAGCTCAAGTCCGACGCCCCGCAGATCCACGGCGTCATCGACGCCGAGGAGGCGTCCTTCCTCGGCACGCTCCGCACCGGCACCGCGATCTTCGACGCGGCGGTGGAGGAGACCAAGCGCAGGTCCGCGACCGTGCTGCCCGGCGAGCAGGCCTTCCAGCTCCACGACACCTACGGCTTCCCGATCGACCTGACCCTGGAGATGGCCTCCGAGCAGGGCCTCAAGGTCGACGAGGAGGGCTTCCGCCGGCTGATGAAGGAGCAGCGCGACCGCGCCAAGGCCGACGCCGCCGCGAAGAAGACCGGCAACGCCGACATCTCGGTCTTCGGGCAGATCCTGGAGAAGGCCGGCAAGGTCGAGTTCCTCGGCTACGACCAGGTCAGCGCCGAGTCCCAGGTCGTCGGCCTGCTCGTCGACGGCGCCTCGGTGCCCGCGGCGGGCGCGGGCACCACGGTCGAGGTCGTGCTCAGCCGTACCCCCTTCTACGCCGAGGGGGGCGGCCAGCTCGCCGACCAGGGCGTCGTCCGCGCCGACGGCGCCGAGGTCGAGATCGTGGACGTGCAGTCGCCGGTCGCCGGCCTGGTCGTGCACCGCGGCAAGGTCCGCGGCGGCGAGATCCGGGTGGGCGACCAGGTCCAGGCGGAGATCGACGTCGAGCGCCGCCGGGCCATCTCCCGCAGCCACACCGCCACCCACATGGTGCACCGCGGCTTCCGCAACGCGCTGGGCGAGAGCGCGGCGCAGGCCGGCTCGGAGAACTCCCCAGGCCGCTTCCGCTTCGACTTCACCGCGGCCGGGGCCGTCCCGCCGAGCGTGCTGCGCGACGTCGAGGACGAGGTCAACGCCGTCCTCATCAACGACCTGCAGGTCAACGCCTTCCACACCTCCCAGGCCGAGGCCCGGGCGATGGGCGCGCTGGCCCTGTTCGGCGAGAAGTACGGCGACGTCGTGCGCATCGTCGAGGTCGGCGACTACTCCCGCGAGCTCTGCGGCGGCACCCACGTCGCCAGCTCCGGCCAGCTCGGCCTGGTCAAGGTGCTCGGCGAGTCCTCCATCGGCGCCGGCGTGCGCCGGGTCGAGGCCCTGGTCGGCCTGGACGCCTTCCGCTTCCTGGCCCGCGAGAGCGTGCTCGTGGCGCAGCTGTCCGAGCAGATCAAGGCGCGCCGCGAGGAGCTGCCCGAGCGCATCGAGGGCATCGTCACCCGGCTGCGCACCGCCGAGAAGGAGCTGGAGAGGCTCCGCTCGGCCCAGGTGCTCGCGGTGGCGGGCGAGCTGGCCGCCGGGGCCCGCGACGTGCACGGCGTCTCCGTCGTGACGCACCGCGCGCCCGACGGCACCTCCGCCGACGACCTGCGCAAGCTCGCCCTCGACGTGCGCGGCCGGTTCCCGGCCGACCGCGCCGCGGCCGTCGTCGTGGCCGGCGTCCCCGGCGACCGTCCGGTCGTCGTCGCCGTGGTCAACGAGGCGGGCCGTGAGCGCAAGCTGAAGGCGGGCGCCCTCGTCGGCGTCGCCGCCAAGGCGCTCGGCGGCGGCGGTGGCGGCAAGGACGACATCGCCCAGGGCGGCGGCGCCCGTCCGGAGGCGATCGGCGACGCGCTCGGCGCCGTCGAGCAGGCGATCGCGCAGACGCTCGCCTGACGGCGAGAGACGCCCGCGGGCCGGGAGGCGGCCCGCGGGCGGAGGAGACCTCCATGAGACACGGCACACGGCTGGGCGTCGACGTCGGCTCGGTCCGCATCGGCGTGGCCCGCAGCGACCCCTCGGGACTGCTGGCCACCCCGGTCGAGACGGTACGGCGGGGCAGGGGCGACCTGGACCGGATCGCGGAGATCGCGGCGGAGTGCGAGGCGGTCGAGGTCGTGGTCGGCCTGCCCACCTCGCTCTCCGGCCGGGAGGGCCAGGCGGCCGCGCTCGCCCGTGAGTTCGCGGGCCGGCTCGCCGCCCGGCTCACGCCCGTCCCGGTCCGGCTCTTCGACGAGCGGCTCACCACGGTCACCGCCCAGCAGGGCCTGCGGGCCAGCGGAGTGAAGGCGAAGAACCAGCGCGGCGTGGTGGACCAGGCCGCGGCGATCGTGCTGCTCCAGGCGGCCCTCGACGCCGAACGCGCCACCGGCAGGCCGCCGGGGCGGCCGGTGGGCGACGAGCCCGGGAAGTGACCCGGGCGAGGGGCCGGGAAGCGGCGCCGGGCCCCGGCGGCGGTCAGCGGTGGACGAGCTCGTGCTCGACCTGGTCGATCGGGTCGCCGTCGCCGAAGATCTCCGCCGACCCGGGCCTCGCCGGCGAGGGGCCGTAGTAGGAGAAGGCCGGCGGCCGCCCGTCCAGCGCGGCCGGCAGGACGGCGCCCTCGCCCCCGGCGAGCACGCCGTGCCACTTGCCCCGCCGGTGGCTCACGGCCTCGGCGAAGAACTCCGGGGCGAAGAAACCGGCGCAGGCGGCCTCCCATGACGCCGCGTGGATCTAACCCACGACGTTCCCGTCACCGGCGGAGGCCGGGAACACTGTGCAGACTCCGGTCACGCGATCACGATATTGGAACCAGGCGGCGGGCGGGGACCACCGCCGTGGTGATCGCCGCGTACGGCGTGGCCCGGCCGAGTGCCCCTGGTCGGATGGCGGCCGTCAGGACGTCAGGACGCCGGGACGCCGGCTCGGGTCCGGGACGACGGCTCCACCTCCAAGACCGGAATATGAGCAAATGGGGCCGATGTGAAGTATCGACCCGGATGGCATGATGATCCTCGCGGCGATCATCCGGTGGCGCCTGCTCCCGCCGGTGCGGCCGGACCTCCTGGAGCGGGTCGCCTGCCCCGTGGCGTGCCGCCGCGGGGTGGTGGCGGCGGGCCCGGAGCGGGAACGCTGGAGGTGGCGCCGCACGGTGCGGGAGGGAGCTGACGGAGGTCCGGCGCCGGTGTCCCAGCGCGTAGAATCGCGAAATTCCATGACTAAGAGAGTGGGTTCGTGAAATATCGGGAAGAACCGAACATGCCGCTGAGGTGTGGTGATGAGTGGCGATGTGTTCCCCCGTCCCGCCCGGCGCGGCGCTCAGCACCCTCAGGCCGGGCGGAGGAGCCCGGCTCGCGGGCATGTCCGGCCCGGTGAATCCCCATGGTTCGACATCCTGACTTGACGCCGGGGCATCCGCGCCGGGAGATTGGCCAGCGAATCTATGAATGACCTTGATATGGACTTCCTGGCCGGTGCCGAGGACGACGACGGTCGATCACGGCGCCGGTCACGCGCGTCCTCCGGCCGCGGCTCCGCCGGGAGGCGCGGCCGCCGCCGGAAACGGCGCCGGAACCGGGGCGGCTTCCTGGCTCCGATGCTCGCGGTGCTCATCCTGGTGGGCGGCCTCGGCGCCGGCGGCTACTACGGCTACACCTGGCTGAGCGACGTGATGACCCCCGACGACTACGCCGGCCAGGGCAGCGGCGAGGTCACCGTGGAGATCGAGACGGGGCAGACCGCCACCGAGGTCGCGCAGACCCTGGTGGAGCAGGACGTGGTCAAGAGCGCCAAGGCGTTCACCAACGCCGTCGCCGCCGCGGGCAAGAGCTCCTCGCTCCAGCCGGGCGTCTACCGCCTGCGCAAGCAGATGTCCGCCGCCGCGGCGGTCGATCTGCTCGACCCGGGCAAGCAGTTGATGGAACGGGTCACCCTCAAGGAAGGGCTGCGCCTGTCCGACACGATCACGACGCTGGCCAAGTCGACGGGCATGGCCGCGGCGGAGTTCCAGAAGGCCGCGCGGGACACCGAGGCCCTGGGGCTGCCGTCCTACGCCAGGGGCAGGCTCGAGGGCTATCTGTTCCCGGCCACCTACGACATCACGCCCAAGATGTCGGCCACCGACATCCTGACCGCGATGGTCGACCGCTTCAACGAGACCGCGGAGAAGGAGAAGCTGGTCGCCGGGGCCAAGGCGCTCGGCCGCACCCCGCACGAGATCATCACGATCGCCAGCATCGTCCAGGCCGAGTCCGGCAAGGCCGACGACATGGGCAAGATCGCCCGGGTCATCTACAACCGCCTCGAGGAGGGGCGGAAGCTGGAGATGGACAGCACGGTGTTCTACGGGCTGAAGAAGTACGGCATCGCCGCGACCAACGCCGACCTGCAGAGCACCTCCCCCTACAACACCTACCGGCGGACGGGACTGCCGCCCGGGCCGATCAGCAACCCCGGTGACCAGGCCATCCAGGCGGCGCTCAACCCGCCCGCGGGAGACTGGCGCTGGTTCGTGGCCACCGACCCGGAACGCGGTGTCACGGAGTTCGCCAGCACCGAGGCGGACTTCCTCCGGCTCAAGGCCAAGTTCGAGAAGACCCGGACGGGATGATGATGAAGGCAGCGGTTCTCGGCTCTCCGATCGCCCACTCGCTCTCGCCGTACCTGCACCGTGCCGCCTACGCGGCGATGGGGCTGGACGACTGGAGCTACGAGGCGATCGAGTGCGACGAGGCGGGGCTGCCCGCCCTGCTCGACGGGCTCGGGCCCGGCTGGGCGGGGCTCTCGCTGACCATGCCGCTCAAGCGGGCCCTGATCCCGCTGCTCGACACGGTCACCGAGCTGGCCGTCGCGGTGGGCGGGGCCAACACCGTGGTCTTCGCCGACGGCGCCCGGCACGGCGACAACACCGACGTGTACGGCATCGTCGCGGCGCTGGAGGAGGCCGGGGCGGCCCCGCCGCGGAGCGCGACCGTGCTCGGCGGGGGAGCCACGGCGGCCTCCGCGCTGGCCGCCCTGCGTGAGCTCGGCCTGACGGAGGCCACCCTGGTGGTCCGCGACCCGTCCCGCGCGGGGGAGACCGCCGAGGCCGCCGAGCGGCTGGGCACCGCCCTGACGGTGCAGACCTTCGACAAGCTGGAGACGGTGCTCGACGCCGACCTGGTCGTCTCCACCCTGCCGTCCGGGGCGGCCGACGGTTTCGCCGGCCTGGTGGCCTCCCGGGCGCCCGCGCTCTTCGACGTGGTCTACGCCCCCTGGCCGACCCCTCTCGCGCAGGCCGTACGGCAGGCGGGCGGGACCGTGGTGGGGGGCTTCGCGATGCTGCTGCACCAGGCGGTCCGCCAGGTCGAGCTGATGACCGGCCGCACGGACGTGCCGGTGGAGGCGATGCGCGCGGCCGGGGAGGCGGAGATCCTCAGACGAGCCGCTCGGGAGAGCCGGCCGTCCCCGAGCCGTACGGCCGGAAACCGCGCCGGGCGGTGATGAATACGACCGCGACGAGGAGCACCTCGACGAGGAGGGGGAACCAGCCCCGCGCCTCCAGGTGCCGGGGGAGCTGCTGACCGTACAGCAGCGCCACCAGCGGCAGCTGGAGCAGCAGCGTGCGGCGGCCGACGGGGGTCCGGCTGCCGGCGCCGCAGGCCATGGCGAGCAGCGCGGGGACGGCCAGCTGCTCGACGAAGAAGTCGAGCATGAACGCGAACCAGAGGACGTTGGCCACGGCCAGGACCGCCAGGGCCGCCGCCGTCCAGCGCAGCAGCGTCCCGCGTCCGATGAGTTCCGCGCCCGCGGCCGGTTCCGGGGCGAAGGTCAGCAGCAGGGCGATGATCACCGCCGGCGCCGTCTGGAGGGCGATGTTGGCGGCGCCGAACCACTCCGCCATGAAGGCGCCCTCGCCCAGCACGGCCGTGATCGTGGCGGTGTACACCATCAGGCCGAAGAGCGCCCACAGCCATGCCCAGGTCATCGCCGCCCGGCGTGGCCCGCGCAGCGCCAGCGCCAGGGTCAGCGCGTCCGGCGCCAGCGTCACCGCCGCGACGGCCGGCCGGTGGGCCGGATGCATTCCGTCGTTCAGCAGCGTGATGACCGCGGGGCCGGTGTGCACGATGAGGAAGTAGAGCGGGGCGGTGACCGCGGCGACGTTCAGCGCGTCGCGCCAGAGCGGAGCGGACCCGGGCCCGAGAAGACGGCGGGTGCGGATCAGGAGCCCGCCGCGGACCACGTCCAGGACGTCGCGCGGACCGGGACGCCGCTGCCCCGGGCGCGCGCCGGCGAGCAGCACCCCGATCATCTCCTCGCCGTGGCGCGCCCGGTGGTCGGCCGGATACCAGGCCAGGAGCCTGCGGTAGCGGTCCTCCAGGCCGCTCATGCCGCGCCTCCCGCGAGACCGCGGCGGGAGAGCGTGCTGCCGTGGGCAGGGCGGGCGCGCAGGCGGGCGGAGGCGGCCTCGGCGTGCCGGCGCAGCCGTTCGGCCTCGGCGGCCAGCCGGGAGCCGCCCGCGTCGGTCAGCCGGTAGTAGCGCCGGACGCGGCCGTCCACGACCTCCTCGCGGTCGTCGGCGATCAGGCCCTCGGAGCGGAGCCGGTCCAGGGCGGCGTAGAGGGTCCCGGCGCGCAGCCGCACCCGGCCGCCGGAGATCTCCGCCACGTCGGCGATGACCCCGTAGCCGTGCTGAGGGCCCGCGGCCAGGGCGGTGAGGATGAGGAACGTGGGTTCCTGCATCGGGCGTTCACTCATGTGATCTTTATATATCGACCATCTGTATATGGACAAGGGGGAGATTCGGCTTCCGTCCACGGGCGTGGTAGTGTGACTACTCGATCGGTCCGGCATGCCTGCCGGACGCGCAAGCGGAGGTCTTCCTCCCACCTGGTCGACCGCTGGGTCGGCAGGTCAAGGATCACGCCGGATCTTTCCGGCAGGGCTTACGGCCTAGGGTCTGTGAGCTCAAGTGGCCCCGCATGCGCGACGTGCGGGGCAATTCGCGTTTCGCACCCTGTTGAGGGGAGCGGGCCGCGTGACCTCCCGGCACGATCGAGCACGTGGCGGCCGCCCGCGAGGGCGGCAGCGGATCGCAACCTAGGAGGCCCCATCAGCGCCGAGCCCCGCATCAACGACCGTATTCGTGTGCCCGAGGTGCGCCTCGTCGGCCCGAACGGCGAACAGGTGGGCATCGTCTCCATCGGCGATGCTCTGAAGCTGGCTCAGGAGGCCGACCTCGACCTGGTCGAGGTCGCGGCCACGGCTCGCCCGCCTGTGTGCAAGCTCATGGACTACGGCAAGTTCAAGTACGAGTCGGCCATGAAGGCACGCGAGGCGCGCCGTAACCAGGCGTACACGATCATCAAGGAGATCAAGCTCCGGCCGAAGATCGACCCGCACGACTACGAGACCAAGAAGGGTCACGTGGTGCGGTTCCTCAAGGCGGGAGACAAGGTCAAGGTCACGATCATGTTCCGCGGGCGGGAGCAGTCCCGTCCCGAGCTGGGCTTCCGGCTCCTGCAGCGGCTGGCGGAGGACGTCAAGGACCTCGGGTTCGTGGAGTCCCAGCCCAAGCAGGACGGCCGTAACATGATCATGGTGATCGGCCCGCACAAGAAGAAGGCTGAGGCCAAGGCCGAGAAGGCCGCGGCCAAGGCGCGGCGAGACGAGGAGCCGGCGGAGGGCAGTGCGCCCGTCTCCGACGAGGCGGCCGCTCCGCAGGAGTGACTCGCATAGCCTGAACGCTCAGGCAGCCGCGAGATGAGAATCCGGGACCGGGTCCGGTCTCGCAGTCAGGCATGCCCTTGACTCGGGTCACCGGCCCGGGACATCGGCACGATCGAGGGAGAGACGGCTGAGATGCCGAAGATGAAGACGCACAGTGGTGCGAAGAAGCGGTTCCGGCTCACCGGTTCCGGCAAGATCAAGCGCCGCCGCGCCAACCGCGCGCACTACAACGAGTGGAAGTCGTCCACTCTGACGCGCCGTCTCAAGCCCGAGGTCGTGCTGTCCGACGCCGACACCAAGAAGATCAAGAAGCTGCTCGCCAAGTAACCGATCCCGGGGAGATAGATACACATGGCACGCGTGAAGCGGGCGATCAACGCCAAGAAGAAGCGCAGGGTCGTTCTCGAGCGGGCGAGCGGTTACCGGGGCCAGCGGTCGCGTCTGTACCGCAAGGCCAAGGAGCAGATGCTCCACTCGATGACCTACGCCTACCGCGACCGCAAGGACCGCAAGGGCGCCTTCCGCCGTCTCTGGATCCAGCGCATCAACGCCGCTGCCCGCCAGAACGGCATCACCTACAACCGGCTCATCCAGGGTCTGCGCCTGGCCTCCATCGAGGTCGACCGCAAGATCCTCGCCGACCTCGCGGTGAACGACGCCGCCACGTTCGCGACGCTGGTGGAGGCCGCCAAGAAGGCGCTCCCGGCCGACGTGAACGCGCCGGTCGCCTAACGGACGGCCGTACGCGCCGCCGGTGCCGGGCCGGCTCCGGCGCAGAACGCGGCCCGCAGCGATCACGCTGCGGGCCGCGTTCGCATTCCGAGGGTTTATGAGATTGCAGGGTTCCCGGGGTTCCCGGGGTGCCCGGGGTTTCTGCAAAGGACGGTTATGGCGGGTTCCGAGCTGACGAACATCAAGTCGCCGCGGGTCAAGGCCGCGCGGCGGCTGGCCAAGCGGGCCTTCCGCGACCGTGACCGGTCCTTCCTGGCCGAGGGGCCGCAGGCGGTCCGCGAGGCGCTCGCGCTGGAGGGCGTCGTCGCCGAGCTGTTCACCACGGCGGAGGCCGAGCTGCGCCACGCCGACATCCTCTTCGCGGCGACCCACGCCGGAGTGCCGGTCTTCCGGGTCAGCGGGGAGGTCATGTCCGAACTCGCGCAGACCGTCACCCCGCAGGGCCTGCTGGCCGTCTGCCGCTTCCTGCACGTGCCGCTGGAGCAGGCCGTGACCGCGGGCTCGCGCCTGGTGGCCGTCCTGGCGCACGTGCGCGACCCGGGCAACGCCGGCACGGTGCTGCGCTCCGCCGACGCCGCCGGCGCCGACTCGGTCGTCTTCACCGACGCCTCGGTGGACCCCTACAACGGAAAGTGCGTGCGGGCCAGCGCGGGCAGCCTGTTCCACCTCCCGGTCACCGTGGGGACGCCGGCGGCGCAGGCCGTGGCGCGGCTGAAGGAGTCCGGGCTGCGCGTGCTGGCCGCCGACGGCGCCGGCGAGCGCACGCTGGACGACGTGGACCTGTCCGGGCCGACCGCCTGGATCTTCGGCAACGAGGCGTGGGGGCTGCCGCCGGAGCTCCTGCGCCTGGCCGACGAGGTCGTCAAGGTGCCGATCTACGGCCGGGCGGAGAGTCTCAACCTCGCCACCGCCGCCGCGGTGTGCCTGTACGCGTCCGCCCGGTCCCAGCGGGCCGGTTCCGAGTCCGGCCCCGCTCCGAGGCTGCCGTAGGGGGAGGGAAACCCGCTATTGTCGGCGGTGGAGTCCGAGGAGGCGGGGTCGTGCACGGCGAACACACCGACGAGCGGGGCGCTGGCTCCCCATGGGTGGTCGACGTGGACGATCTTCCGGACGGCCTCGTGGTCGCCGACCGGGACGGCCATGTGCTGGCCGTGAACCGGGCGGCCGCCCGGCTGACCGGCGTCACCCGGGAGCAGGCCGAGGGCCGCCACATCCGGGACGCCCTCTCCCTGCGGGACCAGGACGGCCGCGACTGGTGGAAGTGGCTCGACCCCTACGGCGGGCTGCCCACCCGCACCCGCCAGCCGGAGCTGCCGCTGCGCACCCCGGCCGGGCACGAGCTGCTCGTCACCGCCCGGCTGGTGCGCCGGCCCGAGAGGGCCGGTGAGGTCGTCCGCGTGGTCGTCTCCCTGCGGGACGCCGGGGCCCGGGCCCGTCTGGAGCGCAGCCGCGCCGACCTGGTCTCCACCGTCGCCCACGAGCTGCGCTCCCCGCTGACCAGCGTCAAGGGCTTCACCGCGACGCTGCTGGCCAAGTGGACCCGCTTCACCGACGACCAGAAGCTCGTCATGCTGGAGACGGTCAACGCCGACGCCGACCGGGTCACCCGGCTGATCACCGAGCTGCTCGACGTCTCCCGCATCGAGTCCGGGCGGCTGGAGATCCACCGGCAGGTGGTCGACCTCCCCGCCCGGGCCAGGAAGATCATCGCCGGGCGGATCGCCGCGGGAGAGCCGGAGGACCGCTTCCGCCTGGCGGTCCGCGGCGAGCTGCCCGAGACCTGGCTCGACCAGGACAAGATCGACCAGGTTCTGTCCAACCTGCTGGAAAACGCGGTGCGCCACGGCCGGGGTACGGTGACAATAGCCATGGAACCAAACGAATGGGGAGTCACCGTGTCCGTCCGTGACCAGGGGGAGGGCATCCCGCCCGAGCTGGCCACGCGTGTGTTCCGGCAGTTCTGGCGGGGCAACGCCCGCCGCCGCGGCGGGACCGGACTCGGCCTGTTCATCGTCAAGGGCCTGGTGGAGGCCCACGGAGGCACGATCTCCGTGCAGCGCGGCCCCGAAGGCGGGGCGGAGTTCCGATTTACCGTGCCCACCGGCACGCCCGACTTCGCCTGAGACGGCGGAGGCGAAGCGCCCCGGTGGGCACTCTGTCGTCGGTCGAGCCCGCCCGCGCCGCGCTCCCGGGACCCATCCGCGGCCCTGTGCCGGAATCCCCGGACCAGCCGGGATTCCCGCGGCGCTCCCGGGCCGGGCCCGACCGCTTCAGCGACTAGACTCGTGGCCGCTCAAGCCCTGGATTGGGAGCTCTCTTGTCTAACTACGACCCGGTCGAGGTGACGCCGCTGCACGCCGACGAGGTGGCGCGCATGCAGGCCGAAGCGCTCGAAGCCGTCAAGGCTGCGCGCGACCTCGACGAACTGAAGCAGGTACGGCTCGCCCACGCCGGCGACCGCTCGCCTCTCGCCCTGGCCAACCGCGAGATCGGCGTGCTGCCCCCGGCGGCCCGCGCCGAGGCGGGCAAGCGCGTCGGCGGCGCCCGCAGGACCATCGCCGACGCCCTCGCCGAGCGCCAGGCCCAGCTGGAGGCCGAGCGCGACGAACGGGTCCTCGTGGAGGAGACCGTCGACGTCACGCTCCCGTGGGACCGCGCCCCGCGCGGCGCCCGCCACCCGCTGACCACGCTGCAGGAGCGCATCGCCGACGCGTTCGTCGCGATGGGCTACGAGGTGGCCGAGGGCCCCGAGCTGGAAGGCGAGTGGTTCAACTTCGACGCCCTCAACATCGCGCCCGACCATCCGGCGCGCTCGGAGCACGACACCTTCTTCGTGGAGTCCACCGACTCGGGCAAGGTGCTGCGCACCCAGACCTCGCCGGTGCAGATCCGGGCCCTGCTCAGCCGTGAGCTGCCGGTCTACGTGATCTCTCCCGGCAAGGTGTTCCGCACCGACGAGCTCGACGCCACCCACACCCCGGTCTTCCACCAGGTCGAGGGGCTGGCGGTCGACGAGGGCCTGACGATGGCCCACCTGAAGGGCACCCTGGACCGCTTCGCCGAGGTCATGTTCGGCGAGGGCATCACCACCCGGTTCCGGCCCAACTACTTCCCGTTCACCGAGCCGTCGGCCGAGATGGACCTGAAGTGCTTCGTCTGCCGGGGCGCCTCCGCGGTCCCCGGCAACCCGCCCTGCCGCACCTGCAAGTCCGAGGGCTGGATCGAGTGGGGCGGCTGCGGCATGGTCAACCCGCGGGTGCTCATCGCCTGCGGGGTGGACCCGGACCGCTACAGCGGCTTCGCGTTCGGCATGGGCGTCGAGCGCACGCTGATGTTCCGCCACAACGCCGAGGACATGCGCGACATGATCGAAGGGGACGTGCGCTTCACGCTCCCGTTCGGAACGGAGGTCTGATGAAGGTCCCGCTCTCATGGCTGCGGGAGTACGTCGATCTCCCCGCCGCCACCGCCCACGAGATCGCCGACGAGCTCACCGCCGCCGGGCTCAAGCTGGAGTCGATCACCTCCCACGGCCACGACGTCAAGAACGTGGTCGTCGGCGAGGTGCTCTCCATCGAGGAGCTGGCCGGCTTCAAGAAGCCCATCCGCCACTGCCGGGTCGAGGTGGGCGAGGCCGAGCCGCGCCAGATCGTGTGCGGCGCGACCAACTTCGCCGTCGGCGACCGGGTGGCGGTCGTGCTGCCCGGCGGCGTGCTGCCCGGCGGGTTCGAGATCGGCTCCCGCAAGACCTACGGCCGCCTGTCCGAGGGCATGATCTGCTCCGAGCGCGAGCTGGGGCTGGGCGAGGACCACGGCGGCATCATGGTGCTGCCCTCCGGCACCCCGATCGGCGCCGACGTGGTCGAGCTGCTCGGCCTGCGCGAGGACGTCATCGAGCTGGAGATCACCCCGGACATCGGCTACGCGCTGTCCATCCGGGGTGTGGCCCGCGAGGTCGCCACCGCCTTCGGGGTGCCGTTCCGCGACCCGGCCGACGTCTTCCCGCCGGCGGAGCCCGGCCCGTCCTACCCGGCCTCGATCGCCGACGCGACCGCCTGCGACCGCTTCGTGCTCCGGGAGATCCACGGGTTCGACCCGCACGCGCCGAGCCCGCCGTGGATGCGGGCCCGGCTGACGCGGGCGGGCATGCGCCCGGTCTCGCTGGCGGTCGACGTCACCAACTACGTGATGCTCGAGCTCGGCCAGCCGCTGCACGCCTTCGACCGGAGCAGGCTGAGCGGCGAGATCGTGGTCCGCCGGGCCGAGCCGGGGGAGACCCTGGAGACGCTCGACCACGTCGTGCGCAAGCTCCACCCGGAGGACATCCTGATCACCGACGCCTCGGGCGCGATCTCGATGGCCGGGACCATGGGCGGGCTGCACACCGAGATCTCCGACGACTCCACCGACATCGTCATCGAGGCCGCGCACTTCTCCGCCACCGGCATCGCACGGATGTCCCGCCGCCACAACCTGGTCAGCGAGGCCTCCAAGCGCTTCGAGCGGGGCGTGGACCGGGAGCTGCCGCTGCGGGCGTCCTGGCGCGCCGCCACGCTCCTGGCGGAGCTGGGCGGCGGCACGGTCCAGCCGGGCGTGACCTGCGCCGAGGCCGAGGCCGAGCAGGTCCGCATCGCCATCCCGAGCGGCCACCCCGGCCGGGTCGCCGGCGTGCGCTACGACCGCGGGACCGTGATCCGCCGCCTGGAGCAGGTCGGCTGCACGGTCACCGAGGGCGCGGGAGCTCAGGGCGCCCAGGGCGCCCCCGCGGCGGACGGGACGGCGGCCAGGCTCGCCGTCACCGGCGACGACATGCTGACGGTGGTCCCGCCCTCCTGGCGGCCCGACCTGACCGACCCGAACGACCTGGCCGAGGAGGTCATCCGGCTCGAGGGATACGACAGGATCCCCTCGGTCCTGCCCGCCGCCCCGGCCGGGGCCGGTCTCACCGAGGGCCAGCGGCTGCGCCGCAGGGTCGGCCGGGCGCTGGCCGCCGCCGGATACGCCGAGGTGCTCGCCTACCCGTTCGTGGGCGAGCGCGACTTCGACGCCCTGCAGCTGCCCGCCGGCGACGCGCGCCGCCACGCCGTACGGCTGGCCAACCCGCTCAGCGAGGACGAGCCGCTGATGCGGACCACGCTCCTGCCGGGCCTGCTGAAGACCCTGGTCCGCAACGTCGGCCGGGGCGCGGGCGACGTTGCGCTGTTCGAGACGGGCCTGGTCTACCGGCCCGCGCCGGACGCGCCGGCCAAGGCCCCGGTGCTGGGCGTGGAGCGGCGGCCGACCGACGCCGAGCTGGCCTCGATCGAGCGGGCGCTGCCCGGCCAGCCGAGGCGGGTCGCGGTGGTGCTGGCCGGGGAGTTCGAGCGCTCCGGCTGGTGGGGCAAGGGCCGCCCGGCCACCTGGGCGGACGCCGTCGAGGCCGCCCGTACGGTGGCCCGCGAGGCCGGCGTCGCCCTCGACGTCCGCGCCGACCGGCACGAGCCCTGGCACCCGGGCCGCTGCGCCGCGCTGTACGCGGGTGAGACGCTCGTCGGCCACGCCGGTGAGCTCCACCCCCGCGTCGTCGAGGCGTACGGCCTGCCGCCGCGCACCTGCGCGATGGAGCTGGAGCTGACCCGGCTGGAGGACCTGCTCGGCGGCCCGGCGCAGACGCCCGCCATCTCCGGCTACCCGGTGGCCACCCAGGACGTGGCGCTGATCGTCGACGCCGGGGTCCCGGTCGCCGAGGTCGAGGCGGCGCTGCGTGCGGGGGCCGGCGAGCTGCTGGAGGCCATCCGGCTGTTCGACGTCTACACGGGCGCGCAGGTCGGCGAGGGCAAGAAGTCCCTGGCCTACTCGCTGCGCTTCCGCGCGCCGGACCGGACGCTGACCGTCGAGGAGACCACCGCGGCCCGTGACGCGGCGGTGGCCCTGGCGGCCGAGCGGACCGGAGCCCGGCTCCGCGGAGCCTGACGGACACCTGACGAGGGCCTCGGCGGCGTTGCCCGCCGGGGCCTTCGCATGCGCCCGGACGGTCATCATCATGGTCTGCGGGGCGGTGACCGGCGATCCCGGCGCCCGCCCCCCACGACGCAAGCGAGAGAAGGAACGAGATGAGGCACCTGCTGGTGTTCGCCGGCCGCGACGACGCCGACGAGGTCGCGGAGGCGGTGGCGGAGGAGTTCCCGGCGCTGGAGGCGCCCGCCGTGGTGCGGGAGACCCTGGCGGGGGAGGACGACGCGGAGGACGCCCAGTGGGTCGTGGCGGTCGAGGACCCCGACGGCGTCCTGACGGCCGACGACCGGGCCTGGATGGACGAGCTGGCGGAGCAGTACGGCGGCTGGCGCGAGACGGAGGACTGAGCGGCGGCCGGCTCGGGGCGGCCCGGGGCCTCGGCGGGCGGGGCCCCTGCGGCGGCCCCGGACGGTCCCGGGCGGCCTCAGAGCAGGTCGATCTCCGTCAGGTCGATGTCGACGGTGAAGGGGGAGGAGACCTTGAGGAGCTCGTGGTGGATGCCGGTGATCACGTAGCCGCCGGTGACCTCGTCGAGCTCGTAGGCGTGCACGACGGGCCGGCCGTCGTCGCTCTCCACGATCCAGAAGTGCGGGATGCCCGCCGAGGCGTAGAGCGACGGCTTGCGCTTGCGGTCGCGGGTCTTCGACTCGGGTGAGACGACCTCGACCACGAGCACGACGTCCTCGGCCCGGTAGAAGGTCTGCTCCGGGCTCTGCTCGGCCGAGGCCCTCACGACGCTGAGATCCGGCTCCGGCCGCTGGTCCCGGCCCAGGACGACGCTCATCTCGCGACGTACCCGCAGCTCGGCGGGGACGGTCCGGCGCAGGCCGGATACAAGAAGGTCCACCGCCCGGGTGTGGAAGGAAGCCTGGGGACTCACGAAGACCAAGCTTCCATCAATCAACTCTGTGTGCGCAGGCAAATCCGGAATGCGATCGAGGTCTTCCGCCGAGAAGCCCCCGGGGGGAGGGAACACCCACTCGGGCAGCGAAGGATGGGTCATCTCCACGCTCCGAACCTCAACGGCCGTCATGGCGTCCAGCGTAGCAACCGGCACGGAGCGCGTCAGGGGCATCACGGAGCGGTCATGGCGCGTCCAGGGCCGTGCGGCGCGTTCCGGCCGGGACACCCGCGAGTCCTCCGGGTGGGGGAGGGCCGCCGGTCACGCGGCCTTTACCCGGGTCAGCTCCTCGCGGCGGGCGCGCTCCCGGACGGCGTGCTCGTCGGTGCGCGCGTCGTAGTCGCGGAACTTCGGCAGGAGCCCGGCCAGGGCGGCGACGGCGCCGACGCAGAGCAGGCCGCCCGCGCCGAGGGCGAAGCGGGTGCCGCCGAGGTGGTCCATCAGCCCGGCGCGGGCGTTGCCCAGCATCGGGCCGCTGGTGTAGGAGAGCAGCTCGATGCCGGCCAGGCGGCCGCGGTAGGCGTCGGGGATGGTCTGGTTCCAGATGGTGGCCCGGAAGACGCCGCTGATCATGTCGGCGGCCCCGGCCACGGCGAAGAAGGCCAGGATGCCCCACATGCTCGGCATGACGGCGGCCAGGGCCACCGCGACGCCCCACACGAGAGCGGCGATGATCACGCCCAGGCCGTGCCGGTGGACATGGCCGGTCCAGCCGGAGGTGAGCGAGGCGATGAGCGAGCCGACGGCCGCGGCGGAGTAGAACAGGCCGAGCGCGCCGGGGGAGCCGACCTGGTCGGCGAGGAACGGGTAGAGCGCGGTGGAGAAGGCGAAGACCATCGCCGCGACGTCCACCAGGTAGGTGCCCATCAGGTCGGGGCGGCGCACGGCGTAGCGCACGCCGTCGGCCAGCGCCCGCAGGGAGGCCTCCTGGGGGGCGTCCTCCGCCTGGGCCGGGGCCCGCACCGGCCAGAGCAGTGCCAGCGAGATCAGGAAGGTGGCCACGTTGACCGCGTAGGCGGCGGCGACGCCGTACGAGGCGGCGATCAGGCCGCTGAGGGCGGGGGCGACGATGGCGCCGAGGTTCCAGCGGAAGCCGCTCAGCGCCGCGGCGGCGGCGAGCTGGTCGTGCCGGACCACGCGCGGCATCAGCGACTCCATGCTGGGCCGCTGCAGGCTGCCGAAGCCGGCCGAGAGCGCGCCGACGACGTACAGCACCCAGACCTGGGGGTCGGGCAGGAGCGCGTTCACCAGCAGGATCAGGACCGTGAGGCAGAGCCCCGCCTCGGTCCAGAGTATGATCTTCCTGCGGTCCAGCGCGTCGGCGATGGCCCCGCCCCACAGGCCGCAGACCACCATCGGCACGAACTCGGCCGCGCTGACCAGGCCGACCGCCAGCGGCGAGTCGGTGAGCTGCTTCATCTGCAGCGGGACCGCGACCAGGGTGAGGAAGGTGCCGAACATCGTGACCACCCCGGAGCCGAAGAGCAGCCGGAAGTCACGGGAGTCGCGGAGCGGGCTCAGGTCCATCCGCAGGTGGCGGAGCAGGCGCAGGAACGGTCGATCGGGATTTTCTGGCACGGACAGTAAGTCTCAGGCCCAGACCGCCCGGAGGCAAACGGGTTTCCGGACGGTCCGGGCGCTGACCCGGTGGCTCCCCGTCAGGAGCCCAGGACCTCCTTGCGGAGGTGGGTCTTGAGGATCTTGCCGCCGGGGTTGCGGGGCAGCTCGGCCTCGCGGACCCAGAACCGCACCGGCACCTTGAAGGGCGCGATCCGCTCGCGCAGGAACGCCTGGAGCTCCTCGGGGGAGGCCGGGGACTTCAGCCGCACGACCGCGCCGACCTCCTCGCCCAGCTCGTCGTGGGGGATGCCGATCACCGCGGCGTCGTCCACCGCCGGGTGCTCGAAGAGCGCGGCCTCCACTTCGGCGCAGTAGACGTTCTCGCCGCCGCGGATGACCATGTCCTTGGCCCGGTCCACGATGTAGACGAAGCCCTCGTCGTCCATCCGGGCCAGGTCGCCGGTGTGCAACCAGCCGCCGACGAAGGTCTCGGCGGTGGCCTCGGGGCGGTTCCAGTAGCCGAGGATGACGTTCGGCCCGCGCATGCACAGCTCGCCGACCTCGCCGCGGGGGAGCTCCTCGCCGAGCGGGTCCGCGATCTTGACGTCGACCACGGGCATCGGCAGGCCGATGCTGTCGGGCTTGGCCAGATAGTCCGGGCCGCTGTTGTTGATCGCCAGGGCGGTGGTCTCGGTCATGCCGTAGCCGTTGGAGGGCTGGCGGGCCGGGAGCTGCTCGGTGATGCGCTCCAGCAGCTTGGGCGGGGCGGGGGCGCCGCCGTACCCGAGGGAGTTGAGGCTGGAGATGTCGTACTTGTCGAGGTCGGGGTGGGACAGCAGCTGCCAGACGTTGGTGGGCACGCCGCTGAAGACGGTGACCTTCTCGCGCTCGATCAGCTCCAGGGCCCGCCCGGCGTCCCACTTGTACATCAGCACCAGGCCGCCGCCGCTGAACATCGTGGTGGTCATCACGGCGAAGCAGCCGGTGACGTGGAAGAGCGGCACGGTCAGCAGGGTGATGCGGCGCTGGCCGGCGGCCGCGGCCGGGTCCTTGCCGGTCCGCACCACGCTGCGCAGCAGGCTGTAGGCGACGGTCAGCGGGGACTGGCCGACGTTGCGGTGGCTGCCGAGCGCGCCCTTCGGCACGCCGGTCGTGCCGGAGGTGTAGAAGATCGTGGCCGGGTCCTCGGGGGAGAGCTCGACCTGCGGGAGCGTCACGTCCGGGCGGACCTCGCCGAGCACGTCGGCGAAGGAGCGGGCGCCCTCGGGCGCCTCGCCGCGCGTCACGATCAGCGGTACGGACGTCCCGGCGAGCTTCTCGGCGCGCTCGCCGTCGGCGATCAGCACCTTGGCCCCGGAGTCCGAGAGGCCGAACTCCAGCTCCGGGGTGGTCCACCAGGCGTTGAGCGGCACGGCGACCGCCCCGGCGGCCAGCGCGGCGGAGAAGGAGATCACCCATTCGGGGTAGTTGCGCATGGCGATGGCGACCCGGTCGCCCTTGGCGACGCCGTACTCCTCCACCAGGCGCCGGGCCAGCGTCGCCACCCGGCGGAAGTGCTCCTCGTAGGTGATGCGCTCGTCCTCGTAGACGAGGAACACGTTCTCCCCGTGGAAGCGGCTGTTCTCAAGGAGGGTCCGGAAGGTGCCCGGGGCGTGCTTCCAGGTTCTGATCGTGCCGCCGAGACCCGGCGCCTCTTCCATCTCGAAAAGCTGCCCGGGACCGGTGAGCTGCGCCTGGACCTCGGCGTTGGTGACAGTCATGCGTTCGTGACTCCCAGGGTGTGGAGAACCGGGAAGCGTCACGATACCGACCGGTAGGTACGCGCAACAGGGGCGAAATATCACGATGCATCCGACGTGAATCGTTATGCAGCCGAAGGCGTGGGTGTGCCTGCGCCCTGCAGTGGAAGACGCCCTGTCCGAAGGGTGAGACGGGGATCACGTGAGGTTGCATGAAAATCCTCGTACATGCATAATCTATCCTGCAAGTGCATGAGAGTCTATGCATGAATATGCAGAGAGTGGGGGCGCGATGAGAGCGGCGATCGCCGGCGCCAGTGGCTACGCCGGAGGTGAGCTCCTGCGCCTGCTCCTGTCCCATCCGGAGATCGAGGTCGGCGCACTGACCGCCGGGTCCAACGCGGGCACCGCGCTCGGCGCGCACCAGCCCCACCTGGCCCCGCTGGCCGACCGGATCCTGCTCGACACCACCGCCGGCAACCTCGCCGGCCACGACGTGGTCTTCCTGGCCCTCCCGCACGGGCAGTCCGCCGCCCTCGCCGAGCAGCTCGGCGGCGACACGCTGATCGTCGACTGCGGCGCCGACTTCCGCCTCGCCGACCCCGCCGCCTGGGAGCACTTCTACGGCGGCGCCCACGCCGGCACCTGGCCGTACGGCCTGCCCGAGCTGCCCGGCCAGCGCGACCGGCTCCGGAGCGCGCGCAGGATCGCCGTCCCCGGCTGCTACCCCACGGCCGTCACCCTCGCGATGTTCCCCGCCCTCGCCGCCGGCCTCGCCGAGCCCGACGTCGTCGTGGTCGCCGCCAGCGGCACCAGCGGGGCGGGCAGGTCCCTCAAGCCGAGCCTGCTCGGCAGCGAGGTCATGGGTTCGGTCGGCGCCTACGGCGTCGGCGGCGTCCACCGGCACACCCCCGAGATGGAGCAGAACCTGAGCGCCGTCGCGGGCCGGCCGGTGACGGTCTCCTTCACCCCCATGCTCGCCCCCATGAGCCGCGGCATCCTCGCCACCTGCACCGCCCCCGCCGCCCCCGGCCTCACCGCGGCGGCCCTGCGCGAGGCGTACGCGGCCGCGACCAAGGACGAGCCGTTCTGGCGGCTGCTGCCCGAAGGCCAGTGGCCCGCCACCGCGATGACCCTCGGCGCCAACACCGCCGCGCTCCAGGTCGCCCTGGACGAGCGCGCCGGCCGCGTCGTCGCCGTCATCGCCATCGACAACCTCACCAAGGGCACGGCGGGAGGCGCCGTCCAGAGCGCCAACCTCGCGCTCGGCCTGTCCGAAGAGCTCGGCCTTCCCCTCAACGGAGTCGCCCCATGAGTGTGACCGCCCCCCTCGGCTTCCGGGCCGCGGGCATCGCCGCCGGCATCAAGTCCGGCGGCGCCCGCGACCTGGCCCTGATCGTCAACGACGGCCCGTCCCGCGCGGCGGCCGGCGTCTTCACCGCCAACCGCGTCAAGGCCGCCCCCGTCCTGTGGTCGCAGCAGGTCCTGGCCGGAGGCCGCGTGCGCGCCGTCGTCCTCAACTCCGGCGGCGCCAACGCCTGCACCGGCCCGCTCGGCTTCCAGGACACCCACGCCACCGCGGAGAAGGCCGCCGCGGCGCTGGACGACTCGGCCGGGGAGGTCGCGGTCTGCTCGACCGGCCTCATCGGCGAGCGGCTCCCGATGGACGCCCTGCTGTCCGGCGTGGAGACCGCCGTCACCCAGCTCAGCCGGGACGGCGGCCTGGCCGCCGCCGACGCGATCCGCACCACCGACACCGTCTCCAAGATCTCCTTCCGGCGCTCCGAGAGCGGCTACACCGTCGGCGGCATGGCCAAGGGCGCGGGCATGCTCGCCCCCGGCCTGGCCACCATGCTCTGCGTGATCACCACCGACGCCGAGGTGACCTCCGAGCAGCTCGACACGGTGCTCCGCGAGGCGACCCGGGTCACCTTCGACCGGCTCGACACCGACGGCTGCATGTCCACCAACGACACCGTGCTGCTGCTGGCCAGCGGCGCCTCCGGCGTCGCCCCCGACCTCGCGGACCTGGCCGAGCTGGTCCGCGCCGTCTGCGCCGACCTCGCCCGCCAGCTCCTGGTGGACGCCGAGGGCGCCACCAAGGCCATCGCCATCGAGGTCGTCGGCGCCGCCTCCGAGGACGACGCGGTCAAGGTCGGCCGGGCCGTCGCCAGGTCGAACCTCTTCAAGTGCGCCATCCACGGGGAGGACCCCAACTGGGGCCGGGTGCTCTCGGCGGTCGGCACCACCGACGCCGTCTTCGAGCCCGAGCGGCTCAACGTCGCCATCAACGGCATCTGGATCTGCCGCGGCGGCTCGGTCGGCGACGACCGCTCCAAGGTGGACCTGCGCCCCCGCGACGTGACCGTCACCGTCGACCTGTCCGCCGGACCGCACACGGCCACCGTCCACACCACCGACCTGACCGCGGCCTACGTCCACGAGAACTCGGCGTACTCGTCATGAGGACCTCCGACGCCCTGGCCAAGGCCACCACGCTCGTCGAGGCGCTTCCCTGGCTGGCCCGCTTCCACGGCGCGACCGTCGTCATCAAGTACGGCGGCAACGCGATGACCGAGGAGCACCTGCGGGAGAAGTTCGCCGACGACGTCGTCTTCCTGCGCTACGCCGGGCTCAAGCCCGTCATCGTGCACGGCGGCGGCCCCCAGATCAACGCCCACCTCGACCGGCTCGGCATCGAGTCCACCTTCACCGCGGGGCTGCGCGTCACCACCCCCGAGGCCATGCAGGTGGTCCGCATGGTCCTGGTCGGCCAGGTCAACCGCGACGTGGTCGGCCTGATCAACCGGCACGGCCCGTTCGCGGTCGGCATGTCCGGCGAGGACGCCCACCTGTTCACCGCCGTGCGCAAGCACGCCGTCGTCGACGGCGAGCCGGTCGACATCGGCCAGGTCGGCGACATCGTCTCCGTCGAGGCCGGAGCCGTGCAGGCGCTGCTGGACGACGGGCGGATCCCGGTGGTCTCCTCGGTCGCCCGCGGCGAGGACGGCACCGTCTACAACGTCAACGCCGACACCGCCGCCGCCGCGCTCGCCGTGGCGCTGAGCGCGTCCAAGCTGATCGTCCTGACCGACGTCGAGGGCCTGTACCGCGACTGGCCCGCCAGCGACGAGGTGATCGAGCAGCTGTCCGCCGGCGAGCTCGAGAAGCTCCTGCCGAGCCTGTCCAGCGGCATGGCGCCCAAGATGGAGGCCTGCCTGAACGCCGTGCGCGGCGGCGTGCCCCAGGCCCACGTACTCGACGGGCGGGTGCCCCACGCGGTCCTGCTGGAGATCTTCACCGACGAGGGCATCGGGACGATGGTCCTGCCGGACTCCGCCCGCGCCGTGGCCGCGCCCGACCTGGTCAAGCGCAGGCTGACCGCCACCATCAGACTGAACGGGAGTGACACATGAGCCTGCGCGACCGCTTCGAGGCGGCGTTCATGCCCAACTACGGCGTGCCCCCCCTGGCGCTGGCCCGCGGCGAGGGCTGCACCGTCTGGGACACCGACGGCGGCGCCTACCTCGACCTGATCGGCGGCATCGCGGTCAGCTCCCTGGGCCACGCCCACCCGGCGCTGGTCGAGGCCGTCTCCGCGCAGGCCGCCACCCTCGCGCACACCAGCAACCTGTTCCTGCACGAGCCCGAGGTGCTGCTCGCCGAGCGCCTGATCGGCCTGCTCGGCGGCGAGGGCCGGGTCTTCCTCGCCAACTCCGGCACCGAGGCCAACGAGTGCGCCTTCAAGCTCGCGCTCAAGTACGGCAAGAGCACCGGCCGCACCTACTTCGTCGCCGCCGAGAACGGCTTCCACGGCCGCACCATCGGCGCCCTCTCGCTGACCGGCAAGGCCGCGATCCGCGACCAGTTCGGCCCCTTCCCGGTCGACGTGCGCTTCGTCCCGTACGGCGACGCCGACGCGCTGAAGAACGCCGTCACCGACGAGTGCGCCGCCGTCTTCCTGGAGCCCACCCAGGGCGAGGCCGGGGTCGTGCCCCCGCCGGACGGCTACTTCGCCGCCGCGCGCGAGATCTGCTCGGCGGCCGGCGCGCTCCTGGTCGCCGACGAGATCCAGTCCGCCATCGGCAGGACCGGCCACTGGTTCGCGCACCAGCACGAGGGCGTCCTGCCCGACGTGCTGACCCTCGCCAAGGGCCTCGGCGGCGGCCTGCCGATCGGCGCCTGCGTCGGCTTCGGCCCCGCCGGCACGATCTTCGCCAAGGGCGACCACGGCTCCACCTTCGGCGGCAACCCCGTCTCGTGCGCCGCCGCGCTCGCCGTACTCGACACGATCGAGCGCGACGGCCTGCTGGAGCACGTCCGCACGGTCGGCGCCGAGCTCGCCGCGGGCATCGCCGCGGTCGGCCACCCGCTCCTGGCCGGCGTGCGCGGCCGCGGCCTCTGGCTCGCGCTCGTGCTCACCGCCGACCGCTCCGCCCAGGTCCAGGCCGCCGCGCAGAAGGCCGGCTTCCTGGTCAACGCCCTGCAGCCGAACGCGGTACGGCTCGCCCCGCCGCTCGTCATCACCTCCGGGCAGGCCGCGTCCTTCACCGCGGCACTGCCCGCGATCCTCGAGGAGGCCGCCGGATGACCAGGCACTTCCTGCGCGACGACGACCTGTCCCCGGCCGAGCAGGCCGAGGTGCTCGACCTGGCCGCCGCCATGAAGAAGGACCGGTACGGCCACCGCCCCTTCGCCGGCCCGCAGACCGTCGCCGTCCTGTTCGACAAGCACTCCACCCGGACCCGCGTCTCCTTCGCGGTCGGCATCGGCGAACTGGGCGGCCTCCCCCTGGTGATCGACGCCGGCTCGTCCCAGCTGGGCCGGGGCGAGTCGGTCGAGGACACCGCCAGGGTCCTGGAGCGCCAGGTCGCCGCGATCGTGTGGCGGACCTTCGGGCAGGACAGGATCGAGGCCATGGCCTCCGCCTCGTCCGTCCCGGTGGTGAACGCGCTCACCGACGACTTCCACCCCTGCCAGATCCTCGCCGACCTGCAGACCGTCCGGGAGCAGTTCGGCGCCACGGCCGGCCTCACGCTGACCTACTACGGCGACGGCGCCAACAACATGGCGCACTCCTACCTGCTCGGCGGGGCCACCGCCGGGATGAACGTGCGGATCTGCGCCCCCGAGGGCTACCGCCCCGACCCGGCGATCCTCGCCCGCGCCGCGGAGATCGCCGCGGAGACCGGAGCCGAGGTCTCCGTGGTGGGCGACCCGCTCGAGGCCGCCGCCGGCACCCACGTGGTCACCACCGACACGTGGGTCTCCATGGGACAGGACGGCAAGGACGAGCGGGTCGCCGCGCTCATGCCGTACCAGGTGAACGCGGCAGTGCTGGCCGCCGCCGACCCCGGCGCGATCGTGCTGCACTGCCTGCCCGCCTACCGCGGCCTGGAGATCTCCGCCGAGGTGCTCGACGGCCCGCAGAGCCGGGTGTGGGACGAGGCCGAGAACCGCCTGCACGCCCAGAAGGCCGTGCTGCACTGGCTGGTGACCCGGACCCGGGAGACCACATGACGATCCCCATGACCAAGGTGGCCCGCCAGGCCCGCATCGCCGAGCTGCTCCAGCGGCAGGCCGTACGGTCCCAGCCCGAGCTGGCCAAGCTCCTGGCCGAGAGCGGGGTCGAGGTCACCCAGGCCACGCTCTCCCGCGACCTGGACGAGCTCGGCGCCCTCAAGCTCCGGGCCGAGGACGGCTCGCTGGTCTACGCCCTGCCGGGCGAGGGCGGCGGCCGGATCCCGCTGCACCGGATCGGCGCCGGGGGAGAGAGCCCGGCTGCCAGGCTCGGCCGGCTCGCCGAGGAGCTGCTCGTCTCCGCCGAGGCCTCCGCCAACCTGGTGATCGTCCGCACCCCGCCGGGGGCCGCGCAGTTCCTCTCCTCCGCCATCGACCACGCCGACTGGGAGTCCATCCTCGGCACGGTGGCCGGGGACGACACGATCCTCGTCGTCACCCGCGACCCGGCGGGCGGGACGCCGGTCGCCGAGGCCCTCCTGCGCCTGGCCGACCGACGTAGTTAGCCCGCCACCGGCGGGCGGTCCCAGGCGCGAACCAGAGAAGAAGACTTCCGAACGTTTCGAAAGAGAGCAATCGATCATGACTGACCGGGTCGTACTCGCCTACTCCGGCGGCCTCGACACCTCCGTGGCCATCCCGTTCCTCGCCGAGAAGACCGGCGCCGAGGTCATCGCGGTGGCCGTCGACGTCGGCCAGGGCGGCGAGGACATGGAGGTCATCCGCAAGCGCGCCATCGACTGCGGCGCCGTCGAGTCCGTCGTGGTGGACGCCCGCGAGGAGTTCGCCGCGGACTTCTGCGTGCCCGCCCTGCAGGCCAACGCCCTCTACATGGACCGCTACCCGCTCGTCTCGGCGCTGTCGCGGCCTCTGATCGTCAAGCACCTGGCCGCCGCCGCCAAGCAGTTCGGCGGCACGCACGTCTCGCACGGCTGCACCGGCAAGGGCAACGACCAGGTCCGCTTCGAGGCCGGCCTGGCCGCGCTCTTCCCCGAGCTGAAGGTCATCGCCCCGGCCCGCGACTACGCCTGGACCCGCGACAAGGCGATCGCCTACGCCGAGGAGAAGAACCTCCCGATCGAGACCACGAAGAAGAACCCCTACTCGATCGACCAGAACATCTGGGGCCGCGCCGTCGAGACCGGCTTCCTGGAGGACATCTGGAACGGCCCGACCGAGGACGTCTACTCCTACACCGCCGACCCCGCCGAGCCGCGCGAGGCCGACGAGGTCATCATCAGCTTCGTCAAGGGCGTCCCGGTGGCGCTGGACGGCCGGCACCTGACCCCGTTCCAGATCATCGCCGAGCTCAACCGGCGGGCGGGCGCCCAGGGCGTCGGCCGGCTCGACATGGTCGAGGACCGGCTCGTCGGCATCAAGTCCCGCGAGGTGTACGAGGCGCCCGGCGCCATCGCGCTGATCACCGCGCACATGGAGCTGGAGAACGTCACCGTCGAGCGGGACCTGGCCCGGTTCAAGCGCTCGGTCGACCAGCGCTGGGGCGAGCTCGTCTACGACGGCCTCTGGTTCTCCCCGCTGAAGAAGGCCCTGGACACCTTCATCGCCGAGGCCCAGCAGCACGTCACCGGCGAGATCCGGATGACCCTGCACGGCGGCCGCGCCACCGTCACCGGCCGGCGCTCCGAGGCGTCCCTGTACGACTTCAACCTCGCCACCTACGACACCGGCGACACCTTCGACCAGTCCCTCGCCAAGGGCTTCGTCGAGCTGTGGAGCCTCCCGTCGAAGATCGCGGCCGCCCGGGACTCCCGACTGGGCTGATCGCATGACGGATGTCCGGTGGATCTCGCCCGACCCGGGCGCGGGAGCCACCGGACGTCCCGTAGGGTCGCGGATTGAACTGGGAGGGAGAAGACGGTGACTGATGGTGGCAAGCCGATGCGGCTGTGGGGCGGAAGGTTCGAGGGAGGCCCGGCCGACGCGCTGACCCGGCTCTCGGTGAGCGTGCACTTCGACTGGCGGCTCGTGCCGTACGACCTGCTCGCCTCGCGGGCGCACGCCCGCGTGCTGCACCGCGCGGGACTGCTCACCGCCGAGGAGCTGGAGCGCATGCTCGGCGCCCTGGACGACCTGGAGCGGGCCTGCAAGGCGGGCGAGTTCCGGCCGACCGTGGCCGACGAGGACGTGCACACCGCGCTGGAGCGCGGCCTGCTGGAGCGCCTGGGCACGCTCGGCGGCAAGCTCCGCGCCGGACGCAGCCGCAACGACCAGATCGCCACGGACCTGAGGCTCTACCTCCGCGACCACGTCCGGCTCATCGTCTCCCGGCTGGTCGAGCTGGAGACCGCGCTGATGAGCCAGGCCGAGCAGCACGCCGAGACGGCGGCCCCGGGCATGACCCACCTGCAGCACGCGCAGCCGGTCTCCTTCGGCCACCAGCTCCTGGCGCACGTGCACGCCTTCGCCCGCGACGCCGACCGGCTGCGCGACTGGGACCGGCGCGCGGCCGTCTCCCCGCTCGGCTCCGGCGCCCTGGCCGGCTCGTCGCTCCCGCTCGACCCGCAGGCGGTCGCCGCCGAGCTGGGCTTCGAGCGGGCCGCGCCGAACTCGATGGACGCGGTCGCCGACCGCGACTTCGCCGCGGAGTTCCTGTTCTGCGCGGCGATGATCGGCACGCACCTGTCGCGGCTGGGCGAGGAGATCGTCCTGTGGGCCTCGCAGGAGTTCCGCTGGATCGAGATGGACGACGCCTACTCCACCGGCTCGTCGATCATGCCGCAGAAGAAGAACCCGGACGTCGCCGAGCTCGCCCGCGGCAAAAGCGGCCGCCTCATCGGCAACCTCATGTCGCTGCTGACGACGCTCAAGGGCCTGCCGCTGACCTACAACCGCGACCTGCAGGAGGACAAGGAGCCGGTCTTCGACTCCGTCGACACCCTGCTGCTGGTCCTGCCGGCCATGGCCGGTCTCGTCGCCACCATGCGGGTCAACACCGCCAAGCTGGAGGCGTCGGCGCCCGACGGGTTCGCCCTCGCCACCGACCTGGCGGAGCTGCTGGTCCGCCGGGGCGTGCCGTTCCGCGAGGCGCACGAGGCGGTCGGCCACCTGGTCGTCTGGTGCCAGGTCAACGACAAGGACTTCGGCGAGCTCAGCGACGAGGAGCTCGCCAAGGTCTCGCCGCACTTCACGCCGGACTCGCGCGAGGTCCTGTCGGTGCCGGGCGCGCTGGCGGCCCGCAAGGCCCACGGCGGCACCGCCCCCGACCGGGTCCGCGACCAGCTGATCGCGCTCCGCGAGACGGTCGACACCCAGGCGGCATGGGCGAGCGGGGACTGACGGCCCCAGGCGGGTCCGGCGGGCGTCCGTCCCCCGGAGCCGGAGGGGCGGTCCCGGACGGGCCCGGCGGGCGGGTGCCCCCCGGGCCGGTCGCGGCCGCCCTGGCCGGCTCCGGCGCGCACCCGCTCACCGGGTCCGCGCCGCTGCCGCGTGGCTTCTTCGACCGGCCCGCGCACGAGGTCGCGCCCGACCTGCTGGGCCGGGTGCTCGTGCACGGGCCGGTCGCGCTCCGCCTGACCGAGGTGGAGGCGTACGGCCTGCCGGGGCAGGACCCGGCCGCCCACACCTACCGCGGCATGACGCCGCGCAACGCGGTGATGTTCGGGCCGCCCGGGCACCTGTACGTCTACTTCACCTACGGCATGCACTTCTGCGCCAACCTCGTCTGCCTGCCCGAGGGCACGGGGTCGGGAGTGCTGCTCCGGGCCGGCGAGGTGATCGCCGGAGCCGAGGTCGCCCTGGCCCGCCGCGGCGCGGGCACCGGCCGGGCCGTCCCCGGACGCGAGCTCGCCCGCGGCCCCGCCCGCCTGGCGGTGGCGCTCGGTTTCGCCCGCGAGGACAACGGCCGCGACGCCTGCTCGCCCGGTGCGCCGGACGGTGCCGATCCCGCCGCCGCGCGGGGCGGAGCCGGGTGGCTCGCCGTGCTGGAGGGGGAGCCGCCCGCGCCCGGCCTGGTCAGATCCGGGCCGCGCACCGGGGTCTCGGCGGGCAAGGAGACCCCGTGGCGCTTCTGGATCGACGGCGACCCCACCGTCTCGCCGTACCGGGTCCACGTCCCCCGCCGCCCGAGGGACGCCGCGGCTCCGGCGGACCGCCGGCCGGAGTGAGCGCACGCCTCTCCGCTTCCGCGGGTCCCGCCCCGGCCGGCCGGTCCGCCCGATGGCGCCACGGCGGTCCCGAGTGGTCCCGAGTGGTCCCGAGTGGTTCCGAGTGGTTCCAAGTGGCGGAATGGCACGGGGATCAGGCAGGCTGTACGGGAAGCCGTAACCACAACACGAGCACGGGAAAGCAAGGATCGTGACCGACATTCTGGATGACCTCGCCTGGCGCGGCCTGATCGCGCAGTCCACCGACATCGACGCCCTGCGGGCGGCGATGGCCGAGGGTCCGATCACGGTCTATTGCGGCTTCGACCCGACCGCGCCCTCGCTCCACGTCGGCAACCTGGTGCCGCTGCTGACCCTGGCCCGCCTGCAGAAGGCCGGACACCGCGCCATCGGCCTGGTGGGCGGGGCGACCGGCCTGATCGGCGACCCGAGCGGCCGCAGCACGGAGCGCTCCCTCAACTCCTCCGAGGTGGTGGCCGAGTGGGTGGCGCGCATCCGGGTCCAGGTGGAGAAGTTCCTCGACCTCTCCTCCGAGTCCGGCGGGATCCTGGTCAGCAACCTCGACTGGACCGCGGACATGTCCGCGATCGACTTCCTGCGCGACGTCGGCAAGCACTTCCCGGTGAACCGCATGCTCGCGCGCGAGTCGGTCTCCGCCCGGCTGGGCGGTGAGGGGCTCAGCTACACCGAGTTCAGCTACCAGATCCTGCAGGCCAACGACTACCTGGAGCTGCACCGGCGGCACGGCTGCACGCTGCAGATCGGCGGCAGCGACCAGTGGGGCAACATCACCGCGGGCACCGACCTCATCCGGCGGGTGACCGGGAACCACGTGCACGCGCTCACGGTGCCGCTGATCACCAAGGCCGACGGCACGAAGTTCGGCAAGACCGCCGGCGGCGCCGTCTGGCTCAACCCGGAGATGACCTCGCCGTACGCGTTCTACCAGTTCTGGCTGAACGCCGACGACCGCGACGTGGTGAAGTTCCTCAAGATCTTCAGCTTCAGGTCCCGCGAGGAGATCGAGGAGCTGGAGAAGGCCGCGGCCGAGCGCCCGGCAGCCCGGGAGGCGCAGCGCGCGCTGGCCGAGGAGTTCACCACGCTGCTGCACGGCGCGGAGGAATGCGCCGCGGTGATCGCGGCGTCGGCGGCGCTGTTCGGGCGCGGCTCGCTGCAGGACCTGCCGGCGTCGACGCTGGGGGCGGCCCTGGCCGAGGTGCCCCGCATGGAGGTGTCGGCTCTGGGGGTGCCCTTCGTCGACATGCTGGCCGGGAGTGGCCTGGTGGAGTCGAAGTCCGCCGCCCGCCGCGCGGTGAAGGAGGGCGGGGCGTACCTCAACAACGTCAAGGTCACCGACGAGGCCTACGTGCCGGCCAACGAGGACCTGCTGCACGGGCGCTACCTGGTGCTGCGCCGCGGCAAGAGATTCGGCGCCGTCGAGGTCGTCTGACCGTCGTCCGCCCGTGCGGTGAACGCCCCGGCTCCGGCCGGGGCGTTCGTCGTTGGACGGTAACGTTCCGGTAGCGATGGGTCGGCATGCTCGGGGAACGCCGCTCTGACCTGCGAATCCGGGCGTTCTGGCTGATTTGACGGCTCCCGGGGGGCGACATAAAGTTCTCGATGCCCCGGGAGCGAACCGGACGCCGGATCGGCGGACGGGCCCCGGGGAGAACCCCATCGGACCCCGGCGCTTCGCCGTGTCTGAGCCACCGAAAAATCGGTTGATTCGACACGGAGAGGATGTCACGGTAAGTTCGAAGGGTTGCTCCGGAGACGGAGCGGTTCCGGTCGGACCGGGATCGTGCGAAACGG
>NZ_JBHSBM010000022.1:0-28771 GCF_042650625.1 Planomonospora corallina
CTCGGCTTCATCGCCACCTGGAACGGCACCGGCACCCCGCCCGCCCCCACCCTCTCGTAACCGTCCCTGACCGCTCCCGTCATCCCCGCGGGCGGGCGGCCGGCGCCATCGGCCGCCCGCCCGCGCCGCCTCCCTGCGGGCCGCCCAGGACGTCACCGGGCAGGCCGTTCTCCCGCAGGGCACCGACCAGCCAGCGTGCGATCCGGGCGTGCCCCTCGGACGTGGGGTGGACCCCGTCGGGGAGCACCGCGTCCCGGCCCCAGCTCAGGCCGAGCGGGTCGAGGAAGGTCACCCCGGCCTCCCCGGCGGCCAGCGCGACGGCGTCCCTGACCTGGTGGGCCCAGTCCGGGGCGTCCGTCATCCACAGCGGCCCGACCACCACGACCCGGGTCCGCGGCCAGTGCCCGCCGACCAGCCGGAGCAGCCGCGCGGCGGCCCGGCGGACCTCCCCCGGCCGGGTGCGGCGGTCGTTGTGCCCCCCGGAGACGACCAGCAGGTCGGGCGCCGGGCGCCAGGCGAGCTCCTGGACGAAGGCGTCCTCGAAGGTCCGGCCCACCCGTCCCGGGTTGACGTAACCGGTCCCGCCCATCCCCGCGATGATCGGCTGCCAGCCCAGCTCACGCGCGGCCACGGAGGCGTAGCTCTCCCATCGGGCGACCGGACCGGACCCGACGGTGAAACTGTCCCCGATCACCATGACGACCGGGGCCCGCGCCGCCTGGGCGGCCATCGGCCGGGAGGCCGCGCTCTCCGGCTCCGGAGCGGCTCCTCTCGCCACCTGACCACAGCCGGACAAAAAACCGCAAACCAACACAGCGGTAATGGAGAGGAATATCCGATGTCGTCTCCACGCGAGCCCGTGCATGCCACCTCGGAGAACTGCGGATCGCCGATATGAGAAACGGACCCCGGGATGCGCGCCGTGCCGTGGATTCCGGTCGAGACCCGGACCTACGGTCAGACGACGCCCCAGATCACCCCATGGGACCGTAGAGCAGTCGGCATTTTACCCACACCCGGGCGAGCGGCCCGAGGCGATCGGGAAACAAAAGAATTTACCTTTCGGAAAATCCACAAATGTCCATTTATTTATGGACAGAATGACGTCGATGGCTCTCGAAACGCCAATGTGCTCGCCATGAAACGACAACCCGGATGGGTATCAGGCCGTCAACACTCCGTACCCCCGTCCACTCCGCCCCGGAGGCGAGATCGATGACCTACGTGTACGGCCTGCCGTCGGATCACCGCTCCTACCCGGCCCAGCGCGGCTACGCCTCCCGGCCCTCACAGCCGGGCAGCGGCCTCGGCCTCGCGTCGCTCACCGCGGGCGGGGTGGCGCTCCTCACCGGTCTCCTCCCGTCCGCCTCCGGCGCCTCGGCCGGGCTGACGCTCACCTCCGTGGCGCTGGGCTTCGCCGCCCTCGGCCGAGCCCACCGCACGACGTCCGCCCACCGGGGCAGGGCGGGCGGCTGGGCCGGCCTCCTGCTGGAGTTGTCCGTGGGCGCCCTGCTGATCTGGAGCGCGGTCGCGTTCTTCACCCTGCTCACCGCCCCGGCGCTCACCGCCGGGCCCGCCACCGGCCTTCCCGTCCTGGAGCAGGTCGGCGGCACCGGTCCCGCCGCGGGCTGCCTGCGCGCGGACGGGGGCCACCTGATCTGCCCCGCCTCGGGGAACGCCTGACCAGCGCCCGGGCGTCCCCGCCTCACAACCTGATGACGTCGATGCCCGGTATCCCGTCGTAATCGGCGTCCTGGGTCACCACGGGAACGCCGTGGGCCAGGGCCGTCGCGGCTATCCAGCTGTCGTTGATCGGCACTTTGCGACCCGCGGCGCGCAACCGCGAGACCAGGAGCGCCCACGCCTCCGAGACGGGCTCGTCCACGGGTAGCGGTTCGAAACGCTGGGCCAGCTGGTAGGTCGACAGACGCCTCGCAGCCGATTCGGGATCTCGCGCCTGCAGCACCCCCAGACGCAGTTCCCCCAGCGTGACCGCCGACACGCCCCATTCGTAGCCGGCGAAACGCTCACGATCGAACCGGCCGGCCTCCAACCCGATGAAGACCGAGGTGTCGGCCAGCGCCCGGCGAGGGCTCACCACGGCAGATCGTCAGTGGTCTCGGTCAGGGTGTCCCTCAGTTCTTCCGCCCAGCCTGTCGTATCCGGCCCGAGGCGGGCGAGCTCTCCCCCGATCTCCGTGGCCGGCAGCCAGCGGCTCCGGCGAGGAAAAGGGATGATCTTCGCGACCGGGCGGTTGTCCCGCAGCACTTCGATCTCCTCGCCGGATTCGACCCGACGCAGCACATCAGCCGTGTTGTTTCTCAGTTCACGTGCGGGGATGGCAGCCATGAATCAATCGTAGAGTGCTTGCTACAGCCGTAGCAAGCACTCTGTGGATTCGGCCGGTCACGCGAGGCGGATCTCGCCGACCGGGTCGCCGCCGCCGTGCAGGGGGGCGGTGGCGAGGGCGTCGAGGCCGAGGGCGTCGAGGCCGAGGGCGCGCAGGGCGGCGACGGTGACCGGGACCCGGGCGCGCTGACCGCCGTCCTCGATCTTGACCGTGCCGGCCCGGCCGTCCTCGAACGCGAACGCGTCGAACGCCTCGGCCCCCGCCTTGACCAGCAGCCCGGGGATCGCGCGCATCAGCTTCGCCTCGGCGCGGGCCGTACCGGAGGTCCACTCGGGGTGGGCGCGGAAGGCGTCGGCGACGCGTCGCTCAGGGCTGCCCGGCTCGGCCAGCACCAGGGCGCGCAGGGCCCGGGTCACCCCGGTCATCGAGACGAAGAAGAGCGGGGCGCCGCAACCGTCCACCCCGGTGGCGGCGACCTTCTCGCAGGTCAGCTCCTCCACGGTGGCACGGATCGCCCGCTGCAGCGGGTGCTTCGGGTCGAGGTAGGTCGCAAGCGGCCAGTCGTTGGCGGCGCAGGTGGCCAGCATCGCCGCGTGCTTGCCGGAGCAGTTCATGTAGACGCGGGCCCTGCCGCCGCCCGAGCGGAGCACCTCCTCGCGCGAGGCCTCGTGGCCGGGCAGGTCCTCCGGGCAGCGCAGCGCGCTCTCGTCCAGCCCGGCCTGCGCGAGGATCCTCCGGGCGCCCTCCACGTGGAACGGCTCCCCGTCGTGGCTCGCGCACGCCAGCGCGAGCAGCTCCCCCTCCAGGGCGAGGCCGCTGTGCACCATGCCGAGCGCCTGGAAGGGCTTCATCGACGAGCGCGGCGAGACCAGGGCGTCCACCGCGCCGTGTGCCCGCACCACAGAGCCGTCCGCCCCGACGGCCAGCATCCGGGCCCGGTGCACGGACTCCACGAACCCCGACCGGACGACCTCGACCACCAACGACCCTGTAGACACCTTTGTCTCCTTTCGCGCAGAGTCCGCGGAGAGTCTAGGGAGCCCGCCGGAGCATCCGGCACCGGGGGCCATCGGGGACCCGCGGATCCCAGGGCCGCTCGGGGACGGCCCGGACCTCGCGGGGACGGGGGCGGCACGGGAGGGCCCGGACCGCGCGGGAGGGTCCGGACGGCGCGGAGGACCGGGGGACGCAGGTGCCTCCGGGGCACGGGATGATGGGGGCATGCGTGCGGTGGTGCAGCGGGTGAGTTCCGCGTCGGTGACGGTGGACGGCGCGGTGGTGGGGGCGATAGACGAGCCGGGCCTGCTCGTGCTGGTCGGAGTGACGCACACCGACACCCCGGCCGAGGCGGTGAAGCTCGCCGCCAAGCTCTGGGGCCTGCGGATCCTGCACGGCGAGAAGTCCTGCTCCGACGTCGGCGCGCCGCTGCTGGTGATCAGTCAGTTCACCCTGTACGGCGACGCCCGCAAGGGCCGCCGCCCCACCTGGCAGGCCGCGGCCCCCGGGCCGGTCGCCGAGCCGCTGGTCGAGGCCGTCTGCGCGGAGCTGCGCACGCTGGGCGCGCACGTGGAGACCGGCGTCTTCGGCGCCGACATGAAGGTCGCGCTCACCAACGACGGCCCCATCACGCTGGTCCTGGAAGTCTGAGAGCCCTGCGGGAGGCCGGTGCGGAGGCCGGGGAGCGCCGGCGTCGTGCGGACAGATGCCGGCCGGGAGGCTCGGGGCCCAGGGCCGGTTCCCACCGGGTGACGGGAACCGGCCGCTCCCGGGCGGTCAGCGGATGCGGCGGCGCAGGGCCGGGTCGATCTGCACGTTGCGCCCGGCGTCCGGCGGCACCACGACCTCCTGAGCCGCCGCGACCCCGTCGGCCTCCAGCGGCGCGTCCACCGGCACGGTCCGCTTGACCACGGCCAGCGCGATCGGGCCGAGCTCGTGGTGGCGGGCGGAACCGCCGACGAACCCGACCTCGGTCCCGCCCTCGGTCACCGGGGCGCCGCGCCGGGGCAGCCGGTCGGCGCTCCCGTCGAGGTGCAGGAAGACCAGCCGGCGCGGCGGGTGGCCGAGGTTGTGCACCCGGGCCACGGTCTCCTGCCCCTTGTAGCAGCCCTTGGTCAGGTGCACGGCCGCGCCGATCCAGCCGACCTCGTGCGGGATCGTCTTGTGGTCGGTCTCGAAGCCCAGCCGCGGCCGGTGGGCCTCGATCCGCAGCGCCTCGTAGGCCCAGAGCCCGGCCGGGCGCAGGCCCAGGTGCTCGGACAGGAGCTCCCGGGGGATCAGCAGGTCGGCGCCGACGGCGACCGTGCCGGGGGGCGGGGCGAGCCGCCCTTCGCCGAGCGCGGCGTCGGCCACGGAGACCACCGCGTAGGCGTCCGTCACGTCGGCGACCTCCACCCGGAGCATGAACCGCATCTTCTCCAGGTAGGCGATCAGCCCGGCCGAGGTGCCCGGCTCCACGTGCGCCCAGACCGCCTCGCCGTCGTCGACGAGGAACAGGTGGTGCTCGACGCGGCCCTGGGGGTCCAGCAGCAGTGTCTCGGTCGCCCGGCCCGGCTCCAGGTCGTCGAGCTTCTGCGAGCTGAGGCTGTTGAGCCAGCTCAGGCGGTCGGGACCGGAGATCCTGACGACCTCGCGGTTGCTCCGGTCGACCACCGCCTCACCGGCGAGGAAGGCGCGCTGCTCGGCGAACGGGTCGCCGTAGTGGCCGGCGACACCGTCGTCGGGGGCGTCGGCGGCGACCGCGCCGGGGATGTCCAGGAGAGGGCTTCGCATGCCCCCAAGCCTACGAGCCCCGCGCGGTGTCCACGGCGGCCCCGGTGGACTCCCGGGGCCGGAGAGCCGGGGCCGGGGCCGGAGCCCCGCGACCGGAGGGCCGGAGTCACGAGGGGTCCGGAGTCACGAGGGGTCCGGAGTCACGAGGGGTCCGGAGTCACGAGGGGTCCGGAGTCACGAGGGGTCCGGAGTCACGGGGTTCCCGGGCCGGGCGTCCCCTACCGGGGGACTCCGCTCAGCGGCACTTGCGGCAGCGGCCGAAGACCGTCAGGTGGTGGACGTCGGTGGCGAAGCCCAGCTCCGCCTCCAGCCCGTCCACCAGCGGCTGCACCAGGTCGGGACGGACCTCGCTGATCTCTCCGCACCCCCGGCAGACCACGTGCACGTGGTCGGCGTCGGAGGCCAGGTGGTAGGTGGGCGCGCCGTGGCCGAGGTGGGTGTGGGTGACCATGCCGAGCTCCTCGAGCAGTTCGAGGGTCCGGTAGACGGTCGAGATGTTCACTCCGCGGGCGGTCTCGCGCACCCGGGTGCAGATCTCCTCCGGAGTGGCGTGCTCCAGGGCCTCGACCGCCTCGAGCACCAGCTGGCGCTGGGGGGTGACCCGATAACCGCGTGCCCGGAGCTCCTCGTGCCACGACGTCTCGGTCATGGCGTGAGTCTACGCCGTGCGCACGGCCGCGCCCCCGCGGTCGCCCGCCCGCCGCGGTCCCGGGACCGCGGCGGGTGCCGCCACCAGCGCATACCTGCTTGGCGAATATTTACTTGCCCGCCCCGGAAACGGTCGCATAACGTACAGGCACGCAGAAAGGAGGTGGTCCAGACAATGGTTGATCATTCTTGGGCTAGCGAGGTGGCTGTCCGCTAGGACGCCGCGACTCCGGACTCTGTCCGGACGTCTCGCGACGTTCGGCGAATCCACGACAATCACCGGAACCCCGGGCTGCCGGAGGGCGGGCACGCACTGCTCCGCCTTTGGTCCATCCGGCCCTCCGCATGAGGCGGAGGAGCGAGCCCGGGGTTCTTTTTCTTTCCCCGGCTCTTCTCTCCCCGGTTTTTCCTTCCCCGGTTCTTCCTTCCCCGGCCGCCCGCCGCTCTCCCCGGCGGGCCTCGCCGCTCCCGTCTCAGTGCTCGCCGCGGGCGGGCACGCCGAGCGCCGCGCAGGCCTCCCGGTAGAGGCGGACGACCTCCCGGCGGACCTGGGCGCGCTCGGTCAGGGTCGTGCCCCACGGGACGCGGACCGCGACCTCCTGCCCGCCGGAGACCGCCGTGAACGTGATCGCCTCGGCGTCGACGCCGGCGGTCCGCGCGGCCGTCGCCTCGGGCCGCCCGCCGAGCCCTCGAACGATCAGCAGCGCGTCGTCGGCGTGGTCGTCGTTCATGTGGCGCTTGATCGCCTCGACCACGTCAGGGGTGAAGGGGGTGCTCATGCCCCGCATCGTATTCGGCGCCGGTCCGGCGGCTCCGCAGGGACGCGGCTCCGGATCGCGGGGCCTCCGGCGCGGAGCCGCCCGCGGGGGCGGCCACCGGCCGGGCGGAGCCGGCCTCAGAGAGCGTCGGGCTCGAAGTCGCCGACCCGCTTGAGCTCGGCCGAGATGTGCGACTGGAGCTCGTGGCCCATGGCCGCCATGTCGTAGGCCCACATCAGGTTTCCGTTGACCAGGCCGTAGAGGCGGTGACCGCCGTTGTACTCCTTCGCGGAGGCGGTCCGGGCCACCACGTCCGTGTGCAGCTCGATCTTGTGGAAGACCACCTCTCCGACGTAGACCTCCACGATGCCGGTCGGGTGCGACAGGCAGACCTCCAGCCGCCGCTCGGGCAGCTGCCGCCAGAAGCCTGTCTCGGTGCCCAGCGGGCGGACCCGGTCGCCCGCCTCGTCCAGCAGCCAGGTCCGGCTGGTGTAGGTCAGGAACGGCTTGCCGTTGTGCCCGAAGACGATCTCCTGGCCGAAGTTGAAGCTCTCGATCGTCGGATAGCCCCCCACTCCCGCGCCCTCCCACCGGCCCAGGAGGAAAGCGATCGGCTCGAGATCGGGATGCACCTGCGGAACGTCCATAGACCAAAGGGTAGGGCTGCCGTGACCCGGCTCGCGCCGACGGCCCGGGCCCCAATAGTCTGCAACCATGGCACGATCACTGGTGATCAAGGTGACCGCGGGCGCGGACGCCCCCGAGCGCTGCAATCAGGCGTTCACCGTGGCGGCGGCGGCGCTGGCGAGCGGGGTCCCCGTCTCCCTCTGGCTGACGGGCGAGGCGTCGTGGTTCGCCCTGCCCGGCCGGGCGAAGGAGTTCAGCCTGCCGCACGCGGCCCGGCTGACCGACCTGCTCGACGCGGTGCTCGCCGGCGGCCGGGTCACGCTGTGCACGCAGTGCGCGGCCCGGCGGGACATCACCGTGGACGACGTGATCGAGGGCGTGCGCATCGCCGGAGCCCCCACCTTCGTCGAGGAGGCCCTCGGCGACGGCGTCCAGGCACTCGTCTACTGACGTCCGCGGGGGGCACCGCCGCGCCGTACGGCACCGTCTCCTCCTCCGGACGTCCGCCCGGCGGCGCCGTACACGCGCCGGAGCCGCCGCCGTACGGTGCCGCACGGCGGGTGGCCTCCGGGCGGTGGTCAGGCCGAGGGCAGGACCGCGGCCAGCCGCTCCTGGCGGAGCCGCTCGTACCAGGTGTCGTCGATCGGCGTCGGCGGCGTGCCCGTCGCCCAGAAGAGCAGCAGGTCGGCCAGGGCGGGGTTGCGTGCCAGCGCGGGGCCGTGCAGGTAAGTGCCGACGATCTTCCCGGCGTAGCAGCCCTCGGTGCCGTCGCCGTTCCCGGTGCCGACCACCGTGCGGGAGAGCGGGCGCACGCCCTGACCGAGCCGGGTGACGCCCATGTGGTTCTCGAAGCCGGTCAGGGTCGGGACGGCGCCGAGCGCCGGGTCGACCTCGGCGACGAGCTCGCCGACCGCGCGGTGGGTGCCGCGGCCGCTGGCGATGTCGAGCAGCCCGACGCCCTCCACCGGCTGCCCCTCCTCTCCGCCGAACGTGGTGCCCATGATCTGGTAGCCCGCGCAGACCGCGAACAGCGCGGCGCCCCGCGCGACGGCACGGTGCAGCCCGCCGTCCCTGCGGAGCCGCTCGGCCGCGAGGATCTGCGGCCGGTCCTCTCCCCCGCCGATCAGGTAGATGTCGCCGCTGTCCGGCACCGGGTCGGACGAGCGCACGTGCACGGTCTCCACCGAGGCCCCGCGGCGCCGGGCCCGCTGCTCCAGGACGAGGACGTTGCCCTGGTCGCCGTAGGTGCTGAGCAGGTCCGGATAGATCCAGACGATACGCAGGGCGCTCTCAGACGGCACGGCCGAACTCCGATCGGATCTGCTGGAAGGCGGTGTAGTTGGCGATCACGTCGACCTTGCCCGGCGGCTGGGCGGCGAGCGCGTGCGCGAAGGACTCCATCAGCTGGAACGGCACCTCCGCCACCTCGAGCCGGAGCGCGAGGTCGAGCCGGCGCTCCCCGGTCACGTAGACCGGCCGGCCGCGCAGCAACCGGTAGTCGACGTCCCAGAGCCAGGAGGTGTCGCGACCGTCGGGGCCCTGGGCGTTCACCGAGAGGATCACCGGGAGCGCGGGCTCGAGCACGTCGAACGCCTCCAGCCAGCCCGCGGGGTTCTTGGCCAGCAGCAGCCGGGCGTTGCGGCCGTCGCGCTCCACCGTGGTGTAGCGTCCGGCCACCGACGTGACCTCCCCCAGCCGGGGCAGCGCCCGGTCGACCGGCAGTCCGAACGCTTCCGCGGTGGCCAGCGCGATCGCCGCGTTGGCCCGGTTGGCGCGGCCGGGAAGCCGGAGGTCCAGCGGCCAGCGCTGGCCGCGGGGGTCGATCACCGTGTCGCCGTCGAGGACCCAGGACGGGGCGGGGCGGCGGAAGGAGCACTCCCGGCAGGCCCAGTCGTTGACCGCCAGGCCCCCGCCGGGAGCGGGGGAGCCCGCGGGCGCGCCGCCGTCCGCCTGCCGTACGGCGACGCCGGACGCGTGCCCGCCGGGCGGCGTGTACTCCATCCCGCCCCGGTCCAGCGGCCCGCCGCACTCGGGGCAGCACCAGGAGTCCTCCTTCCACGGCTGCCCGACCGAGACCCAGGTCACCCGGGAGGCCGTGGACGCGCCCCAGGCCACCAGCGGGTCGTCCGCGTTGGCGATCACATGGGTGCTCCGGGCGACCAGGGCGCGGCGCCACTTCTGCGCCAGCAACCAGATCTCACCCGCCCGGTCCATCTGGTCACGGCTGAGGTTCATCAGCACGACCACGCCCGCTCCGGTGGTCTCGATCACCTCGGGGAGGTACTTCTCGTCGACCTCCAGCACGCCGTACGGCGCGTCCTTCGCCGAGGAGAGCGCGGAGACGTGCCCGGCGGGCATGTTGGCGCCGAACGCGTTGGTGGCGACCCCGCCGAGCTCCTGCAGGGCGGCGGTGATCAGCCGGGTCGTGGTGGTCTTCCCGTTCGTCGCGCTGACCAGGGCGAGCCGGCGGTCGCGGGCGAGTTTGCGCAGCAGGTCGGGGTCGAGGGCCAGGCCGATCCGGCCGCCGATCACCGATCCGTCGCCGCGTCCGGTCGCCCGGGACAGCGTCGCGGCCGTCCGGCCGAGAGCACTCGCGAGCTGCGCCCGCAACGGAAGCTGAGTCATGCGCCGATCCTAACCGGCGGCGGACAGAGCGACCGCCTGCGGCGAACGCCACACGACCTTCACATACGTACCCATCCGGAAGTGCGCGGGAAGCCGGGGCCCGGCCCCGGCTCCCGGGGAGACCGGGCGGGGCGCGTCGGGCTCACTCGGTGAAGGCGAGCTCCGGGGCCTCGGCGGACTCGGCGCCGAACGGCAGCACGAACCGGTCCGGCCAGGACAGCACGCTCTCCAGCCAGCCCGCGCCCATCGTCTGCGCGACGTGACGCAGCCGCTCGGCCGGGTCGATCCCGATCGTGACGGTGAGGACGTCCCGCTCGATCCCCTCGTGCTCGTCGTCGCCGAGCAGGACCCGCCAGGCGAGCACCCGGTTCCGGTCCACCTCCATGGAGAGCGGGTGGTGCCGCAGCGCCCGGGCCCGGTGGCCGAGCAGTTCCTCGCCCTCGGCCGGGCGGTCGAAGAGCGGGTACTCCATCACCGGCGCCGCGCCGCGCGGGTTCGGCGCGGCCTGGCCGTACGGGAAGAGCCGCTCCACCTCGTGCAGCCAGCGGACCTGCGGGATCACCCACGCCTTCCCCGGCCGCTCGCCGGGCTTGCGCTCGGGCCCCAGCAACCGGGTGGCGGCCTGCGCGGCCTGCTCGGTGAGCAGGCTCGGGTCGGCGATCGTGCGCAGCGCCCACGCCCGGCGGCCGACGGCCCGCTCCACGGCGGTGGCCAGCAGGCACTCGCGCCGGCGCGCCGGCAGCTCCGCCCAGAGCTCGGCCAGCGCCCTCGGCACGCCCGGCAGGGGCCGGTTGACGCAGAACGCCAGCACCAGCGTGTCGGCCCAGATGCGCAGCCACGCCAGCTCGGGCGCCTCGGCGAGCAGGTCGGCCTCGCGGATCTCGACGAGAGTGCAGGCCCTGCCGGTCCGGCACTCGTGCCCGCAGGCGGCCGAGCGGCGCCCGCAGATCGGCGGGGTCTGTCCTGGAGCGGGGTGCTCGCGGTCCTCGCCCAGCGGGACCCGGATCCGGAGGGGCCGGTCCATGCCGTCGGCGAAGACCGCCGCCGTGCCGGGCTGGAGCGAGACGACCTGCCGGGACTGCTCCTCGCTGAGGTTCATCGCGGCGCCGACCAGCCGCCGGTCGTCCTCGGCGGGGAGCCGGTGCACGACCTTCAGCGCGGTGTTCTTCACCACGTCGGGGACGAGCTTGGTGGGGATCTGCTCGGCGACCACGATGCCCTCGCCGTAGGCGCGGATCTCGGCGAGCATGCCGGCCAGCAGCTCGACCGCGTGCGTGCTGGCCCGGCCCGCTCCCCGGTCGCGCAGGAGCCGGTGCGCCTCCTCGATCACGATCACGTGCTGGAGGCCGGAGGTCCTGGCCGACCTGGCCCGCATCCGCAGGTGCTCCACGATCCGGATGATCAGCGTGCCCATCAGGAACGCCTTGTCCTCGTCGTTGGCCACGTCCTCGATGGCGAGCACGACGTTGCGGCGGAGCAGGTCGCCGATGTCGGCGGGATGGCCGCCCTCGAAGAACCGCCCGGCGGAGCCGACCCGCAGCGAGCGGAGCCGCAGCGAGATGAAGCCCTCGACGTCGGCCTGGACCTCCCGGCCGTACCCGATCTCCCTGATCACGTCCATGGCGTGCCGCTGCAACTGCTCCAGCGTCGGCACGGCGGGCCGCACCGCCGCCCCCGGGGCCGCGCCCCCGGTGACCACGTCCCAGCCGTTGGCCTCGTAGACCCGCTGCAGCGCCAGCGACATGATCTGCGGGAACGGCTCCTCCGCGTCGAAGGCCGCCATGAACAGCGCCCGGACCATGTCGATGTGGGCCTGGACGGGATATCCGGGCTCCGGCGCGAGCGGGTTGACGCTGAACGGCACGGTGTCCGGGTCCGAGGGGTTGATCACGGTCACCGGGGCGAGGTGCTCGATCCGGCCGCCCATCGCGGCGTACTCGGACTTGGCCGGCTCGATCGCCAGCCACGGGATGCCCGCCCCGGTCAGCTGCTCCAGCAGGTGGCGGACCGTCTGGGACTTGCCGGAGCCGGTGGCGCCGGTGACGAACGCGTGCCGGTTCAGGGTGGCGAGCGGGACCCGGAAGGTGCCCACCGCGCGGTCCTGGCCGTCGACGATCGCCCCGAGGTCGAGCGCGGGCTCGCCCTCGGCCGGGTCGGCCTCGCTGGTCACGTCGAAGAAGCCCGCCTCGACCACCCGGACGCCGGGCACCTCGCCGCGAGGGAGGCCGGCCAGCGCGGCGAGCGCCCCGGCGGTGGCGGCGAACGGGGTGGCGGCGCCGTCGGACGGGTCCTGCGCGGTCATGGCGAGCGCGTCCGCGAAACCGCAGGCCGGAGCGGACAGCGCGCTGCGCAGCCGGTAGGGGTGGTGGCTCATCTCGACGGAGCCGACCAGCACCGGGGCGATCTGCCGCAGCTCCTCGGGGCTCGCGGCCCCGGCCATCACCCGCACGTTCCAGAGCCCGGCCTCGCGGAAGGCGTCGAGCTCCTGCATGCGCCGCTCGGCCCGCTCGGCGTCGTAGCGGGAGCGCTCGGAGGCGTCGCCGTACTGCCGGAGCACGTTCAGCTGGGTGCGCAGGTGCGCCACCTCGGCGTCGAGCAGGTCGGTCGGCTCGGCCACCACCAGCCACGCGAACGGCCGGGACATGAGCGTGACCAGCGTGGACTCGAAGAGGGTGGGCCGGGCGACCTCGTCGGCGTCCGGCTCGCGGCGCCCGCCCAGCGGGGGCGCCTGCCGTCCCGGGCAGCTCGTCCAGACCAGGTCGGTCAGGTCGCGCAGCCACTCGTCGCCGATCCGCACGCCCCGGGCGCCGCCGGGGAAGAGCAGCGGCTCGGCCGCGGCCGGGCTCTGCCCGCTCGCGGCGGTGACCGCCCGGCGGGGCGCGCGCGGCGCGCTCAGCGGCCCGGCGTTGGTGAGCAGCTCCAGGGGGGCGCCGGCGCCTCGGGAGAGCCAGCCGATCACGAAGGGCCGGCCGCGCTGCGCCGCGGAGAGCACCGCGGGCAGGACGGTCACGAAGTCCCACTCGGCCGAGGAGCTGCGCGAGGGAGCCGTGATCGCCTGGATCCGGTACCAGGGACCGGCCAGGGTGTGCGGAAGACGGGATACGCTCTGCTGCTGCATGTGGTCTCCACCCGGGGATCCCGGCACCGCGGCCGGGGGGATTGACGCTTCACCGATCGCTCCGCCGTACTGGGCGAGCCTCGCGACAGGACTACGGTCGAACCTCACTCCGGTCGGCACGAGGGCATTGACCAGTCCATTACCCCGCCCGCACGTTTCGTTGAACCCCGGGCGCGTTTCGGCGGCGTCTCCGGTGACTCCGGTGACTCCGGCGCCGCGGCCCTGGGCGGGACCGCCGCCGCGGCCGCCGCAGAAGCCGCCGGGGTCACCGTCCGGGTCACCGCCGGGGTCACGGGGGTCACCGCCGGGATCAGCGCCGGGGTCACTGTCGCCTGCGCCAGTCGAGCCGGGGCGGCGGCGGACCGAGGTTGGGCGGGGCCTCCTCGAAGGGGTTCGCCTCTCCCCGCGGCCGCTCCTCCCGCTCCGGCGGGGGCGCCGGCAGCTGCTCCCGGACCTCCTCGAACTCGCCCAGCGTCGTCTTGGGGAAGGTCAGGATCGCGGGGTTGGCGTCGGCCAGCCGTACCCGCCGGCCCTGGGCGGTGGCGTCGGTGACGATCACCGACGTGGTGGGGAGCTGCTGGAGCTCGTGCGGCTCGACGAGGAACTCCCGCGAGCGGTGGAGCACCCGCTCGGTCTCCCCCAGCGCCTTGGTCGCCCGCCGGCCCCACTCGGTGGACTCCGTGATGTCCTCCTTCAGGTCCGTACGGCCGGCGTCGTGCGCGTCCTCGTCCTCCTCGACCTGGCCCACCGTGGAGATGTAGCCGCCGTCGAGCCCCGCCCCGGCGGCGCTGATGGTCTCGGTGAGCTGGGCCAGCTCCAGCCGGTGCTCGGTGCCGACGTGCTCGCTGGCCACCCGGGCGTCCTCGGCGTTGCCCAGCCGCATGAACGCCACCGCCGCGTGCCCGCGGCCCAGCCTCTCCCGCACGGTCGGGGTGAGCGAGCGGTAGGTCAGCACCAGGCCCGTCCGGGAGGTCTCGCAGGCGTCCATCAGCCGGTCGAGCACGTCACCGCGGAGCTTGTCCGCCCCGGCGACGATGATCGTGTGGTACCAGGGCCGCTCCGAGCCCGGCGACTGGCGCAGGATGTGGGTGAGCGCGGTGGCCACGTACGTGCCCAGCACCCGGTTGCCGAACACACCCGCCTGGCGGTCCATGGAGACCACCCGCAGGCGCGCGGGCGGCAGCCGCACCGCCTCCGAGCCGAGCGGCTCCAGCTTGCGCAACTGCGACTCCAGCGCCCAGGCCCGCTCGATCACCACCCGGTCGCTGACCCCGCGCCCGAACAGCGTGCCGATCCGCTCCAGCTGGGTCGCGGTGATCAGCCCCAGGCGCAGGTCCTCACGCGGGTCGCCCACCTGGGCCAGAGCCCGCAGCGCCGCGGTCACCTGGTTGATCGTGGCGCCGTCTCCGAGGACCTCCAGGACCCGCTCCAGGATCGCGTTGTCGAAGGACAGGTCGCGGGTGGTGCGGTGCTCCTCGCTGACGCTCACCACGTGGGCGAGGACGTCGGCGAACGCCTCCGGGGCCAGGGCCGACCCCAGGTCCAGCCTGGGCAGGTCCACCGGGAGCACCCAGACCAGCGGATCGTCGCCGCCCCGCCGGGCCAGCTCGATCAGGTCCTTGGCGACCGCGCCCTCGGACAGGTCGAGCACGGTCAGGTGGCCGCCGCTGTAGAGGCGGGTCGCGCCGAGCAGGGTGATCAGCGCCGACCAGCCGGGCAGCGTTCCCCCTGCCACGTCGACGCGGTCGATCTCGTCGGGGACGGTCACCGCGTACCAGGTGAACTGGCGGTCGAAGCGCTCCTTCTTCTCGGCCCACTCCCGGTAGCGGGCGGCGTGCTCCTCCTGGGCGCGGTAGAGCTCGCGGTCGCGCTCCTGCCGGACCCGCTCGGCGGCGGCCCGGCGCTCCTCGATCCGGTAGCGGACCGCCCGGTCCCCCTGGTAGACCGCGTAGGTGCAGAACCCCGCGACGCCGAGGGAGGCCGCCAGGCCCACCACGGCGAACGACCAGTCCAGCAGGCCGGTGACGGAGACGCCCCCGATGAGCAGGGCGAGGACCAGCATGAACACGCGCACGATCTTGACCGGGCGGTTGAGCATGTCCTCGTTGAACCGCTCACGGCGCACCCACTCGGGGTCGATCCCGTCGGCCGGGTCCTGCGCGGGCGAGGGTCGCCTGGGAGGCGGGCCCGGATCCGGGTGCAGCAGGGCGTACTGCCAGCCCAGGTAGATCCGGTCCGCCTGGAGCTGCGCATGCTCAGGATGCACGTCCGCCACGGGACCTCCGCCGTCGGGCTCTCGTCCGCCTCCGTGACAGCGTATGAGCTGGACCTGGCGTTGGGGCGGAGTTCACGCCAATCCGCAGTATTTTCCGCTCGTTCATCGTGACATGTGGGACGTCCACCGTGACATGTGGGATGGGTGAGTCGGACGGTACACAGGTCAGCTACTACGATCCAGGGTCATGACGTCTCCCTCCGGCGGCGGCACCAGGCGACGGCGCCCGATCGCGGTGCCCCTGATCCTCATGCTCCTCGCCGCCGGTCTGGGTGCCACGGCCGCGCTCGGCGGCCTCTCCGCCGCGCCCGACGATCCTCCCAGGCGGCTCGGCCCCGGCGCCACCGTCGACCAGGGACGGTTCCTCACCACGTTCGTGGCCGCCCGGACCGTTCGCCGGCCGGACGAGGACGGCCTGCGGGACAGGCGGTTCCTGGAGGTCGAGCTGGAGGTCGTCAACCGGGGCGACGAGACCACCCAGGTGGGGCGTCCCGGTGAGGGGGGTCACTCCTTCGCCCGGGGACTGCTCGCGATGACCCCGCCGATCCCCTCCGGGGACGGACCCGACGTCACCGTCGCCGACGGGGGCGTGCCCAGCCGGCAGCTGCATCCGGACATGGCCGCCGCCGTCGTGCTCCGCTACGAGATCCCCGAGGGGCAGCCGTCCCCGGAGACGGTCCGATACGACGTGGGCGCCTTCGAGCGCCGGGAGCGGTCCGCGGCCGCCGAGGACTTCTGGGTCCTGGAGCGGGACGGCCGGACGCAGGACGCGCCCGCGAAGGTCACGGCGCAGGTCACCCTCCCGGTGCAGCGGGGAGAGGGCACCTGATGAGCACCCCGTCCCCGGCGTCCCCGGCGTCCCCGGCGTCCCCGACGCCTCCGCTGTCCCCCGCCCATCCGGTGTCCCCCGTCCCCCCGGCGCCCTCCGCGCACCCGGCCGCCGCTCCGGCTCCCCCGGATCCCCCGCCCCCGGCGGATTCCGCGCCTCCGGCGGGACCGGCCGCCCCCGTCATGCCTGCGGGCCGGCTGCGCCGGGCGGGCGCCCTGCTCGCCGGGTTCGCCCTGGCCTGCGCCGCGGTGGCCCTGCAGTCGGCCGCGCTGGACGACGAGGAGAGGACCGCCCCGCTGACCTGGACCGGCGGCATGGGCGAGGAGGTCGTCGCCTCACGCTTCTCCGCCCGGGTGAAGGCCGTCTACGGCGCCCGCACCGTGCGGAGCACGGACGCGGCGGACACGCCGGACACAGCCGACACGACGCTCCCCGCGGACACGGAGACGGCGGAGAAGGCCACCACCTCCGGGATCTTCGTCGTCGTCGAGCTGGAGGCGACGGCCCACCGGGAGCCGCAGCGGTTCGGCACCCCGGTGCTCCTGAGCGGCGACGGCAGGCGCTACGCGGCCACCGACAAGGTGGACTCCGCCCTGTCCGTCCCCCGGATCACCGTCCAGCCCGGCTGGTGGACCGACGGGGTGGCGGTCTTCGAGGTCCCGGTCACCGCGTTGAACGGGGCCCGGATCGTGCTGCCGCTGCAGAACGGGATCATCGGGGAGAACTACCCGCCCGAGGCCGAGGTCGACCTGGGCCTGGACGACGCGGGCACGCAGCGCCTGATCGCCGAGACGGCGGACGTCTATCCCCCGGAGGACGAGCGGTGACCGGCACTCCCGAGACCCCCGACGCCCCGGCGGCTCCCGGCACTCCCCAGGCCCCCGGCCCCGCCGACGCCCCGGCGGCTCCTACCGTCCCGGAGGCCCCCGGCTCCTCCGGGACGGCCGGATCCGCCGCCGCGGCCGATCCGGCTCCCACCCCGATCCTGCCGCTCTCCCCCGACCTGTGGGGACCGGGCCGTCGGCGGATCTTCCCCGACGAGCAGGTCTGGCCACCCGTGCCCCGGCCCGCGCCCGAACCTCCGGGGACGTCGACCCAGCCCTTCCCCGCCGTCCCGGCGGACCCGCCGCCCGCCGCCCCACGCGCCGCCGCCCCGGACGCCGCCGCTCCATGCCTCCCCGTCCCGGCGGGCGCGGCCACCGGCGCCACCGAGGCCATCGGAGTCATCGGGGTCACGTCCGCTCCCGGTGCGGCGTCGCCGGTGACCGCGTCCGGGGGGGAGGGCGCCCGGACCGCTCCCGCACCGCACCGCCGTACGGCACCGCGGCTCGGCGCGCTGGCCGTCGCGGTGGCGCTGGCCGTCGGCATCCCCGCCTGGACGGACTACCGCTTCTACCGGTCAGGCGCCCCGGCCCCGCACCACCACCCCGTGGAGCCGGGCGACAGCGGCACGCTCACGCGCGTGTCCTGGACCGCCGAGATCGAGCAGACGGACACCATCCCGGAGCTCGGAGAGGCCGGGCCCGGCCGGCGGTGGCTGAAGGTCACACTGGGCAGGACCGCCCTGGACGCCGAAGGGCTGACCCGGCGCGGCGATCCGGAGGTCGGGCTCGTCCACCCCGACGGCCGCCGCTGGGAGGCGACGGTCATCGAGACCGACCTCCCGCTGGAGATCGCGGATCTGCGGGTCGGCGTCTCCTACCGCTACGAGGTGGCCGGCGTGGTGCCCGAGGAGGTCGCCGACGAGGTCGAGGTCCACGTCGTCCCCGGCGCCTCCCGCATCCCTCCGGAGGAGGAGGGCCCGGCGGAGACGTCCGGGCGCGCCGGCGCCGCCGGGTCCCGGGACGAGGTGCTGGTCTTCAGGCGGTGAGCGCCCGCTCCCGCGCGCGGCCCCGGGTGGCCGCGAGGTCGAACGCGGCCGCCAGCAGGCAGACCGTCAGCACCCCCGTGACCAGTTCCCCGGCGAACTCCAGGGGGCTGCCGAAGAGCGCCCAGAAGTGGGGGAAGTCGCTGCCGATCAGGGTCCGCACGCCCCGGTCGGCGTAATCGGCGCCCACCCTGAAGGCGACGTGGCAGAGGCAGAACATCCCGAACAGCACGGCGCCGCCCCGGGTGACGAGCCGGAAGGCGTGCAGCGGCGGGACCCACCGCTCCCGCAGTCCGAGCGCCGCCCGGCTGAGGGCCCGCCCGTGCTCCACGCGGCCCGCCGCCGTCTCCGGCCGGGTCCCGCGGAGGAGCACACGGGCGTCCCCGGTGAAGGCCCCGTAGACGAGCGCGGCGACGATCAGCCAGGTGAGCGGCTCGACCAGCGCCTCCACCAGGAGCGGCCACAGCTGCCCGGCGCCCTCCCGGAGCCCCTTCCACCACGGCAGGGCCTTCTCCAGTTCCTCGAGCCGGTCCCCGGCGGCCGCCACCACGGCCCGGTCTTCCAGCCGGTCCCGCCCCCACGCGGCGGTGGCGAGGAGCACGTTCACGCCGTAGAAGGCGGAGGCCAGCCCGGCGACGGCGGTGAGCATCCCGGCGGCCCTGCCCCTGCCGCGCGCGTGCCACCAGCCGAAGAGCAGCCGCAGGAGGCAGGCGCCGACCGCGATCGCGGCGGAGATCCGCACGTCCAGCCCGAGGAGGATCGTGCCGGACTCACCCCCGGCGCCGGTCCCGGCGAAGGTCCCGGCGAAGTCCCCGGCTCCGGTGAGCTCCCCGGTCCCGGCGGAGCCTCCGGTCCCGGCCAAGGCCCCCGGGAGATCCCCTCCGACGCGTCCGGCCGCGTCCAGGGCGGCGAACTCCCGCGCGTCCTCGCGGTGGAGGCCCCAGATCACGTAGACCGCCGCGAAGACCGGGGCGGCCCTGTCGAGCGCGCCGAGCAGACTCCCGTCCGCCGCGCCCTCACCCCTGCGGGCCCGGATCTCCGCCAGCGCTCCGCGCACCGAGTGCAGCATGCCCACGCAGACGACGAACTCGGTCAGCACGATCAGCGTGAGGACCAGCACCGTGACGGCGAGCCGTACCCGGTCGTCGCCGTACGCCGGCTCGGCGCCCGCCCACATCAGCGCCGCGCGCACCGCCCGCCCCGCGGAGAACCAGAGCAGCAGCGAGAGCGCGCAGGAGCCGAGGATCCTCAGCGCGTGCAGCGGGAGCGACCACGCCGGGTACGCCGCCGGGCCGGGTCCCGGACGCCCGGTCGTCCCCGGCTCTGCCGCCGGTCGCGGTGCGGACGGCGGCGACAGCGACGGCGGCGAGGGCACAGCAGGCGTTCCGGACACCCGACGAATCGTATCGAGCCCCTCCCCGGGCCGCGGCCCGCAGGTCACAGTCCCACAGTCCCCAGGCCACAATCCGCAGTCCGCGGTCCGCGGCCCCCAGACCGCAGGCCACGGTCCGCGGTCCGCGGTCCGCGGTCCTCAGGCCACAGGTCGTGGCCCGCGGTCCAGAGCCGGACGCCGTCGCGGCCGGTGCGCGCATGGGAAAGGACCGGCGTCCCCTCCGCGGAGGGGACGCCGGTCCCTTCGGATCCGGACGCGGCCGGGACCGGTCAGACGGCCACGGACAGCTGCGTGACCTCGCCCAGGCGGGCCTGGGCCTGAACGTCCTTGGTGACACCGCCGCCCGCGATGATGCGGACGGTCCAGTCACCGGGAGCGGCGAAGAAGCGGAAGACTCCCTCGTCGGAGACGACGACCTCGCCGGTGAACTCACCGGAGTGGTCGAGCAGGCGGGCGTAGGCCGTGCCCGCGCCCGTCACGACGCCCTGGATGACGGCCTGGTTGGTCAGGTCGATCCCGGCGGGAAGAGCGGTGGTCTGCTCCGGTGCGGCGCAACCCTGGGTCGTCATCAGCGGGCCTCTCCCAGCTCGACGGGCACGCCCACGAGCGAGCCGTACTCGGTCCACGAACCGTCGTAGTTCTTCACGTTGGCCTGGTCGAGCAGCTCGTGCAGCACGAACCAGGTGTGCGCCGAGCGCTCGCCGATGCGGCAGTAGGCGATGGTGTCCTTGCCGAAGTCGACGCCGGCGGCCTCGTAGAGGCTCTTCAGCTCCTCGTCGGACTTGAAGGTGCCGTCGTCGTTCGCGGCCTTGGACCACGGGATGTTGCGGGCGGTCGGCACGTGGCCGCCGCGCTGCGCCGACTCCTGCGGCAGGTGCGCCGGGGCGAGCAGCTTGCCGGTGAACTCGTCGGGCGAGCGCACGTCGACCAGGTTGAGCTTGCCGATCGCGGCGAGCACGTCGTCGCGGAAGGCGCGCAGGTTCTTGTCCTGCTCGGAGGCCTTGTACTGGGTGGCCGGGCGCTGCGGGACCTCGGTCACCAGCTCGCGGGAGTCGAGCTCCCACTTCTTGCGGCCGCCGTCGAGGAGCTTGACGTCGGAGTGGCCGTAGAGCTTGAAGTACCAGTAGGCGTAGGCGGCGAACCAGTTGTTGTTGCCGCCGTAGAGCACCACGGTGTCGTCGTTGGAGATGCCCCGGTCGGACAGCAGGGCCTCGAAGCCCTCGCGGTCCACGAAGTCGCGGCGGACCGGGTCCTGGAGGTCCTGCCTCCAGTCGATCTTCACGGCGCCACGGATGTGGCCCTTGTCGTAGGCGCTGGTGTCCTCGTCGACCTCGACGAGAACGACACCAGGGGTGTCGAGGTTGGCCTCGACCCAGTCGGCGTCCACCAGGGCGGCGGAGCGGCTCATGGAATCCTCCGGGATTATCTTGCGGCGGGCAGTAGACGGCGAATGATCAAGTACGTCTCGCAGCCGAGGCAGAAGCCGAACGCGGCGTTGAGAAAGGCGGCGAACAGGGCCGCGGCGGTGGCGCCGAGGGCCAGCGGCGTGATCTGCGTTGCGTGTCCGACCAGGCCCAGCAGGGTGAAGGCGAGTCCGACGAGCTGCGCGAAGCGCGGCGGCCGGCCGTCCTCGAACTCCCTGGGAGGGCTCTTCACCATCCCTTTGAAGACCATCCCGTACGGCGAGGCGCCGAGGGCCCCCAGTGCGAACACCACGGCCTGGGCCGCCAGCGGCCACGCGCTCTCCGTGACGAGGGCGAGCGCGAGGACGACGGTGGTGACGGCCGCGGTGAAGCGGAGGGCTCTGGGATCAGCCTGCATCGTGCGATGCTCCTGAAGGGTCGTGCAGATCGGTGCGGCGTGAGGCCGCGTGGGATCGCCCTCAGGAAACGCGACAGAGCGCGGTGGCGACGCGGCAGAAGTCGACCGCGCGCCGCTTCGTCAGCAGCTCTGTCATCGGGTGCATGGCGATGACATTACCCCGGCGTTCCGGTATCTGTCACATCCCTGTCCAATTTCTGAGACAGGAGCCTCCCAAGAGCGGTAGGCTGCCCCGCTCATTCGCCGATGGCGAGGCCCAGTGCGCCGATCACGTCGGCCTTCCGTGGCTGGCCCGAGGCGCGTCTGACCACATACCCCGACCGGTCGAGGACAATCACCGTCGGAGTGCGCAGGATGTTCAGGGAGCGGACCAGCTCCAGCCGGGACTCCGCGTCGATCTCCACGTGCGCCACGCCGGGCACCATCCGCGCCACCTCGTCGAGGATCCTGCGGGTCGCCCGGCACGGCTGGCAGAACGCGCTGGAGAACTGCACCAGCGTGGCCCGCTCGCCCAGCGCGGTCCCGAGCTCGTCCGGCGTCAGCCGCTCCACGTCACCCCTCACCTCGCGCGGCACGCCGCTGCGCCGCCGCAGCGCCACGCCGGCGAGCGTGGCCAGGGCGAGCGTCACGATCACCACCGTCAGCCCGGTCATCGAGCACGACAACGCCCGGCCGCCGCAGGCTTGTTCCCGCCCCGGGCCCTCGTCCCAGCGGGCGGGGCCCGCGAGCAGCACCCGCCCCTCAGCGGGCGGGGACCGCGAGCAGCACCCGGCCCTCAGCGGTGACGAGCTCGAAACGCTCGATCCCCCCGGGCGGGACGGTGACCGAACCGGGGAAGGGACCCGACTCGTCGTAGGCGGCCCGGTCGACCGTCCAGTTCCCCGCCGTCTGGCGGCTCCCGTCGGCGGCGACCACGTCCAGCCGGAAGCGGGTGCCGGTGGCGATCCCGGAGACCACGACCTCCACGGCGGTGGCCTGCCCGGCCGGGGCGGCGCTCACCCGGGCCCGGACGCCCCCCTGCTCGCCGCCCTCCCTGACCAGCGGCTCGTCCGCCTGGTCCAGCATCACCGACGCGTCGGAGCCCGCACTGGACGTGGGCGCGGGACGCGCCTCCTCCGGGGCGGACTTCCGCGTCACCGCGGGATCCTCGCCGGCGGCCGGCGGGGGCCCGGTGCGCAGCACGGACGCCGATGCCTCAGGGGCCGGCCCGGCGGACTTCGCGGCCTCGGAGCTCCCGGCGGCGTCCCGGCTCCCCTCCGCGGCCGGGTCCCCCCCGGTGGCGTCGGAGGCGCTCTGCGGGGCGGAGGCCGCCGTCATCGTGTCCTGCGCGGACCGGTCGGCCGTCACCCAGACGGTCCCGCCGACCCCGATCACCGCGGCCGCGGCCGCCAGCCCGAGCAGCGTCCGGGCCGTCCGCCGCCGCCTGGCCCGGCTCCGCAGCAGCCGGTCGAGTACGGAGTGCGGCGGGCGGGCCACCTGGGCCACGTCCTCCTCCGAGACCCGGCCGAGGAAGCCCGCCACCCCGGCCAGTTCCTCCGCCTCCGCGCGGCAGCCGGCGCAGCCGGCGAGATGCTCCTCGACGAGCGCGTGCTCGGCGGCGTCCAGCGCGCCCAGGGCGTGCACGCCGAGCGACATCCGTACCTCGTCACAGCTCATGGTCATGGCGCGAGCCCCCGCTCCTGCAGCGCCAGCTTGAGCGCGCGCAGCGCGTAGTACGTGCGCGACTTCACCGTCCCGGCGGGGATGCCGAGCGCCTGGGCCGCCTCCTTCACCGATCTCCCCCGGTAGTAGACCTCGACGAGCACCTCGCGGTGCTCGGGGGTGAGCGCGGCCAGCGCCTCGGCGACCGCCCAGGACTCCACCGCCCGCTCCAGCTCGTCCTCGGCGGGCACCACGGCGAGCGCCTCGTCGCCCGTCTCCGGCGGGCGCGACCTGCGCGCCCGGTGCTGGTCGAAGACGAGGTTGCGGGCCACGGTGAACAGCCACGCGCGGATCGAGCGCCCGCCGAGCACGTCGGGATGGCGCCAGGCCCGCAGCAGGGTCTCCTGCACGACGTCCTCCGCTCTCCCCGGGTCACCCGTCAGTCTCAGCGCGTAGCCGTAGAGCGGCCCGCCGTGCTCGTCGAAGAGGGCTCTGACGAGCTGCTCGTCGGCGGTTCCGGCGTGGCTCACACCCTCATGACGTACGGCGGGGCGGTTCGGTTCGGACACGGCGGGGCCGTTCTCGCCGCTCAGCCGCGCAGCGGGACGTCCGACGCCTCCGCGGTGATCCGCAGGCCCCCGGTCACGGGCTCGACCTTGGTGATCTTGAGGTTGAAGGGCAGGTTCCTGATCGGGATCTCGTAGCGGAGGAAGCGCTCGGGGTCCGGCACCGTGATGCCGCCGCCCAGCTCGACCTTCTCGGGGAGGAGCCGCAGCCCCTTCTCGGTCACCTCGACCTTCAGCCTGGCCTCCGCGGGGACCTTCCGTCCCAGGAAGGTGATCTCTCCGCTGACGTCGAGGCCGCCCGGTCCGGCCTGCACCGTCAGCCCCTGAGGCGCCCGCTGGTTCAGCGCCTCCTCGCCGACCTCGACGGTGCCCACCACCCGCTCGGCCCGGATGTCCACCTGGTCGGCACGGGTCACCAGGTCGGCCAGGGGCGCGGTGACCCCGTACAGCGTGGCGTCCACGGCGGAGAGCCGGACGCCCGCGACGGTCATCGAGCCGACGGCGACCTCGACCTGCTCGTAGCGCCCGGCCACGGCCTGGGTCAGGAACGGGATGCCGTGGATGGCCACCTCCGGGGGCGAGGCGAGGTCGTAGCGGGCGGTGGCCCTGGTGGCGATCTCCTTCTCCACCCCGGCGACCGCCACCCTGTCCAGGATCGCGACGAGGACGAGCAGCAGGACCAGAAAAGCGAGCAGCTTGCGCATCCGACTTCCCGTCGTTCGTCTTCCGTTCTCGGTTCCCGGACGTGGCCAGACTGCCATCGCCCCGCACCCGGCGGCAATCTCGTCCTGCGGGCGGCCGTCCCCCGTACATGCCGTCCCGTCCTGCGGGCGGCCGTTCCCGCGCATGCCGTACCCCCCGGCCCCCCGCGGCCGGGCTCTCCCGGCCGGGCCTCCGCCCACCGGGTCCTGCGCGCGGGATCAGCCCCCGGCGAAGGGCGGGAGCACCTCGACCGTCACCCCGTCGGCGAGCACGATCGCCTCGTGCGCCCGGGTGCCCACCGGGTGCCCGTCCACCAGGAAGGAGGAGCGGCGCGCCACCTTGGCCAGCTCGTCGCGGCCGGTTGTGACGTTCACCACCAGCTCCGCCAGGTTCGCGGCCTCGAAGGGCTCCTCCGGCACGCCCGCCGCCTCCTTCGCCGCCGCCCAGTAGCGGATCGTTCCCCTGGCCATCGGTCGACCATCTCCTCGTCGTATGCGGAAGGTGAAGAGGCGATTACGGCGAATCCACCGGGGAAAGCAGGTGTTCAGCAGGTGGACGTTCGCTGGACGCTCACCCCTCCTCGGCTATCCTCGCCTAAGGACCTGGGCGATGTGGCCCCCGGGTCCTTACGTGTTTGTACGGCTGGTGCCGGCACGACGCGGGAAGGAGGTGGTCGTGAGCACACGCATCGGGCGGGCTCCGCACGGTCGCCTGCCAGTGAGCCCGGCGAAGGAGTGCACGTGAGCAACCTCCTGCTTCTTACCAATGCCCTGCAGCCGTCCGCCGAGGTGCTTCCGGCGCTGGGGCTGCTGCTGCACTCGGTCCGCGTGGCGCCCGCGGAGGCGTCCGCGCTGATCGACGCCCCGCCCGCCGACGCCGTCCTCGTCGACGCCCGCCGCGAACTGGTTCAGGCCAAGAGCCTCTGCCGGCTGCTCCGGACGACCGGCCTCGACTGCCCCCTGCTGGTGATCGTCACCGAGGGCGGCCTGGCCGCGATGACGGCCGAGTGGGGCGTGGACGACGTCATCCTCGACACCGCGGGCCCGGCCGAGGTCGAGGCGCGGCTCCGGATGGCAGTGGGCCGGCTGAGCATGACCGCCGCGGAGGAGGCGCCGGACGAGATCCGCAACGGCGACCTCTCGATCGACGAGGCCACCTACACCGCCCGGCTCCGCGGGCGCGCCCTGGACCTGACCTTCAAGGAGTTCGAGCTCCTGAAGTACCTCGCCCAGCATCCCGGGCGGGTCTTCACCCGGGCCCAGCTGCTCCAGGAGGTCTGGGGCTACGACTACTTCGGCGGCACCCGGACGGTGGACGTCCACGTCCGGCGGCTGCGCGCGAAGCTCGGCGCCGAGTACGAGTCGCTGATCGGGACGGTCCGCAACGTCGGCTACCGGTTCGTCCCCGAGCGGGGCAACGAGTCCGCCGAGGAGCGCGAGCCCGCCCACCAGTAGCGCCCGCCGCAGGGGCGGGCGACGTCGGCGGGCGGGCGGAACGGCATCCGCCGACAGGCGGGCAGAACGGCATCCGCCGACGGGCACGCGGGACGGGCGAGCAGGGCGGACGACGCCGGCGGGCACGCGGGACGGGCGAACGGAAGGGGGGCGNNNNCCGCCCCCTTCCGCCGTTCGTGCGGGCCGCGCGCGACGGCCCGCACGTCTCGGCTTGACCGCTCTTACGGCTTGACCGTGATGTGGTTCGGGACCGGGGGCTCGATCACCGGGTTCGCCGCGAAGTAGGCGGCGAAGGCGTCGATGTCGAGCGGGCCGCTCCACACGTCGGTGCCCTGGGTGAAGGCGGCGAAGGCGTCACCGCCGCCGACGAGGAAGTTGTTGGCGGCGACCCGGATCGTCTGGGTGTCCGTCACGGCGACCCCGTCGATCTTCAGATCGGAGATCTTCGACCCCCACGGCGCACCGGTGCTGTAGGAGTAGGTGAGGTTCGACGACGGCTGGAGGATCTTGGTGAAGGCCTGGTTGTTGGGCCCGCCGGGGAACTGCTGCTCCAGCACCGTCTTGAGCTGGGCGCCGGTGAGGGTGACCACCTGGAGCAGGTTGTTGAACGGCTGGACGGTGAAGGCCTCGCCGTAGGTCACCACGCCGTCGCCCTCGCCGGCGGGCGAGCTCGCGTAGGTGAGGCCGGCGCGCACGCCGCCCGGGTTCATCAGGGCGATCTGGGCGTTGCCGCCGTTCTTGGCGGCGGCGAGCTGGCCGTCGGCGATGAGGTTGCCCAGCGGCGACTCACCGGAGGGGGACGCCGTGTTCGTGATGTCCGCGGTGATCTTGCCGATCGGCTTGTTCGCGACCGTGGAGACGCGGTCCTTCCAGGTCTGGACGAACGCGGAGATCTCCGGGTCGGGGGTGACGGTCCGGGTCACGACCTGGTTGTCGGCGACCACGGAGGAGCGCACCACGTCGCGGGTGCGGGTGTTCACCTGGAAGTCGACCTTGGTGATCACCCGGCCGAACGAGCCGCCCTGGCTGTACAGGCGCTTGCCGCCCTTGGGGTCGGTCACGGTGCACAGGTACGCCTGGTGGGAGTGGCCGCTGAGGATCATGTCGATCTCGGCGTCCACCTGGGTGGCGATGCGGTGGCCCGCGCCGGGCTGGGCGCTGCACGCGTCGGGCGAGGAGTTCGGGGCGACCTGGTCGCCCTCGTGCACGAGCACGACCTGGGCCTTGACGCCGACCAGCCTGAGCACCTTGGAGGCGGCGTTGGCGGCCTTGACCTCGTCGGTGAACTCCAGGTCCTTGATGCCCGCGGCGGTGACGATGTTCGGGGTGGTCTTGGTGACCAGGCCGATGAAGCCGACCGGCACGCCGTTCATCCAGCGGACGGAGAAGGGCGGCAGGGCCGGGACGCCCTGCTGCCGCAGCAGGTTGCGGATGGCGGCGTTGTTCTTGCCGAGCTCGGCGAGCGCCTCCCTCTCCGCGCTGTTCTCGTTCTTCCGCTTGAGGATGACGTTGGCGCCGATGTAGTCGTACTTGGCGCCCTTCCACTGCCCGGCGGGGGAGCAGCCGTCCACCGGGTGGCAGCCGCCGTTCATGATGCGCTTGAGCTCGTCGTACCCCTCGTCGAACTCGTGGTTGCCCACGGCCGAGGTGGTGACGCCGATCTTGCCGAGGAACTCGACGGACGGCTCGTCGTGGAAGGCCGCCGAGATGAGCGGGGTGGCGCCGATCAGGTCGCCCTGGGCGACCTTGATGGTGTTCTTGTCGCTGAGCTGCTTCATGTGGGTCGCGAGGTAGGCGGCGCCACCGGCCTCGACCGTGGCACCGTGCTCGTCGACCAGGCGGCCCGACGAACCGGTCGGGGGCTCCAGGTGACCGTGGAAGTCGTTGAGGGAGAGCAGGCGGACCGGCACTGTCTTGGCAGGCTTGCTACCCGCCTCGGCCGGTCCCGTCGCGAGCACGAGACCGGCGGAGGCGAGGGCGCCGGCCAGGGCCAGCCGCTGGAAGGAACGGGACATCATGGGACAAGACACTAGAGCCGTTGTCTATGCATCGAATGTCTGGAAGGTAACGATTCGCATTACCAGGAGATGGCGTTTTTTGCCAGTACCCGGTGATCCGCGAGCCGCGCGGGCGTCCTAGAGTCCAGTTCATGGACGTGCGCGTACAACACCGGGAACGACTCGAGGAGCGGGAGGCCGCCGCCGTGCTGGCGCTGGTGGAGGCCGCCACGGCGGCCGACGGGGTCCGCCCCCTCGACGAACACGTGATGATCCACCTGCGTCACGGCGGCGAGAACGGCGCGCGGGACGTGCTTCTGTACGCGGGCGGGGAACTCGCGGGCTACGCGCACGTCGACCCCGGCACCCCGGGCGACCCGGGTGATCCGGGCGAGGACCCGGGCGGCGAACTCGTCGTCCACCCCGCCTTCCGGAAGCAGGGGCACGGACGCCGCCTGCTGCGGGCCGTACTGGAGGAGACCGGCGGGCGGCTGCGCCTGTGGGCGCACGGCGGGCACCCCGGCGCCGAGGCGCTCGCGCACGCGGAGGGCCTGGAGAAGGTCAGGGAGCTGTGGCAGATGCGGCGCCCGCTGGCGGAGCCGATCCCGGACTTCACCCTCCCCGAGGGGGTACGGCTGCGCGCCTTCGACCCGGAGAGCGACGCCGAGGCCTGGGTGGCGCTGAACGCCCGCGCCTTCGCCCACCACCCCGAACAGGGCGCCTGGACGCTCGCGGACCTGCGGCAGCGCGAGCGGGAGCCGTGGTTCGACCCGGCGGGCTTCTTCCTCGCGGTACGCGGAGACCGCCCGGTCGGCTTCCACTGGACGAAGGTGCACGCCGCCGGCGAACAGGGGGACGAGCCCGTCGGCGAGGTCTACGTGGTCGGCGTGGACCCCGGCGAGCAGGGGGCCGGGCTGGGCCGGTCGCTGACCCTGGCGGGCCTGGCCCACCTGCGCTCCCTCGGTCTGTCCGAGGTGATGCTCTACGTCGACGAGAGCAACACCTGGGCGGTCCGCCTCTACCGGGGACTGGGGTTCACCCGCTCCGGCATGGACGTGATGTACCGGAGGTGAGGACCGGTGCCTGCATGACGCTCCGGGGCGCCGCACGTCCGGGGTGAGGGCCGATGGGCACGGCGCGGGAGCGCCGCGCACCGGACGGCCGCGCAGACGGCAACGGTCCGGCGGACGGCGACACGACAGCACAGCGGCACGACGGCACGACGGCACGACGGCGATGAGAAAGGGCGCCGGCCCCCGGGGGGCGGCGCCCTCACCTGCGGACGGTTACTCGACCATCCAGTGCAGCGCGTAGTAGGACAGCGCGGCGAC
>NZ_JBHSBM010000023.1:0-50739 GCF_042650625.1 Planomonospora corallina
ACCGCCCGGCCGTCCTGAGGTCCCCGCCCGCCGGGACCTTCGGCCCTGCCCGCCGGACGGGGCCGGACGGGGCCGGACGGGGCCGCGGTCAGGCGGCGCCCAGCCACAGGTCGGGGCCGAACACCTCGTAGTGGACGTCGTGCGCGGCGACGCCCGCCTTCAGGAGCTGGGCCCGCACCTCGCGCATGAACGGCAGCGGCCCGCACATGTAGACGACCGCCCCCCGGGGGATCTCCACCTCCGACAGGTCCATCCGGCCGGGGCGGGCGCAGCCGCAGGGGCCCTCCTCGTACCAGAAGATCTTCTCTCCGCCGGGCAGCGCCTCGGCGAGCCGCTTCATGTCCTCGCGCAGGGCGTGGTCGGCCTTGGACCGGTCGGCGTGCAGCACGAGGACGCGGCGGGTGGAGCCGGTCAGGGCCAGGTGCTGGAGCATCGCGGTGACGGGGGTGCAGCCGATGCCCGCGGAGACGAGCACGAGCGGCTCGTCCCCGTCGGCGAGCACCACGTCGCCGAACGGGGCGGACAGGGTCAGCTCGTCGCCCTCCGCGACCGTGTCGTGCAGCAGGTTGGACACCTCCCCGTCCGGGGATCCCTCCCCGCGCACCCGCTTGACGGTGATGCGGCGCAGATCGTCCTCGCCGCACCCGGAGAGCGTGTACTGCCGGAGCTGGTGCACGCCGTCGGGCAGCTGCACCCGGACGCTGACGTACTGCCCGGGGGCGGCCGGCGGGACGGGCTCGTCGCCGAGCGGGGCCAGGACGAAGGAGGCCGTGTCCGCGGTCTCCTCCCGCCGCTCGACGACCCTCCACCGCCGCCAGGTCCGCCCGCCCTTCGCCCCGGCCTCGGCGTAGATCCGGGCCTCCATCGCGATCAGCGCGCCGGCCATCAGCCAGTAGACCTCGTCCCAGGCCGCCGCGACCTGCGGGGTCACCGCCTCGCCGAGCACCTCGGCGATCGCGCCGAAGAGGTACTTGTGGACGATCACGTACTGGTCGTCGGTGACCGAGACGGCGGCGTGCTTGTGCGCGATGCGGGAGAGCAGGTGGTCGGGGCGCTCGTCGGGGTGCTCCAGCAGCATGGTCGCGAACGCGGCGATGGAGCCCGCCAGCGCCCTGCGCTGCTCGCCGTTGCGCTGGTTGCCCCGGTTGAAGGTGCCGTCGAGCAGGTCCGGGTGCTCGGCGAACATCGTCTCGTAGAACCGCTCGGTGATCTCGTCGAGGGACGCGCCGACGACGGGCAGCGTGGCGCGGACGATCTCGGCGGACTCGGCGGACAGCATGGTCGACCTCCAGGAACGACGGCAGAGCGATCCCTTAAAATTGGAATCTGAGATACATATTAAGAAGTCGTTCCGGAGGTCCCCTCGGGGGGGTGGGCGAGCGAGGTGAGGGAGAGCAGGACCGGCCCGGTCGGGGCCGTCACCAGAGCCTCGACCGTGACCCCGTCGAGGGAGGCGTAGAAGGCCTCCTGCGCCTGGCGCAGCACCGCCCGCAGCCGGCAGGCGGCCCGGAGCGGGCACGGCGGGGCGTCCTCGCAGCCCACCACGTCGTCCGCGCCCTCCAGCGCCCGGACGATGCCGCCGACCGACGCGCGGCGCCCGGCCTCCGACAGGCGCATCCCCCCGCCCCGCCCGCGGCGCGCCTCCACCAGCCCCAGCTCGCTCAGGCGCGCCACCGCCTTGGCCGCGTGGGTGTACGGCACGGCGAGCATGTCCGCGACCACGCGGGTGGTCAGCAGTTCGCCCTCCTCCGCCACGGCCAGCCGCATCACGATGCGCAGCGAGATGTCGGTGAAGACGGTCAGGCGCATGCCCATACGGTAGGCGCTCCGCGCCGGTGCTCGAAGGGGACAAGGCGCCAGGAACGGGATGGATGGACCTGATTGAGCAGGGTACGTCCCGGGGCGATGTTCCCGAACCGAGGAGTGATCATCAGATGAGCGAGTACGAGCGTTCCCGCACGATGACCGCGCCGCCGGAGACCGTGTTCGACAGGGCGAGCGACGTGGACCGGCTCGACAGCTGGCTCCCCGTGGAGCTCCACGTGCGGGCGGAGGATCCGCCCGCGGTGACCGTCCACGAGGACAACACCGGCAAGGACGAGCGCGCGCTGTTCCGGGCGCAGCCGGACCAGCTACGGCTCGAGTGGGGGACGCGCGACGACGACCGCTACTCGGGCTGGCTGCAGGTCGCGGGCATCAGCGACCAGGCCAGCGAGGTGACCGTCCACCTGTCCTTCTTCGACGAGGAGGAGGCCCCCTCCGGCGACGAGATCGACCGCGCCCTGGAGAAGAGCCTGGAGCGCCTGGCCGAGCAGGTGCGGGTCTAGGGCCTGCACCGAAGCCGGTCAGAGCCATTCGTCGATCACGGCGACGAGAACCGCGGCCCTGGAGCGCACAGCGAGCTTGCCGTAGCGCGCGGCGACAGCGTGGTGACGATCGAGCCGGTCGATGCCGCACCCGGCGGCGTGGTGCTGCGTGTAGATCTCGGGGGCGAAGGGGGGCGGCCACCCGCCCCTGGATCCCCTGGCCCGGCGGTCGGCGTCCTGGCCGGCCCTGCCCGGCATGTCTGCCCGGCCGCGCCCGCCCGCGCCTGCAACGCCGTCACGATCGGTCGAACCGTCCCATCACCACCAAGGTGACCACGAGGTCTCCGGTATTCAGGTTGTTCTTGGTCGATCAACCCTGTTACCGGAGACCTCGTTCGTCGTCGATCTCCTGCGCGCGCACGAGCTCCGGACAGGTCCTTTCACGCACGCCGCAACCCGTTGACTCCTGTTATCCGTACGGATAAAGTAATCCACGTGGATAACAAGCCGGTGCGGACTCCTGCGCTCGACATCGCCGCAGCCGGAGCGGCCGCCGGGCCGTCCGCGGTTTCGCCCTCGAGAGCGGCGAGGAAGGGACGACAGGCATGACCACCCGTCAGGCGGCGACCGCGGCCCGCAGGGAGCAGATCACCCGCACCACCATCGCCTTGCTGGCCGAGCGCGGCTACCAGGCCACCACCTTCGAGGCCATCTGCAACGAGGCCGGGCTCAGCAGCAAGCGGTTGATCACCTACCACTTCTCCAGCAAGGACGAATTGTTCTCGGCCGTCGCCGAGCGGATCGCCGCCGACAGCGAAAGGTACATGCAGGCCGCTCTCAGTGGCGTGACCAGCGTTCGCGATCTGCTCGTCACCGTCATCCGGGCGAACGTGATGTTCATCGCCAGCCACTCGCCGGAGGTTGAGGCGCTGCGGCAGATCCTGCTCAACGGCGGCATGAGCGACTGGGAGCGATACCACATCGACTCGCAGAACCGGCTGGCCCGCCTGTTCGCCGAGGGGCAGCGCACCGGCGTCTTCCGCCCGTGCGATCCGCAGATCATGGCGGCGGCGCTGCGGGCCTCGATCGACAGTGTGGCCCCGCTCGTTTCCGCCGGCCTCGACCCCGATCTGTGTGCGAACGAACTAGCCGAACTCTTCGACCTCGGTACACGTGATGCGTCAGGAACGTCACGGCCACCCGGGACGCGTACATGAAAGGAATGACGATGACACATACCGAGGTGGCAGGGCGGACGTATGTCGTGACCGGCTCGGCGTCAGGCATCGGCGCCGCGACCGCGGCCCTGCTCCGTGAACGCGGCGCCAAGGTCATCGGTTGCGACCTCGGTGACGCCGACGTCCTGGCCGACCTGTCCACCCCTGACGGACGGCAGTCGCTGGTCGACCAGGTGACCGGGTACGGGCCCATCGACGCCGTGCTCGCCATCGCCGGAGGCGGCAAGACCGGTCTCCTCGAGACGAATTACTTCGGAACGGTCGCGACGCTCGAGGGGCTGCGTCCGCTGCTGGCACAGAGCGACGCACCCCGGGCCGTGGCCGTGTCGTCGACCTCCTCGCTGGCGCCCGCGGACGAGCGCGTGGTACAGGCATGTCTTGACGGCGACGAAGCCGCCGCCCTCGCCCTCATTCACGCAGATCCGGCCAACGGCGGCGCCGCCGGCGCCTACGGCACCGCCAAGCGCGCGCTGAACCGCTGGGTGCGCAAGGCCGCCCCGACATCCGAATGGGCAGGTTCCGGCATCGCCCTCAACGTCGTCGCACCCGGCGTCGTCGACACGCCCGCGGCCGCGTACATCTTCGCGAACGACGATGTGCGAAGCGCCGTGGAAGCCGCATCGCCTCAACCGTTCGGCGGCTTTCCCGGGCGACCGGAGTGGGTCGGCGAGCTTATCTGCTGGCTCGCCGGCGCAGACAACCGTTTCGTCACCGGTCAGATCATCTTCGCCGACGGAGGTGCTGAGGCTACGTTGATCGGCGACCTTCATTGGCGCTGACATGCTCACGCCGTTCGAGAGGCTGCCGGAATAGCGGAAGGCTCAGGACGGCCGGATGGAAGCGGCGACCACCTCGGGATCTCCTCCACAGCCCGTGAACGGAGCGGCCGGGGTACGGGTGGGCGCCGCCCCGAACCGCCCCGGCGCACGCGTCCCGGGAGCCGGTCGTCCCGGAGGCCGGCCGCCTCAGGGCGGGGCGTCCCGGGAGCCGGTCGTTCCGGGAGCCGCGGGCCGCGTCAGGCCGGGGCGTCCGACAGCTGCAGCTTCCGCTGGCCGGCGCCGTGCCACTCCAGCAGCAGGACGGTGGCGTCGTCCTGGAGCTTGCCGTGGTGGTACTCCAGGACGCTCCGGACCAGGCGGCGCAGGGTCTCGGGAACGGGCAGCCCGTCCGCGTTGCGCCGGATGATGAAGTCGGCGAAGCGGCTCAGGCCGAACTCCTCGCCGTCGCGGTTGCGGGCCTCGGTGATGCCGTCGGTGTAGAGCAGGACGCGGTCGCCCGGTTCGAGCTGCTCCTGGCAGAGCTGGACGGGCAGGTCGAGGTCGAGGCCGAGGGGGTGGGCGGGCGCGCACTCGAGGGTGGCGACCCAGCGCCCGCCCCGGATCACGATCGGCGGATGGTGGCCGCGGTTGACCCAGGAGAACACGCCGCTGCGCACGTCCAGCTGGGCCAGGATCGCCGTGGCGAAGCGGTTGGCCCGGCCGAACTCCTCGATCAGCGCGTGCTCGACCGCCGTGCCGGCGCCGATCAGGTCCGCCCCCTGCCGACGGCTGTTCCGGCAGGCGGCCACGGCGAGACTCGCGGTCAGCCCGGCTGAGGCGTCGTGCCCCATCGCGTCGAAGATCGCCACGTTCACGACGTCCCCGGCGAGGGCGTAGTCGAAGGCGTCGCCGCCGATCTCGTAGGCGGGCTCCAGGACCGCGCCGACCACGACCTCCTCGTTGGCGAAGGTCAGCGGCGGCGTGAGGTTCCACTGCATCTCCGCCGCGACGTTCATCGGGCGGGTCCGCACCAGCCGGGCGTAGGAGTCGCTGTGCGTGCGCTTGCTCGCGATCAGCAGCGCCACCAGCGACGCCAGGGCCCGCATGTCCTCGTGGACCCGCTCGTCCATGCTCTCGGCGTTGACCCGCAGCACGCCCAGGCGCTCGGTGCCGACCAGCAGCGGCACCCACCAGCCCGCACCGCCGTTCCCGCCCGGCCTGGCGATGATCCGCATCTCCTGGAACGCCCGGCCGGCCAGGGTGCCCTCGATCCGCAGCTCGTCCGCCTCCAGCTCCGGCTCCTCGTAGTAGTGCACCCCGTGGCCCGTCACCAGGCGGAGCACCTCCTGGCGCAGGTCGGCCACGTAGATCAGCACCTCGTGCAGGCCGGCGTGCGCGGCGCACTCCTCGACCAGGGAGGGCAGCTGCTCCAGCGCCGACAGGTGGCTGCCCCCGATCAGGCCCTCAAGCATCCGCACCCGGCCCACGGCGATGTCCATCGCTGTCCTCCCCGCATGCGACACCCCAGGCCCGCCGGTCTCCCCCGGAACGCTCCGCGGTCCCCCGCCGGAGGCCGCTGCGGGCGCGGCGGACGGAGGCACGGAGCCGGAACGGCCCCGGATCCTTCTCCTACCCGGACGATTCGCCCACACTCGGCCCACCTGCGCTTTCCCGCCCCGCGAGCCCTCCGGGCGCCGCCCGGCCGGCCCCGCCCCGCATGAATCTTTCATCGGGTCCGGGCTCCCGCGATCCGCTCCGAGCTGCGCTTACATCACGGCCACCGCTTCCGGGAAGTGCGTTTCGTTTACATCCTGATAACGCCGACCTAGAGTCCGATCCGCGTAAGCGCGCTTCGCTGCAGTCGATCGGTAAGCCCGTCATCCCGAAAGGTCGGTCAGTCCAGTGCGCAATTGGCGAAGAATCGCTGTCGCCTGCGCGGCCACGATTTTGTCCGCGCTCCTCGCGGTCGTCCTCGTCCCCAGCTCGGCCTCGGCCCACGGCGCCATGATGGTGCCCGGCAGCCGGACCTACTTCTGCTGGCAGGACGGGCTCAGCCCGCAGGGGAACATCGTCCCCATCAATCCGGCCTGTTCGGCGGCCGTCGCCGAGAGCGGAGCCAACTCCCTCTACAACTGGTTCAGCGTGCTCCGCTCCGACGGCGCCGGCCGTACCCGGGGGTTCATCCCCGACGGGCAGTTGTGCAGCGGCGGCAACCCCGGCTTCAGCGGGTACGACCTGGCCCGCAGCGACTGGCCGGTCACCCACCTGACCGCCGGGAAGCAGATCCAGTTCAAGTACAACAAGTGGGCCGCCCACCCCGGCTGGTTCTACCTGTACGTCACCAAGGACGGCTGGAACCCCAACGAGCCGCTCAGCTGGGACGACCTGGAGGAGCAGCCCTTCCACACCGCCGACCACCCCGACAGCGTCGGCTCGCCGGGCACCGCGGACGCCAACTACTACTGGAACGCCACCCTGCCCTCCGGCAAGTCCGGCCGCCACATCATCTACTCGGTGTGGAAGCGCTCCGACAGCGCCGAGACCTTCTACAACTGCTCCGACGTGGTCTTCGACGGCGGCAACGGCGAGGTGACCGGCGTCGGCCGCGACACCCAGCCGGACCCCGACCCCACCGTCACCCCGACGGCCACCCCGACCGGTGAGCCGGGCGCCTGCACCGCCGCCTTCAAGACCGTCTCCTCCTGGTCCGGCGGCTACCAGGGCGAGGTCACCGTGACCAACCCCGGCGGCTCGGCGATCAACGGCTGGACCGTCACGTGGACGCTACCCGGCGGCAACAGCATCAACAGTCTGTGGAGCGCCACCCACACGGTCTCCGGATCCGCCGTGACGGCCAAGAACGCCGACTGGAACCGGACGATCCCGGCGAAGGGCTCGACCACCTTCGGGTTCGTCGCCAGCGGCAGCGCCGGCTCCCCCACCCTCACCTGCACCAGCCCCTGACCGTCCCCGTTCCCCGATGACCCGCGGTCCCGGCCGGCCCTCCCTTCCGGCCGGGACCGCCTCCCCCGCACGATCCCATCGGGACCCGTCCAGACCCATCGAGACCCATCGAGATCCTCGTCGAGGAAGGAGCCCGGCCGTGCCGCGAGCGAGGAGCACGACGCTGCTGGGCACCGCCGTCCTGGGCACCGCGGTGGCGCTGCTCGCGGCGGCCTGCCTCGCGGACGCCCCGCGGACCGGGCATCCCGCCGCCCACCCGGCGGCGGCCCCGGCGAGCGCACCCCCCGCCGCTCCCCCGTCCGCGCCCGCGCCCGCGCCGGGCTCGTCTTCCCTCCCGGCGTCCGCGCACCCCGTGCCGCCCCCGACGGTCTCCTCCCGCTGCACGGCCACGGTCGAGCTCGCCGAGACCTGGCCGGGCGGCTACCGGGCCGAGGCGACGATCGAGAACCGGGGTGACAAGCCCATGAGCGGCTGGTACATCCAGTGGACGTTCCCCCTCGGCACGACCATCACCCAGGCGTGGAAGGGCACCCCCATGGTGAGCGGCCCCGTCGGGATGATCCACGCGCCCGAGCAGGACCCCGTCCTGGCCCCCGGCGCCGCCGTCACCGGCATCGGCTTCGTCGGAGCCGCCTCCGAGCCCCCGGCCTTCACCGAGGTCTCCTGCGGCTGAGCCCCGGCCCGCCACCGTGACCCGGCCCGCCACCTCGGCCGGGCCCCGTGACCCGTCCCGTCACGACCGGGTCACGTGACCGGTCCTCACCGCGGCCGGATCACGTGACCCGGACCCCGTGGACCGCCCCGCCGTGCGGACGCGCCCCGCGGACCGCTCAGCCGAGCCGCCAGATCCGCACGGTGTCGTCGCCGCCCGCGGTGACGACCACGGGACGGCCGTCCAGCTCCGTCACCACCGACCCGAACACGTTGTGGTCGTGGTCCTTGAACGGCTTCCCGGCGGCCTTCCCCGTGTCCAGGTCGGTGACCCGCGCGGTGGAGTCGTTTCCCCCGGAGACCACGACGGTCGTCTCACCGACACGGGCGACCGTCAGCGTGTAGATCCACCCGTCGTGCCCGGTGATCGGCGAGCGGACCGGCCCGCCCCCGGACGCGTCGTCCACGTGGATCACCTGGTCGCCGCCGGCCGAGAGCACCACGGGCCGGCCGTCCAGCTCGGCCGTGGCCACGGCGGAGACGTACCCGCCCTGCCGTCCGACCTCCAGCGGCTCTCCCTCGCGCAGGCCCCAGCGGAGCACCCTGCCGTCCTTCGCGCCGGTGAACACGACGGGCTCGCCGTCGACCTCGGCGACGGCCACCGCGAACACCGTGCCGCCGCGCGTGTCCCGCGTCTTCCCGATCCGTTCGCCGGTGGCCAGGTTCCAGACGCGGAGCCGGCCGTCCCCGCCGCCGACCGCCGCGATCGGCTCCCCGTCCACGACGGCGGCGGCCAGCGCGTAGACCTCGGAGCCGGTGGCGATCGGCTTGCCGATCCGCTTGCCGGTGGCCGGGTCCCAGAGACGGACGGTCTTGTCGAAGCTCCCGGAGAGCACGACGGTCCTGCCGTCGAGCCGTACCGTCTCGATCTCGCTGACCCACGCGGAATGGTCGGTCATCTTCGTGATCTGCCTGCCGGTGGCCGGGTCCCAGAGGCGGACGGTCCCGCCCTGGTCCCCGGAGGCGATGACGGGCCTGCCCCCGGTCTCGGCGACCGCGACGTCCTCGGCGTCGCCCCCGTGGCCGCGCAGGGCTCCGCCCACCTGCTTGCTCGTCCACTTCCCGACGGGCGTGCCCGGGCTGGGCAGCGGCGTGGCCGCGGCCTGCGCGGTCCCGGTGACGGCCGCGCTCGGTGTGGGGGAAGGGCTGGTCTCCGGTGGCGCGCCGCCCCCCGAGGAGCCTTCGGGGCTCGGGGAGGCGTCACCCGCCGTCACGGCCACGGGGCCGGTCGACGGACCGCTCCGCCCCGCCGATCCCTGCGCCAGCAGGACGGCGGCCCCGGCCGCGGCGACCGCGACGGCCACCCCGGCCGCGCCGGCGAGCACGCCCCTGCGCCTGATCCCTGACCCGGCCGAGCCGTTCCCGCCCGGAGCGAGGCCCCTCGGCACCGTCGGCGGCGCGTCCCACCGTCCGGCCTGCGCGGACGGCACGGCGGGGACGACAGGCACGGCGCCGGCGGCGGGGATCGGGGGCGTCCCCGGCCGCTCCTGCCGGATGAGCCGGAGCAGCAGGTCGGCGGCGGCGGGCCGGGCGGCGGGGTCCTTCGCCAAGCAGTCGGCGACCGCCTGCCGGAAGGGCTCCGGCACCCCCGACAGGTCGGGTTCGGCGTTGAGGATCCGGTGGAGCACCGCGGGGATGGTGTCGGCGCCGAAGGCGGGCTTGCCGGTCGCCGTGAAGACCATCGTCACCGCCCAGCTGAACACGTCCGAGGCGGGTCCGGCACGCTCGCCGGCGATCTGCTCCGGCGACATGTAGGTCGGGGTGCCGACCACACCGCTGGTGAGGGAGGCCGAGGCGTCCAGCGCCCGGGAGATGCCGAAGTCGATGACACGCGGGCCGTCCGGGGCGAGCAGCACGTTGGCCGGCTTGAAGTCGCGGTGCACGATGCCCGCCTGGTGGATCGCGGCGAGCGCCGTGACCGTGCCCACCGCGATGCGCTGCAGCGCCGCCCCGTCCCGGGGGCCGCCCTCGGTGACGGCCTGCTGCAGGGAGGGTCCGTCGATGAACTCGCTCACCACGTAGAGGCCGTCGTCGCTCTCCCCGGCGTCGAGCACCCGGGCGGTGCAGAACTCGGCGACCTGCCGGGCCACCTCGATCTCCCTGACGAACCGCTCCCGGGTCGCCCGGTCCCCGGCCAACCCCCGGTTGAGCACCTTGACCGCCACCCGGTCGCCGCTCTCCGCCTCCCCGAGGTAGACGACCCCCTGCCCGCCCTGACCCAGCCGGCCCAGCAGCCTGTAGGGGCCGATCCCCGCGGGATCGCCCGCCCGCAACGCCGTACCGGCCATGGAAAACACCCTCCCCGCACGTGGCGGCCCTCTCCGGCACGTGGCAGAACCGCGCATGCGCTGAGCAGACTATCCCGATCGGCCGGAACCCACCCGGTACGGCTCCTTCCGGGCGCTCCGCACCCCCGTCCCGCACCAGCCGGATAACCGGTTGAGCGGCCGCGCGCACGGTTGCTAGGAATGCTCCGTTCGCGCTATCCCCCCGACGAACGGAGCGAGACCTGTGCTGACCGGAGAGCTGGTACGGCTGCGCGCCCTGGAACCGTCCGACGCCGAGGCGCTGTGGCGCTGGAACAGCGATCCGGACGTCATGCGCTGGATGGACGAGGGCTATCCGGCCTCCCAGGCGCAGGTCGCGGCGCGCTGCGAGGAGCGCGAGCGCAACTCCTACGACAACATGCTCCTCGCGATCGAGACCCTCGGCGAGGGACGGCTGATCGGCGTCACCCGGCTGGGCGACACCGAGCCGGAGACCGGCCGCGCCGAGCTCGACATCTACATCGGTGAGAAGGACTGCTGGGGCAAGGGGTACGGCACCGAGGCCACCCGGCTGATCTGCCGGTACGGTTTCGACAGGATGCGCCTGCACTCCATCGCCCTGTGGGTCGTCGCCGAGAACGCCGCGGCGATCCGGGTCTACGAGAAGGTCGGCTTCGTCCGGGACGGCCGGCACCGCCACTCGTTCCGCCGCGACGGCAGGTGGTACGACCAGATCCTCATGAGCATGCTCGAAGGCGAACTGCTCGGCTGAGGCCGTACCGCGGGCGGCGAGCCGCGCCGGGACGCCCCGGCGCGGCCTCCCTCCGGGATGGTCCGCGCCGGGGGTCCCTCGCGCGGTCTCCGTCCGTCAACGCAGGATCCGTCGGTGCGGGCCCGTCAGTGCAGGGTGTGCTTGCACATGCTCTCGCCGCCCTCGTTGGTCGCGACCTCCTCGCCGTCGACGAGGATGCGGCACTCACCCGGCACGAGCTTGCCGCCCGAGTCGCGGAACGAGCCGGGGATGATCGAGAGCAGGACGCCGACCTTCTGCTCGGCCGGGGTCAGCTCGAGCGTCACGGTCTTCTTCCACGGCAGGGTGGCGTCCGACTCGGTGCCCTGATCGCCGGCGATGTAGACGATCGGCTGCATGAGCTTGCCCGTGCCGTCCACCTCCAGGGTGACCTCGCGGGTCTGCTCCTGCTTCGCCGGGGGTCCGGACGACTGCGCGGACGGCTGGCCGGAGGCGGGAGGGGCGGCGGGGGACGGCGCGGACGAGGAGGTCCCATCGGCGCCGCCGCAGGCGGCGGCGGTCAGCGCCACCGCCGCGAGCAGTACAGGGAACCGTCTGTTCACCATCGACTCGATCATGACGGCCAAGGGTAGCCGCCGCGGTCTCCGGCCGCCGCTCCGGCCTACGGAACCGTACGGCCCGGACCGCCGGACACGGTGATCCGGCGGGCCGGGGGCCGTCAGGCCGTCGCGGGCCGGATCACCGGCCGCCGGAACCGCCGAGCCCGGCGCGGCGCAGGGCCTCGGCCATCGCGCCGCCCGGCACGTCGCGCTGCCCGCCGCCCTGTCCGCCGCGCTGCCCGCCCTGCTGGCGACCGCCTCCGCGCCGGTCGCCGCCCCCGCCGCCGCGGCCCTGGTCACGTCCCTCCTGGTCACGGCCCCGGTCCCGGTTCCGGTCACCGCCGCGGCCCTGGCCGGACCGGTCGGGACGCGCGTCGGTCTCGTCCTCCAGGCGGAGGGTGAGCGAGATGCGCTTGCGCGGGATGTCGACGTCGAGCACCTTCACCCGGACGATGTCGCCGGGCTTGACCACCTCGCGCGGGTCCTTGACGAAGGTGCGCGACATCGCCGAGACGTGGACCAGCCCGTCCTGGTGCACGCCGACGTCGACGAACGCGCCGAACGCCGCGACGTTGGTGACCACGCCCTCCAGCAGCATGCCGGGCACCAGGTCGGAGATCTTCTCCACTCCCTCGGCGAAGGTCGCGGTCTTGAACGCCGGGCGCGGGTCGCGGCCGGGCTTCTCCAGCTCGGCGAGGATGTCGGTGACGGTCGGCAGGCCGAAGGTGTCGTCCACGAACTCCTGCGGCTTCAGGGAGCGCAGCACCGACGTGTTGCCGATCAGCCGGGTGATCTCGCCGCCGGTGGCCGACAGGATGCGCCGTACCACCGGGTAGGCCTCAGGGTGCACGCTGGAGGCGTCGAGCGGGTCGTCGCCGCCGGGGATGCGCAGGAAGCCCGCGCACTGCTCGAAGGCCTTCGGGCCGAGCCGGGGCACGTCCTTGAGCGCCCGGCGGGAGCGGAACGGGCCGCAGGCGTCGCGGTGGGCGACGATGTTCTCCGCGAGGGTGGAGGTGACGCCCGACACCCGGGTCAGCAGCGGCGCCGAGGCGGTGTTGACGTCCACGCCGACCGCGTTCACGCAGTCCTCGACGACCGCGTCGAGCGAGCGGGAGAGCTTGGTCTCGGCGACGTCGTGCTGGTACTGGCCGACGCCGATCGACTTGGGGTCGATCTTGACGAGCTCGGCCAGCGGGTCCTGCAGGCGGCGGGCGATGGAGACCGCGCCGCGCAGCGAGACGTCCAGGCCGGGCAGCTCCTGCGAGGCGTAGGCGGAGGCGGAGTAGACCGACGCCCCGGCCTCCGAGACCACGACCTTGGTCAGCCCGGGGACCAGCTTGACCAGCTCTCCGGCGAGCTTGTCCGTCTCCCGGGAGGCGGTGCCGTTGCCGATGGCGACCAGTTCGACACCATGCTCCGTGGCCAGCTTGGCGAGCGTGGCCAGGGACTGGTCCCACTGGCGGCGCGGCTCGTGCGGGTAGATCGTGTCGGTCGCCACGACCTTGCCGGTCGCGTCGACCACCGCGACCTTCACGCCGGTGCGCAGGCCGGGGTCGAGGCCCATCGTCGGCCGGGTGCCGGCGGGCGCGGCGAGCAGCAGGTCGCGCAGGTTCGCGGCGAAGACCCGGACCGCCTCGTCCTCGGCCGCCTGCCACATGCGGGTGCGCAGGTCGATGCCGAGGTGGACGAGGACGCGGGTGCGCCAGGCCCAGCGCACGGTGTCGGCCAGCCACCTGTCGGCGGGCCGGCCCCGGTCGGAGATGCCGAAGCGGTGGGCGATGGCCGCCTCGTAGGAGCCGGTCGGCTCCTCCTCCGGCTCCAGGGTCAGGGTGAGCACGCCCTCCTTCTCGCCCCGGAACATCGCCAGGATGCGGTGGGAGGGCAGCTTCGTGAAGGGCTCGGCGAAGTCGAAGTAGTCGGAGAACTTCGCCCCGGCCTCCTCCTGGCCCTCGCGCACCGCCGAGACCAGCCGGCCCCGGTTCCACATGCGCTCGCGCAGCTCGCCGACCAGGTCGGCGTCCTCGCTGAAGCGCTCGACGAGGATGGCGCGGGCCCCGTCCAGCGCGGCGGCGGCGTCGGGCACCTGCTCGTTCACGAAGGCCGCGGCGGCGGCCTGCGGGTCGGTCCGCGGGTCGGCGAGCAGGGTGTCGGCGAGCGGCTCGAGCCCGTTCTCCCGGGCGATCTGCGCCTTGGTGCGCCGCTTGGGCTTGTAGGGCAGGTAGATGTCCTCCAGGCGGGCCTTGGAGTCGGCCGCCATGATCTGCGCCTCGAGGGCGTCGTCGAGCTTGCCCTGGCTCCGGATCGACTCCAGGATCGCCGTACGCCGCTCCTCCAGCTCACGCAGGTAGCGCAGCCGCTCCTCGAGCGTGCGCAGCTGCGCGTCGTCGAGCATCCCCGTGGCTTCCTTGCGGTAGCGCGCGATGAACGGCACCGTGGCCCCGCCGTCGAGCAGCTCCACCGCGGCCTGCACCTGCCGCTCGCGTACGCCCAGCTCCTCGGCGATCCGCTGATGAATAGAAGTCGTCACGTCTTCTTCCCCTTGTCATGGACGCCCCAAAGCTACCGCGCGCCCCGGCGGCCGCACGGTCCGGCGCCGCAGGCGGGCGTCCCGGCCCGGCGGCCCGCCAGGACCCGGAAGGGGGGGGGAAGGCCGGGATCGCACAGAACCGCCCGGGGGCCGTCCGGGAGCCCGCCGGAACGCGGCGCATCCGGACGACCGCCGGGGTCAGGGGGAGAACTCGGAGGCCAGCAACCCGAACAGGACCTCGTCGACGAAGGAGCCGGTCACCCAGGCGTGGGCGCGGAGCGTCCCCTCCCGGCGGAAGCCCGCTCTCTCCGCTGTGGCGATCATCGCGGCGTTGGTGGCGAGGGTCTCCAGCCCCAGCCGGTGCAGGCCGCGGATGCGGAAGGCGTAGTCGCACAGCACACGCAGCGCGTCGGTGGCGTACCCGTGGCCGCGGGCCTCGGGCAGCAGGGAGAGCCCCAGGTGGGCGTTGCGGTTGAGGGTGTCGATCCCCCAGACCGAGCCGGAGCCGAGCACCTGCCCTCCGTCGAGGGAGGCCACGGTGAAGGGGACGTTGCCCGGGTCGGGTTTGCGCGCCTCGTAGCGGGCGACGGTCTGCTCGAGGGTCCTCGGCACCCAGGGCTCCTCGTTCGCGGCGACCGCCGTCCCGACGTCCTCGTGCAACCGGTGCAGGGCCGCCAGGTCGTCCTTGGTCACCGCCCTGAGCAGGACCCTCTCTCCGCGCAGCATGGGCCACACCCTAGGGCGGGACCGGCGTCCCGGGAAACGGATTTTCCGCGCCGCGGCGCGCGCGGGACCGCCGTCAGGGGAGGCGGCGGCGCGGGAAGCCGGGCTGCGCCCTCCGTACGGGGACCGGCCGTTCGGACGGCCGCCGTCAGGGGCGGCGGCGCGGGAAGGCGCCGTCAGGAGAAGTACCGGCGCGGGTTGGCGACGAGCATCTGCTCGATCTGCGCCTCGCCCACCCCGGCCTCGCGCAGCGCCGGGAGCACGTCGTCGTGGATGTGGTCGAAGCGCCAGTTGGGCGCGGCCTGGCTCAGCGTGCCGTCCCAGGCGTCGCCGAAGTAGTCCATGAAACAGGCGGCGTCGTGGCTGAGCACCATCCGGTCCGCGTAGCCGCGCTCGCACAGCGCCGCGACGGTCGCCACCCGCTGCGGCGTCGGGTTGTACAGGTCCAGCCCGAACCGGTCCATGCCGAGCGTCGCCCCGGTGTCGGCCAGCCGCATCAGATAGTCCAGGTCGTTGCTGTCGCCCGCGTGGCCGACCACGACCTTGGTCAGGTCCACGCCCTCCTTGGCGAACAGGTCGAGGGCGGGCAGGCCGCTCTGCGTGAAAGAGTCGGTGTGCACGGTGATCGGCGCCCCGGTCCGCAGGTGGGTGTGGGCCACCGCGCGGCAGATCCGCCCGACGCCGGGGGTCAGGCCCCTGCTCTCGACCACGCACTTGAGGAAGGCCGCCCGGACGCCGGTGTCGGCGATGCCCTCGGTCAGGTCGCGGGCGAAGTCCTCGACCATCGGCTCGGGCATGTCCAGCAGCAGGCCGGGGCCGCGGTGCTCGTACTGGTGGGGGATCTCGTCGTAGGAGTAGAGGCCGGTGGCGACGATGACGTTCAGCTCCGGCACCTGCTCGGCCACCCGCCGCACCCGCGGGAGGTAGCGGCCGAGTCCCCAGACCGTGGGGTCGACGATGGTCCGCACGCCCTTGGCGGCGATGTTCCGCAGCTTGGCGACCGCGTCGGCGACCCGGAACTCCTCGTCCCACCACGAGCCCTTGCCGTAGTTGTCCAGGTGCTCGGTGGACAGCACGAAGACGTGCTCGTGCATGAGGGTGGGGCCGAGCTCGGTGACGGGCACGGGTCCGCGCACGGTCTCCACGGTCGGAACGGTCCCGGAGTCCGCGCTCTCGGAACCCACGCTCCCGGAGTTCACGGTCGACGACATGCGCACCCTCCACACACCCGTTTCGTACCGACTGGTCGGTTTACGTGACGGTAGGACTGTGAGGAGGGTCACGTCAACGGGTGTACGGTGCCGTCCATGAGGTCCGCAGCGGCCACGAAGGTGGTCATCGACTGCGACCCGGGCGTCGACGACGCGCTGGCCGTCGCGTTCGCGCTCGGCAGCCCGGAGCTGGAGGTCCTGGGGATCACCACGGTCGCCGGGAACGTCCCGGTGGAGCGCGCCACCGGCAACGCGCTCCGGCTGCGCGAGTTCCTCGGCGCGCACCGGGTGCCGGTCGTCCCCGGCAGCCCGCGCGCGCTGGTGCGGGACGGCCCGGAGCGCACCGGCCGCGCCCACGGGCCCTCCGGCCTGGGGGCGGCCGTGCTGCCGGAGCCGGTCCTGCCCGCCGCGGACGGCCACGCGGCCGACTTCCTGGCCGAGACGGTCCGCTCCAGCCCCGGCGAGGTGATCCTGATCGCGATCGGCCCGCTGACCAACGTGGCGCTGGCACTGCGGCGGGAGCCGCGGATCACCGGATGGACCCGCGGCGTCGTGGTCCTGGGCGGCTCGCACGCCCCCGTCGGGCCCGGCTCCCCGGCCGTCCCGGTCCCCGTCCCCGTCTCCGGAGGCGCCGGGGACGGGGACGGCACGGCACCCGGGTCAGCGCCCCCGGCCGGAACCGCTCCCGAGTTCAACCTGGCGGCCGACCCGGAGGCCGCCGCGGCCGTGTTCGGCGCGGACTGGACGGTGACGGCGATCGGGCTCGACGTCTCCGGCCGGGTCAGGGCCGGCGCCGCCGTACGGGAGCGCATGCGCGCGCTGGGGCGGCTCGGCCGCGAGCTGCTCCTCCCGGGCCTGGAGCACTACGGCGGAGCCCGCGGGGACGACCCCGACCAGGGGCCGCCGGTCCACGACGCCTGCGCGGTCGCCCGCGTGCTCGACCCGGGGGTGGTGCCGGCCGTGCCGGCCCGCGTCACCGTGGACACGGGCGGGCCGGAGACGGCGGGCACGACGGTCACCGTCCACCGTCCGGACGGTCCCGCCGGCGCCCTGGTCGCCACCGGCGTCGACACCGGCCGATTCTGGGAGCTGGCCCTGGCCGCCTACGGCCGGCTCGCCGCCCGCCTGGGCTGACGGCGACCCGGCGGGACGCACGACCGTGCGCCCCGCCGTGCGCCCCGCCGTGCGCCCCGCCGGGTGCCCGGACCGGCTCCCCAGCACCAGCCCGAGCAGCACCAGCACCGCGACCTCGGAGACGACCACCAGCCGCTGGATCGCCCCGGCCGGCACGCCGACCGGCTCCATGCCGAGCATGCGCACCGCGTACGGGACGACCACCAGGACGAGCACGCCCAGTGAGAGCAGGCTGAGCGCCTTCACCGCCCGGGCGTACGGCCGGCCCTCGTTCCGCCGGGCGAGGATCAGGCCGGCGACCGGCATCGCCAGGAAGGCGGCGAACGCTGCGTAGCGGTGGATGCCGCCCGACATCGAGAGCGGCACCCCGGGCCGGTCGGTGGGGAAGGTACCGACCAGCAGCATGCACAGCCCCCAGACGGCCACCAGCGCCGCCGCCTTGCGGTCCTCGCCCCGGCGGGCCAGGAGCACGGCGAAGGCCGTCGCGCCCACCGCGAAGAGCGTCAGCGAGGTGGGCAGCAGCCAGCCGTCCGGTTCGAACGCGTACTCGCTGATCACGGTGTGCAGCGGGTCGAGGCCCGCGGCCAGGTGCAGCCCCAGCATGGCCGCGGCCCCGCCGCCGATCGCCGCGTAGCCGAGGAGCATCGTCCCGGTGCCCGAAGTCGCTGTGCTCGCCATGCCTCAACGATCGCCGCGGGCCAGGTCGCGGACCATCCGAGATGATCCCCAAGCGGCCCTGAGCGATCCCGGAGGAACCGCGGCGGGAGGTGGGGGCCGCCTCAGGGGGACGGTCCCGGGGCCGCGCCCGTGAGCTGCGCGGAAACCCGCCCGGGGTGGGGCCCGCCCCCTCAGGGTGCCGGTCGGGCCGGCCCCCGCGGCGGGGCCGCTTGACTTGGAGCGCGCTCGAAGGTGCACGGTGGTGCCCATGGGCATCACCATCCAGGAGGCCGCGCGCACCTCGGGGCTGAGCGCGCACACGCTCCGTTACTACGAGCGGATCGGGCTCATCCACGAGGTGGAGCGCGACGCGGCGGGGCACCGCAGCTACACCGGCTCCGACCTCGCCTGGCTGGAGTTCCTGACGAAGCTGCGCACGACCGGGATGCCGATCGCCGACATGTGCCGCTACGCCGCCCTGCGCCGCCGGGGGCCGGAGACCGCGGCCGAACGGCGGCGCATGCTCGAGGTCCACCGCGAGCGGGTCCGGGAGCGCATCGCCCGGCTCAGCGAGGACCTCGCGGTCCTCGACCACAAGATCGATTCCTATCACGCGATGGAGATCACATGAACAAGCGACGTCTGGGCGCGGGAGGCCCCGAGGTCTCCGCCATCGGGCTCGGCTGCATGGGGATGTCGGAGTTCTACGGCGCGGCCGACGAGTCCGAGTCGATCGCCGTCGTCCACCGGGCCCTGGAGCTCGGGGTGGACTTCCTCGACACCGCCGACATGTACGGCAGGGGCCACAACGAGGAGCTGGTCGGGCGGGCGATCGCCGGCCGCCGGGACCGGGTGGTGCTGGCCACCAAGTTCGGCATCGTCCGCGGCGACGACCCTGCGGCGCGCTCGGTCGACGGCCGGCCCGAGTACGTCAGGAAGGCCTGCGACGCCTCCCTGCGCAGGCTCGGCGTCGACCACGTCGACCTGTACTACATGCACCGCCGCGACACGCGGGTGCCGGTCGAGGAGACCGTGGGCGCGATGGCCGAGCTCGTCGCCGCGGGCAAGGTCGGCCATCTGGGCCTGTCGGAGGTGAGCGCCGAGACCCTGCGCCGGGCGCACGCCGTCCACCCGATCGCCGCGCTGCAGAGCGAGTACTCCCTGTTCACCCGGGGCATCGAGGAGGAGATCCTGCCGGTCGCGCGGGAGCTGGGCATCGCGCTGGTGGCCTACTCGCCGATCAGTCGCGGCCTGCTCGGCGGGACCCTGCCCCCGGCCGAGCAGCTGCCCGACGACGACTTCCGCAGGCACCTGCCCCGGTTCACCGGGGAGAGCGGGGCCCGCAACGAGGAGCTCGTCGCCGAGGTCCGCAAGCTCGCCGGCGAGGTGGGCTGCACCCCCGCCCAGCTGGCGCTGGCCTGGCTGCTGACCCGGGGCGAGGACGTCGTGCCGATCCCGGGCACCAAGCGGCTGCGCTATCTGGAGGAGAACGCGGCGGCGGCCGGCATCACGCTGACCGCCGCCCAGATCGCCGCCCTGGAGAGCGCCGTGCCCAGCGGCGCCGTGCGGGGCGACCGCTACGCGGACATGTCCTCCGTGGAGAAGTGACCATAGGAGAAGTGACCACGGGAGGAGTGATCACACCGCGGGCACGGCGGCCTGGCGCCGGCCGGGGTTCCACTCCTCGTCGCTCATCCGGATCATGGCCACGCCCACCGCGCCGAAGGCGGCGATGAGGATCGCCGGGCCGGAGTAGCCGAGCCACAGGTTCCAGTTGGCGGCGCCGACCAGCCAGATCACGATGCCGGCCGGCACCGCGGCGGGGAACCACCAGCCGGCGCGCCCGCCCCAGGCGTAGGCCACGGCCACCAGGACCAGGCCGAGGAACGATCCGATCATGCCGGGCACCTGCCAGGCGATGATCATCGCGGGCTGGGCGGCGTCGTTCATGAGCTTGTGGGCCTCCTCCACCGTGAACATCCGGTAGGCCGCGATGTCGAAGAAGTCCGAGATCATCAGGGAGGAGAAGTTGATCAGGCCGAGCACGGTCACCGCGCCGGCCACGTTGGCCAGGACCACGCCTCTGCGCCGCACCAGGTGGACCATGCCGATGACCCCGGGGACCCAGAGCACCCAGGCGTAGTGCAGCAGGGTCGCGCTGATCCCGGTGGCGACGGGGTTGTCGGCGTAGCCGAGCGGGTCGTCGATCCCCGGTTCCAGGGGGTCGACGATCATGCCGAGCAGGAGGCAGAGCGGGGCGAGGACGAGGCTGACGCCCGCGGCCCAGCGGCGGAAGGCGTCCGCGTTGGTGAGACTGAACATGCCGCAAGACGTTAGGAAGCACCCGCCCCCGGCGTCGTCAAGGCGTACTTCGAACCTTTATCCACCTGAAGGTGGATTTCATGACCGAAGATCCGTTCTACCCTCGACCTCATGAGTCACCGTCCACCGCCCACCCTCGTCGACTGGCTGGTCGCGGTGGCCGTCGCACTGTTCGGGATCGCCGAGGAGGCCGGCGGGCGCACTCTCACCTCGGACGGCCCGCACCGCGACTGGCTGATCGGCGCGGTCGTGTGCGCCGCCGGACTGGTGCTCCTGCGCCGGCGTGCCCCGTTCACGGTGCTGGCCGTCTACACGGCGATCAACATCGTCTCGGTCGTCCACCTGGGTGACACCGCCTCCGCCTGGCAGTACTACGTCCAGCTCCTGCTGCTGTTCACGCTGCTCGCCGAACTCCCGCTGCGGGACCGGCGGGTGGCGGCGGGACTGGCGGGCACGGCCGCGTTCGTGGCCATGATGCTGACGGCGACCGGGAACGCGGGGGCCGGTGACGTGGCGGTCGCGCTGGTGATGTCCACCGTCGCGGGGGGCGCGGGCGTCGCCGTACGGCGTTACCGGCGGCTCGCGCTCCGCGCGCAGGAGCTCGCGGTCCAGGCGGAGGAGCGCGGCGAGCTGCTCGCCCGGGAGGCGGTGGCCGAGGAGCGGTTCCGGATCGCCCGGGAGCTGCACGACGTCGTGGCGCACAGTGTCAGCGTGATGGTCATGCAGGCGGGGGCGACCCGGCTGATGCTCGACCCGGGCCAGACCGCCCAGCGCGAGGCGCTGAACGTGGTGGAGGAGACGGGACGAGAGGCGGTGGAGGAGCTGCGCCGCATGGTCGGGCTGCTCCGCACCGGCCCGGAGAGCGAGGGGCTCGCCCCGCAGCCGGGCCTGGCCCGGTTGGACGACCTGGTGACGCAGATGCGCGCGGCCGGGCTCGACGTGACCCTGACCGTCGAGGGCACCCCCGCACCGCTCCCCGCCGGACTGGACCTGTCGGCCTACCGGATCGTCCAGGAGGCGCTCACCAACACGCTCCGGCACGCCGGCCCCACCCGCTCCCGGGTGACCATCGCCTACCGGCCCCGGGCGCTCTGCCTGGACATCGTCGACGAGGGGCCGCGCGACGGCCATGCCCACATCGGCGGCGGCACGGGCCACGGACTGGTCGGCATGCGCGAGCGGGTCGCGCTCTTCCACGGCACGCTGTCGACCGGCCCCCTGCCCGCCGGCGGGTACGGCGTGCGGGCCTCCATCCCGCTGACCGAGAAAGTCACGGTGCCGCGATGACCGTCTCCATCCTCGTCGCCGACGACCAGGCGATGATCCGCCGGGGGATCCGGCTCATGCTCGGCACCCAGCCGGACCTCCAGGTGGTCGGCGAGGCCGCGGACGGCCGCCAGGCGGTGGAACTGGCCCGGCGCCTCAGGCCCGACCTGGTGCTGCTCGACATCGCCATGCCGGTCCTGAACGGCGTCGCCGCCGCCCGCGAGCTCCTCGCCGATCCCGAGCCGCCGAGGATCGTCATCCTGACCACCTACGACACCGACGAGAACCTGGAGGGCGCCCTGCGGGCGGGGGTGAGCGGGTTCCTGCTGAAGGTCTCGCCGCCCGAGCGGCTGTTCGCCGCGATCCGGACGGCGATGGGCGGCATGGCCTCCCTCGATCCCGCGGTGACCTCCCGGGTGATGGCGGGCTATGTGGGGGCGCCTGCCGTTCCGGAGTCGCTCACCCCGCGGGAGCGCGAGGTGCTCGAGCTGATCGGCCGCGGCCTGAGCAACGCCGAGATCGCCGGCACGCTGTTCATCGGCCCGTCCACGGTCGGCACCCACATCAACCGGCTGCTCGCCAAGCTGGGCCTGCGCGACCGCGCCGAGGCCGTCCGCCACGCCTACGAGCACGGTCTCGTCCGGCCCCGCGACTCTCAGTGAGCAGGCGATACAGACATCCAGGAAATATTAACGAATCTCCACACAAACGGCATGATCCTCGTGACCGGAGAGCGATCTGACGTGGTTACCCTCCGGTCACATGCAGAGTAAGAAGCTCGCCGTCGTCGGCGTGGCCACGGTGGCGGCGCTGGCCGTACCCGCGGTCGCCTCGGCCTCCCCCGCCAAGACCGTGACGGTGACCGTGATGGGCACCTCCGACCTCCACGGCAACACCCTCAACTGGGACTACTTCAAGAACGCCGAGTTCACCGACAGCCGGAACAACGACGTCGGCCTCGCCAAGGTCTCCACCCTCGTCAACCGGATCAGGGCCGAGCGCGGCGCGGACCGCACCCTCCTGTTCGACTCCGGCGACACCATCCAGGGCACCCCGCTGGCGTACTACTACGCCAAGATCGAGCCGGTGGACAAGACCGGTGAGATCCACCCGATGGCCCGCGCGATGAACGCCATCGGCTACGACGCCGTCACCCTCGGCAACCACGAGTTCAACTACGGCCTGCCGCTGCTGGCCACCTGGGTCAAGCAGATGAAGGCCCCGGTGCTCGGCGCCAACGCCGTGTACGCCAAGAACGGCAAGCCCGCCTACCTGCCCTTCACCCTCAAGACCATGAAGATCAAGGGCGAGAAGCCGGTCAAGGTCGGCGTGCTCGGCCTGACCAACCCCGGCGTGGCCATCTGGGACAAGGCCAACGTCGAGGGCAAGCTGCGTTTCACCGACCTCGTCGCGACCGCCAAGAAGTGGGTGCCGGTCATCCGCGCCATGGGCGCCGACGTGGTCGTGGTCACCGCGCACGCGGGCGACAACGGCATGTCGTCCTACGGCGGCGACCTGCCGATCGAGAACGCCTCCGCCCTGGTCGCCGAGCAGGTGCCGGGCATCGACGCGGTGCTGTTCGGGCACGCGCACAACGAGGTGCCGGAGAAGTTCGTCACCAACAAGGCCACCGGGCAGCAGGTCCTGCTCACCGAGCCGGGCAGGTGGGGCCAGCGGCTGAGCGTGCTGGACTTCCAGCTCGCCAAGAAGCGCGGCAAGTGGACGGTCGTCGGCAAGTCCTCGACTCTGCTGAACACCAACACCGTGGCCGAGGACCCGAAGATCGTGGCGCTCATGAAGCAGCAGCACGAGACCACGGTCAAGTACGTCAACACGGTCGTCGCCCAGTCGAAGGAGCAGCTGTCGGCGGCGGAGTCCCCCTACAAGGACACCGCGATCGTGGACTACATCCAGAAGGTCCAGACCGAGACGGTCAAGAAGGCCCTGGAGGGCACGGCCGACGCCTCGCTGCCGGTGCTCTCCATCGCCGCGCCGTTCAGCCGGACCGCGGTCTTCCCGGCCGGGCCGGTCAGCGTCCGCGACATGGCGGGCCTGTACGTCTACGACAACACGCTGATGGCGGTCAAGCTCACCGGCAAGCAGCTGAAGGAGTACCTGGAGTACTCCGCCAAGTACTTCAACCAGCTCGCCCCCGACGCGCCGGTCGACCCGGCCGCGCTGACCAACGCCTCCGGCACGCCCGACTACAACTACGACCAGTTCTCCGGCGTCACCTATGACATCGACGTCGCCAAGCCGGTCGGCCAGCGGATCACCGGCCTGTCCCACCAGGGGCAGCCGGTCGCCGACGACCAGCAGTTCGTGGTCGCGGTCAACAACTACCGCCAGTCGGGCGGCGGCGGCTTCCCGCACATCACCACCGCACCGGTGGTCTACAACGCCCAGGTGGAGATCCGCCAGGCGCTGATCGACCACGCCTCGGCGACCGGGACCATCGACCCGGCCGACTTCGCCGAGGTCAACTGGAAGCTCACCCGGAACGGGGCGCCGCTCTTCTAGCGGCTCCCGCCTCCGTAAGGCGCCCGGGGGCGGCCGGGTCCACCGGCCGCCCCTCCGCGTTCCGGCCCCGCCCGGCTGTGCCCCGTAATTCGATCGAGCGGATTCGGCGGATTCGTTAGGGTTCCCGCATGCCTTCTCAGCGCGCACTGCTGCCGCGGTCGGCGCCGGCCGCCTCGGGGCTGTCGTCCCTTGCGATCGCCGCGCTGCTGGACCGGCTCGAAGCACGATCCGCCGAGTGCCACTCGATCATGGTCGTGCACCGCGGTCACGTCGTCGCCGAAGGCTGGTGGGCGCCGTACTCGGCCGGACGCCCGCACCTTCTCTACTCGCTCACCAAGTCGTTCACCTCGGTCGCCGTGGGGCTCGCGATCGCCGACGGGCTGCTCTCGCCGGACGACCGGGTGGTGGACGTGCTGCCCGACCACGTTCCGGCCGACGTCCCGGAGCAGGGACGCCGCCTCACCGTCCACCACCTGCTGTCCATGACGACCGGGCACCGCACCGACAGCCTCGACGAGGCCTGGCGGCTGGAACCGGGCGACCTGGTGAAGGGCTTCCTGCGCGTGCCGTTCCCCGAGCCGGAGGGGACACGGCACGCCTACGACAATTCGACCACCTTCGTCCTGGCCCGGATGGTGGAACGGGTCACCGGCCGCGGCCTGCCCGAGCTGCTCGACGAGCGCCTCTTCGCGCCGATGGGCGTCGACCACGCCGAGTGGGACCGGGTGGCGAGCGGCGCCGCCTTCGGGTTCCACGGCCTGCACCTCACGACCGAGGCCGTCGCCGCCTTCGGCGAGCTGCTGCTGCGCGGAGGCGTGTGGGGCGGCCGGCGGCTCGTCCCGCGCGGATGGGTGGAGCTCGCGACCGGCCGGCACATCGAGACCCTGCAGGTCGAGGGCTGGTCGGACAACCCCGACGTGCTCTGCGGGTACGGCTACCAGTTCTGGATGTCGCGTCACGGATACCGCGGCGAGGGCGCCTTCGGCCAGCTGTGCGTGGTCGTCCCGTCGCACGATCTCGTGGTCGCCATGACCTGCGCCATAGAGGGGAGCGAGGCGGTGCTCGACCCCTTGTGGGAGTGCCTGCTGCCCGGCGTGGGCCACGCGGCGAGCACCCGGGACGACGAGATCCTCGCCGAGCGGCTGCGGCGGCTGTCACTGGCGCCGGTGCCGGGTTCGGCCGCCCCGGGGCGTTCCGCCGAGGCGGAACTCGACTCCTCCCCCGAGGGTTCGGCCCTGCCCGGTGGGACCACGGTGACCGTCGATCCCGTGGACGGCGGATGGCTCCTGCGGCTCGGGCCGTCCCTCACCGTCGAGGCCGGCCACGGCGGATGGCGGGAGAGCTCGCCGCTCGGCCGTCCCGTCGTCGCGGCCGGCGCCTGGCAGGACGGCACGTTCGTCGCCGACCTCTACGTCATCACCACCCCGCACCGGGTCCGGCTGGTGGTCGACGCCGGAGCGGGGACGGCGGTGGCGACGTGGAACGTCGTGCCCCTGACCGGCCCCGATCTGGTGCTGCACCTGCGGTCGCCGCTGATGACCCGGCCCGACGTCGCGTAGGCGATGCCGGCCCGGACCGCCCTGCGTCGCCCCGGGTCACAACCCCAGGTCGTCCAGTTCCTTCAGCAGCGCGGACCGCGGGCCCTGCGGCTGCGCCGGTGCGGAGACATCGCGCGGGCGGCGGTCGCGGAAGATCCAACCGCCGGCGAGCCCGCCGAGGAAGCCGAACAGGTGGCCCTGCCAGCTGACGCCCTCGGCCTGTGGGAGCAGCCCGGCGAACTGGTAGGAGAAGCACAGGGCCATGACCACGCCCACCACGATGTCGATCAGGTGCCGGTCGAAGATCCCGCGCACCAGCACGTAGCCGAAGTAGCCGAAGACCACTCCGCTCGCGCCCGCGGTGACGCTCCCCGGGACGGAGGTGAGCCAGATTCCGAGACCGCTGACCACGACGACGAACGCCGTCATGCCGAGGAATTTGGCGACGCCCCGGTAGGCGGCCAGGAATCCGAAGATGAACAGCGGGCCCGAGTTGCCCTGGATGTGCTCCCAGTCCAGGTGGAGGAACGGCGCCGAGACGATGTCGGGCAGGCTCGCCGGGTCGTACGCCCGTATGCCGTGCCGGGAGAACAGCGCGTAGTCCGACGCCCAGTTGGCGATGTGCAGCGCCCAGATTCCGGCCAGGACCCCGACCATGACCCAGAACGCCTTCCGAGCCTCGTCGATCATGATTTCGGCCGTGCGGCCCCTGGCTTCCACTCCGCGCCTCCCCGGCTGTCCCCGTCCTGTCCCGCCGGGCCAGTATCGGGGACGCAGATCACGAACGGGCAGCGGGCGGGCGCGGGGCGGCTCCGGCCCGCGCCCGCCCCGGCCGGGTGACGGGTCCCGGCGCCGCGCTCACCCCAGCCGGGCGGTGAGCACCTCGGCCCGGGCGAGCTGGACCTCGCGCGCCTTGCGCGCCGCGAAGCCCAGCAGGGGCCTCGCCCACGCGTGCACGACGAGCACGTCCTCGACCTCGGTCCCGCCGCCGGACTCCGTCAGCCGGAAGCGGTAGTCCATCCGCACCCCGCCGGGGCTGACGACCCGGCCCTCCACGACCTCGGGCCCGCTCCGCAGCGTCACCCTGATCCGGTTGTCGTAGGTGAGGAGCCCGAGGCGCAGCCGCTCCACCGCGACGTAGCGCGTCTCGTCCTCTCCCCGCTCCACGTCGCGGACCGCGACGACCAGCGGTGAGAGCCCCACGTAGCTCTGCGGCTGGCTCAGGTGCGCCCGAAGCGCGGCCGGAGTGTTCCGGACGTGAAAGGTATGTCGCAATGTGACCTTCGGCACCGTCTTGCCCCCATATCGGTGATCTTTACCGGGAGACAGTAACGGGTTCGGCCATGTACCACCGGGTGTTCTTCTCACCTCGTGCGAGGGAGTCGAGCCGGCGGGGCAGCTCCTTGCGAGAGAAGGGGTCGGTGGCGGCGTTGCGGAGGTGGATGCCCACGGCGTACATGTCCCGCACCTCCATCAGCGTGGAGTAGCCGGGCCAGGCGCGCAGGTCGCTGCCGTAGGCGACGGCGAAGGCGTCCACCTCCTGCGCGGTCAGCCCGAAGCGGCGCTGCCCGTGGTAGGTGTGGACCAGGTCCCACTCCCGCGGGCCGACCGCCACGCCGTCCCAGTCGCACAGGACCACGTGGCCGTCGCTGCGGCGCAGCAGGTTGTCGATCCAGGCGTCCCCGTGCAGCAGCACCGGCGGGTGGTCCGTCTCCAGCCCGTCCCAGCGCTCGGTCAGCTCCGCGATGCGCTCGACCAGCCAGGCGCGCTGGGCCGCGGTGAGCACCGCCGAGCGCTCCGCCTCCCTCCGCACCTGGGCGAGGGGGTCGGCGAGCCGCTTCAGCGTGACCGGCGGCACCGGGAGCCGGTGCAGGACGCGCAGCACCTCCCCCAGCTCGGTGGTGGTGGGCCGGCCGCTGGCCGGGACGTAGTGCCAGAACGTGACGGCCCGGCCGCCGTGCACCACCGGCTCCTCGGAGATCTCGTCGGCCGGGCGCACCGCCGGGAACCCCTGCCCGGCCAGCCACCGCGCCACCGCGAGCACTCCGGGGAGCCGGGCCTGCGCGCCGGGCGAGGTGGCGATCCGGACCACGATCTCACTGCGCAGCTTGAAGACCGCGTTGCTGCGCACCCGCAGCAGCCGCGCACCGCGGTGGTCGATGCCCATGCCGTCGCAGACCCCGCGCAGGACGGCGAACGCCTCCGCGGCGAGCGCGCTCATGTCCCGGCCGGCGCGGCGCCGGCGAGCAGATCCGCCAGGCGGCGCACCGCCGCCGTCTTCCGCCGCCCCGGCGGCACCGCCGCCAGCAGCGCCCTGGCCCGGTTCAGCACGATCGAGGTGCGGTGCTCCGGCGGCACATCGAGCAGGGCCCGCTCCGCCAGCTGGCAGCCCTCCTCCACCCGGCCGTCCCGCACCCGCTGGGCGGCCCGGTCGAGCAGGATGAGCACCGGGTCGATGGTGTAGGGCCCGGAGGGGCTGGGCGTCCACCCCGACCAGTCGACCTCCTCGCCCAGCTCGATCAGCGTGCCGATCCGGTAGAACTGCAGCCGCCGCTCGGAGAAGCGGAAGGCCAGGTGGTCGTGGCCCTCCGGGGGCATCCGGGCGAAGATCTGCTCGGCCTCGGCCAGCGCCACCCGGGCCGCCTTGTGCTCGCCCATCCGGGCCAGCGCCCTGGCCTCGGCCGCCGCGCCGAGCGCCGCCGGGGAGCTGGGGGCGCTCCCCGCCAGCATCCTGGCCTCGCGCGCCAGCCGTACCGTCTCGGTCAGGTCGCCGTAGTAGTAGGGCAGCATCGCCTGCTGCGCCCGGACCAGGGCGCGCAGCCGCAGGTCGCCCATGTCGTCGGCGGCGGTGCGGGCCGCGCCGTACCAGGCGTGGGCCTGGCGGGTGTCGCCGAGCTTCATCAGCGCGTCGGCCGCCAGCAGGGCGAGCATCACGGTGGCGTTGAGCAGGCGGCGCTGGTGCATCGCGGGCTGCCGGGCGGCGACCAGCGTCCGCACGTCCGCCAGCTCGAGCATCAACCGGTAGAGCATGGGCAGCGGCGCGCTGGTGATGTACTCGCGCCGGTAGCGCACCACCTGCTCGTCCAGCCGGTCGAGCTGGTCCTCGGTCACGCTCGCGAGCGCGAGCGTGCGGTCCAGCTCCTGGCGGGTCCGCTCGACCTCTGCCATCAGCCGCCCGCTCATCGCGACGCGGGAGCCGAGCAGCGCGTGGTGGAAGAGCGCGCGCCGCTCGGTGTCGTCGTCACCCCGGTCCTTCGCCTCGGCCGGCGTGCGGGTCTCGGTCCCGGCGGCGCCGCCGGCGACCACCACGACCTTGGTCCCGCCGCCGTCGTCGCAGTAGTCGCCCGCCAGGCCGAGCCGTACGGCGTTGGCGCGGTACAGCCGCGCCAGCAGCTCGATGGTCTGCGGCCGGGGCCGGGCGCGGTGGTTCTCCCAGGCGTTGAGCAGGTCGATGCTGGCCCGGGCCTCTCCGAGGTCCTGCCGCCGGCACAGCTCTTCCAGCTCGCGCACGGCCTCCCTGGCCGACCACCCGCGGGCCAGCCGGTGCGCCTTCAGCAGGCTCACCCCGCAGCAGCCGTGAATCGCCTGCGCGGTCTGCCAGGGTGTCCACTGGCGGGACTCCGCCTGCTCCCTCCACCGCCTGGCGCAGGCGGGCGAGTGCTCCCCTCGGGCCACGGCGCCCCTCCCGATCGCTGTTCACAGAAGACTAACGAGGGCGTATCACAGTGTGACCAGACCTGTGCACCACACTTTCTTTACCCGTGGTTTCCGCGCGGAATACTCGCGGGTTCCCCAGGTATTCCACGGGTTCATACCTCTTCCGGTGAAGGAAACCGATTGCCGTTCACCGCCCCGAGACCGCACTCTTCGGGATAAGACAGTCACCAGCGCCCATCGGGGGTGATCCGGATGACGGCTGACCGGGGTGAGGCGGTCGGGCATCTGCGGCGCCTGGCCGCCCAACTGGAATCGCAGGCCTTCCGCACGCGACTGCAGACGCGCGAGGGGCTCTTCCCCCGCCTGAGAGTGATCAATCCGATGGCTCCGGCCCGGAGCGAGGACGTGCTGGCCGCCCACGAGGAGGACGGCGAGTGGTGGTTCTGGCTCTCCTGGGCCGGGCGCATCGGACACGCCGAGGACATCGCCACCGCGGCGGAGCGGGTGGCGTCCGTTCTGCAGGTGATACGGAGATAGGTGTTTCTTGGGTGGCACATGGGTAACACTCGTGATCAAGAGCAGAAAGGAGCGGCCCGTGAAAAGGACACAGATCACCCAGCAGCGTCCGCGTCCGCCGCGCAAGCCGGTGTCGCTCGATCTCCGGACCCCGTCCGGCCGGGTGCTGCCCTTCTAGGCCTCCGGAGACCGTCAGTCCAGCGCCCGGGAGAGGTCCTCGGCGTAGAGCCAGGCGGTCGCCCCGGCGTGGAAACGCCGGAAGACCAGCGGCATGACCAGCTCGCGCATCCTGCGGCCGACCGGACCGGCCGTCTTGGCGTCCCGGTTGGCGCTCGCCGCCCTGGCCATCTTCGTCAGGCGGACCCGGCGCTCGCGGTCGTAGCGGGCCAGCGCCGCGGAGACGGATCCCTCCTGCTTCAGAGCCCGGCCGAGGACGACGGCGTCCTCGAGCGCCATGGCGGCGCCCTGGCCGGATCCCACCGGGTGCGCGGCGTCGCCGACCAGCACCGTCCGGCCGTCCTGCCATACGGGCACCTCGGCCAGCACGTGGTGGAGCACGGACCGGTGGAGCCGGACCGTCCCCCGCATGATCGCCAAGGGCGTCTCCTCCCCCAGGTAGAGCTCCTCCAGCCTCTCCAGGCCCGTGTCCGACGGCTCCCGTCCGCTGGAGACCTGCGCCGTCCACCAGACCTCCCCGCCCGGCGCGGTGAGATGGATGAAGGCTCCGTTGCGGGCGAAGGTCATGTTGAACACCCCCGGCCCGCCCGCCACGCTCGCGGGGACGCCCCGTGAGATCCCGGAGACGCTGTGGATGCCCGCGTAGCGCGGCACGGGGGCGGCGGGGTCCAGCGCCCTCCTGACCGCCGACCAGATGCCGTCGGCCCCGACCACCAGATCGGCCCCGGCCATGTCCGCTCCGGCCGGGAACCCGCTCGGGGCGGAGGTGCCCGCCCCGGCGGGGACCCCGGCCACCTCCTCCGGCGCGAGGCGCAGCCCCGTGACGATCTCCGCCCCTTCCCGGAGCGCCGCGGCACGCAACTCCTCCACCAGGTGACCGCGCATCAGCGTCACACTGTTGCGCGGCTCGTCCGCCGGCCGCCCGCGGGGGACGTCGCCCAGCAGCCGGCCGGAGCCCGCCCACATCCGCTGGCGGGCGACCTCGAAGCCGCGCTCCGCCACGGCCCGGCCGCAGCCCAGCGCGTCGAGGGCGCGCAGCCCGTTGACGGCCAGGCTCAGGAACGATCCGACCTCTCCCCCCGGGTCCTCGTGCGCCTCGACGACCGTGACCTCGGCTCCCGTCCGCCGCAGCGCGATCGCGCTCGCCGCACCGGCGACCCCCGCACCCACCACGATGACCCGCACGCCATCTCCCTGAATCCAAATTCACCGAATGTAGATTCAGTATGCGGCTTGCTACCGTCGAGGTCAACAGAACGGACGAGGAGGGACCGGGTGAGTGTTCGCAGGGCCAGGGCGGCGGAGACCGAGGCCGCGCTGAAGGACGCGGCCCGTCGCCTGTTCGCGGAGCGGGGCTACCTGAACACCAAGATCACTGACATCACGGCCGCCGCGGGCCGGGCCACCGGTTCCTTCTACGACCACTTCGCCGGCAAGGAGGAACTGCTCCAGGCGCTCCTGCGGGACATGGACGCCCAGGCCGACGCCGAGATCGCCGTCCGCGGCCATCCGGCCGACCACGACCTGACCGACCGCGGGCAGCTGCGCGACCACATCGCCGTCGCCTGGTCGGTCTTCCGCGACCACCTGCCGGTCATGGTCGCGCTCCTGCAGTCGACGATGACCGAGGACCTCGGCTCCGGCCGCGCCTGGGAGCGGCTCGCCGGTGACACCGCCGTCTTCCGCGACCACCTGGAGCACCTGCGGGAGCGGGGCCACCGCCTCCCCGGCGACCCCGTCCTCCTCGGCGCCGCGATGGGCGCGATGTTCTCGATGCTCGCCTACTCGCTGCTCACCTCGGGGGAGAAAGGGCCGCGGATCACCGACGACCAGGTGATCGACACCCTCACCGACCTGCTCCTGCACGGCCTCGCCGGACCTCCGCCGGGCGAGGACCGGTCTTTACCCGGCACTCCGTCGCCGTCCCGCGGTAGGAGCGGGCGCAGAGGGTAGGGACCCCCTTACATGCCATGAGAGTACGGGTGGGCGGAGTGCGATGGCTCAGGCGCCGAGTCGGGACGATGAGGCCGCGCGGCTGAAGGAGCTCGACGAGCTGGGGGCGCTCCAGGTCATCACCGAGCCGATCTTCCAGTCCATCGCGGAACTGGCCTCCGACATCTGCCGGACGCCGATCGCACTGGTCAACCTGATCGGCCGCGACCGGGAGTACTTCAAGGGCCACGCCGGCATCGGCGTCGAGAGCATGGAGCGGCGGGCGCTGTTCTGCCCCTGGACCGTCGGCGCCCGCACCCTCGTGGGGGTGCCCGACGCGCTGGCCGACCCCCGCTTCCGCGACGACCCCCTGGTCACCGGGGAACCGTACGTCCGCTACTACGCGGGCATGCCGATGATCAGCAGCCGCGGTCACGCCCTCGGCGTGGTGTGCGTGTTCGACCACCGCCCCCGCCGGCTGGCCCCGGAGCAGCACCGGGGGCTGGAGACCCTGGCCGCCTGCGCCGTCGGCATGCTGGAACTGCAGCACCACGCCCGCCAGGCCGAGGAGGTCATCGCCCGGCTGCGCCGGCTGGAGGAGCTCAAGCACCAGTTCCTGCGCACCGTCAACCACGAGCTGCGCACCCCGCTGACCTCCATCCGCAGCTATCTGCAGCTCATCCAGGAAGGCGATCTGGACCCCGCCACCGAGCAGAGCTTCCTGCGGGTCATCGAGCGCAACAGCGACCGCATCCTCCGCCTGATCGACGACCTGCTCCTGATGGCCAGCCTGAACGCCCAGACCGCGATCTTCCAGCCGGTCCGCGCCGACCTGGCCGAGCTGGTCCGCCAGGCGGTCGGCGAGGCCGCCGGCAGGGCCCGGAGCAGCGACCACGCCCTCGACCTGGAGGCCCCGCAGCCCGTGCCGGTGATGGTCGACGCCGAACGGATGCGCCACGTGCTGGCCCAGTTGCTGGACAACGCGATCAAGTTCACCCCGCCCGGGGGGCGGATCACCGTCACCGTGACGGGCGCCCCCGTCCCGGCCGTGGAGGTCCGCGACACCGGCATCGGCATCGAGGCGGAGGAGCTGGGCCAGGTCTTCGACGACTTCTACCGCGCGCCCCAGGTCGAGGACCAGGCCATCGGCGGCACCGGGCTCGGCCTGCCCATCGTGCGCAAGGTGATGCTCATGCACGGGGGGAACGTGCGGATCGAGAGCCGCCCGGGCGAGGGCACCCGCGTGCTACTGACGCTGCCCGCCGCACCGGAACCCGAGGCCTGACAACCGGCGGACCGAGGACCGGCCGGGTCCCGGAGACGGCGGAGTGCCCTCCGGTGACGCTTGTTCCCGGTGCCAGGACCGCCGGACGGCCACGCCCCCCAAGCAAGATCCGCTCTCGGTGAGATCCGGTCTCACTGAGATCGGGCCGACGTCGAGGGCCGCCCGCCTCCGGCGGGGAAGATGTCGGCGGCCGTGACGGTGAGGGTGTCGGGATCCGCGTTGACGACGGACTCCCTGGCGCACACGGCGTAACGCAGGTCGCCGGGGCTCCGGGTCAGATGCGCAGCCTTCGCCGCGAGATCGGCCTTGATCCTGGCCGCGTTCACCTTCCTCCCCCATTTCGCCTCACCCACCAGGACAGGCGTCCTCGATCTGCCGCTGAGCACCACAGCGTCGATCTGGTGCTGCCCGTCACCCCGCCACCAGGGGCCGACCGCCACCACTTCGGGCCCGAGCTCGGCGGCGCGGAGCCGCAGATGGTCTCGGAACGCCTCCTCCCACACCTCTCCCATGTGATCGTCCAGCGATGCCATCAGCACCGGCAGGACGGTCTCCCCCAGCCCTCGATCGATCTCCGGCAGGAACCGGGAGAGGGTACCCAGGTAGAAGGCGAGGAAGTTGTCGGTGATGCGATAGATCTTCCGGCGGGTCCGCGCCGACTCCGTGACCGGCTGGACCCTCTCCGCCAGGCGAAGGGTCAGCAGGTCGTTGAGGGTACGGGTGGGGTCCGCGCCGATCGCGTCGGCGATCTCGTTGTGCTTGGTGGAGCCCTCGGCGACGGCCTGCAGCGTGGCGGCGAGGTGTGCGCCCTGGCCCGCCTCCGTGGCGAGGACGAGGTCCCCCTCGCGGATCATCTTCGCGTCCGGGCGGCAGGCGAGTCTCCTGATGTTGTCCTCGATCGAGAGCTCCTGCCGCCACCATGACAGGTACAGCGGCATCCCGCCGAGGATCCCGTAGACCAGCGCCCGGTCCTGCGGTGTCAGGCCCGGCAGCATCTCCGCCGCCTCATGCGGGCGGAACGGGTGCAACTGCATCGTCAGGTCGAACCGGCCGTAGAGAGGCGCGTGGTACTCCTGGATCGCCCGCATCGTGCGGACGGCCGATCCGCACAGGACGATCCGGAGCTTGGTCCGCCCGTGGGCGTGGTCGAGGAAGGCGCGGAGCACGCCCTCCAGCTCGGGCGCACGGCTGATCATCTCGGGGAACTCGTCGAGCACCAGGAGAAGCGGCTCGTCCTGCGCCTCACGGCCCAGGTGGTCGAGCGCCTCGTCCCAGTTCCGGAACGGACTGGAGCGGAGGTCCCGCGTGGGAGAGGGCGCGGCGGCCGCGATGCGCTGGGAGAGCTCCTCCAGTTCCCGGTGGGGGGTGCGGTTCCCGCCCGTGTGGAAGACCACGCGCTTGTCAGCGGCGAATTCCTGGAGCAGCGCGGTCTTGCCCACCCGGCGGCGTCCCCAGACGAGGGCGGGGCGGGCCTCCGGCTCCTCCCACCAATCCCGCAGAGCCGCCAGTTGTTCCGTACGTCCGACGAAGACCATGCGCACAGGGTAACCGACATGGATGTCGGCGACCTCGACGTCACCGACATCCATGTCGGTGACGTCGATCTCCCGGGCGGATCGCGGACCGGCTCTCCGTCGGACCGCACGGCCGGCCGGAGAGCCTGCGACGATCGCCGCCGTGCCGCTTCAAGCTTTGGTTCCGAGACGGAAAATCTCAGTGGGTGGACGAAACGGTCGGTGGGCTGACGTAGTCTCTCTCTACTCCGACAAAAGGGAGGAGAAGATGAAAAAGGCTCAAATCATCCAGAAACCCAGGCCGCCCCGGCGGCCCGGCCCGCTCGACCTCCGCACGCCCTCAGGGCGACTGCTGCCGTTCTGACCCGGACCGGTCGCCGTCCCGCCCGCTCAGGAAGAGCCGGTTCACGAACCACAGGACCGCGCCGATCCCGAGCAGCAGGCCCGCGCGGAGATAGACCTCGGCGCCGCGGCCCGTGACCGGCAGCGCCAGCAGGAGGCAGACCGCCGCACCCAGTGCGGGCATCCAGCTCGGCGCCCGGAAGTGCCCGTGCTCCACGCGGTCCCTCCGCAGCACCAGGACGGCCGCGTTGACCATCGCGAACACGCACAGCAGCAGGAGCACCGTGGTGTCGGCCAGACCGCCCACGTCCCCGGTGGCGACCAGGACCACCGCGACGGCCACGGTGAACAGGATGGCCGCCCACGGGGTCGAGCGCCTGGGGTGGACGGCGGCGAAGACCCGGGGCACGATGCCCTCGCGCGCCATGCCGTACACCAGGCGCGAGGCCATCAACATGTTGATCAGGGCGGTGTTCCCCACGGCGAGCAGCGCGATCAGCGCGAACAGCTTCGGCGGGAAGGCCAGGCCCGCGACCCGGACGACCTCCAGCAGCGGGCCGGTCGAGTTCACCAGCGTCTCGGTCTCCACCAGCGTCGTCGCGGTGAACGCCACCGCCATGTAGATCACCGTCGCCACGGCCAGGCCGCCGAAGAGCGCCCGGGGGAAGTCGCGCGGAGGGTTCTTCGCCTCCTCGGCGAGGTTCACCGAGTCCTCGAAGCCGAGCAGCGCGTAGAAGGCCAGCGCCGTACCGCCCAGCACGCCGAGGAGGGCGCCGGTCTCCGGATGGAACTCCAGCGCCCGGGCGGGTTCGCCGTCCCCCCGCAGCAGGGCGTAGACCCCGATCGCGACGATGACCAGCAGGCCGAACGCCTCGATGACCGTCAGGACCACGTTGACCTTGATCGACTCGGAGATGCCCGCGAAGTTCACCAGCGTCACCAGGGCGAGGAAGACCAGCGCGCCCACGACGACCGGGACCGTCACGAACTCGCCGAGGTAGGCCCCGCCGAAGGCCAGGGCCGCCGCGCTCGCCGAGGTGATCCCGCTCATCAGCACCGCGAAGGCCACGATGAACGTGACGAAGGGCAGGCCGAACGCCTTGTTGGCGTAGAGCGCGGCCCCGGCGGCCCTCGGGTACTTGCCGACGAGCTCGGCGTAGGCGGTCGCGGTCAGGGCGGCCAAGGTGAACGCCACGAGGAAGGGCAGCCAGAGCGCCCCGCCCACCTCCCCCGCCACCTTGCCGACCAGCGCGTAGATCCCCGCGCCGAGGATGTCCCCCACCACGAACAGCAGCAGCGTCCAGCGCCCGATCACCCTCTTCAGGGCGTGCGGGGACCCGGGCGCGGCGGTCGTCTCGGTCATGCGCTCCCACTACCCGTGGCCGGGCCCGCGTCACTATCACCGGTGATGTAAGCCGGATGTAAGCGACCGGCAAGGGAGACCCCTACAGTTCTGATCGTCACACATCGCAGTGAAAGGTTCCCAATGTTCTCCCTCTCCTCCCCCCGCCGCGTCGCCGCAACCGTCGCGGGAGCCGCGCTCATCGCCATGACCGCCGCCTGCGGCGGCCAGGCCGCGACCACCACGAGCAGCGGTTCCACGACCGCCGCCGACAGCGGTTCCACCTCCGCGGCGGGCGGCGGCTCCAAGGCGGACATCTGCACCGCCGCCCAGAAGCTCCTCACGGACTACAGCTCCTCGATGGGGGCGAGCGCCGGCGACCTCGACAAGTTCAACGCGGCGAACCAGAAGCTCTCCGACGACTTCAAGGCGCTCGCGGAGAAGGCCGACGGTGACCTCGCCGCCGCGCTCAACGAGTTCTCCACCACCTGGGGCGCCCTGAAGATCGACGCCAGCGACCCCAGCGCGGCCCTGAGCGCCGTCCAGGACCTGGGCAACAAGGCCACTGAGGCCGGCACCAAGCTCGGCACCGCCTGCGCCTGACATGGCGCTGCGCCTCCGCGGGGAGGAGGCACAGCGGACGCGGCCGCCGCTCCGCCTGCGGGGGGGCAGGACGGCGCGGCGGCCGCGCCCGATCCGACCGGGGCGCCCGCCACCACGGGCCGCCCTCGGCCGGCTCTCCGGCTCAGCCCCTGAGCGCGCGGGCCTCCTCGTAGCAGCGGTCGAAGCCCTCCAGCACGGCCGGCCACGAGCAGCTGACAGGCTCGGTGGCGCGGTTGTGCGCGGCGATCGACTCGCGCAGCTCCCGGTCGCGGACCAGCCTGGCGACCGAGGAGGCCAGCTCGTCGAAGCTCCGCCCGAGCAGCCCCTCCTTGCCGGGGCGGACGAAGTCGGCCACGCCGCTCTGCGCCCGCGCCACCACCGGGACCCCCGCCGCCCGCGCCTCCAGCGCCGCCAGCCCGAACGACTCGCGCGGCGCCGGGGCCACGAACACGTCCGCCGAGGCGAGCACCTCGCGGATCCGCTCGCGGCTGTAGCGTCCGGGCAGCGAGACCCAGCCGGTCATCCCGTTGGCCCGCAGGTAGCGCTCCATCTGCGCGCGCGCCGGGCCGTCCCCGATGACGGTGGCCCGCAGCGGCACCGCGGCCGGCACCTGGGCGCGGGTCTCCTTCAGCAGCCGGAGCAGGCGGACCGGCTGCTTGCGCGGGGCCAGCCGCCCCACCGCGACGACGTGCACGGCGCCGGCGGGGGTCTCCCCCGGCCCGGGCCGCGCCTCCACGCCCCCCGCATCCGCCGCGCCCTCCGCCCGCGACGCGACTCCCATGCCCTCCGCGCCTTCCACCCGCGGTACGGCCGCCGCACCCTCCGCGCCCTCCGCAGGCCGTACGGCGGGAGCCCCCGGACGCCAGCCGGAGACGTCCAGGCCGTTGGAGACCACGTGCACCGGCACGCCCGGCCCGGCCACCGCGCGGATCGGCCGGGCGGCGGCCTCGCTCACCGCGGTGCCCACCAGCCCCCAGCTCTGCCAGCCGAACAAAGCCCGCAGCCCCCGGTAGAGCGCGCGGGTGACCGGGTCCCACATGCTGTGCACGGTCACCACCACCGGCAGCCCGGCGCGGGCGGCGGCGCGCACCCCCATCCAGGCGAACGGCGAGACGGCGCCCGCGTGCACGTGCACCACGTCCGGCCGCCGCGCCGCCAGCAGCCGGATCAGGTGTCCGGTCCCGGTCGGGTGGACGGGCAGGTCGAACGGGAGGTTCGCGACGATCCGGTGCACTCCAGGCAGGGGTTCCCCCGGGGTCGCGGTCACCACCTCGGCGTCGTGACCCGCCTCGCACTGCATCCGGACCAGGTCGGCGACCTGCACCTCGATCCCTCCGAGGCGCGGCAGGTAACAGTCACTGACGTGGATGATCCTCACGCTGCCAGAGTAGTCCCGCGTGAGATCATGGCCGCGTGCCCGCTTCCACCAGCCGCCCGCCCGCGCCCAGGACAGCCGTCTTCTTCCACGCCCACCCCGACGACGAGGCCCTGCTGACCGCGGGGACCATGGCCATGCTGGCCGCCGAGGGGCACCGCGTGGTGCTCGTCGTGGCCACCGCCGGAGAGCGCGGCCAGGCCGACCTCTCGCCCGGCGAGGCCCTCGGCCAGACCCGGATCGCCGAGCTCTACAAGTCGGCGGCCGCGCTCGGCTGCGCCCGGGTGGTGAACCTCGGCTACGGCGACTCGGGGCTGGCCCCCGGCGGCGGGGTCGCCGAGGACCGGCCGGCCGACTCCTTCATCGACGCCGACGTCGAGGAGGCGGCCCGCAGGCTCGCCGAGGTCCTCACCGAGGAGAAGGCCGACCTGCTGACGATCTACGACCCCGCCGGCGGGTACGGCCATCCCGACCACGTCCAGGTGAACCGGGTGGGCGCCCGCGCCGCGCAGCTGGCACAGACCCCGATCGTGCTGGAGGCGACGGTCAACCGCGACCCGCTGCTGCGCGGGCTGGGGATCGTCCGCAGGTTCTACCCCCAGCTGGACGTGCGGGCCTTCGAGCGGGCCTACTCCCCCTCCGAGGAGATCACCCACCGGGTGAACGTGCGCCGGTTCGCCCGGCAGAAGCGGGCGAGCATGGCCGCCCACGCCACCCAGGCCACCGGGGCCGACACCCGCACGCTGGGCGTGATGCTCAAGGTCCCCGGGCCGCTCTACCGGCTGGTCTTCGGCACCGAGTGGTACGTCCAGCGGGGCCTGCCGCCCGGCACCCGGATGAGGCACCCCTTCGAAATTCCTCCCAAAGCATGACGTCCGGCCCGGCACACTTGGTCCGGGAGGGCACATGAAGAACAGATGGGTCCAGATCGGCCTGTCGGCCGCGTCGCTGGGCCTGGCCGCCACGCTGGTGGTCTTCCTGCCGCAGATCGTGGAGGCGCTGACGGGCAAGACCGTCTCCTGGACGGAGATCGGCGCCCGCTTCGCCGCGCTGAGCTGGCAGGCGGTCGCGCTCATGGCCTTCCTCTGGCTGGCGAGCCTGCTGGCCTACACGTTCGTGCTGACCTCTTCCCTGCCCGGCCTGACCCACCTGCAGGCCCTGACCCTGAACGCGGGCGGCAGCGCGGTCAGCAACCTGCTGCCCTTCGGCGGCGCCGCCGGGGTCGCGCTGACCTTCGCCATGACGAAGGGCTGGGGCTTCCCCACCCGCGCCGTGGTGGTCTCCACCCTGACCAGCGGCATCTGGAACACCCTGTTCCGGTTCGTGCTGCCCGCGGTGGGCATCGTGGCGCTGCTGGCCAGCGGGAAGGATCTCAGCCCCGCCGTCGTCCAGGCCGGCTGGGCGGGCGCGATCTCCATCCTGGTCCTGGTCTCCGTGGCGGGCGCGGCGCTCTACTGGGACCGCGCCGCCGCCCTGCTCGGCCGCGCCCTCGACGCCCTCGCGCGGCTGGCGCCGGCGCCGGTCCGGCCCGCCGAGCACGCCGCCTCCGCCGCGCTGGCGCGGCTGCGCGCCGACACCTCCGCGATCGTGCGCGGCCGCTGGCCCGGCCTGACGCTGGGCATGGTCGCCTTCCTCGGCCTGCAGTGGCTGGTCCTGCTCTGCTGCCTGCACGCCACCGGCGCCTACCCGGGCCTGGCCCAGTCGATCGCGGCCTTCGCCCTGTCCCGGGTCCTGACCACCGCCCTGGTCACCCCGAGCGGGACCGGGATCATGGAGGCCGGGACCGTCGGCGCGCTGGTCTTCTTCGGGGTGCCCGCCGATTCGGCGGCCACCGCCGCACTGCTCTTCGGCTTCTGGACCTACACTGTCGAAATCCCCTTCGGCGGTCTGGCCCTGGGCGCGTGGGCGCTGCTGCGCCGGCGCGAGGGCGCGCAGGCGCCCACCGAGGAGCCGGCCGTCCGTCAGGGGTGACGCGCCGGGCGCCCCGCTCCGGCGGAGGATCCACCGGCCCCCCGGAGGACCTCACCTGCCAGATGAGGAAAGACCTTGTACGCGATTCGAAGGCCCGCGTAGCGTGACGACTGACATGGTGGCGTTCCGGGTTCTCGGTCCGGTCGAGGCCCACTCCGGTGAGGACCCGCTCGACCTGGGCGGGCTGCGCCAGCGCGCCGTCCTGGCCCGGCTGCTCGTCGCCCGGGGACAGGTCGTCCCGGTCGACACGATCCTGTACGACCTGTGGGACGACGACGCGGCCAAGGGCGCGCAGTCCGGCCTGCAGGTCTACATCTCCCGCCTGCGCCGCGTACTGGAGCCCGGCCGCCCGCGCGGCGGCCCCAACCGGCTGCTGGTGACCGTCGCCTCCGGCTACGCGCTCCGGGCCGCCCCCGACCAGGTCGACGCGCTCCGCTTCGAGTCCCTGGTCCGCGCCGCCGGCGAGCTGCTGGAGGGCGACGACCCGGCCTCCGCCCGGGTCCGCCTGGAGAAGGCCCTGGGCATGTGGCGCGGGACCCCGTACTCCGAGTTCGCCGACCAGCCGTGGGCCGAGGCCGAGGTGAACCGGCTGACCGAGCTGCGCCTGGTCGCCCGCGAGCGGCACGCCGACACCGGGCTCCGCCTGGGCATGCCCGCCGAGACGGTGCCCGACCTGGAGGCGCTGACCGGCGAGAACCCCCTGCGGGAGGAGGGCTGGCGGCTGCTCGCGCTGGGCCTGTACCGGTGCGGGCGCCAGGGCGACGCGCTGGCCGCGCTCCGCCGGGCCCGCACGATCCTCGCCGACGAGCTGGGCATCGACCCCGGTCCGGCGCTGCGCAAGCTGGAGTCCGACATCCTGGCCCAGGACCCCGGCCTGGAGCTGCCCGCCCCGCAGCGGCCGCGCGCCGTGGTGCCGGCCGACACCTGGCCGCCGCGCCCCGCCACGCCGGTCCCGGTCGAGCCGCCGCCGCTGGAGCCGGAGCCCTTCGTCGGCCGCGACGCCGAGCTGGAGCGGCTGCTGGCCGCCGCGGCCCGGACCGGCCGCTTCACCGTCGCGGTGATCAGCGGTGACGCGGGCGCGGGCAAGAGCACCCTGGTCCGGCAGCTCTCCGCGCGGCTGTCCGCCGAGGGCTGGGCCGCCGCCTCCGGCGCCTGCCCGGACAGCAGCGCCACGCCCCCCGGCTGGGCGTGGGTGGAGATCCTGCGCACCCTGGTGGGCATGGCCGGTCCCGGCGAGTACGCGCCGCTGCTGGCGCCGCTGCTGGACGACACGGCCCCCGACCCCGACGACGACCAGGCCTCCGGTGGTTTCCGGCTGCACCGGGCGGTCGGCGGCTACATCGCCGCGATCGCGCGCGACACCCCGATCCTGCTCACGCTGGAGGACCTGCACTGGGCCGACGACCAGACGCTGGCGCTGCTGCGGGCGCTGCCGAGCCTGCTGGCCTCCAGTCGGGTGCTGCTGGTGGTGACCGGCCGTGACAGCGAGCTGACCGCCCACCAGTCCGAGGTCCTGACCGCCCTGGCCCGGCTCGGTCCCGTCCGGGTCCCGCTCTCCGGGCTGGATCCCGAGGCGGTGGCCGAGCTGGTCCGGGCCACCTGCGTGCGGGAGGTGGACGCCGAGGCCGTCGAGAGCATCGTGGAGCGCACCCGCGGCAACCCCTTCTTCGTGCGCGAGACCGTGCGCCTGCTCGACGCCGAGGCGGTCAGCGACCGCGCCACGGCCGCCGAGGTGATCTCCGGCGTGCCCTCCGGCGTGCGGGACGTGCTGCGGCGCCGCATCTCCCGGCTGCCCTCCGAGGCCCAGCAGATCCTGCTCCAGGCCGCGGTGATCGGGCGCGACGTCGACGTGGACGTGCTGGTGGACGTGGCGGGCGACGAGGACGCGGTCGTCGAGGCGGTGGAGGCCGCGCTGCTGGCGGGCCTGGTCACCGAGCCGGGCCCCGGACGGGTCCGCTTCGACCACGACCTGATGCGCGACACGATCTACTCCGATGCCTCCCGGCTCCGCCGCTCCCGGCTGCACGCGGCGGTGGCCGCGGTGATCGAGCGCAGGAACCCCTCCGACGTGGCGGCGCTGGCCCACCACTACGACGCGGCCGGGACCGCGGAGACCGCGGTCAAGGCGGTCCGCTACGCCCGGCTCGCCGCGGAGCAGGCCGAGCGGCGCTTCGCGCACCGGGAGGCGGCCACGCTCTGGGAGCGGGCCATCGCGGCGTTCGACCGCTCCGGGGTCACCCAGACGCCGGAGACCACCCGGGAGCGGCTCCTGCTGACCCTGAGCCTGATCCGGGCGCTGGCGCTCTGCGGCGACATGGCCGCGGCCCGCCGGTACCGGCGCGAGGCGATGGAGGCGGCCCGGCCGCTCGGCGACCTGGAGCTGACCGCCCGGGTGGCCGCCTCGCTCGCCGTGCCGCACAAGGGCATGGCCCGCGACTTCACCCGGACCGCCTGGGAGATCGTGGACGTCGCCGAGCAGGCGCTGGTGGAGCTGCCGGCCGCCGAGCAGTCGCTGCGGGCGAGCCTGCTGGCCACGGTCGCGCTGGAGCTGGAGGGCTCGGCGACCTCCCGGGGCGAGCAGGCCTCGCTGGAGGCCGAGGAGCTGGCCCGCCGTACCGGGGACCCCGCGCTGCTGGCGACCGCGCTCAGCGGGCGGCTGCGCCAGTCGTACGGCATCGCCCCGGTCGGCGAGCGGGAGGTCATCGGCCGGGAGCTGCTCCAGGTCGGTGAGGCCAGCGGCCAGGTCGCGGTGCAGGCCCTGGCCCACCTGGTGCTGATGGAGTGCGCGGCGGCCTCGGGCGCGTTCGCGGAGGCGGACCGGCACGTCGCCGCCGCCGAGCGGCTGGCCCGGCGGTACGGCCTGCCCGCCCCGCTCGCCGTGGGCGCGTGGTACGCCGGGCAGCGCCTGATGATCGCCGGTGACTTCGCCGGGGCGGAGCGGGCCTACCGGGACGCGGCGCGGCTGACCGCCCGGGCCGGGATGCTGGAGGGCCGCCAGGACCTGCCGCTGATCACCACGTTCTGCCTGCGGCTGGTCAACGGCCAGGCGTCGGAGACGGTGGAACCGCTGGCCGAGGCGCACCAGCGCGGCGCCAAGTGGACCCTGGACGCGTACGCGGTGGCGCTCGCCTCGGCCGGGCACGAGCGCGACGCGCGGGCGCTCATCTCGGTGAAGACGCCGGTGCGCCCGGACTTCCTCTACGAGCTGGCGCTGATCTGGCGGGCGCTGGCGGGCATGCTGCTCGACGACCGGGAGCGCATGGTCGAGGCCTACGACACCCTGAAGCCGTTCTCCGAGCGGATCGCGGGGGCCGGCACCGGGGTGGTCGCCCTCTGGCCGGTCGCGCTGACCCTCGGCGATCTGGCGCTCCGGCTGGGCTTCGCCGACGCGGCGCGCTCGCACTACACCAAGGCGCTGGCGGTGGCCGAGCGGGTCGGCGTGCCGCGCTGGATCGAGGCGGCCCGGCGCTCGCTCGGCTCGCTCGGCTCGCTCGGCTCGCTCGGCGAGTGAGCCTCTTCCGTCCCGCTCCGCTCATCCCGGCCCCCGCAGGCGGGATGGGCGGAGCGGGACGGGCCCGGATCAGCAGCTGACCATGAACTTCTCGCTGCGCAGGGTCTCGCCGCCGGAGACCGAGAGCTTCACCCGGTACACGCCGGGGTTGTCGACGATCCGGGGCTGCCACTCGACGGTCCGCTTCTCGCCGCCGAACCCGCCGCCGGAGGTCATGTAGGTCAGCCAGCTCCTGGAGGCGGGGCTCCAGCGCTGCAGCTGCCAGTCGTAGGAGACGGTGCTCTCCGGGTCGGCGTTGGTGATCACGCTCCGGACCCGGTAAGGCCGGTCGCAGCGCCCGCCGGGGGGCTGCTCGTCGACGCTGACCTCGCCCTGCGCCGGCTCCCGCTCCGTGGCGGCCGCGGCCGCGTCGGCCGACAGGGTCAGCGTCCGCACCCGGTCCTGCCCGGCGCTCTGCGCGCGGGCCCGGCTGGAGCCGTCCAGGGTGTCCGCCCCCACGTAGAGCCCGGCGAAGGCGAGCGTGACCGCCAGCAGCTTCACGACCGTCGCGGTCCCACTCGCCACCACCGGTACGACACTGTTCCGCGGACTCATGACAGACACCCTCCTTCTTCCACTACAGGTGTACGGCAGGCGGGTTGAGATCCACTTGCGGCGCGCTTGCAGGGCGTGCGCGCGTTTCCCGGCCCGGCTCCCCGCCCGGTCACGATCCGCACCACTCCCTCCCAAAGTGAGGTAAGCCTGACCTAAGATGCCTTATCAGGAGCGAGCGACCCCGGTGGTGACGTGCACATGCGACCTCTCGCGGCGGCCATTCCCGACCCCGCGTCGGCCTCGGTCTTCGGCATGCCGCTCTGGCTCTGGGTCGTCGTCGGCGGTGTCGCCCTGTTCGGCGCCTTCCAGGCCTACTACTGGATCGGCCACTTCCTGGGAAGACGGCTGTACGCCTCCCGGATCGGCCGGCGGATCAGCCCGGAGGGCATCCGGGCGGCCGAGAACGCGGTGCGCCGGTGGGGCGCGTTCGCCGTCTACGGCTGCTTCTGGGTCCCCGTGCTCCGGCACACGCTGCCCTGGGTGGCGGGGGTGCTGCGCGTCTCCTACCCCTGGTACGTCGTGGCCAGCGCGCTCGGCTGCCTGACCTGGGTGCCGGTCACCTCCTTCGGCCTCTACTCGGTCCTGTGGGGCTGGGTGCGGCTGGCCGCCGAGTCGCCCGCGGCGGCGGGCGCCGTCGCGCTCGCCGTGCTCGCCGCGGCCGTCCTCCTCGTCCGGTGGCGGCGCCGCCGCCGTACCGCCCGCCGCGCCGAGCAGGAGCGGGTCACTCGGAGTGACGACGCGCCCTGCCACGATGGCTCGCATGCCTAATGGGGGAATCCGCCTGACCGCATGCGCCACAGTGACCGGGCTGACCGGGCTGACCGCACTGACCGGGCTCGCGGGCCCGGTCGCCCCGGCCGCCGCGCTCGCCGTACCCGTGCCGGCCACCGTGCCGGCCACCGTGTCCACCGCCGCTTCCGCCACCGTGTCCACCGCCGCGCCCGCCGGGCCGGGTGCGGCGCCCCGCCTCTCCGCCCGCGCCGTCCACCTGGTCGACACCACCACCGGTACGGTGCACCTGAGCAGACGGGCCGGGTGGCGGCTCCCGGTGGCCAGCCTGGCCAAGATCATGACCGCCTACGTCGTGCTGCGCGAGGCCCGGCTGACCGACATCGTGACGATCAAGGCCAGGGACGTCAGGCATGCGCGCCGGCACGGCGCCAGCCACGCCTCGCTCCGCGCCGGGGAGCGGCTGACCGTCAGGGACCTGCTCCACGGGGTGATGCTCCCCTCCGGAGCGGACGCCACCCACGCGCTGGCCCGCGTCTACGGCCCGGGCCAGCGGCGCTTCGTGACCAGGATGAACGCCGCCGCCCGCTTCCTGGGCCTGACCGACACCGTCTACACCAACGCCGACGGGCTGCCCCGGCCGTACGGCAACCACTCCACCGCGGCCGACCAGGTGAGGCTCGCCGACGTCGCGCTGCGCCACCCGGTGCTGTCGGCCATCGCCGCCACCGAGAGGTACGTCGTGCGCGCCGCCCCGGCGCGGCGCGGGCACGTGTGGACCAACACCAACGAGCTGCTCGGCGAGCCCGGCGTGCTGGGCGTCAAGACCGGCTACACCGGCGCCGCGGGCTACTGCCTGGCCTTCGCCGCCGAGCGCGGCGGCCGCCGGCTGGTCGGCGTCCTGCTCGGCGAGACCAGATCGCAGCGGCGCTTCCGGTCCGCCAGGCGGCTCCTGGAGCGGGCGGCCGGGCTAGGGGACGGCACGGCCCCGGCGCATCAGGCCGTGACAGGCGATGGCGGCGGCGGCGACCACGTTGAGGGAGTCGACCCCCCGCTCCAGCGCGGCCGGGCTCATCGGGATGCAGACGGGCCGGTCGGCCTCGTGCAGCCATCGTGAGGAGAGCCCGTCGCCCTCCGATCCCAGCAGGAGCGCCACCCGCTCCGTCATCTCCACCTCGTCCAGGGGCACGGCCGCCTGGTCGGGGGTGAGCGCCAGCGTCCGGAAGCCCGCCGTGCGGAGCTCCGCCAGGCCGTTGTACCAGTCGTCCATCCGCGCGTACGGGATGGAGAAGACCGCCCCCATGGAGACCTTCACCGACCTGCGGTAGAGCGGGTCGGCGCACCGGGGGGAGAGGATCACCGCCTCGACGCCCAGGGCGGCGGCGCACCGGAAGATCGCGCCGACGTTGCCGTGGTCGACGAGGTCCTCCAGGACCAGGACGCGCCGCGGGACGGCCGCCCGCTCCCCGCCGGAGCCCTCCGGCGGGGTGCCGTCCCCCCCGGTGCGGCCCTCCCCCGCCTCCGCGCCCCCGGCGGCCGGGTGCGGGGCCCCGCCGAGGATCTCCGCCACCGAGGGCAGGGCCCGCCGCTCCATCGAGGCGAGCGCGCCCCGGTGCACCGGGAAACCGGTGATCTTCTCCATGACGTCGTCGTCCACCACGTGGACACGGTCGCCGAGCCCTTCCAGGACGTCGGCCAGGGAGGCGGTCCAGCGCCGGGTCAGCAGCACCGAGCGCACGTGGTGGCCGGCGGCGACGGCGCGGCGGATGACCTTCTCCCCCTCCGCGATGAACAGGCCGTGCTCGGCCTCCAGGCTCTTGCGCAGCTCGACGTCGCGCAGGTCGGCGAAGTCGGCCAGACGGGGATCCGGGGCGTCATGCACCCTCGCATCCTGCCACGCCCGTTCCCTCGCCCGTTCCTCCGCCCGGACGGGCCGGTCCCCGGAACGGGCGGCCGGGGAGCCGCCACGCCAGCGCGTAGGAGAGCAACAGGGCGCAGCAGCCGACCACCACACCGGTCCCCACCCGGGTGCCCGTCTCCGCCCAGCCGGACGGTGGGAAGAACACCGGCCAGAGCAGCGCGCCCAGCACGGTGGCGGCGGCCGTCGCCGCCAGGACGCCGTGCCGTGCCAGGCGGGAGAGCGCCAGGTGCTCCGGCAGCGCGCGCGCCTCCATCCGGAGGAGCGCGCGCCGGGCCCACCAGAGCACGGCGGCCAGGCCCACCGCGCTGGACGCGTACTGCAGCACGCGGAAGACCGGGACCAGCCCGGCCACCCGGACGTCCAGCCACTCCCAGCCCCAGATGGCGTAGCTGTAGGAGTGGGTGAAGGAGTCCCAGAGCAGGTGGGTGGAGGCGCCGGTCACGCCGCCGGCGACCAGCGCGGGCAGTCGCCGCGGGCCGTACCGGCCGGGGGGCAGGGCCGCGGCGCGGGCGGCCAGGGCGGGGGGCAGGAGAGCGGTCAGCGGCTCCCTGAGCAGGCCGTGGAAGAGCGCCAGGAGCACCAGGACCGCGGCGAGGTCGAGGGTGAGCACCCCGGGGACGGAGTGCCAGACCGCGTAGTCCGGCAGGAACGGCAGGAAGGTCGGCAGATCGGGGACCATCGCGCCCAGGGCGAGCGCCCAGGGATCGAGCACCCGGCGGGCCCGCGGCGAGGAGACGAACGGCAGCACGGCGGCGACATGGCTTGGCGTGAACGGCACGGATCTCCCCGGAATCGGCTGGACCGCTCCCGAATCCTACGCTCCGCCCATGTTCCGCAGGAACCTCCGGCCGTGTCGTGCCACGGCGCTCCGCGGCGGAACCGCGTACGGCGCTCCACGGCGGAACCGCACGCGACTCTCCGTGACAGAATGGTCACTCGTCGTCGGGGAGAGTCTGGACGGGTCGGGGGCACCATGGCGGAGCGGAGAGCGGGACGGCTCGCGACCGGCGGTCCGTCCGGTACCGCGCCGGCCCTCCCGGAGCACCCGGGTGGAGCGCACTCCGCCGCGCACGGCGGCGCGTGGCTGCGCGACGCCCGCAGAGCCCGCACGCTCTCCCTGGTCACCCTCGCCTGGCTGGGCGCCGAGAGCCTGCTCGGCATCGCCGCCGGACTGCGCGCCCACTCCGTCGCGCTGATCGGCTGGGGCGTGTGGTCGCTGGTGGAGGCGCTCGCCAGCCTCATCGTGGTCTGGCGGTTCACCGGGGCCCGGATGCGCTCGGCGGACGCCGAGGAGCGGGCCCGCAAGGCGGTGGCGGTCAGCTTCTGGCTGCTCGCCCCCTATCTCCTGGTCCACGTGGCGCACGACCTGGACGCCGGGCACCGGGCGGCGACCAGCGTCCTCGGCATCGCGGTGACGGCGGTCAGCCTGGTGAGCATGCCGCTGCTGGGCACGGCGAAACGCCGGCTCGGCGCCCGGCTGCACTCGGCGGCCACCGCGGGCGAGGGCACCCAGAACCTCATGTGCGCGCTGCTCGCCGGGGGCGTGCTGGCCGGGCTCGCGCTCAACGGCGCCGGCTGGTGGTGGGCCGACCCCGTGATGGCCGTCCTCCTGGCGGCGGTCGCCGTGCGGGAGGGCCTGCGGACCTGGCGCGGCCACTCCTGCTGCCACTGAAGCCGCCCGGGGGCCCTACGGAGCCGGGGCGCGAACCGCCCCGCGGCCCGCCTTCGCCGCGCGGAAGGGCGCATGAACCGGTGCGGAGCGGCGCATGAACCGGTGCGGAGACCCGCGCCGCTCCCCCTCGGGCGGTGAGATCACCCTGCGAGCGGGCCGATTCCAGGTGATCACTGCGTTCACGTAAAGTGATAACCACACCAAAACAGGTGTTTTGCCACGGTAAGTGTTGCCAGTACAGTTCCGTGAATATTGCGGTTTACCTCCCCATAGGGCGGGTCCGCTGCTCCAGGACATCGACATCGAAGAGGGCATCGTGGGCGGACGTCACCGGACAGATGATCTCGACGACGGCTACGCCTCCTCCCGCGAGCCGTCCCGACGGCGGCGTGGAGGGCGGGGAAAGGTACTGGTCCCGCTGGCGGGATCGGTCGCCTTCGCCGTACTGCTCGGCGTCGCCGCCTTCGTGATCATCAATCCTGACGAGGACTGCAGCGGGGAGGCGGCGGAGCTCCGGGTCACCGCCTCGCCCGACATCCATCTCGCCGTCTCCCAGATCGCGGAGCGCTTCAACAAGGCGGGCCACGAGGTCGGCGACGGGTGCGCGAGCGTCAAGGTGGCCAAGGCCGCCTCGGCCACCGTGGCCTCCACTCTGAGCGGAGGCGGCGGCAAGGCCGGCGCGATGGACCTGTGGATCCCGGACTCCAGCCTCTGGGTGACGAACGTGCGCTCGAAGAACCCGGCGGTCCCCGCGCCCATCGTCTCCGTCGCCCAGTCCCCCGTCGTCATGACGGCCTCCGGCTCCGTGGTCGCGAACCTGGAGAAGAACCTCGGCGAGGCCAGCTGGGCCCGCATGATCGAGGCCACGAACGCGGCCAACGTGGAGGGCCCCGGCCGCAAGGTGCGCGTGCTCGCGCTGGACCCCGCCCTCAACGCCGCCGGGCTCGGCGCGCTGCTGGCCGCCTCCGCGGTGGCCACGACCGCCGGGGTCGGCGACGAGCAACTGGTCGGCGCGATGAAGACGCTCTCCGTCTCGACCGTCAAGGACCAGAACGCGCTGCTGTCCAGCCTGAGCGTGAAGGGCACCCGCGTCCCGCTGGGCGTCTCCTCCGAGCAGGGCGTGTGGGCGTTCAACCACACCAAGAAACCCGAGGTCCCGGCCGTCCCCCTCTATCCCGCCGAGGGCACCTTCAACCTGGACTACCCCGCGGTGATCGTCGCCAAGGACGCCGGCGCCCGCGAGGTCGCCGAGGCGTTCGTCAAGGAGCTCGGCACCCCCGCCGCTCAGAAGACCCTCCAGGGCCAGGGTTTCCGCACCCCGGACGGGAAGGGCGGCAAGGCGGTCTCCGAGGACGGGTTCAAGGCCGAGGCGCCGGAGGCGCTGCCGACCCCCGACGCCAAGACCGTGGCGCGCATGTCGCAGTCGTGGTCGCGGATCAACCTCGGCACCCGGCTGGTCACCCTGCTGGACGTCTCCGGCACCATGGCCTACCCGATCCCCGGGACCGGCATGACCCGGATGCAGGCCATCGCGAAGATCTCCATCGAGGGCATGAAGCCGTTCCCCAACAGCAGCGAGATGGGCCTGTGGGAGTTCTCCACCCACCTCGACGGCCAGGGCGTGGACTACCGCGAGCTGGTCTCCGTCGGCCCTCTGACCGAGAACGTGGAGGGTGTCCTCCGCCGGGACCTGATCAACCAGAGACTGGCCGGGATCCGGGCCAGGGCCACCGGCGACACCGGGCTCAACGACTCCCTCGCCGCCGCCTACCAGATGATGAAGGACGGCTACAAGGCCGACAAGATCAACACGATCCTCGTCATGACGGACGGCGCCGGCAACGACGACCCGGACGGCGGGATGAGCAACCAGGAGCTCCTGCAGTTCCTCAAGAAGGAGTTCGACCCGGAGAAGCCGATCAGCATCCTGATCATCGCGTTCGGCCCCGACGCGCCGAAGGGCAAGCGCCAGATGCAGGCCGTCGCCAAGGCGACCAACGGCGACGCCTACGTCGTCAACAACATCCTCGACATCCGGAAGGTCTTCCTGGAGGGGATGTCGCGCCGCCTCTGCTCGCCCCACTGCTGATCCCCTCCCCGGTGACG